>CAZGUX010000063.1:0-17591 GCA_964529305.1 uncultured Solibacteraceae bacterium | reverse complement strand
TGTTGGTTCCTGCTTCCAAGTCTGGACTGTTCCGGAGGCGCGCCGGGCGAAAAAAAACGCCGCCCGGCGCCACTTGACCTCAACGTTTGGGCAAGTATTTCTTCGCGATCAGGGTCGCCATCGACCCGAAGTACGTGACGACCTTGTGCTCCACCACGGTTCCCATCAGCAGGTGCGCTTCAGGCTCGGTCAGCTTATAGTCGGTCGTCAGCCAGCTCACCATGTCGCTGTTGGCCATGCGCAGACCCTGGTCCATGCTCGACGAGAACTCGGGCTGGCTGCCAATCGAAATGAGGTACTGGCTGTTCTCGAGCCGGGGAATCGAGATGCGTTTGCCCTTGTGTACCTTGACGGTGAACTGCACGTCTAGCGAGGTTTCGATGCCGCTGCCCAGGCCTTCGCCGTCGCCCTGCGCCGCGTGGCCGTCGCCCAGATAGAAATACGCGCCCTTGTGGAAGACCGGCAAGTACACCACCGCGCCCTCCGTGGTTTCGTTGAAATCCATGTTGCCGCCGTGTGGGCCCGAGGGTCCGGAGGTTTCGACTTTTTCTCCGGGCGGGGCCACGCCGATACAGCCCAGCATGGGCCGCACGGGAATCTCGAACTTGTACCCCGAACCTTGCAGCAGGCGGGGCCGCGCGACCTTACGCTCGAGATCGAGGTCCCAGGGAATCATGTCGGCGCGCCCGGGCCGGACCGCCTCCATCTTGTAGAAGTTCTTGTACACCGACTCGCTCGGCTGTAGGGCTCCGAGCGACAGGCGATAGGACGTGTACCCGTGTGTGCGATTCAGCCGGACTTTGTCCAAGCGCACTTCGAGCGAGTCGCCGTATTCGGCGCCCTCGATGTAGAACGGCCCCATCAGCGGATTCCCGCTCTCGGGATAGACGTAAGGGTGCTTGATGTGCCAGACGTCCTTGTAGTCGCGTCCTCCGGAGTCCCACGTCCGAGTGATCACCGTGTCGCCGGATTTGATTCGCCCAACCGGCTCTTTGAACGCCGAAAAGACCCGCGAGTGATGGTCAGGGTAGATTTCGTGGGTGGCCGCCGGGAGTTGAAAAACCACCGGAAGGAAGAGAAGGGACGTCCATCGCATCCCCACATCTTACAGTAGGAGCGAAATGCCGGCGGACGCCTCAATCTGGTTCAGCCAGCCCTTGGCTCCGGGCAGGTCGAAGGGTTTGGGCACGGCGTAGTTGCGAACGTCGAAGCGAATTCCCCAAATCGGCGTGACCCTGACCTTGACGCCCGCGCCGTAGTTCAATCCGAACTTGGTGACGCCGTTGCCGTAGCTGACGGATGTCCCCGGCGGATAGAACGTAGTGAAGTGTCCCCCTCCGGCCAGGAATGGGCGGACCCGGGTGCCCTCCGGCAACGCATGGAGCAGGAAGCTGTACATGCCCTGATGGGTCGTCATGCCGACCTTCTCCACGACCGTTCCGGTCTGAATCCCCAGTTTGCTCCGGTTGTATGAGTAGCCGATCTCATGCCCGAAGAAGCGGCCCGTGTTCAGGGTCAGGCGCCCGGCTACCCGAAACCCGTCGGCCACGAAGTACTGATCCAGGTTGACGAGATCGGTGGTGTTGAGCTTCTCGTTGCGAAACAGCGATTGTCCAAAGCTGAGCGAGACTTCGGCGTACTGGGCGTAGGCGGCGCAGGGAAGAGAAGAAAGGAGCAGCGCAACAGCGAGCGGGCGGGGGTTCATGGTCCTAGGCGCTTTGCTGGAACTTGGCGCGGCATTCGGCGGAACAGAAATGCACGACCGCGCCGTCGACCGTTTCCTTGATCGAGGAGGCCTCCGGAATGAACATGCCGCACACCGGATCTTTTTTCAAGGAGCCCTCCGTGGGAACCGCGCTGGTGGGTTGCGGGGACGGCCGCCGGCGGGCATTCTGCCCGCCTCGCCGGGGACCCGCAACCGCGTTGGCAAGCATCACCACCAGATAGCGCGCCAATGCCAGAGCCAGCACGACGAACAGAAACCGGATTAAGTTGCGAAGCATCCAATCGGCCTCCCGGCCGGGTCTTTACTGACGCAACATCTGAGGACGGGGGTGCCCGCCACGCGGGCGCCGGACATCGCCTCCCGCTTACTTCTTCTTCTTGCCGCCCTTCTTGGCCGCGTCAGGATTTACGTATTCGGTGGAGATCTTCGCGTCCATCATGGCAAGCATCCCCTTGGCGGACTCGGCGAAGGGCCCGTCGGGCTTCAGCTTCAGATAGGCTTCAAACGCTTCCTTGGTGCCAGGCACGGGCGTCACTTTGCCTGTGGCATCGGTGGCAGCTTTGGAAATCAGATAAACCCCGTACTGGTAATGCGAGTCGGCGTGATTCGGATCAGCCTCGATCGCTTTCTTGAACACCTCGCCCGCCTGATCCAGTTGCTGGTTGTTCACCAGGAGCGCGCCGAGATTGTAGTAGTATTTGCCAGCGTTGGTCGGGTCGATCTGCGCGGCCTTGGTCAACTCTTCCTGCGCTTCGGCGAACTTCTTTCCCCGGGCCAGAGCAAGCGCGAAGTTGTTGTGATACCCGGAGTCGTCCGGCTTCAGTTCGATCGCCTTGCGATAGATGTCGTAGCACTTGGCCATGATGGCATTCTGCTCCTCGCCCGTCTTGGTCTGGGCTTGGCCGTTGTATGCCTCCGCCAACTGCGCCCACACGACGTGCTGCTTGGGATCGAGTTCGCCCGCCTTGCTCAACTGGGTGACCGCGGTGTCCCACTGCTTGTTGCGCAGCGCCTCCATGCCGCCGTTGAACGCGTCGCTCAACTCTTTGTTCTTCGACAATTGCTTTTCGCGGTCCTTGATGGCTGCTTCCATCTGCTTGCGCTGCTCGGGACTCATGTCGCGGGCGACTTCCTGGCTCACCTGCTGCCCCGATTGGGCGGCTGCATTCAAGGCGTCCTGCCGCTTCTTGATCGCCTGCAGGTCGAAGTTCACTTCAACCGGGTCGCCGAGAGTGGTCCGTACGCCACGGACCTGATCTCTCATCTGCCCGTCGACCTCCAACACGATGCTGTACTGGCCCAGTGGAAGACCGGCGTGAATCCACTCACCCTTTTTGTTGGTTTTGGTCTTATAGTTGCCCTTGATGTCGAGCCGTTCAATCTTGACGATGGCATCCTTGAGGGGCTTCCCGTCCTCGCCCTTGACTTGGCCGGCGAGCGCGCCCGTTTGAGCCAAGAGGCCGGACGCGAGCAGCAGACTCGCCGCCGCCGCAGTGAGGAGCCGGAATTTCGTGGTCATCGTGCACACCTCTCTCATGAAAATACGTGATTCCAACAACCCAGGATACTAAAAATGGAACCGATCAGCTTGCGTCGTTTGGCTTCAATGAGTTGCGAGGCTCATCCGTCTCGCATGGCAACGGCCCCGCGCCGGACCGTTGCCGCGCCCGCCAGACGCACAACGACTCTCCCTATGCGCCTGCCACTTCCACCAGACTGGCGCCCGGTGCGTTCTTCATCACCGACTTGATGCCGTTCTCCCGGGCTGCCTCGTTTTCGTACATCTCGCTCCGGCCGATATCCTGGCCGTTGGACGCCTTGAGCGCAAAGTACGGCTTGCCCGACTGCGATTGCCGGCGGTCGAAGCGCCCCTCGATCGCCGCGTTCTTCTTCACGGACTCGACTCCGGCCAGGCAACTGGCCTTCGCCTTATAGGTCTCACTGGTGAGGATGATCTCTCCGTTGCCGGCCTTCAGATTGAACATGAATTCGCCGTTGGCGGACTTCTTCATTTCGAATTTTGCTGCCAATCCAGTGCCTCCAGTCTTTTCGAAACCGGCGGCCGGTTTCGCGAATGTCAGGTCAATCATATCGCGGCGCCGCGGCGCCGCAATCGGGTTTCGCGCTTGTACATGGAGGCTTATGGACCCTGCGATCGAAGAGTAAGCGCCGGTTGGAGACCGGCGCCACGGTTCGAAGAAAGTTGTATGATTTCAGAGTTGTGCTGGCCATCGACGCCAACAGGCCTCCGGCCCTTCGCGGCGTGGCTTTTCGGGGCATCCCGAGCCGTGTGGGCCTGGGGTGAGAGGAGCGATCGCGATATTCGGTGTTTGGGCCGGCGGCGCCAAGACCGCTGCGTCGACACAACCTTAGGCAGTCGCAAGCGGCAGCTTGATCGGGAGCGCCGCGGTCCCGGCGTTGAGTTTCGCTCACTCGTCGTGGCTCCCGGAGAGGAT
The DNA here is from genome assembly GCA_964529305.1 of uncultured Solibacteraceae bacterium. Lineage (GTDB taxonomy): Bacteria > Acidobacteriota > Terriglobia > Bryobacterales > Bryobacteraceae > CAZGUX01. The sequence continues at coordinate 13,409 of CAZGUX010000063.1, read as the reverse complement.
CATCCATGGCACCGTGCCGTGCCGGCATCACGTTCCTGGCAACCGCGTTGGTTGCTTACTGTCAGGCCACGAGCAGTTCCGGCGAGGTTCGCGGGGAGGTGGTCGACCCCACCGCGGCGGCAGTCTCTCACGCCAGGCTCACCCTGTCCAATGAGCAACGGGGGTTCACCCGCTCGGTCGAATCGGCGGCCGATGGCGGTTTTGCGCTTTCGCTCGTACCGTCCGGTGTGTATCGAGTCCGCGTGGAAGCCCCCGGGTTCAGCCCAAAAGTTCTGGATGGTATCGAGGTCCGCGTCGGCGACATCGTGTCGCTTACGATCGCGCTTTCCGTGTCGTCGGTCGAGACCGAGGTGGTGGTGAACGCCGAGGTCGCCGTCATCGAGACGGAGCGCACGCAGCAGGCCAACACGATCGAGCAGAAGCGCATCAACAGCCTTCCGATCAACCGCCGCAACTACCTGGATTTCGCCCTGCTTGCCCCCGGGGTCGTCGAGACCACTAATCTGGTGGACGACACCAGCTTCCGTCCGATTCAGACCCCGAACTCCGGCCTCAGCTTTGGCGGCTCCAATGGCCGCGGCAACGGGTTCTATATCGACGGAGTGGAGAACTACAATCTCTCCGGCGGCGTGCGGCCCTCCGTCTCCCAGGAGGCGGCGCTCGAGTTCCAGATCAACCGGAACAGCTTTACCGCGGAGTTTGGCAACGCCTCGGGCGGCATCGTCAACATCGTCACCAAGGGCGGGACGAACGCATTTCACGGCAATCTGTTTGGCTTTCTCCGCCACCGCGACATTCAGGCCCGCAACTACTTCGACCCTGGCAAGTCGGCATTCACCCGTGTGCAGTCCGGAGCCACCGCCGGTGGCGCCGTGGCGAAGGATCGGACGTTCTACTTCGTGGCTTACGAACTCCTGCGCCGGAGGGAGACCAACTTTGTGCCCATCCTCCAGGACCGAACGCTGTTCTCCCGCCTGACGCCCGGTCAGGATTCCCTGTTCCGCTTTCTCGAGGCGACGGGCAATCCACTCCTGGTGGGTCTGGCGCGGCAGGGACGCGCCCTGCTCACACCGGCCAACCATCCGGCCCTGGTCCGTCTGTTCGATGCGAACAGCGGCAACTTCCCCTTCAAAGAGTCGTCCAGCCAGATTTCCTTTCGCCTCGACCATCGCTTCAGCGACCGCCACAGCGCGTTCTTCCGCACCAACGCGACCTGGAATCCTCAGGAGAATTCCGCCTTCGGCGCGTTGGACGGCTACAACCGCGGCCGCGGCCTCGACTTCACCGACTGGACCTCGATGGCCGCGGACACCTTCGTCTTCAACCCGCGCTGGGTGATGGAGACGAGGTTGATGTTCAACTACAACCCTTTCTCGGTGACGCCGAACGATCCCTTCGGGCCCGAAATCAACATCAACGGCTACGGTTTGTTCGGCCGCCAGATCTTCCTGCCCTACAGCGGCATCGAACGCCATTGGCAAGCAATCCAGAACTTCAACTATGCCTGGGGCCATCACTCGCTGAAGTTCGGCTACGACCTGAATCCCACCCGGCACAGCCAGGTGTCGGAGACGTTTCTAGGAGGGCGATTCACGTTCGGCTCGCGAATTCCGCTGGCGAGTGTGCTGATCAGCGCCACCGGAGACCCGAACTTTCCCGCGCAACTGGGGCAGATTCTGGCGTCGAGCGGCCAGGCCGCGCTGGTTCCCGTGATCACGCAACCCATCACCGCCCTGCAGTCGTACGCGCTGGGAATTCCGGAACTGTACCAGCAGGGCTTCGGATCTCCGAACTACGTGAACACCGTCAAACGGAACCATTTCTACGTTCAGGACACCTGGCGCATCCGGCCAGACCTGACGTTGAACGCGGGCGTCCGCTATGAAGTCGAGATTCAGCAACCGGTGGTGCCCGCCGACCGCAACAATTTCGGACCTCGGGTGGGCTTCGCCTGGTCGCCGGGCAAGGACCAGAAGATGGCGATTCGCGGCGGGTACGGTCTCTACTATTCGCAAATCCATGCCCAGGTCGCCGGCGTGGCGGAGCCCTTGTCGGGGCGGTTCATCAACCAGATTCTGCTCACTCCCACCAGCACCCTGTTCCGCGATCCGGCCAACGGCCAGTTTGTCACGTCGGCAACCGTATACCAGCGCTTGCTGGCGCAGGGGGTGATCGGCAGCCGTCCGATTACCGAGGCCGATCTGACGCAATTCGGCATCCGTGTCGGCCCCAACCTCCCTGGCTCCGTTGTCTTTGGCATCGACCCGGACTTCGTCAATCCGTGGGCGCATCAGGCCAGCTTCGAGGTGGAACGGTCCTTCGGCGGGTACGCGATATCGCTCGGCTACAATTTCAATCGCGCCGCTCACCTGGCGCGCACGTTGGGGAGAAATGTCCGGTACACCGGTCAGCGCCTGCCCGACGGACGGCCCCTGTTCGAGCGCATTAATCCGCTCATTCTGCAGACCAACATCTTCGAGTCAGGCGCCAACTCGTTCTACCACGCGGGCATGCTGCAGGTGACCAAACGGTACGCTCGCAATTTCGCGCTGAATTTCAACTACACGCTCAGCCGCGCCATCGACGAATCGACCGACTTCAACTCCGACTACTCGCCTAACGATCAGTTGAACGCGCGGGCCGAGCGAGCCCTCTCGGCATTCCATCAGAAGCACCGGGTCGTGATGAGCGCGATCTGCGAGTCTGGGTTGAGGACTCCCGTGCTCGCAAAGTGGACTCTCGCGCCGATCTTCGTGTACAACTCCTGGCGGCCCTTCAATGTGCTGACGGGCTTCGATGCCCAGGGGGACACGTATGTCAACACCAAACGGCCGGCGGGTCTGGGCCGCAACATGGGCCAGGGGCCGGATTCGGCCGCGTTCGACCTGCGGCTCTCGCGCCGCTTTGGTTTCGGAGCGCGGGAGGGACAGGCCGTCGAGTTCATCGCCGAGGGATTCAACCTCCTCAACCGGACGAACTTCCGTTCGGTCAACAACATCGTGGGCGACGTACCGATTTCGGCTCTGCCGGGCCCGATTGTGGGAAACCGTGGACCGGCGGCGACTCCGCTGGCTTATACGAGCGCTCTCAACTCGCGCCAGTTTCAGATCGGTCTGAAGATTCACTGGTAGGTTTCATGCGGGAGCTTCCTCAGGCCGGATCGCATGGGCGATACTGGATGCCACCCATGCTCCCGACACGACGCGAGTGGCTCGCCGGATTTGCCGCCTCTCCTGCCGCGCTGGCCAGGCCGGCATCGAAGTTCACGCTGGTCCATGTCACCGACCTGCACATCCAACCCGAGTTGCGGGCCGCCGATGGATGCCGCCAGTGTCTGGCCGAGATCAACCGCGCGCGGCCGGACCTCGTCATCGCCGGCGGCGACCTGGTATTCGACGCGCTGGCGGTACCGCGAGAACGGGCAAGGCTGCTGTTCGACCTGTACCGCGACACGATGAAGCGGCTGGACGCTCCGCTCTACAACACCCTCGGCAATCATGATGTCTTCGGCCTGTACGAACGCAGCGGGGTCTCGCCGGCGCACGCAGAGTATGGCAAGAAGATGTACGAGGACCTGATCGGACGCCGCTATTATTCTTTCGACTTTCGGGGTTGGCATTTCGTGGTGCTCGATTCCATCGGCTTTACGCCCCACCGCACGTACGTAGGCTACGTCGACGACGAACAGGTCGAATGGCTGCGCCGGGATCTGGAGAAGACCGGTAAGGCCACTCCGATCGTCGCCGTGACGCACATCCCGCTGTCGACGGGATTTCTCCAGTGGATGACCCCGAAACACGACGCGGCGATGATCGTGGTGAACAACGCGGCCGTGGTTCTGGAGTTGCTCCACCAGTACAACATCAAGGCGGTGTTGCAGGGGCACACGCACATCTGCGAGACCCTGCAGTACCGGGGATGCCAGTACATCACGTCCGGTTCGGTCTGCGGCCAATCGTGGCGCGGGCCGAAGTTGGGTGTGCACCGCGAAGGGTTTAGTGTCCTACAGGTGGAGGGCGACTCGATCTCGTGGAGGTATCGGCCGTACGGCTTCCAGGCAACCGAGCCGCAAGCGTGAGCGAGCGGTGGCTCCTCACCGGTCGCCATGCATCGCCACCGCTCGCTTATGCTCGGGGCTCAGAAGGCCTCATGGCGTCGATCAGTCCCCGATTTTTCCAGGCCGAACGACCGCAACGGGCCGAACCGCTAAGCGCATATGAAACTATGAAACGAATCCTGTTGACCCTCTCCTTGATGCTCCCGCTGCACGCGGGCGCTTCCGCGATTGTCCGCTCGTCGAATTCACTGACCGCGACCTTCACCGCGGACGGCCGGCTTGCCGCCCTCGACAATAAGCTGACGCGGGAGCGCTTCGAGATGGCGGATGGCTTTCCGTTCGCCTTCACCACGGAAACGTCGGAAGTGAATGAACGCAACTCGAAGCTCGTGTCCGTGCAGGCTCTCGCCGACGGACTGGAGGTGGCTTACCGGCACGCGGAGTTCGACGTCAACGTCCGCTGGCGCCTGGGCGGAGGCGACCACTTTCTGGAAAAACGAGTCCGCATTCGACACCTCGGCAGTCAGGAGTTCGCCATCAAGAGGTTTTCGGTGGGAGGCTGGCGGTCGAATCCGAAGACCGGCAAGCTGGTTCCGTTTCAACACGGGCAGTGCCTCACCTACTTCCTGCGACAGGCCAAGGGAGGCTTCTTCTTCGGCGTCCGGACGCCTTTCGAGGAGATGCAACCCGCCGGCGCGGCCACGATGGATCTCGCCTATCCCGTCAACATGGTGTTCAACGCCGGCGACACGTACGAAGCAGAGACGGCGTATTGGGGCGTCTATCGCCGCACCGGCCGCGAGGCGCCCCCGGCGCCGCCCAAAATCAAGGAATCCGTCCTTTCGTCAATCCCGCCGGATACCGGGGAATCGGAGGCGATGCTCGCGATGGTCCGTAAGCTCAAGCCGCCTCGCGAGGGGATCACCCTGGTGTACAACGGCTACCAGGGCGGACTCTATCTCGGCGACTACGGCGACCCCGACGGAGACGCGCGCGCCCAGCAGGACATCGCGACCCTCTCGGTCGCAAAGGAGATGCTGGGAAAATGCATCATCCAGCCTGCCGCGCCCTTCTTCGGCGCCCATCGCGAAGCGCTACGCCTGACGCCCCAGGATCAACGGTTGATCGAGCCTCCGGCGCGGCGCAGGGTGCTTGACTGGATTAATGGCAACGGACTGACCGTGATGAACTGGGCCAGCCTCAAGGCCGTGCACGGCTGGCTCCGGCCCCGCCTCGGCCCCTACAGCCCCAACTTTCCGGAATGGCAGGCGAACCCGGCCATCAACTGCACGGCCAATCCCGCCTATCTGGACTGGTTCACGCGCATCGTGATCAACGACAGCAAGACCGGGTTTGCCGGATTCATCTCCGACGAGCCCCCTCCCGGCCTGCGCTATCGCCTTGTCTGCGAGAAGCCGAATCATCGCCACCTGGCGGGCGACGTCTCCTATGCCTATTTCTACCGGCGCCGCGAGATGTTCCGGCAAATGCGCGAAACCTTCGGGGCGGCGTTTGAGCTACAGGGCCAGCGGCCGCACATGGACGCCGGAATCTGGGACGCCACGTACCTGGACAGCCTGTTCACGTTTCTCGAGAACCCGGGTTTAGGGGCGGACAAATTCCGCCTGTGGAGCCGGATGCGGCGCGCCTATACCTTTGTTCCGTCGTACCTGGACCAGATCATGGTGCAGCCCGGTTTCGAACCTGTCGACTACACCATGCTGAGCGCGCTGGCGGTTTCGAGCAACTATCTGTTCATCGCTCCGAGCACCCGAGAGAAACTGGCCGACCATGCCAAAGCCATTCTGGGGAACAACCGCGTGATGGCGAACGGTCTGGCCGCGTTCCCAGCGGCCGATCGCGCCCGGGTGCGGTTCTGGCTGGACTGGGCCAGGGACCACGGCCGTTTCATGGCCGACGTTATCGACCTCGCGGACTGGCCGGACAGCGGCAAGCCGGACGGACACCTGCGGGTCCGGGACGGGCACGGTTATGCGTTCCTGTTCAACCCCTCATCGGACGCGGGATCGATGACGATCCCACTCAATGAGACCACCGGGTTCACCCGCGGCCGGACGTATCGACTGAAGTGGGTCCACCCAAGCGTTTCCGAGACGACCCAGGCAAAGGAGGCCGTCACCGTTCCCCTGAAACCGCACTCGGCCAATCTTGTCCAGATCGAACCGAGGTGAGAGTCGTCACCGCTCTTGGTAGGGCGGTCCCCCCGGACTGCGGGCCGGCCCCCTTGGCCGGCCCACCGGGCGAAGCCCGGCGAGGGAGTCCCGGCCGCTCGTCGAATGGCTCTCGCCCAGCATGCACTCGCGCCCCAGGGACCCCATCCGAGAGAACCCGTACGGAAATTGGACTGCCCGCTCCCTGCCGGTCGCGGCTCAGAAAGCGCAACCCCATCCGAGAGAACCCGTACGGAAATTGGACTGCCCGCTCCCTGCCGGTCGCGGCTCAGAAACGTGCAACCCCTCTGACGGTCGGGGCTGCGACGCGTTCTTCACTCGTTTTGGTTGGCCGCGGGGCCATCGGTCAGGCGAGGTCGAACTTCTCCTGGTGGAGCGCCGGATCGCTCTTCACCATCACGGTCCGGCTGAGCGTCTCCTCGATCTCCTGCAGGAAGTCGTTCTTGGTCGACTTCAGCACTTTGGCCACCTCGGGATTGACCCGCAGCGTGACGTCGCTCTTGTCGAGCGCCGGGGCGATCTTCTTCGCCTCATCCAGAATCTCAGCGACAATCGTCTGCACGCTCTTCACGTAACCCGCGCCCTCGCAATAAGGACACGGAGCGCACAATGTCCGCTCCAGCGACTGCTTGACCCGTTTGCGCGTGATCGCAACCAGGCCAAAATCGTTGAACGACAGGATTTTGTACGGAGCACGGTCCGACCGCATGGCTTCTTCGAGCGACTGCATCACCTTCTGGCGGTTCTTCCGCTCGTCCATGTCGATGAAGTCCACGACGATAATGCCGCCCAGGTCGCGGAGCCGTATCTGCCGCACGATCTCCTTGATCGCGTCCGTGTTGGTCTTGACGATGGTGTCTTCCAGCCGGTTCGACTTGCCGACGAACTTCCCGGTATTGACGTCGATCGCCACCAGGGCCTCGGTCTGGTTGATCACGATGTAGCCGCCGCTCTTCAGCCACACCTTCGGGCGAAGGGCCTTTTCGAGTTCGTTGGTAATGTTGAACGAATCGAAAATCGGCGTCGACCGGGTGTAGAGCTTCACGCGCCCGACCAGGGCGGGTTGGAAGCGCTGCACGAACTGGACAACCTCTTCGTACACTTCCTCGTTGTCGACCCAGATGGTTTTGAAATTGGCCGTGAGCTGATCGCGCAGCACACGCTGCACCAGGTCGAGGTCGTGATAGACCAGCACCGGCGCCTTGCGCTTTTCCGCCTTCTGCCGGATGTCGAGCCACAGGTTGTACAGAAACATCATGTCCGCGCGAAGGTCGGCTTCGGTCTGGCCTTCGCCGGCCGTGCGCAGAATGAAGCCGCCCGGGATGCCCTGTCGGTTGGTCTGCAGAATCCGCTTGAGCCGCTGGCGCTCCTCATCGGACGAAATCTTACGCGAGACACCCACGTGATCCACCGTGGGCATATACACGACAAAGCGTCCCGGCAGGGCGACATACGAAGTGATGCGGGCGCCCTTCTGGCCAAGGGGCTCCTTGGCGATCTGGACGATGATCTCCTGGCCTTCCTTCAGCAGGTCGGCGATGCTGGGCTGGACTCGCGCGGGCTTCGCGGCCTGACGCGGGGCAGGGGCCTGGACCTCTTTCCGCTCGACCGGCTCCATCACGGGCCGGGGGCCGGGCGCGGCGGGCGGCCCGCCTTCGGTACGCATCCGGCGGCGCATGCGGCGCGACACCCTGTGAGGGTAGCGGCTGCCCTGCTCCCGGAGAGTCGCCGTGAGGCTGGTCGGTTGGCGTGCCGGCTCCGGCGTGTCGTCATCGGAGGCTTCGCCGGCTTCGTCCCCGGCCGGCTCACCTTCGGGCTCGGGCGCGTCCAGCAGTTCCCCACCTTCCGCTTCGTCCCCGTCCTCAGCCGCGTCGCCGGCCTCGTCGTCTTCCTTTTCCCCGACCTCCAGACTCTCCGTCGGCACCTCCGGCAGAACCGCAACCATGGCTTCAGCCTCAGCGGGCGGACCGATCACGGCAACTGGCTCTTCGGAGGTTTCGGCGGTGGGAGCAGGCTCCAGCCCGGCGACCGGGACCTCGGCGGGTTCCTCTCGCAGCCCCTCGCCCAAGGCGTGTTCGACCTGGGCTTCCACCTCTACTTCGTGGACCGCCTCCAGGATCTCTTCGGTCTCTTCCCGCGTCAGTTCCTGAATCGCGGCAGGCTCACCTGCCGGTTCGTCCGCCTCGAGGTCAGCCGTCTCATCGCCCGGCCGCGAGTATTTGGCGAGGGATTCGCCGGGAAGGACGATGATGTCGTCTTCGTCCATTGGTTCGCCCGGAGCGGCGGCCGCGGGCGCCTCGGCTTCGGGCGCCGCGAACTTCGATTCGGGCAGGCCCCGCGCGCGGCCCCGGCGGCGCCGATTGCGGCGGCCTCGTCCATCGCGCCCATCGCGATTGTCGCGGCCGTCACGATTGTCCCGGCCCTCACGGCCTCCACGCTCGCCTCGATCCCGCTCCACCGGCGCCGCCGGCGGCGCCACGACCACGGGCGGGGCCGGCGCGGCGGCGGCTTCCACTACCGGCGCCTCCACCGGAGCCACGGCGGCAGCCGGCGCGGCCAGCACGACCGGGGCTGGCGCCTCTCCGCGCTCCATACGGAGGATTTTGTCCTCCACTGTGCTCACTACCGCGTCGTACTCCTCGTTGTCTTCGAAGAAATCCGACACGTAAAGGAACGCGTCGCGCTCCAGGCCAATGTCCACGAACGCCGATTGCATCCCGGGCAGAACCCGGGTCACGCGGCCCTTGTGAACGCTCCCGGCGAGCGAATACTCATGCTCGCGCTGATGATAAATCTCGACCAGTTGGTCGTCTTCGAGAACCGCGACACGCGTTTCGTGCCGGCTCGAAGACACAATCAATTCCTTCGACATGCAAACCCTCCATGGGGCCGGAGGCTTCCCGAACCCGGAGGGCGAGAGACAATGGACACCCGGTGTGGAATTTTCCGCTGGACGGGACTAATGGCATCCCGCCTCGTCACGCAGAACCCTCTCACAGGCCCGGAACGTGGAGTCTTGCTGCAACAGCATTCCGGCCCGGGAACCACTTCACTCGCCCGTCCTATCTCCCCGACAGGTCCGAGAGTGCCTTGGGGCTCCCAACCAAATCTTGCCGCCCTTCCCGTGAAGGGCTTCACCTCATACTCCTCGAGCGTCCCGCCGCGACACGGTAGCAGAACGCCAAAACTGATGACCCGGGGTCCCGGCCCCGGAAAAACCTGACATCCGAGCGGCCCGCGGCCGCGAACTCAATTCACAAAGCGCCGCAGCCGGACGTTGTTCACCAGCCCCAGCATCACGAAAGTGGAAATCGTGTTCGACCCCCCGGCGCTCATCAGAGGCAAGGGAATGCCGGTTACCGGTGCGTTGCCAACTACCATAGCGACGTTCACAAACACATGAAACAGCAACAACGCCGATACCCCCGTACAGATATACATGCCGGCCCGATCCGTGGCGGTCTGTGCATTCTGCACGATCTGCATCAGCAGGATGAAGTACAGCGTCAACACGCCGACCACACCCACGAACCCGTGTTCCTCGGCAAACGACGCGAGGATAAAATCGGTATGCGGCACCGGCAGGAACTGATACTTTGTCTGCGTTCCCTTGGTGACGCCCCTGCCCCACATCCCTCCGGAACCCACCGCGATTCGGGACTGAATCAGTTGGTAACCGCTCCCCCGAGGGTCGGCATCCGGATTTACAAAGGTCACCAGCCTGGCCCGCTGGTAGTCCTTCAGGGTCAACCACGCCGCTGGCAGAATCACCAGGATCACCAGGCCGATAACAACAATATACTTCCATCGGAGCCCTGCGAGAAATGCCCCGATCGCCAGAATCGGCAGGTAAGTCAGAGAAGTACCTAAGTCCGGCTGCTTGGCAACCAACAGGAACGGAACCGCGATAATTCCCGAAAGCTTAAAGAAATCAGACAGTTCCAGCGTGTCGACACGCACGTCGGTGAGGAACCGGGCCACCACCAGAATCACCACCAGCTTGACGAATTCCGACACCTGAAACATGAAGCCGAAAATCGTGATCCAGCGCCGCGCGCCGTAAATCCGGGTACCAACCAGCAACACCAGGATCAGCCCGGCAATCGAGAGCAGATAGAGAATCGGCACCTGCCCGAGCATCGAATGATAGTCGATCGAGGCGACCAGCCACATCAGCAGGAGTCCCACCGCGACAAAAATGATCTGCTTCCACCAGGCGTCGGCGAATCGCGTTCCCGCGGTCGCGCTGTAGATCTGCAGCACGCCGATGCCCGACAGGAACAGGCAGGTCAGGATCAGGGTCCAATCGAAATCGCGGATCGAGCGGGTCATTGTGGTTGGGGTGCGGGAACTACCGGCAGGAGGGTCGAGATCGGCACTTCCTCCCGCGCGCCGGTTCGCCGCGCCTTCTTGTCGAAATACGACTTGATGACGTCGCGAACGATCGGGGCGGCCAGATAGCCATGCTCGGCATTCTCGTACAACGCGACCACCACGATCTCCGGTTTCTCGCGCGGGGCGAAACCCACAAACCAGGCATTGTCTTTCAGATGCTCCGAGAGCCCTTTATTCGTCTTGACGTAATCGTTCGAAACCAACTGGGCCGAGCCGGTCTTCCCGCACACTTCGATTCCCGGGATCCGGGCACGGATGCCGGTGCCTCCCGGGTTCACGACGGCGAACATCCCGTCGACCACCTTCCGCACGTTCTCCGGCTGGAGGGACCAGACCCGCGGCTTTTCCTCCTTCTCCAGCTTGACCAGGTGGGGGCGATACCATGCGCCGCCCATCGCCAGGCCGCCAATGGCGTGCGCCAACTGCAAGGGCGTCACCGTCAGATAGCCTTGGCCGATCGCCACCGAAATCGTCTCGCCGGGATACCACTTCGCCTGGAGGTTCCGAATCTTCCAGCGGGTCGAGGGCATGATCCCGCTCTTTTCGTCGGGAAGATCGATGCCGGTCTTTGCGCCCAAACCAGCCATCTCTCCGTAGTACGCCAGCCGATCGATGCCGAGACGGTTGCCGACGGTGTAAAAGAACACGTCGCACGACTGCGCGATGGCTCGGTTGAGCCCGGCCGACCCGTGCCCTTTCTTCTGCCAGCAGGCGTGATAGTGGCCGTAGAACGAAGCGCCACCCGGACAATATGTCGTGAATCCATCGTCGATCACACCGGCTTCCAGGCCCGCCATCGCAACCAGCGGCTTGAATGTGGACCCGGGAGCCAGTTGCGCCTGGATCGCTCGATTCAACAGCGGCCGGTCAGGGTCGTTCACGATATCGCGCCAGTCGGCCGACCGGATGCGGACGGCAAAGCGGCTGGGCTCGAACGCCGGGCGGCTGACCAGGGCCAGCACTTCCCCGTTACGGGGGTCCAGAGCCACGACCGCGCCTTTGCGGTTCTCCATCGCCAACTCGGCGACCGTCTGTAAGTCAAGGTCGATGGTCAGTTGGAGATTGTGCCCCACCGTCGGATCCTTGTTGTCCATCACCTGGCGCTCACGTCCGCGGCTGTCCACCACCACCCGCCGCTGGCCGTCCACTCCGTGCAGGATGTCGTTGTACTGCTTTTCAATGCCGGCCTTCCCAATGATGGCCCCGGGTTCGTGCTCGGCGAATTCAGGGAGGTCCAACTCGCTTTCGCTGATTTCCCCCGTATAGCCGATCAGGTGGGCGGCGAACTGCGCCGCCGGGTACTCCCGCCGCGACGAATGGATCACCTCCATCTCCGGAAAGAACTCCGGATCCCGGTGCGATTCGACGAACGCCAGTTCTTCGGGGGACAACTCCTCTTTGATGATGATGGGCTCGTACTTGGGACGGGTGCGGTCATACCGGCGCAGCCGCTCGGTGAGGTCGTCGACGTTCAGGTTGAGCCCTTCGGCGATAGGCTTGACGTGTTCGGGCTTCAGGTTCTCCCGCGACAGCATCACGCTGAACGAGGAGTGATTGTCCACGATCACGCGGTTGTCGCGGTCCAGGATTTTGCCCCGGGGAGCGACCAGCGGATACGATTTGATGCGATTGCGCTCGGCCCGTTCGGAGTAGAACTCCGGATCGCGGATCTGCAGAACCCAGAACCCGGAGAGAAGGAACACGAAGACTCCCACCGTCAGGTACTGAAACGCCGCGATGCGGCCGCTGGCGAACTTCGGGTCGTCCCGCAGCAGCGGGTGGTCCGGAATCCGTAGCGACACATCCGGTTCAACCGGTTCGTGGATGCTCACGGGGATGAACCCTCAATCGGTCCGCAGCCTCGCACAATCAGTTCTTCTCTCTCAGTCTATCCAAGAAATGAAAAAGGGAGACCGCCACAAACGCGTTCAACGCCGCCAAAACGGCGGATCGCTGTAGATTGAAGTCGATTTGTTGCCCTAAAAGCGCCCGTGAAAGCACCCAGAAGAAGAACTGGTGAAAGAAGAAAAAGAACAGCGTCAGCAGAAACCGCACCGCGGGATGATCGACGTCGAGCTTGAGGCCGGCCGTGGCGGAAAAGTAGCCTACCAGGGTCTTGACGATGCCGAACATCCCCAAGGGCTTGAGTGACAGTGCATCCTGGGCCAGTCCAATCGCCGCCCCAATGAGCGTGCCGGTTACCGGGTCCCGCCGCATCAGCGAGAAATAGACCGTGACCAGCAGGGGCATCTCCAGAAACTCCAGGAACTCGAAGAACAGTGGGACGTAGGTCTGGAACAGGATGGCCGCCAGGGGCACGAAGAAGAACACCCTGGCGCGAAAGCGCGAGTCCTGGCGGGCACGCCGGGAAGCGATCGCGAGAGCGTCGTCGGGGTAGCTCATCTTGGGCGAACCGGCGCCGGCTGCACCGGAATCGCGGGCGAACTCTGGAAAGTCGGCTTGGCTGCCGGAGCGGCCGAAGGCGCGGATGATCCTCCAGCGGGCGCCGCCGTCCCCGGCGTCTGGTTGGGAGGAGGCGTTTCCGTAATGGGTGCGTTGAAATCGGGCGGGCGTCCCGACGTCTCGCCGAAGATGTGACCCTGGGCGGCCCCCAGCGCCCGGTATTTCCGCCGCAGCCGATCGGCGTCGGTGCCGGCGTATCCCTCCGGCTGCGGCACGCCGTCCGCCGTCGCCTCCGCCGGAGGAGGCGGCGCCAGGTAGACCTTGCTCGAGGGCGACAGGTCCTCGGGAACTGCCGCATGCAC
>CAZGUX010000062.1:0-112298 GCA_964529305.1 uncultured Solibacteraceae bacterium | reverse complement strand
GTGTGAAACGATGCTGGCCGCCGACCGGGCCAGTTCCCTCACCAATCAGCTTCTGGCGTTCAGCCGCAACCAGGCACACCAGCCGGAATCCATCGATCTGAATATGGTTGTCTCGCGGCTGGATAAGATGTTACGGCGCGTCATCGGCGAAGACATCCGCCTGGAAGTGCTCCTCGGGTCCAATCTGGGCCGAGTCTGCGCGGACGCCGCTCAACTCGAGCAGGTCATTCTGAATCTGGTGATTAACTCCCGCGACGCCATGCCCGACGGCGGCCGAATCACCATCGAGACGAAGGCCATTGACGTGGAAGAGAAAGATGCCGGCAAAACCGGCTGCACTCCCGGACCGTGGGTCAGCCTGACGGTGAGCGATACCGGTTGCGGCATCGAAGAAAAAACGCGCCAGCGAATTTTCGAACCCTTCTTCACGACCAAAGAAAAAGGCAAAGGCACGGGACTCGGATTGTCCACCGTGTACGGCATCGTGCAGCAGAACCGCGGTTGCGTCAGCGTCGAAAGCGAAGTCGGGAAGGGCACCTGCCTGCGGGTGTACCTCCCGCGCCAATCCCTCTCCGGATCCCCCGCGACGGTCGTTGGACCGGCTGCGGGCGCGGCCCGGGGCAATGAATCGATATTGCTCGTGGAGGACGAACAGGGCGTCCGGCGCGTCATCCGCGAAATGCTGAAGAGGCAGGGATACCACGTCCTCGAGGCGGCCGATGGCGAAGCGGCCCTGGAGATTGTCCGCGACGTCCAGGGAAGGATTGACCTCCTGGTCACCGATGTGGTCATTCCCGGCGCCAGCGGTCGTGAACTGGCGGCGCAGATGCAAGGAATGTGTCCCGATCTCCCCGTCCTGTATATATCCGGCTATACCGGCGACGCCGTTCTGCACAATAGTTCCCTGAGTCCGGGCGTGATGTTCCTGCAAAAGCCCTTCACCCCAGAGGCGCTGGGACGCAAGGTTCGCGAAGCGTTGGACGGCTAGATAGGCGCCGTTACTTCGCCAGGAACACGATGCCGAGCGGGAGCAGCAGCACTCCCGCCAGAAACGCCCACGACTGCCAGCGGGCGAAATTCATCGTGTAGCCGATGCCGGCCCGCTTCTCGACCATGATCGCCGGGTCGGCCGGATTGTAGTAGAACTGCCCCAGCTTCCAGCAAGCGTCTTCCGTCTGGTCGCCCAGGAGCGCGGAGGTCGTCGAGGGGAATTGTTGGTTCTCCTCCGCCATGCGCCAACTGATCGCGACGATCGGCACGACCACAACGATCGGGGTGAGCACGAGCAGGAGGATCATGTTCTTTGGCTGGCCGCCACCCCATAGGGGCAGAAGCGCCGCGTGGGTGAACACGACGCTGATGAAGTAGCTGACGCCGATCACGATGCCCTGGTTCATCCGGCGATGCCGCCGCTCCCGCGCAATCTCTTCCGGCGAGGCGGCGCTCCGCCGCGCCGTCTGAATCATCCACACCATCAGCGAACTCATGGAACTCACCCCGAGACCCATCCAGATCGGAAAGAACACTCCCCGGATCGACCGGGTCGACCAGCCGTTTGGCTTCCCGTGGATATCCCAGTGAATTGGAAATCGTTCGGGAATCTGGTCCCAGTTCTGCCAGAGCACCATCGACGTGGCAGCGAGGATAACCAACGGGCCACTCAGAATGGGCCAGCCACCGGGCCAGTCGTTCGAGCGCGGAGAGAGATCCGCGGCCCGCACCGTCGACGGTTGAACCGCCGCCGGCATGACTCTCGACCGCGCCCGGGCCCACGCGGCACAGCCGCCGATCAATTGCACGAACACCGGCGCCAGCAGATTCGCGATCTCCCAGGGAAAGGGCTTGGCCAGTTGCATCGCAACGGCGGCGCCTGTGGCAATCCAGACCTCCAGGCGGAACCGCCACAAGATGTCTACGGCATCGCCGGTCGAACGGAAGTCCGGTCGAACAGTCACCGCGAAGAACAGGTCGCGCCGGCTCCAGGACGGCATGACATGAAAGAGCACGGCTGTGAGAACCAGGGGCCACAGCAGAGACCAGGTGACGATCATGGCGATCACTCCTCCAGGGACGCGGCCAGAAGCCGCAGTTCGCGCGCGATGCGGGCCGGCGGCAGGCCTCGCGACCTCCATTCGGCGGAAAGCTCCCGCAGCTTCCGGCGCAGGGATAGAGGATCGGCCGCCGGCCCGGCAGCCGTCCCTTTCCGCCGTGTCGAGACCGCGAAATTACGGCCCTGCCGGCCCTCCAGCCAACCCTCGTCGGCGAGTTGGCGGTAGGCCTGGGCGACCGTATTGAAATGGACCCCGAGGTCGATGGCCAATTGCCGGACGGGAGGGAGCTTCGTTCCGGGCTCGAACACGCCTTCTACCAGGAGGCAGCGCAGGGAATCGGCAATCTGCCGGTACGCCGGAACGGGAAGCGCCAGGTCGATCGTGATTCGCGGCGGCATCGCACTGTACAGTGTCTATGTACAGTATACACCCACCTTGCGATTCGGCTCCGTCTGCTGGAGCCCACGGCGTAAGCCGTCGGGTTGCGTTTGGTCAGAGCCGCGACCGGAAGGGAGCGGGCAGCCCCATTTTCTTACACGTTCTAAGCCGTGGGGTTTCGTTCGGTCGTAAGCCGTGGGGTTTCGTTTGGCCGGAGCCGCGACCGGAAGGGAGTCCCCATGGGCTGCGGCCCACCAAAGGTGATGAAAAACGAGCTGCAGCCCCGAGCGTCAGCGAGGGGGTCCCTTCCCGTAAAGAGCGCACGGCGCTAGAGCGGTTTTTCAACGGAGCGGGCAGCCCCATTTTCGTAAACGATCCAGACCGTGTGAAGCCCGGAACTGCGGTTGACGATTCGCCTTCGAGTTCGACCTCGGTGGCGCACGCCTTCAGCGTGCACCGGAACATTCAGTCCCCGTTGGCTCAGCCAACCAGCTTCTTGATCGGCTCGCCCTTCACGTCGGTCAGCCGGAAATCGCGGCCTTGGAACTTGAACGTCAGCTTGGTGTGCTCCAGGCCCAGCATGTGCAGGACCGTCGCATGGACGTCATGCGTCTCAATCGGCTTGTCGAGCGGCGAGAAGCCGAGTTCATCGCTGCCGCCGACAACCTGCCCTCCGGGTAGTCCGCCTCCGGCCATCCAGATGCTGAACGAGTCGATGTGATGATTGCGGCCGATCTTGCCCTCCTCGCGCTTGGCGTCGCGCATCGGAGTGCGTCCGAATTCACCGCCCCAGATCACCAGAGTCCGATCGAGCAGGTTCCGGCGCTTGAGGTCTTTGATCAATGCCATCGCCGGACGGTCGACTTCTTTGGTCACATCGTCGAGAGGCTTCGAGATGTCGGCGTGATGATCCCAGTCGGTGTGATAAAGCTGGACGAATCGGACCCCGCGTTCGACCAACCGCGCCGCCAGCAGACAGTTGTTGGCGAACGAGGCTTTCCCGGCCTCCGCGCCGTACAGTTCCAGCGTCGCGGGGCTCTCCTTGGCGAAGTCGATCAACTCGGGACCGCTGGTCTGCATCCGGTACGCCATCTCGTACGAGGCGATTCGCGTGTTGATCTCGGGATCGCCCGTCTCGGCGAGTTTCGCCAGATTCAAATCCTTGATGGCCTCGAGCGTTTGCTTCTGGGTCCGGGACGAGACGCCCTTCGGACGCGACAGATCGAGAATCGGATCGCCGCTCGACCGGAACGGCACGCCCTGATAGACGGTCGGCAGAAAGCCCGATGCCCACAAGGCGGCGCCGCCTCGCGGCCCGCGAGGTCCGGACTGCAACACCACGAATCCAGGCAGATCCTCCGATTGGCTGCCGATCCCGTAGGTGACCCACGCCCCAATGCTCGGCCGGCCGAAACGGAACGATCCCGTGTTGGCGAAGCTCTTCGCCGGGCCGTGATTGAAATTCTCCGTCGACACGCCGTGCAGCATCGTGATCTCGTTGGCGATGCTGGCGATGTGCGGGAACAACTCGGAAACGTAGATACCTTCGCCGTGGCGTGTAAACTTCCGCCGCGACCCGAACAACAGCGGCTTCTCCTTCTGGATCTCGTCCATGAAGGCGAACCGTTTGCCTTTCATGATCGAGTCCGGCGTCACCTGGCCATCGAGTTCCTGCAGCTTGGGTTTGTAGTCGAACAGGTCGAGATGGCTCGGACCTCCCGCCATGAACATGTAAATGACGTGGTCGATCCGGGACTTGAAGTGCGGCGGCTTGGGCGCCAGCGGGTTGGTCGCGCTCCCGGCCCGGGCTCCGAACAGGCCGTGTTCCGCCATCAGGGAGGCGAGCGCCACGCGGCCGATGCCGACACCGCATTGACCGAAGAAATGCCGCCGTGTGTTCAGTCTCAAAAGCTCGTCCTGGCTCATCGCATCACTCCCGAGTCATGAAGTCGTCCAGGTTGAGCAACACCCGCGCCACCTGGGTCCAAGCCGCGAACCGCGGCAGATCTTTGTGTTCTTCTCCAGCCTTGCCGGCAATCTCCGACGCATTGAGCTGGTTGGTCCGGAACTCGTCGATCTGGGTGGAGAGGAACGAGGCGAGCCGTTCCTGCTCGGCCGGTCCGGGTGGTCGGCCCAGGGCCAGCGAGAACGCTCGCCGCAGCCTCTCCTGATCGTTGTCCGGAACCTCTCGCAGCACCCGGTTGGCCAAGCCTTGAGCAAATTCGATATAGGCTTCGTCGTTGAGCAGCGTCAACGCCTGCAGTGGCGTGTTCGATCGCACGCGGCGCGTGCACGACTGCGTCGCATCCGGTGCATCGAAAACCACTAAGCCCGGATGGGGCGCCGATCTCCAGAAGAAGGTGTAGAGCGCCCGGCGGAATCGGTCCGGACCCTGCGCCGTCGGCCATTCGCGCTTCACCTGCGTCACCGACATGGCCCCTTCGGGAATCGGCGGATAGACGCTCGGTCCGCCGACGGTCGAGGTCAGCAGGCCGCTCGACACCAGCGCCGCATCGCGCAGAATCTCGGCGTCCAGCCGCAGCCGGCTCTGCCGTCCGAGAAATTTGTTGTAGGGATCGGCGGCCGTCAAATCCTGCCGTTCTTTCGAGGACTGGCGGTATGCGGCCGAGGTCACCATCAGCCGGTGCATCGCCTTCATGCTCCAGCCGCTCTGGACGAACTGGCCGGCCATCCAGTCCAGAAGCTCAGGATGGGTTGGCGTTGCGCCCATGGCCCCGAAGTCGTTTTCCGTTTCGACAATGCCCTTGCCGAAGTAATGCTGCCAGAAACGGTTCACCGTCACCCGAGGAGTCAGCGGATTCGACCGGTCTACCAGCCATCGCGCCAAATCCAGCCGCGTCCCCGTTCCGTTCTTCAGCGGCGGAAGAATCGCGGGCACTCCCGGCGAAACGGCAATGCCTTTTCGCAGGAAGTCGCCGCCCAGATGAATGTAGTTCGCCCGGGGCGACGTGCGCTCCCGCATCACCAGCGCCACCGTGACTTTGGGTTCCCGCCGGCGAATCGTCCGCAGATTCGTCGAGCGTTCCACCAGGCCAACGTCCTTCCACGGCTCGGCCAGGTCCTTGCGTTTGGACAACTGACGAACGTACAGCACCATCTCCCGGCTCAACGCCCGAAATTGCGCACTGAAAGCCGAATGCTTGGCCTCCTCCTCGGGAGTCGGCGATTCCAACGTGGGCCGCAGGTAATCGACACGGTCCGCTTCCTTGTCGATTTCATCGGCCTGGTTGTAGAAGGAGAACAACTGGTAGAACTCCTTCTGCGACACGGGGTCGTACTTGTGATCGTGGCAGCGGGCGCAGCCGAGCGTCAGGCCGAGGAAGACTCCTCCCGTGGTCGCCACGCGGTCGGCCACGGCTTCCACGCGGTACTGCTCGAAGTCGATGCCGCCTTCGAAGTTGCTGGGTGTGTTGCGATGAAACCCGGTAGCCAGGATCTGCTCGGTCGTCGCGTTGGGGAGAAGGTCACCCGCAATCTGCTCAATGACGAATTCATCGAATGGCATGTCGGCGTTCAGCGAACGGATCACCCAGTCGCGGTAGCGCCACATGGTACGAGGCGAATCAATGGTGTATCCGTCCGAGTCCGCGTAACGCGCGAGATCCAACCAGTGCCGGCCCCACCGCTCGCCATAGTGCGGCGACGAGAGCAGGCGGTCGACCAGGCGGTCGTAGGCGTCCGGCCTTTGATCGTCCAGGTACAGACGAATCTCCTCGGCGGTCGGCGGCAGGCCCGTCAAATCGAGGCTGACCCTGCGAAGCAAGGTCAGCTTGGGCGCTTCCTCGGAAGGTTTGAGCTTTTCCTTTTCCAGGCGCGCCAGAATGAACTGGTCGATCGGGTTGCGCACCCACGATTCATCGGCGACGGCCGGGGGTTGCTGCGGCTTGATGGCCTGAAACGCCCAATGGTCCGCGGCCGAGTGCTTCTTCGACTGAGGCGCCTGGGGCCACGGGAGCCCCATGTCCACCCACTTCTTTAACGCCTCGACGGACTCCGGTTTCATCGGCCCCATCGGCGGCATCTTCAACTCGCCGCTGCGCGCAACCGCGTCAATGATGAGGCTATGGGCGGAATCGCCGGCCACGGCGGAAGGACCGCGGTTACCACCGGCCAGTACGGACTCGCGGCTGTCGAGAGCCAGGCCGCTCGACCGGTTCTTTTGATTGTGGCAACCCTGGCAGTTGTTGCGCAGGATTGGGCGGATGGTCGATTCGAAATAGGCGGTCGCCGCCGGATCGGCCTGCGCGAAAACGGGGCCGGCCATCGATGCAACTGCTAATGCCGAGAGACCTGCCAGCGTCTCAATGCGATTCGACACGTCTTCACTGCCTCCCCAAAAGGTTGCTATCAGTGTATTCGCCCTGACCCCGGCAATGCAATTGGCAAGGGCGTCCCTGGATTCTGCCGCCGGCCCCGGATTCCGGTTGGCCTGGCCTTCGATACAATACGGGGCGTGAAACTCCTGCCCTTTCTGGCGGCGGTTGGCGCGTTCGCCCAGCCCTATGACCTGCTGCTGAAAGGGGGCCGCGTCATCGACCCGAAGAACCATCTCAGCGCCAGGATGGACGTCGCGATCGAAGCCAAGAAGATCGCCCGGGTCGCGCCGGACATCCCGGCCGCCGACGCCAGGCGCGTGGCGGACGTTTCCGGTCTCTACGTTACTCCAGGCCTGATCGACATCCACGTTCACGTCTACGCTGGCACCGGACTTCCCAACGTGCTCACCGGCGACAGTTCCCTCTACCCCGACGGCTTTACCTTTCGCAGCGGTGTCACCACGGTCGTCGATGCAGGCACGTCCGGTTGGCGCAACTTTCCCGACTTCCGGAACCGGGTCATCGCCCGCGCCAAAACGCGCGTCCTGGCTCTGCTCAACGTGGTGGGCGGCGGAATGGGCCCGTTCGGCGAGAACGAACCTCGGGACATGGATATCCAGACCGCCGTCTCGATGGCCAAGCGGAATGCGGCGATCATCGTGGGCGTCAAGACGGCGCATTACGGCGGTCCCGAGTGGGTGTCAGTCGAGAACGCCGTCAAAATCGGCCAGGAGGCGAACATCCCCGTGATGGTCGACTTCGGCGCGAACCGCCCCGAGCGGCCGCTCCGCGACCTGCTGCTCGACAAATTGCGGCCGGGCGACATCTATACGCATTGTTTCTCCGGAAACCGCAACGAACTCATCGATGCGCGGCTGAATCAGGCGATGCCCATGGGCCAGAAGCGCGGCGTCTTTTTCGATGTCGGGCACGGCGGCGGCAGCTTTCGCTGGAACGTGGCGGTCCAGGCCATCAAGGAAGGCTTCCTTCCCGACTCGATCTCGACCGATCTGCACACCGGAAGCATGAACGCCGGCATGAAAGACATGACCAACGTCATGTCGAAGTTTTTGAGCCTCGGCGTCCCCATCGAGCAAGTGATCCGGATGTCCACCTGGACGCCCGCGACCGAGATCAAGCGGACGGAGTTAGGACACCTGACCGCGGGCGCGGGTGCGGATGTGGCCGTCCTGCGCGTCGATAGCGGGAAGTACGGATTTCTGGATTCTTCCGGGGCACGCTATGATGGCTCGCGTGCGATCGTGGCCGAGATGACGATTCGCGACGGCTCGGTGGTTTGGGACCTGAACGGCCGCGCCGCGCAGGATTGGCAACACTTCTACACCAACTGGCAACCAAGAAGGAGATAAGTATGCTGCGACGAAGCTTTCTGGCCGCCGCCGGCGCGCCCTTGTTAACGGCACTTCCTCTCGACGAATTTCCTCTGGCCGTAACCACGGACGAGATCGACGAGGATTTTGGCAAGGCGGTGGCCTTCCTGCGGGAGTTTCGCCTTCGTCACGCCGAGATTCGCAACCTCTGGGGCCAGTACAACACCTCTCAGCCACTCGACAAGGTAAAGGAGGCCCGTAAGATCATGGACGACGCGGGCGTGCGGTTGGCCATTCTCGACACCGGCTTCTTCAAGATTCCGCTGCCTCCGGACACGCCGGAAGGCCGCGGCATTCTCGACAACCAGTGGTCCCTGCTCGACCGCGCCATGGAGCGGGCCAAAATTCTCGGCACGTCGAAGATCCGCGTCTTCGCCTTCAACCGGCCCGCGGGCGCAGACCAGGGAGATCCCAAGGACCTGCCGCGGATCTATGAACTGGTCACCGAGGCGGGGCGCCGGGCGAAGAAGCGTGGGTTCATGCTCGGTCTCGAAAACGTCGGCGGCAGCTATGTCTCCACGGGCGCGGAGTCCGCGGCGTTCTTCAAGGCGGTGAAGGAGGACAGCCTCGGCCTCACCTGGGATCCCAACAACGCCGCGTCACGCGGCGAGAAGGCCTTCCCCGACGGTTATCGCCTGTTGGACAAGGCTCGCATCGTCCACATCCACCTTCGCGACTACAAGAGCAACGGCAAAGGTGGAACCGAATGGTGTGCGGTGGGTGACGGTGAGTTCGACAACGTCGGCCAGATTCGTGCGCTTCGCAGAGATGGTTTCCGAGGGACCTACTCGCTCGAGACCCACTGGAAGAGCCCCAAGGGCAAAGAGCACGCCACCCGCACGTCGCTCACCGCCCTGCTACGGGTTGTTGCTCAGGTTTAGATTCGAGGCCTACGTCGAACGTGGCGGACGTGCACATGCGGCCCTGGACTTTGGACATTTTTGACGGTGGCGCACGCTTCAGCGTGCAAGGGAACTTTAGTTCCCCGCGCGAGGGTCCGAAGGCCGGCCTGCGGCTCCCTCATTGAGCGCTGGGTGAGTTCAGACCAAACAACACTCCGCCCACGCACAGGCCAACCAAAGCCAGCCCCACTCCCACGTATAGACTCTCCGGCCGATAGCGGAATACCACCCGGTGATGTCCCGCCGGGAGCACAACCCCGCGCAAAATTCCGTTCACCCGCATCAGGGGCGCGCTTCGCCCATCCACATCGACCTTCCAGCCCGGGTACCACACGTCGCTCGCCACCAGCAGCCCCCGGCAGCCGAGGGTGGCTTCGATCTCCACGGAGTTCGCGCGCTGCTCGACCAGACGGGCCTCGTCCACGAACGCGCACGTCTCGAGCGAAGGTTGCGTCCCCTCGACCGTTGCCATCCGGCGCGGGTCGAATCCGGCCTGAACGATACGGTCGCGCGCGGTCGAGGCATCTCTCGCCGGCTTCGTTTCATGCACAACCCACGTGCGGGGCAGAGCAGCGTCGTCCGCAAAGATCCTGGTTCCCGAAGCGCTCGTGAACACCAGGCGCCGATGGTTGCCCGACGCCTCCTTGCCGATCCAGTACCGGACACTCAACAGACGGAGCATCTGCGGCTCGTGGTGGACCCGCAGGACATCTTCGATCAGGGCGGGCAGCGTGCCGTTCAACTGATCGATGCCGAACCAGTCGCCGAAGTTGTTGGGGATCGTCGCCTCGTCCACGCGCACTCGGGGCCTGCCCGGCTGAGCGAGAAGGAATTCAGCCAGGTCGCGCTGCCGGGTGGCAAGGTTCAGGCCGGACGTGGCCCTCACGGGTTGCAGCCAGCCCGTGGCGGCCGGGTACACCTGAAGCAAGGTCGCGGCGAGAACCGCGGCCGGCATCCACCGCCGTTCGCGGACCGCCAGCGCTCCTCCCAGGGCCAGGGCGCCGATCGCCGACAGGCCCAGGTTCCCAAATCGGGCTTCCGGCCGGAACTGGGCGAGTCCCGTGATCAGTGCGACGAGGACCGCGCCCGCTCCCAAGGCCAGACCTCGCAGTGTCCGCCAAGCCGGGTCGTCCGGAGCCACGGAGCGGAGGCGGTCGAGACCGAAGGCTGCCAGCGGAGCCATCGCTGCGTGAAACAAGGCGATCGCCATCACGGGACTCCGCGCCTTGTCGAGCATCGGGACGAACGCATAGAGCAGCCCTTGGACAGGCGTGCCCCCTCCGAGAGCCAGCAGGAGCGATCCGCCGGCCATCGCCGACAGGATTCGGACTTGCCGATCCTGCCGGGCGCCGGCTATTGCCAAACCGGCCAGCAGCAGCGCCGAGAGACCGGCAAAGACCTCCGGGTTTTCGCGCCAGAGCGGAATCACCAGAGCCGGCAGATTTTCCGGCCCGAGCGACAACTTCTCGTGCACCGCGTAAGGAACCCTCTCGTTCCAGCGCACCGGCTCCGGAGCGTCTACCCATCGCAGCGAGTGGCGGCCGAGTTCCCATGCCGGAAGAATCTGGACCGCGGCCACCAGCAGAAAGCAGAGTCCGAAGGCGGCCGGCGCCAGGCGGGGGCCTGCCTTCGCGGCCAGATACCACAACCAGAAGCCCCCCAGAGCCACGGCCGCGAACAGAGGGATGTTGTGATGCGTGCCCCACATCGACACGGCGAGCAGGACCCCGCTCAGGGCTGCCGACGCCAGGGGCCGTACCCCGCGTGCGGAGCGTAGCGCGAATAACAGGACCAACGGCGGCCAGATCGCGCTCGCGGCCATCTGCGGCCACGCGCACCAGCCCAGATATCCGCTCGAGCCGAAGAGGACGCCGCCCAGCAGGCAGGAGGTCGTCGACCGGCCCAGGTCACGGCACAGCGCGTACGCGAAGAGAGCCGCCAGAAAATGGAGCAGCACAAACTGGCCGTTGAGCAGCGAAATCTGGACAAACCCGTATTTGAGGGCCAGCGGGAACAGCAGCCAGTTGATCGGATTCAGTACGCCGGGCTGGATGTGGCCGACCAACGGGTAGCCGCCCCACTGGTACGGGCTCCAGAGAGCGATCTCGCCGTGGTGCCACGCCCGCGCCTGCATCTGGAGCCACGGCAGCACCTGATTGATCGCATCCGGGTGCTCGAGCCACGTGTACTGGCTGGTGAAGATGAGCTTCCAATAGACGGCGACGCAGATCAAGAGGAGGGAACCAACCTGGAGAAGACGCCGCATGGCAGAAGTCTGATTTTCACACGTGGTGCGGACTTCAGTCGGCGCGCTTTAGCGCGCCCCCAGGCCGGCCTCCGCAGCCGTCGGCTGCGCTTCCGGTTCGCGGCATCGGTACGGGTATACTCGGGAAAGGTAGCCTGTGACGGTCCTTGTCTAGTCATCCCGGTTGATCGGCGGCCGCGACTTCAGAGCCGCGACCGTGAGGGAGCGGTGGCTCTGTGCACCCGGCGCCCGTTCCACCGGGAATTCTCCTTAGCCACCGGAATCCACCCGGATTCCAGGTATCTCTTCACAACCCTGGCTGAGGCAGACAAGGATCAAAGCCATGACACTCGAAGACTACGGATGGTCTTGTCTCTTTCAATCCGCGACCACTCCCGGCGAACAGGCCGGACGTGTGCTGGTGGCGTCTCACGGAATCTATCGATTGGCCTGTCACGACGGTGAGCGCGACGCCGTGGCCGCCGGCCAGTTGCTCTACCAGGCCGAGTCCGCCGCCCACCTCCCCGTCACCGGAGACTGGGTGGTCTACGAGGGAAACGACGTCGGCCGCATCGTCCGCGTGCTGCCGCGCCGGAGCAAAGTCTCGCGCAAAGCCGCGGGGAATCGAACCGAAGAGCAGGTGCTCGCCGCCAATGTGGATACCTGTTTCCTCGTCTCAGGCCTCGATCGGGATTTCAACCTGCGCCGCATCGAACGGTATGTGTTGATGGCCCGCCAAAGCGGGGCCGAGCCCGTGATCGTGCTGAACAAAACGGACCTCGCAACCGGCGTGGCAGCCGTAACGCGGGAAGTCGAAGAGACCCTACGCAGCGTGCCCGTCGTCGCCATCAGTGCGCTCCAGGGCGAAGGGCTTGGCGCTCTCGACCCCTTTCTGTCGCCCTGCTCCACGGTGGCGTTGCTGGGCTCATCGGGTGCCGGCAAGTCGACGCTGATCAATTCCCTTTTGGGCGTTGACAGGCAGCAGACCGGCGCCGTTCGTCCCGAGGACCAGCGGGGCCGCCATACCACCACGGCTCGCGAACTCATTCGTCTG
Organism: uncultured Solibacteraceae bacterium; assembly: GCA_964529305.1. Taxonomy (GTDB): domain Bacteria; phylum Acidobacteriota; class Terriglobia; order Bryobacterales; family Bryobacteraceae; genus CAZGUX01. The sequence continues at coordinate 99,940 of CAZGUX010000062.1, read as the reverse complement.
GAGGGGGGCGCGCTCCTCATCGACATGCCCGGCCTGCGTGAGTTGCAGCCCTGGCTTGCCGGCGAGGCGTTCGACGAAGCCTTTGACGACATCGCCGCGCTGGCCGTCCAATGCCGGTACGGCGATTGTGGTCACGAAGGCGAACCAGGTTGCGCGGTTCGAGAGGCTGTGGAATCCGGCGGCCTCGACTCCGGACGCCTGGCCAATTTCTTCAAACTTCGCCGCGAGGCCGCGTATCTGGAGCGAAAAACGGACGATTTTGCCGCCCGTGAACAAAAGCAGCGGTGGAAGCGCATTCACAAAGCGATGCGGCACATGGACAAGCGCCGATAGCCAAGGGTCGCCCTGGGTTGCACGACCGAGCGTACGGTTTTTCGACCGAACGACCGGCTGCCTGTCCCCGATTGTTTACAGCCAGAGACGGACCCTGCGCAGACCACCGTAGCCGTCCGGACGAAGAGCGTGAGACGGCGCCGAAGGAATCGAATCGCGCCAGATCGTTTCCGGGGGAGCGCCCGGTCGTGCCCACGAACCGATTCACGCCGCCGAGACCCGGCAATCTGACAGGTCTCACCGGGCCTCGACCGCCGCGCGCCGCTCCGCCATCGGCCCCATCCACACCGACTCTGACAGCTTCGCCTCCCGCCAGCGCTGGTCCAGCAGTTGCCCGGCGTCGTTCAGCCACCGGTGTGCGTTCTGTGGCGAGGCCCCTTGCACCTTCTGGAGCAAAGCATCCACTCGCGGATCGTGCCCCGATGTTTCCATCGCGGCGTTGAGCGTGCCTGTCAGAGTCGCCGCCCGGTCGCCGGCCTCCCGCTGCTTCTCCTTCAGTTGGCTTTCTGTCGACAAGAGTTTGCTTCGCGTCTCCTCGATCCGCCGCTGCAGTTCCGGGCTGGGCTCCTGACTCTTCTTCGAGCCCCCGAAGATCGAGTGGACGATCCCCTCGAGGAACCCTTCGCTTTTCGGTTGTTGCGCCTGTTGTGCCGCCTGGCCCACTAAGTTCTGCAGTTCTCCCTTCAGTCGCATCGCCTCCTGCCGGAGCGTCTGGGCTTCCTCCCGCGCCGTCTGGAGGTCGTCATATTGCCGTCCGGCCGATCGCACAAGTTTCCGAGCCTCGTTCAGTTCCGCCGCGGACGCCTTCCGCAAGGGCGCGAGCGGATCCGCTCGCCGCAGGCTCACGGCGGTAGGACCCGTGGCCTGTGCCCCGGGTGTGATCGCCGTGGTTGTCCTCGGCACAGCCGGCATGGCGATGGCGAATGCGCGGCTCTGAACGGTAGAGGCGATGCTCAGGTTCATGTCTTTCTTTCTCGGTCCACCGGCCGGAAAAGTTGCTCGAGAATCGCTTTTCCCGTGGCGCGCGCTTCAGCGCGCACAGGGACTTTAGTCCCCCCACTGCCCTCGAGTCCCGTGACGCCCCTTACCGCTGGATGGTGAGATAAACGTCGGCCTTCGACGAGCGCGCGTTCAACGTTGCCGTCAACAATTGATCACCATCCAGGATCTCGGGAATGGTTACATTGAACTGATATAACCCCGCACCCGAAAGACCCGCAAAGATAACAACGGCCGGTTTCCCGCCAATCGCGATTTGCACGTCTCCTGCAAGCGAGGCTGCGCCGGCAAACACCTGGCCGGAAGGGACCGGAGGATTCGTCGGTCCGAAGCCCGACCCGAAGATCAGGATCGTGTCCCCCGGCTTCGCTGGCCTGGTTCGAGCGGCGCCTTGAAACAGGTCCGGCCGTCCGACGATCGTGCCGTCGGTGTGGACCGCCGCCGCGAACTTCCCCTTGTCGGGTGCGAGCAGGAAGAACGAAGGGTTGCTCGCCGCCACTGAAAAAGCGTAGGTGGGGCTGGCCCCGTGGAACGTTGGCAGACCCAGCAGCCCCTCGCCTTCGGGCATCTGGAGATTGATCTGGCCAGGGCTGACATACAAAAGGGGAGCCCGCTGTGCTCCGATCTCCACAACATTGTTCGCGATGGACGTAGGGAGTTGATTTCCGGTGAAATCCCGGGCCGTCCACGTTCGGGTTGCCGTGGCAAGATTCGTTCCTTGAATCGTCACCCACGATCCTTTCACCACGCCTTCGGTGTAACTGGCCGCATCGACCACGCCGTTGATCAACGAGAGGCTCGGAGGGTTGACGCTGGCCAGGCGCCATGCGTACGTCCCGCCGATCCGGCTTGCCGGGATCGTGCCGGCCGGGAACTGAAACATGCCGTGCGGGAACGGGCCCCCCGCATATGTGTGTGGATCGTAGAGGATGTTGGCGAACGCAGGGAAACGCCCGCTCCTTTCCTCGCTGGTGGGCACGTAGGGTGTGGCCCAGAAACCGGGTGAGAGTTCCACCGGCTCGCAATAGGCCTGGTTCGGCGTGGCGGGCAGCGGCAGATTCCCAATCGCTCGGAGGGTATCGGCGAAGGTTTCGGTGAGAGCGCCGACGGCCAGATATCCCGCGTCGGCGCTGGCGCCCGTCCCTTTGAGGACGTAGTGAAGCAGGCGAAACGGCCGGAAGTTCGCGGGAAAGGCCGTGCAGTCCTGCGGAGGAGTCGCGGGCTCCACGGAGAGATCGAAGGTCCTCTCGGCCTCGGCGGCGGGGACAAGCGACCCGTTGGCCTTCATCCGCGCGCGATAGGCGCCCGGAAACGTGGGCGTCCCGCTCAGCACTCCGTCGGAGCGCCAGAGGATGCCTGGCGGAAGACGGCCCCCCACCAGCGACCATACATAGGGCTGATCGCCACCGTTGATCCGGAGGGTCTGCTGATAAGGGGTCCCCACCTTGCCGGCCGGCAGTTGGGACGGGGTAACCCACTCGGGGACCGGGTAGACGGTGACGGTCCAATCGAGGCTGGTTGCGCGGCCTCCGCCATCCTCCAGTTGGATCAGAAACCGGGCCTGTCCCGGCGCCGGCGGAGTCCCGGCAAGGTGAGCCGTGTTTCCGTCCGAAGTGAAAGTGAGCCACGACGGCAGCGGTATGGTTGGCGCGATCCCCCATTTGTATGGCGCGGTCCCGCCCGTCGCGGTGAACGTTGCGCGATAAGGAGTGCCGGCCAGGGCGCTCTTCGGCGCGTCCGGCTGGCTGATCGAGGGCCCTTGCGCCAGGGTGAGTTGGGTCGCGATGAAGATCAGAAGAAGTCCCGTTTTGGTAGCACTCATAATGAAACCTCCAAACTTGGTCAAGCGCCCTCGTGGCGCGCGCTTCAGCGCGCACAGGGACTTTAGTCCCCTTTGCGGAGCCCCTGTGCCGAGCCGTCGGCCGCAGCCTCAGCACAAGACACGCTTATTGGGCGAAGTAGCCGTTGATATCGAGAATCACGTGGGTGTTGTCAGTCACAAACACGCTGACCGACCCGCCCGTCCCGGCAGGCACGATGGCCGCGTTGGCCAGAACCCGGCCCTGGAACGAGTTCAACGTCGAAACGAACGGTTGCGGCTGCCCGGTCGGCCACAAAGTAAGGTAACTCAGCGGCCCCGAGGGCACGACGGTTACGTTCAGCGAGTAGGCTTGCGCGGTCGTGGGGATGCCGCACTTGCCGGCGACGGGGAACCCCCGCGACGTCCCTCGCGAGAGAATCGGTCCCTGTCCAGCCTCTCGTGTGTCCGCGATGCGGCAGGGCGTGGCCGAATAGAACTTCAATCCACCCGTGCCCGGCGGAGCGAAGTAGCCGTTGACATCCAGAACGAGGTCAGTGGGGTTGGTGACAAACGCGCTGACCGCGCCGCCATTGCCGGCCGGCACAATCGCTGCGTTGGCGACAATGTAACCCTCAAAGGAATTCAGGGTCGAGACCAGCGGCAACAATCCGGCGGTCGGATATAGCGTGAGATAGCCGAGCGGCCCGGCCGGCACGACGGTCGCGTTGAGCGAGTAGGCCCGCGACGAGGTGGGCAGATTGCACTTGCCCGTCAGGAGCGGCAGATCGCGCGAGGCATTTCCAGGCAAGGGCGGAGGGCCGAGCAGGCCGGTGAACCCCTGCCCGGTGCGGGAATCGCTCACGCGGCACGGGTTCGTTGGATAGAACGATAGTTCATCGCCTGCGGCCGAGGCGCTGCCGGTGAACGCGGCGTCGCGCTTCGGGGCGGATGTGCCGGACACGGAGGAGGCCGCGCCGCCGAAGTAGCCGTTGATGTCGACGATCACGTCCGATGGATCCGTGACGTACACGCTGATGGCGCCGTTGGTTCCGGCAGGCACAATCGCCGCATTCGCCACAATGCCGCCGTGGAAGGAGTTCAATGTCGACACCAAAGGCTGAGCCTGCCCGGTAGGCCAGGCCGTGAGGTACGAGAGCGTTCCTTTGGGGACGACGGTGAAGTTGAGGGAGTAAGCCTTGGCGCTCGCGGGGATATTGCACGTGCTTTGTGGCACGGGGATTTCCCGGACGCCTCCTGCAGCCAGGGTTGGTGGGCCGAAGGGACCGGTCTTGCCCTCGCCCGCGCGGGTGTCAGCGACTCGGCAGGGGGTGACGGCGACGAAAGTAGTGGAAACCGGGTTAGGAATCCCAGTAATAGGGCCAGACGTTACGTTCACGGTGGTCGTCTTCGAGGTCTTGTGGCCACTGTCGTCCCAAGCAGTAACAGTCACGACGTTGGGACCGTTTTGGAGGCCGACAGCGCGAAAGCTCCAAGTCACAGTCGTTTGACCCGTCCGATTCAAGGACGCGGTTCCCGAAAGACCCCGATTCGTGCTCCACTCGATCTTTGTCACCACCAGGTCGTCACCGGCGTCTCCGGATACATCAACAGCGAGGGCGCTGATGGATACTGGGTTGATGTTCGGAACCCGTATGACTAGGTGTGGGGGTTGCAAGTCTGTCGACTCTCCGGCAAGTGATACGTTGTCGATTCGCAGTTCTCCATCGTAGATCCCGCCCTCTATCAATCGGCCCTTTGGCGCCTCGAACGACATCGATTGAATCGTCCCGCGAAGGCTCTTTGGAATGTCGAAGAGGCATGTGATCCGCGGGAAAGTTGCCCCGACTGCAACACCGGGTCCAGAACCTCCATTGCACCTTAGATCTGACACGTAGGAGGATCCAAAGCGAACCCGCAAAAGTCCGCTGTCCTGCCAGGCACCGTTTACCCACGTATCAAACCGAACTTTTGACGCGCTCAAAGGCACATGAAAAGGATTGTGCGTCCTCGCGCTCGGTGAGCCGGTCAGACGGAGATCTCCGTCTGCAGTGCGCAAGCCTGTCCCACCGCCTCCATGGAGTCCCCAGCCGGGGATCTCCTTAAGTTCTGTCGGTCCCCTGTCGAAGTTGCCGTTAAAGATGCCGTCTCGCACTGGATCAAACTGCGGGTTGCTCCTGAAGAGAACCAATGACGGATCAACGGTGTGGATTGTGCCTGCAAGTCGCGATCTGGCGTAACCCTCGTTGGCGGACGCGTCGGAGATCGTCTTTCGATACCATTCCACAACCCTAGTGTGACAGGCATCAGGCAGCGAGGATTCCGCCAGCTTCGCCACCAGTGCGGCAGTTACATTCCCGTAAAGCAGGGCAATCTGGGCGGCAGCCTCAAACAGAGCACTGTCGAAGCTACCCGAGCACAAGGTGAACTCCGGCTCCGAAACCAACTGGTGGTAGAAGGACCCTGAGACTAGGTTGCCCTTCAATTCGCGTATTGTCTGGTAGTAGGTATCGTAGTAAAGCCCAGACATGCTTGAATCGTTCCACGCGACGATGGCTTTTGGAACGTAGCCTTCATTGAGGTCCCAGTCGGTGAACCATGAATCGAGGCCGGGGGGCCAACCTGTCACCTTGGACATCCCGTATTCGTGTGGGTCCAGATACGTGACATGGAGGTCCTCAAGCGAAATAGCGCCGCTTCGGTGGAGGCCAATGAGTCGCTCCGCAGCCTCGCTGGCGACTGCGGCGCCGCGACTGTGGCCGATCAGATGAATATTTCGAAGATCGATTCCGTTGTCGTTTCGCGCCCTCAGCATGGCGGCGACGAGCGCGTCAGCAGCGGCTTCAGAAAAACCTTGAGCCGCGTTATTCGAATCCTCTGCCCAGTCGAACAACAGAATCGACTCGCATTGACCAAAGAAACAAACTAATTGGCCCACATCAAGGGGGCTCTGTTCCAGGAGCTCAAAACGGTTCTCCTGCTTAATGTACCTGCGAATCTGAGCTTGCTTACCAGCTCGGGAATCCCGGATTTCTCTAGCCATCAACAGCATCCACTCCGGCTGCCCCTTACTCCCGATTGGGGCTGACGTTCCCCATTGAGTGAAACCGTGGACAATCACAGTTGTGCCCCACATTTTCGCCGATACTGGTTGGCCTTGCTGCGTGACGGTGAACTCCCATCCTGCAATCGAAAGTCTTCCGCTCCGCGACGAAGGCGTTGGGTTTGCGGCAATCGAGTACTGAACCTGACCACTGCCGCTTCCGCTCAGGCCGGACGTGACCGTCAGCCACGGGGCGGTCGAGTCCAGTTGCACTTGCCAGGCGCACGTCGGTGCCGAAGCCGTTACGTTCACGGTGCCAGTGGCTGCGGTGGGGCCGACTTGAGCATTTGAAGGCTGAATGCCGTACGTACATGTCGTAGGTGACTGGACGCACTTAAAGTCCTGGCTCACGCGGTCGGATGAGAGCGGCTGGTATGTGTACTCCGGCGGCTCGCAGGTCCAGCTCGTGCGAGTGGCACGAACCGTGTAGTTTCCAGACGCGAGACCCTTGAATTCATACCTCCCGCTTCCATCAGTTGTGTATTCCCGGTTCTCCTGCCCCTGCAGCGTCACTTTGAAGTCAGGGTAGGGGACGTTTCCTTGAGGGTCCTTTACGAGGCCTCGAATCTGAAGCGCCGGAACACTTACCCACGTGTCATTCATACCCGTGCTGGACGTGTTGGTGCCGCCGAACAGCACCATCTGATTGCGCACAGAATCAAAGACCATCCCGGCACTGATTCTCTGCGCAGGCTTCGGGTCAGTGACTTGTACCCCAATCCAGTTCGAACCGTTCCAGAGCCAGGTATCGGTAAAGAAGTTCAGAGTATTCGCGTTGCCGCTGAACAGGACCGCGGCACTTCGCGATGGATCATAGGCGAACTGAAACAGGTTTCGTCCGGCTGGTCGCGTGGCAGGATTCATCAGAGTCCAATCAGTCCCGTCCCACACCCAGGTGTCATTGAATGCGGCAGAGCCAGTCCAGCCCCCGAAGAGCACCACCCGTTGGCGCGCGTTGTCGTAGGTCATCCGATGGGAGTTGCGGGCCGGCGGAACGTGCGCGGGGAACTTCTGCTGCCAGTTGGAGCCATCCCATTCCCAGGTGTCCGCGTACGAACCCGCTTGGTACCCCCCGAACATCACCGTGCGGCCACGGGCCGAATCGTAGGCCATGCTATGCCCGTGCCGGCGCGGCGGACTCGTTGCCGGGAGTTTCTGGGTCCATGTCGAACCATTCCACACCCAAGTGTCGCTAAGAGAGTCAGAGGTGCCATAACCACCAAAGACGACCACCTCCTGGCGAGCCGCGTCGTAGACCATCGAAAAGGTCGACCTCGCCGGTGGACGGTTTGCGGGACTTTTTTGGGTCCAGTTGGAGCCATCCCAAACCCAGGTGTCACTGAGCGGCGCAGTCCCGTTGTGCCCGCCGAAGAGGACCGCTTGGCTCCTGGCGGAATCGAAAGCCATTTCCACGCTGCGAGCAACGGGCGGTCGGGAAACTGGGTTCTTCTCAGTCCACGACAGGGTCTGAGGCAGGGCGAATTTGGCCACTGCAACTAAGATGAAAAGAAGACGACAATCGCTCATAGTGATCCCTCAACACTGAGTGTCAACAAGATAGTGTCCGGTCTCGACGACTATTAGGTGAAGCGTCATGATGCGCCGCCGCGTATTGTGCATTAGTCGCTGGCCGCATGCGAAAGCGGAGACCCGCCCTCCCGACAACTAGCCGTACCCTGGGCCGGCACTGCTGGGGCTAAAGCCCCAATGCGCGCTGAAGCGCGCGCCACCGATCGCTGCCTCCTGCGTCACGTGGCGCACGCTTCAGCGTGCATGGGGACTTTAGTCCCCGCCGCGGCACGAATGTGGAGAGGAATGGCTCAGGAATCTCACTCTTCTTTGTGACGTTCTCCTCTCTCCGGCGACTGCCGCACGCCTATCCGGCCGGCGCATGGCTCTTTGTGACCTGGCACCTTGCCGGAAGCTTGCCGCGCACGCGGTATCCCCCTCCCGGCGCCCCCAATGCCGGCGCTGCCTTTACGTGGATGGACCGATACCTCGACACCACCTCGGACGGGCCTTTGTTCCTGCAAGATCCGGAGATCGCCCGAATCGTGACGGACGCGCTGCGGCGCGGTGCGGAGATGGGTTCGTTCGATTTGGGCGCCTGGGTCGTGATGCGAAACCACGTCCACGCGCTGCTCCGGCCAAGGCAGCCTGCCACCCAGGTCCTGCAATGGCTCAAGGGAACTACCGCTCGCGCGGCGAATCAGAGGCTCGGACGCACCGGGCAGTCCTTCTGGCAGCGAGAGTCTTATGACCGCTGGGTGCGCAGCGAAGAAGAGTATCAACGGATCGTCCGGTATATCGAAGAGAACCCGGTGAAAGCCGGATGGGCGGCCTCGGCGAGCGAGTACGAGTGGTCGAGCGCTTGGACCGGAGAGCGGCGTCTGGGCTAGCGACCCATTGGTGGCGCACGCTTCAGCGTGCATAGGAACTTTAGTTCCCCCCCGGCCGGCGTGGAAATGAATTCCCCATGCTCGCAGGAAGCGCGCGCTACCGTGCGCCAACAACGGGTGTGCCAGCCACCTGCACTTGGTACACTGTGGCGTTGCCCGGGGCGTGCTTTTGCCGGTTACGACGAAATGCGTGGGGCGCTTCGGGGCGTGAGGGGAATGGGCCGTGTCCACTGAAGGCGAATTCACTTCCTGGAAAGAAATTGCCGCGCACCTCGGGGTGAACGTCCGCACTGCCCAGAAATGGGAAGCGGAACTGGGCTTGCCCGTCCGGCGAATGCCGGGAGCGCGAGGCCGCGTGAGTGCCGACCGCGCGGAACTCGAGGCTTGGCGGCAGCGCACCCGGCTCAAGCCGGCCTGGTGGGAGTCCACTCGGTTTCTCCAGCGGTATGCGGTGGCCTCCACCCTCGTCGCGGCGGTGGTGCTCGGGCTGACCGTCGCGGAGCGAATCGAAGTGCTGCGGCCCCAAGCGCCGGTGTCGTTCTCTGTCGAACGTACCGCGCTGGTCGCTCACAATACCAAGGGGCGCGAACTTTGGCGGTACCATTTCGCCGCCCCGATGCCGCCCTACGAACCCATTCAGAGCTCGGGAATTCACGTTTCGTGGAGCGGCGATCTGGACGGCGACGGCAACACCGAGGTCCTCTTCCTCTACCACTCCTCCGAACACCTCGAGGACGCGCTGCTGTGTCTGGACGCGAAGGGCCGGTTGCTATGGCGCTACGTACCCCGCCGTGAGGTCAAAACCCATAAAGACCGCTTCAGGCCGCCGTTTTCCATTCGCGATTTCACCGTGGTTTCCGGCCGCAACGGGGAGCGATGGGTCGCGTTGTCGGGCTCGCACCCCATTTACTATCCCGGGGCGATCTTCCTATTGGATGCCAGAGGGCGCAGCCTGGGAGAATACTGGCACTTTGGAGTATTCGGCCGCGTAAATAGCGCCGACATGGATGGGGACGGCGACGGAGAGATCTACGCCACGGGGACCAATGCCGCCGAAAAATCAGCGACCATGGTCGTGCTGGATCCACGACGCATGCAAGGTGCGGCCTCTGCACGCGAATCGGATCCGGACTATCAGATCCTGGGCTACCCGACGGCCGCGGAGCGGGCGCGTGTGCTGTTTCCCCGAAGCCGGCTCAATCGGACGCTTCAATCGTACAGCGAAGCTCGCCGCGTCTGGCTGAACCCGTCGTCGATTTTGGTGGATGTATTGGAACAATGGGACAATACTCCTCGCGCCGCCACCATTTATGAGTTCACCCCGGATCTTCGCCTGGAACACTTCGAACTCACCGACGGCTTCCGGGCCTATCACGCCGAAATGACCGCGGCCAAGGTGTTGCACTATCCCTTGTCAGAGGAGGAGCGTCTGCCCGAACGCCTGCGCGTGACTCGCCATTCCCCTCCAGCGAAATCCACCGCTTCGCCGGGTCGTGACGGGTCCCAACCCACGGTTCGAGCGGGACAAGCCACGCTCGCGCGTGGTGCACCCCCGCGGTAGGGTGCGTCGCCCGGCGGAAGCGTCATCCGTAAACCGTTGAACAATCAGAGCCGCGACCGGAAGGGAGCGGGCAATTTTGGATTCCTCCTCGGCGGGCCGGGGCCAGCGCTCGCGCCGCTGAAGCCCGCCCGTTCCGTTCGAACCCGAAAAGCCATTCACAACCCTTTCAATTATTTTTCCGCTCAATAACCCTCTTGATTTCAACACAGCCGCTCTTTCGTTCCATGCGCCGGACATCAGAATCCTTGCCCTCTCGCGCTATCGTGAGAGCAGAGAAGGCATCGCCGTGCACAGGAGTTCTCAACCCTTTCCCGACTCTGCTCGCCGGATCGCCGCACAGAAGTCTAAGATGGATCAACAGTTAGGCCTCCCTGGCCGCGTCCCTGTTCCATTTGGAAGTGGATCAAATGGAACAAAAGACGTCGCTAAAACAGACCTAAGCAGTGTTGTTTCAAGTACTTCCGTGGTTTTATCGAATTTTCTTGTTCCACTTGTTCCACTTCACCCCTAACCCCATGATTCGACTAGCCAGAAAGTGGAACAAAGTGGAATGTTCCAGTTGTTCCAGTTCCCGTTCCAGTTCAACACGCGCCATTTTTTTTCGTCAATCACACCAATCGCTTGCGGGATTTCAAAGTGTCGAACCTCCCGCCCCGCGCTATCACGGGAAGAGAGGGCCATCGTGAGTCCACCTGACCAGACAAGACGAAGACCACCGTGGCGCGCCTGCCTGGTGTTGCTGGCAGCCGCCGCTTGCGCCGCTGGCGAACCCTGGAGCCGCAAGGATCGGGAGTTCCGCCTCCGGATCGAGGTCGATACTGGCCGCTTCGCCAACAGCCCCGTCTCGGTTCCCGTGGATCTTGGCAACGTCGACCCGGCCAGCATCCTGGTTGCCGGCCCCGGAGGGGACGTTGCCTCGCAAGTGTCCGAGTCTCTCGAACGCGGAGACCCGGGTCGAGTGTCCTGGCTGGTGCGCCGCCCGGGACGCCATGTCTTCTGGCTCTATTTCAACCACCGGACCAAACCGCTCGAACCTCTCGTTACGCACCGGGAACCCATCGGCGTCGGTGACTCCTTCTTCTACAATCGGCCCGGCGAATTCCACAACCTCGGCGTTGGGATGACCAACGACCAACCAATGCCCGTCGATTGGGACGGCGATGGCCGAACCGATCTGCTCCAGAGGAACATCTACTCCACCTCGTACGGCGAACCCTGGTGGGGCCTCTATTTCTGGCGGAACATCGGCTCCAACCGCCAGCCCCGGTTCGATCGATACGTGCGCCTGAAAGCCGATGGACAGGTGATCCAGGACATGTACGCCTCCTTCCAGGTGATCGACTGGAACCGCGACGGGCGCCCCGACATCCTGTGCGGAGTCGGTGGTGGCAAGCTTCGCAACACCATGAAGGTGTACCTCAACACCGGCGAACGGGATGCCTTCGGACTTCCGGTTCTGGCCGCCGGGCCCGCGGTCGACTGGCACGGCGGTGGCGACCTCACCTACGGCATGCGCCTGCTCGACTGGAGCGGGCAAGGCTCCCTCGATCTCTTCACCCTGCGTCTTCATGTGCAGTACTTTCCCATCCAAGAGGTGAATTCCACCTGGTTTCGGCATGTCCTCTCGGAAGGGAAGTTCGGCCCGCCCGAACCCTTGTCGCTGACCGGCAAGACGCCGTATGACGAGTGGCCTGCCGGTCTTTACGACGTCAACGGAGACGGAAAAGCAGACCTGATCGGATCGACCGGCGGTCTCCACACCGACCCTCCCAGAACGTGCGTGGTGGCCTGGGAGAACACCGGAACGCGCGAGTCTCCCCAGTTTTCGAAACCGCCGGCGTGCGTCATCGACACCACGCCCGAGGGATTTGCGCATGTGGCCGTTGCCGACAGCGCGGCGTTCCACGGCCTGTTCGTCAACTACCAGGGATCGTGGCTGCGCTATTTCGAAAAGACACCCGCGGCGTTTATCGATCGAGGCCCTCTGCTGGCGCGCGGCCTGCCTTGTTCCTCCGGAGGCTACAGCAGCGTGGAAGTGGCCGACTGGGAAGGCGACGGGGATCTCGACTTCATCGCCGGCAACGAGGGCGGCGCGGTTCAGTTGATCGAAAACGTCAGCGCCGCCGGACGAACCATGTTCAACAAGGCCCGCCCGATTCCCCTGACCGACCGGACTGCGATGTACGTTGCCCGCTGGCAATTCATCCACGACCCCGACCCCGAGCGCCTGCTTGGCCAATCCAAGCCGGCCTACGTCGACTGGGACGGGGACGGCGACCTGGACCTGCTGGTGGGTAACAACAGCAACCGCATCGCCTACTTTGAGAACGTGGGCACGCGCCGCGGCCCCCGCTTTGCGCCGATGCGAAAACTCGTCCACGACGGCGGCGAGCACTTTTCGTTCCGCGCGCATCCGGCCACGGTCGATTGGAACGGCGATGGCCTGATCGATCTGGTTACCGGTTCCACCGGCCCGCGTGACCGCAACGACAATCCGCGAATCACCGTGAGTCTTTACCTTCGGTATCGGGCAGGCGATGGGATTCTGCACCTGCGTCCTCCTGAACCGCTGCGGATGGAAGACGGCAGATCGTTCCAGACACCGATCCCTTACCAGCACGGCTTTGAGGCCGCAGACTGGGATGGCGACGGCGACTTCGACATCCTCACCAACCAGGACAAGCAACTGGTGCTCTACCGCAACGCCGGGAGCAACGCGCGGCCGGCGTTCCGTCGCGAACTGCTGCGGTTTTACGGCCAGCCGATCCTGGTGGGTCTACACGAGACCAGCACGAAGGCAGTAGACTGGGATCGCGATGGAAGTCTCGATCTGATCACGGGAGGCGAATCCGGTTGGACCTATTTCTTCCGTCGCGCCGCGCTCGACCATCCCGCGCCCCCGCCGTTCCGGCCGGGTGTGGTCGAAAGCCGAAGCGCGTCCACAACAAAGAAGACCAACTGACATGAATTCTCGCGAAACCATCCGAGGCAATTTCATTGCGCTGCCGATCATCGATAACCAATTGAGCGAGGTCTTCTCTCACATGATGGGCGCGACGGGATTCGTCAGCCATCCGCCGCTGGCGTGGCCTGAATACGGGCTCAACCTCTGGCAGTGCCTCGAAGAGCGGCGCTACCCCGAGGCGCTGGACCTCGTCCGCCGATTCCGCATGCCTTACTACAAGCTGTTCTACAAGGCCTACGATTACAGCGGGAGCGAAGGTCACTTCGACAAGGCCATCCTGGCCATGCTGGGCGAGCCGTGCGGTCCGCCGCGTCCTCCGGGACGGCCGCTGCCCGCCGCGCTGCTCGACGAAATCCGGGACATGCTTGCCGCCGCGGGTGTCCCCGGATTAACAGTCGCAGTAGGGCGGCCTTGAGGCCGCGGCGCGCTGAAGCGCGCCGCCGGCTGAAGTCGGCCCCACCTCAGCGAGGGATGCGGTTCAACGTGTAATACCCGGCCGGATGAAGCAGTTTCTCGCCGCCGGCGGACCGGACTCCCGGCAGGTGCAGTTCGTGAACGTAGCCTTCACGGAGGCCTTCCACCTCGAGCACAACCGACTTGCGATCGGGTGCGACCGTCGCCGAGGTGATCTTCAGTTCCCGCGTCTCGATCTCCGGGCTTCCGTAGGTTTGGTGATACAGGTACGTGTAGCTCGACATCCGATAAGCACTGATCTCGCCGGCGGCTTTTGCATCAACCGGCTTGGTGAACTCGAGCGAAAAACCCGACGCGCGCGCGGACATCGTGAGCACTTCAAACGGAACCTTCCCCGTCCACACGAGCCGCTGCAGACCGTACGATCGCGTGCCGAGCGAGTTCCATCCCCGGTTGGTCAGGCCCGCGAACATCGATCCGTCCTTACCCCACCCTAGTCGAACGATGGCGCTGTCGAAGCCTTCGCGAAACGGGAAGCACGCGCCCTGATACTCGCCCGCGACCTTCTCCAGCCACACCCGCATCACCAGCGAGAGCGTGAAGTCGCCCACAAATAATTGATCGCCGAACGGGCCGAATCGCCCTCCGGTGCGGTCCGTCACCACGTCGGTGGCGCTCATGCCCATCTTGCGATAGGGGAACCAGACCGCCGGCAGGACAAGCTTGGGAATCCGCTTGACCGCCTCCGTGATCGGGATCCCTTGTACGATCTCCGGCCGCGAGAGCGTCGACTCTGGGCGTGCGCAGTCTTTGAGCGAGTCCGGATGTCCATGGAATACCCCGCGCCGGATATGATGCAGGTTGTTCGTCGGGACCCAGTTGCCCTGCTGGTCCGTGTAGAAGACATCGCCCTCGACGTTCACGCCGAGTCCGGACGGCGAGCGCATGCCGGCCGAGACCGGGGTCCACGAACCATCGGGCCGAATCCGAAGACTCCAGCCGCGCCACTGGTCTTCCGGGGTCAACTTTTCACCGATCGAAGAGTTCAGAGTGACCCACATGTCTCCGGCGGGATCGAGTTTCGGGCCATAGGCGTACTCGTGATAGTTGCCGGTGACGCCCCACCCCTTGGCGACGGTGAGATACTCGTCCGCCGTGCCGTCCCGATTGATGTCGCGCAGGCGGGTCAACTCGGTGCGCTGCATCAGGAGAAAACTGTCGTCGCGCCAAACCAGCCCCAACGGCTCGTGCAGGCCGAAGGCGAATCGTTGGAACTTTACCTTGACGGGAGGATCGTCATAGGCGTTGTCGAGGATCCACACTTCGCCCTTGCGAGTGGCCGCCGCGATCCTTCCGTCGGGCAGCGTCTCGAGCCCGCTCACTTCGAGTTTGATCCCCTCCGGAACGGGAATCGTAATCCGCTTGTAGAAGTCGTCCTCCGTCTGGCCCGAGGCAATTGCCGCAAGAAGAACCAGCACAACAGGCCGCATCACCATGACAACTCCACGCGAAGCGTATGGCGGCCCGGGGGCAGAGACACCACAACGTCGCTCGAACGCTGCACGGCCGCGGCGCCCGCGATGCGGACGCGAAGCCGGCCGTCGACCACGAACCAATCGTCTCGCCGGTCGATGACCTTGCCGGAGGCGGCACGAAACCACAACGCCTCGGGCGTCTCGACCTCGATCGTTCTCTCGAAACCACCGGTGGGCGAGGGCGTCAGTGTGTCGACCACGCGAGCCCCCGCGTAGTCGTAGAGAAACGACGGCACTCCTTTTGCATCCAGCCGGTAGCCGCGAAAGCGGTAGGCGCGGTCACCGGCCGGCCAAGGTGCGTCCGCGTTCTCGAGCCTGGCGAACGCTCCGCCGTGCGGAAGCGTCACCACGTCCGTCCCGAGAGGACTCATCGGCGGATTGAACCGGTCTTCCCAGACGCTCTCGGCATCGACGAAGCGTCCGCGCCACAGGAGAGCCCAGCGAACCTCGTTTGAGTCGAACGCGGCGTGGACCTGGTGCGGAAATCCGACGGCCACCGCGTGCGTCCCGGCGTCTTTCATGAAGGCTCGCAGGACAATCGCGTGGTCGCTGGGTTTGAGTTCGAACGCGCCCTTGTCCTCCAGGCCCACCGGGAGGCGTGTCTGGTCCACCTCCATCAGGTACACCCAGATGCTGTCGATCTGGGCGGCGGCGTTTCCGCGCGACACCTTCTTATTGGTGGCCACGCCGCCGGGCCAGAACGACGGCATGCGCGTGGATGGATGGAAGCGCGACGGCTCCATCAGGAAGTCGCGGAACCATTCAACGCGCAGGCGCTCCGGCGCCAACGCCAGATCCGACGCGCCGATCCCCAGCGATTTGCGCCCACGAAGGTTGTGGCAGTTGATGCAGCCCAGTCCTTTGACGCCCACGAGTTCACGACCCGCCGCGTTGCGTCCGATCCGTTCGCTGGGTTGGAACCCCGCGGGCAGATCGACGGCTGCGAACCACTGCCCGAGTTGCGCCGCGTTCCCGGCGCCGAAGTCCGGCATGCGCGTCGACATCTGCGGGTGGACGCGGGTCTTGCCGTTAATGGCGGCGTGCAGCGCTTCCCCGGTGAGTTTGTATCCGGCGGCGGTCAGTGGTGGAGGCAGGCGGCCTTCATCGCCGAGGTCGGTATCCTGGACGACCGTGAAGAAATCGAGCCGGGCCCGCTCGGGTCCGCCCTTGGCATTGCGCGAGTGACAGGAGTAGCACTGCAACGCGGTCAGCCGCAGTTCCAGACGCTGTGCATCCGTGATCCGATGTCCTTTGACGAGCGCGCGGATAGCGGCGCGAAGGGCTTCGCGTTCGTCGGCGGACAGGGCAAAACGGGGAGTGGAGCGAGTCGAGGGGTCAAGGCACCCACGGTCGAGGTGTGTGAGCGACTCGATCGGCGCAGGAGTGACGGTGGAAGCGATCGTCTGGCGTTCGGCTCCGAGGCGATGGCAGTGGCCGCACCCGGCGGAGGCGAAAACGCGCCGGCCGGTGGTCGCCGGAATCGCCGGCGTCGTCTCGGCAATCAGGCCGTTGCCGAGGTAGGCTTCGAGGTCGGCGGCCTCTTGCAAGTCGAGAGGGAAGCGCGGCATCCGTCCCGACGGGTGAGTCGCCAGCGGGTCGCGAACAAAGGCCGCCAGGGCGCCGGGTTGATACTTGCCGGCCGCGGATGCGACGGTGGCTCCGTGGCACGCGGCGCACCCTACCCGCTCGAACAAGCCTCGCCCTCGTTCGACCGATCCGGCGGTCACCGCCGCCGGTGTGGATCTGGAAGACGCCAGCAGTTGGACGAGCGCCGAGCGTTCCTCAGAGGAAAGGGAAGGAAACCGCGGCATGCCCGTCGCCGCCGCGCCGCCAAGCACCTTCTCGATGTAGGTCCTGCGCAAGCGGGAACCCACGCCGGTGAGCACAGGCCCCATACGCGAATCGAGCCCGGCTTTCGATGCGTGGCAGTTCACGCAACCGAGTTCGCCGAGCAGGAGAAGGCCCCCCTCCACCGGATCGCCGGCGTTCGCATAGAAGCGTGTAAACCCAGGAACTCCGCTGAAGGCATTCGCGGCCACCAGCGCCGCCAGCAGCACGTTCCTCAAACACATGTCCCCAGATAGCTCCGTGCGCGGTTGATCTCCCCGGTCACTTCACTTGCCGTCGGCAGGATGGGAATGCCGCGCGGGAAAGGATGCATGAAGATCTCCGTCCAGCCCGTGTAGCGGATCTTGATCAGCGCCTGCACCAGCGGCTTGAAGTCCAGCGGACCCCGTCCGGGGAGTTGCTGCAGTTCGTCCTCCTTCGGCATCTTCCCGGTGCTGCCCTTGCCGTGCTGCCACGCATAAAAGAGAACCATGCGATTTCCGATATCCTCGATCAGCCGGGCGAGCATGGCAGGATCCTGGTCCAGATGGTAGGGGCTCAGCGCGATGCCGAGCGCGGGAGAACGTTCGGCCTCCAGGAGCCAGCGCACCGAATCCGGCGTGGACAGGATCTGGCCGGCATGATTCTCGAGCGCGATCACGACGCCGTGCTTTTCGGCCCACTCGAGGTGCGGCCGCAGTTCGTTGGCGAACTGACGGACGGCTGCCTGGTGACCGGCGGCGTCCGTCACCGGAACGGGCCTGCCGGGCCAGCGCGTGCCGGTGACGATGAGCGTGCCCTTGCCTCCGAGCTCCGCGGCGATCGGGATCTCGTCCTTCAGGCCAAACGGTCCGAGCCGGAAATGGGTCAGACAGGCAAGGCGCGTCGAGTGGCCATCGAGGAGCTTGCGAAAGGCAGGGCGGCCCATCCGGTCGATCATCGTTCGCTGGGGAACCGGCTCGGCGTGCGACGACCAGACGTCAATCGCCCGAGCGCCGGTTTTCGGCACTTGCGGAACGATCTCCTCGAGGGTCATGCCCCCGTAGAGGCAAGTAGCCGCCAGGTAGCGAAACTGGAAGTTCCGGGTTGCGGCAGCGGCGGCCAGGCTGAATTGAAAGTCGCGGCGGGTCACAAGGCTTAGCCGATGATACCTGAGTGCGGGTTGCCAGCGGCGCGGCGGGTCGGACACGACCACCATCTCGCTAGCGGCCGTGGATTTCGTGAAGGCTCAAGCCGAGTGAAACACCAAACACGTAAACTCGTTCCCCTTTCAGGAAGTCCACCGCCAAGTCCGGCCCGAAACTCACGCTTTTGCTCAGATGGAAGAGGAACTGAACCGACAGGAGTGAAGTCACAGCCCTGCAGCCTTCCTTTACTCCTTTCCCCCCTCCAACTCCGCGACCGCTAAGGGCCTTTGACGTCGCTAAATTGGGGCTTCCAGGGTCCTGAAACCGGCCGCTTTCAGCTTGACAGTCCCCGGAAGGTACGGCACACTTGCGGGTAGGTTCTGCCACGGGTTGACTATGGTGACTAGACTTAAGTCGTTGCAAACGGGCTGGTTGGTGGCACTTACGTGGGTTGCCGCCGCTCCCGCCCAGAACTTTGAAGCTCCCGGCCAAAGTCAGTACTCCGGCCCGGCAGTGTTAAGCCGCAGTCAAGGCTCCACCTTCTCCGGGCCCGTCAGCAGGGCCTCGTTTCGGCCGTTTGTCTCCTTTCAAGGGCTGTTCGCCCAGAATCTGCAGGCCGTGACCGTTGACTCGGACGGCAACCTCATCCAGCAAAGCCAACTGGGCTCGATGATTTCGGCGGGGGTGTATGGCTCCAAAGGCTGGAGGAAACAGCAGTTCGGGATGGGCTATGTCGGCGGCTATTCACACTATCCCGGCAACCAATTCTTCAACGGCGCCGAGCAGTTCCTGCACATGAACTATACCCTGCAAATCAGCCGGCGGTTCTCGTTGGCCCTTCGGCAGGTGGCCGGCATCAGCACGCGACAGAACGCCCAGTCGAGCATTTATCAGCTGGACCCGACCTATTACTACATCCCGCAAAGCGAGATTTTCGACAACCGGACGTATTTCGGAACGGCCCTCGCCGACCTGACGATCCGGTTGGGCCCGCGCCTCTCGGCGAATGTCGGAGGAGATTTCTTCACCAACCGCCGGCGTTCGTCGGCGTTGTTTGGAGTGAATGGAAATCGGGCTCGGGGAGACATTGCGTATCGCCTGTCGCGCAACAGCACCCTGGCTGCGTATTACAACTTCGTCAATTTCTCGTTCACCCGCGCGTTCGGGGGCACGGATGTTCACGCGGTGGGCCTCGCGTATTCGCTGCGTCTCGGGCGGAATTGGGAACTGCTGACGCAGGCAGCGGGTTCGCGCCTGGAGTCGCAGTCGTTGACGCGAGTCGCGATCGATCCCGCCGTGCAGGCGATTGTGGGTTCCTCGTTCGTGACCGAGGCGTATCACCGCGTGACGTACATGCCGCAGTTCGCGGTCAGTATGGGCCGCCGGATCAACCGGGGTTCCCTGAGCGTGCGGGGCTCGCACGGGGTGAGTCCGGGCAATGGAGTGCTTCTCACGTCGAGGATGACCCAAGCGGGCGTCGGCTACTCGTATCAGCCGAACTCCCGAACAAGCTTCAACGTCTCGGTGAGCTACGACAAGATGTCCTCGCTGGTCCAGAACATCGGTACCTACGGGGGCTGGTCGGCCACTTCCGGCGTGTCGTACAGCCTGGACCACCTGGTTCGGGGACTGTACGTTAACGGCACGTACTCATTCACCAGGCGGGATCTGACGAACAACGACTTCAACGGCTACCAGCGCAACTGGTCCACGGCCGGATTCGGCCTGAGTTGGAGTCCTGGCGACTACCCGCTGGCGTTCTGGTAGACACCGGGTCCGGCAGAATCACCCTTGTTGCATTGCCGCCCTGGCCTCGGCTTCCCGCTCGAGGCGCACGCGTTCAAGGTCGCGCGGCAGGATCTTCCGGTAGGCGAACATCAGCGTCAACGAAACCGCCACGATGGCATAGGTGAGGGTGGAAAACGAGCGGGCCAGTCCCACGTCGCTCTTGAGGGCGCCGGCCAGCAGGATGCCCGCGCCGCCCACCAGACAACTGCTCATGTTCATGATGCCGATGGCGGTGGAGCGAATGTGGACGGGAAGGAACTCACACAGTAGTGGCTGCGCGTTCACGTAGCCCATTCCCACGATCAGGTTGTAAAAGAAGATGGCCGCGGTGATGGCGGCAAACGACGTAGTGACCCCGAACGTGAGCAGAATCGGGGCCGCGAGCAGGTACAGACAAGCCATCAGGAGCATCCGGTAACGGGGGTGTTTCTGCGCGAGCCAATCCGACGGCAGACCGCCCAACGTCACGCCGGCGATGCGGCCCCCCTGAATCCAAAGCGCGCCGTGCAATCCCGCCATCGCTAGCGAGAGCGCGAAGGTTTCCTTGAAGAACAAGGGCAGCCAGTTGATGAACACCCAGTTGACCGTCCCGGATAACACCAACTCGACGGTGAGGACGATAAACGAGGGGACCGCCAGGAGGTGGCGGATGGTCTGCGGCAAGGAGAGCCTGGGCTCACCCGTTCCGGCGACTGTGGCCGCCCCGGCCGTGGTGTCCCGAAGCGTGGTCAGGCAGACCAAGGCCAAAACGAGACCGGCACTGCCCAGGATGGTAAACGAAGGTCTCCAGCCGACATGATCGCCCAGGTAGCCGGAAAGCCAGCCTCCGGCGACCATGCCGAAACTGAAGCCGGCTAAGTGGATGCCCATCGCTTTGGCCCGCGTGTCCGAGTCGTGGTGGTCGGCGATGAGGGCGGTCGCGGCCGGAATATAGGCGGCTTCGGCGATGCCCAACACGATCCGCAGGGCCAGCAACTGGGTGGCGTTCTGCGCCAGGGCGCTGGCCATCATGACCAAGCTCCAGGCACCGAGGCTGTAACTCAGCAGCCTGGCGCGCGACATCCGGTCACCCAGGAAGCCGGCGAACGGAGACACGATCGCGTAGCTCCAGAGAAAGAACGATCCGGTGGCGCCCAGGGCGATATCGGACATGCCGAGTTCCTTGCGGAGCAGCGGGAACACGGCAGTGATGGCGGTCCGATCGCCATAGTTCAGGCCTGCCGCCAGAAACAGCAGGAACATCACATACCATTTGTACCGGGGTGATTGGGAGCCCATTGACGTTCCAAAACAATGAACGGCCAGTATATCCCGTTTCGCCGCCGGATCGAATGCGTAGTGAGCAAACCTCCGGCGTCCATGGGATCGCGCTTAGGACAACCAATTGACCGGTGGGTCAGTTCACTATATTCTGTGTTCAATGCCCGTCCTTGGGAAGACCAAACGCGATGTCGTTCAGCAGTTCCGGACTTCGGAAATTCTGGAGGCCGCGCGCACCGTGTTTGCCGGCTCCGGATTTCACAACGCGACCATCGACCAGATCGCCGAGGCTGCCGGAGTCGCCAAAGGAACCGTGTACCTCTACTTTCCGTCGAAGCGCGACCTGTTCCTGGCGACGCTTCGAAGCGGCGTGGTCGGCCTGCACGAGAAGGTGCGGCGCGAAATCGACCAGGCCGGAACGACCGCCGGGAAGATCCGGGCGTTCATGCTGTCCAGGTTGCAATACTGCATCGACAACTCAGAGTTTTTCCGCATTTACTATCTGGAAGTGGCCAACCTGCAGGTGAAGAGCGACAATACCCGGCCCGAGTTCCAGGATTTGTACGAAGACCAGGCCCTGCTGCTGGAATCGATCCTGGACGAGGGGGTGCGGTCGGGAGAACTGCGAAGGCTCGATCCACGAAAAGCGGCTCATCTGATTTACGAGGTCACGCGCGCGGCGATTGCCAAGCACCTTCTGGAATGGCCCGGCGAGCCGGTGGAGACCACAATGGATCTGCTGTTCGAGATGACGTGGAGGGGGATCCGATGCGACTGAACCTGCTGGTCCCTCCAGTCCTTGGCGCGCTGCTGGCGGCGTGCGGTTCGACCACCGCCAAAGTGAGCAACCCGCCGCCGCCGGCCGCGCCGGTCCGGACCGCAACGGCAGTAAGCCAGACCATTCCGGTGGAGTTAACGACCATCGGCAACGTGGAAGCGTACTCCACAATCGTGGTCAAAGCGCAAATCGGGGGCACGTTGCAGCAGGTCTTCTTCAAAGAAGGGGACACGGTGCGGAAGGACGATCCGCTGTTCGAGATCGATCCGCGGCCGTACCAGGAGATGGTGAAGCAGTGGGAGGCGAACCGGGCGCGGGACCAGGCGCTGCTGCAGCAGGCGGAGGCCAACCTGTCGCGCGCGGAGGCGCAGGAAGCGCACTACGGCAAACAGGCGGAGCGGTACGAGCGTCTGGCCCAGGAGGGCGTGGTCTCGCGCGAGCAGGCGGATCAGGCGGTGGTGGAGGCGCGCGCCCGTCGAACGGCGGTGCGGGCCGAAGTCGCGGCCATCGGGAGCGCGAAGGCGGCCATTCACGCCGACGAGGCGGCGCTCAGCAACGCCCGTCTGAATCTCAGCTATTGCACCATTCGTTCGCCCATCGACGGTCGCACTGGGAATCTGCTGGTCAAGCAAGGCAACCTGGTGAAAGCCACCGATGTGGAACTGGTCACGATTCACCAGATTCAGCCTATCTATGTGACGTTCTCCGTGCCGGAGGTTCACCTGCCGTCGATTCGGCAGCGGGTGGGAAAACTGACCGTTCGAGCGACGACCCCCGGAAATTCCCAGCCCGCCGCGGTGGGAGCCGTTACGTTCATCGACAACGCGGTGGACCGCAGCACGGGGTCGATCCGCTTGAAGGGCACCTTCACGAACCAACCGTCGCTGCTCTGGCCGGGCCAGTTCGTCGATGTAAAGCTGCGGCTGGAAGAGCGGCCCAACGCCGTCGTCGTGCCCGCCGCCGCGCTGCAGACCGGACAGAACGGCAACTACGTCTACGTGGTGAAGCCGGATCAAAGCGTCGAACTGCGGCAGGTCAAGCCGGGTCCGAGGCTCGAAACCGGCGTGTCTGTGGATGAGGGTCTGGCCGCGGGAGAAGTGGTGGTGACCGAGGGACATCTGCGGCTGGCGCCTGGAATGAAAGTCCGGGTGCTGTCGTGAAAGGCCCGAGCCCGGGAGGCGGATTCACCGAGACCTTCATCAATCGCCCGGTAGCAACGGCGCTCGTGATGATGGCGATCGCTCTGTTCGGCGCGATTGCCTACCGCATGCTGGCCGTCTCGGATCTGCCGAACGTCGACTTTCCTACCCTGCTGGTAAGCGCTTCGCTGCCCGGCGCGAACCCGGAGACCATGGCCTCCGCGGTGGCCACGCCCATGGAGCGGCAGTTCTCCACCATCGAAGGCCTGGATTCGATGACGTCGGTCAACGCGCTGGGGACGACGTCGATCACGCTGCAGTTCGATCTCAACCGCTCGCTCGACGGCGCGGCGCAGGACGTACAGGCGGCGATCACGCAGGCTGGGCCGCTGCTGCCGGCCGGGATGCCAACGCCGCCGACGTTCAAGAAAGTGAATCCGGCCGACCAGCCCATACTCTATCTCGCGGTGCGGTCGAAGACCCTGCCGATGTACCGCGTTCACGAGTACGCCGACACGATGATGGCGCAGCGGATCTCGATGGTCTCGGGAGTGGCGCAGGTGCAGGTGATGGGCGCGCAGAAGTATGCGGTGCGCGTGCAGGTGAACCCCTCCAAGCTGGCCGCCCGGGGCCTGGGCATCGACGAGGTGGAGACGGCCATCCGCCGCCACAACGTCAACCTGCCGACCGGAACGCTGTACGGATCGCACCAGATGGTGACGATTCAGGCGTCGGGGCAACTCACCAACGCGCGCGCCTACGAACCGCTGGTGGTGATCTACCGGAACGGCACGCCGGTGCGGCTTTCGGAGGTGGCCACGATCACCGATAGCGTGGAAGACGACAAGGCCGCCTCCTGGTTCAATACGAAGGACTCCTCCACGCGGGCGATCGTGCTGGCGATTCTCCGCCAACCCGGCACCAACACCGTCGAAGTCGCCGACCGCGTGAAGGAACTGGTGGAGAACTTCCGCACCCAGTTGCCTCCCGCGGTCTCGCTCGACGTTCTCTACGACCGTTCGCAGACCATTCGGGATTCGTTCGAGGACGTGCAGTTCACCATGGTGCTGACGCTTGGCCTGGTGGTGCTGGTGATCTTCCTGTTCCTGCGGAACGTCTCGGCGACCGTGATCCCGTCGCTCGCCCTGCCGGTGTCGATCGTCGGCACGTTCGCCGTGATGTACCTGTGCGGGTACAGCCTCAACAACCTCTCGATGATGGCACTCATCCTCGCCACGGGCTTCGTGGTCGACGATGCGATTGTCGTGCTCGAAAACATCGTCCGCCACATGGAGATGGGCAAGCGGCCGATGGAAGCCGCGTTCGCCGGCTCGCGCGAGGTCAGCTTCACCATTGTGTCGATGACGATTTCGCTGGCCGCCGTGTTCATCCCTCTGTTGTTCATGGGCGGCATTCTGGGGAGGCTGTTCCGCGAATTCGCCGTCACCATCTGCGCGGCCATTCTCATCTCCGGGTTTGTTTCGGTCACGCTGACGCCCATGCTGTCGGCGCGCTTCCTGCGGCGCCACGAATCGAGCCACGGCTGGTTCTACAACACGACCGAACGCTTCTTCGATGCGATGCTGCGCGTCTACGATCGAACGCTGGTTTGGGTGTTGCGCTGGCGCCTGGCGATGCTGGTATTGTCTTTCATCGGATTGGGGGCTACGGTCTGGCTGTTCCAAAAGCTGCCCAAGGGATTCATTCCCAGCGAAGACACCGGACAAATTTTCGTGACGCTCGAGGCGAACCAGGGCGCCTCCCACGTGGAGATGTACGAGACGATCCAGAAGCTGATCGCGGTCGCGCAGAAAGAGAACTATTTTCATGCCTTCTTTGCCGGAATGGGCGGCACCTCCGGCGCGGTGCAATCGGGCGGCCCCAATTTCGGTCGCCTGTATTTTCATCTGAAAGACCGGCCCGAGCGCACGATTCACGTCGATCAGGTGATCCAGGACCTTCGGCCGAAGCTGAACTCCCTGACGACGATGCGCGCCTTTCTGCAGAACCCGCCCACGATCCGGCTGGGCGGCACCCTGACGAAAAGCCTGTATCAGTTCACTCTGATGAGCACGGACATTCCCGCGCTCTATGCGAATGCCCAGACGTTCGAGAAGGAACTGGCGAAACTCCCCGGCCTGCAGGATGTGACCAGCGACCTGCAGATCAAATCGCCGGAGATGCACGTGGTCATCGACCGCGACAAGGCGGCGACCCTTCACGTGACGCCGGAGCAGATCGAGAACGCGCTGTTCGACGCCTACGGGCCGCGTTGGATCTCGACCATCTACGCTCCGGACAACCAGTATCGGGTACTGCTCGAAGTGGAACGGGCGTTCCAGCAAGACCCTGCGCTGATGTCGGCGCTGTACGTGCGATCGGGCGACGGGCAACTGGTTCCGCTGGACGGGGTGGCCCGGCTTCAGCCCAAGGCAGGGCCGCTCTCCATCAACCACTACGGGCAATTGCCGGCGATTACGCTCTCGTTCAACCTGGCGCCCGGCGTTTCCTTGGGTGAGGCAGTGACCTCCGTTCAGGAACTGGCCCAACACAAACTGCCGGACAGCATCACCACCGCCTTTCAGGGCACGGCGCAGGTTTTCCAGCAGTCCCTCAAGAGCCTATGGCTTTTGCTGGTCGTCGCGATTTTGGTGGTGTACATCGTGCTAGGCATCTTGTACGAAAGCTTCGTGCACCCCATCACGATTCTGTCGGGCCTGCCCTCGGCCGGCTTCGGTGCGCTCCTGACGCTCTGGATGTTTGGCCTCGACCTCAACATCTACTCGTTCGTCGGCCTGATCCTATTGGTCGGCATCGTCAAGAAGAACGCGATCATGCAAATCGATTTCGCCCTGGAGGCGGAGCGAAGCGAGGGGCTCGCGCCCCTCGACGCGATCTATCAAGGGTGTCTGGTGCGCTTCCGTCCGATCATGATGACGACGATGGCGGCGTTGTTCGGCGCGCTGCCGATCGCTCTCGGCCACGGGGCGGGCGGCGAGGCCAGGCAACCCTTGGGCCTCTGCGTAGTGGGCGGACTCGTGTTCTCGCAGTTGATCACGCTCTATCTGACGCCGGTGGTCTACACGTATCTGGCGGAATTGCAGAATCGTCTCTCCCGCGCCAAACCTCTTCCGGCAAAGCGCGCGTCTGAGCTAGCGCGGGCCGGCGACTAGGTGCGCCGGCCCGCTATTTTTCAGTGCAGCCCTTCTTCAGCCGAGACCGTCAGAAGCCGTGAAAAAATTGGGGACAGTCACCCCGTTTCACGACCACAAGTCGTTGAGTTTTTACGAAACGATGATCGGGAAACGGGGTGGCTGTCCCCGATTTTTTCACAGCCACTCAGGGAGCGGTGGCGTTGTCGTGCCCCGGCTGTCCGGACTGTTTATCGCAGTGTGCCGCTCACCACCCGCTTCGGCACGGAACCCACCGGAATCCTCTTCACCGCCTCAAACGTCTTGTTGTCGACCACGACTGTGACGTCGTCCCCGGCAACGGCGACATACAGGTTTTTCCCGTCCGGCGGGACCGTCAGCCAATCCGGATGCAGCCCTACCGGCACTGTCTTGAGCAACCGGTACTCCGGCAGCGAGAACGCCACCACGCTGTCGTAATACTTGCTGGTCGCCCAGAGGATTTTTCCGTCCGGCGTGATCGCCAATCCGTGCGACGGGGAGCCCTGCAATCCTTCCGTCTCCTTGTGCCGCCCCGGCACATCCGGCAGCGCCACGCGCCGGACTTCCTTCCTCGCCGCGAAGTCGACGACAGCCAGACCATGGTAGTTCGACAACTGCGCGACGATCTCCTTCGTCGACCCATCCGCATTGGTCGTGAAGGCCATGGGCCGGATTCCCGCGCTCAGCGTGAGGGTCCAGGCCAGAGTCTCCGTAGCCGTGTCGATGACGCTGATGGTGCTCGCGGCGATCGATCCGGCCACGACGTGCCTGCCGTCTGGAGTGACATACACGTTGTGAATCTCGCCCTTCACCGGCACCGATTTCGCGTTCTTCAGGGACGCCGTGTCGATGACATCCACCGCGCCCGCGCCCTGGCGGATCCCGACATAGACGCGCTTGCCGTCCTTGGACACGTCGACGTTGTTCGGACGCCCGCTCAACGGAATTCGTTTGACGACCTTGAACGACTTCGCATCCACCACGTCCAGCGTCACCTGGGACTCATTCGTCACATAGATCCGAGTGCCATCGGGCGAAATCACCAGCCCGTGCGGAACCTCGATGCCGCCGATCAGCCCGACGACCGTATTCGTCGACGGGTCAATGACGTGAATGTCGTCCCCGGCGGAGTTCGACTGCAGCACGCGCTCGGCGCCGGAGTTCGCCGCCGTCTCTCCGAGAACCCACGCGGCCAGAGTCTTCCACTCCGGATCCTCTCTGGATGCGAAATGTTTCCCGCCGGGATGAAACTTGGTGCCGCCCGCCTCGTGCGCCAGCGGAGTCTGCAGGAGCCTGCTTTTCTCCACGGAGCCCGGGACGACAAACAGCTTCCACGCGGTGAAGTTCTTCCTGGTCTGCTCGTCGTTCCAATCGAGGGCGCCCGGCGACAGCGGCTCCAACGCCGGGACTCGATGGGTATGGCAGGACACGCACCGGGCATGTCCGAGCCGTTTCTTCAAGAAGATGGGCTGCACGCGTTCCTTGAAGAACGCCAGGTCCAGCGCAGGCGTTTGCGCCGCGGCGGAAGCCGCGACGGCAAAGAGGAGGAACCGCATCCGAGGGTATTGTATACCTTGGTTCGCCGCGTGGGACTCGGTTTTGCGCGAGATCAACTCAGGCGAGTCGTCCACTCCCGACGACTCTTGTCTGGGCAATCCACCCGGGCTATCGTTAGAGTATGACCGTCGAAGCCATCAAAGACGCGATTGAGGGGCTGCCCGAGGAGGACCGTCATTCGCTAGCCGCCTGGCTCAACGACCTCGAGTACGACGCTTGGGACAAGCAAATGGTCAAAGATTTCAGTCCGGGCGGACGCGGCATGGCCTGGGCCGAGAGCGTGAAGCGCCAAATTGCCGAAGGCAAAGCGCGTCCAATGGCCGAGGGATTCGTCAAGCGGGGCCGTCCTCAAACGTGACCTTCCGTTCGCAGACGCTCCCTGAATTCTGGCAACTCTACGACGCGCTGCCTGAGGAGATCAGGCAGCGCGCTTCCAAACAGTACGCGATCTTCGCGGAGAACCCACGTCATCCGTCCCTTCGACTAAAACCTGTGGGTGAATTCTGGTCAGTCCGGGTCACCGACGACTATCGCGCGTTGGCCGTCCGTGAGGGG
This sequence comes from uncultured Solibacteraceae bacterium, assembly GCA_964529305.1. Taxonomy (GTDB): domain Bacteria; phylum Acidobacteriota; class Terriglobia; order Bryobacterales; family Bryobacteraceae; genus CAZGUX01. Next base: position 71,629 of record CAZGUX010000062.1, on the reverse strand, counting down.
AACACCTTCACCTGGTTCTGGATCGGTCCGCATGACGACTATGAGCGGATATTCAACGGCTGACGGGTCCGGACCAATTTTTCCCCTGCCCCCTTCAACCTCGAAGCCGTTCGAGCACCCCCACTCCCATTCGAATGTCCGCAAGCCGCTGCGCGTGGTCGGGAATCTCCCGCTCGATGCACATCGGACCCTTGTATCCGATTTCCTTGAGCTTCGCCACGAACCGCTCCATGCCCACCGCCCCTTTGCCAAGAGGCTGCTCGACGCCGAGAGCGCCGGCCACGTTCTTGTCCGGCCAGTCTCCGTCTTTGGCGTGCACCGAAACCACATGCCGCGCCAGAACGCCCAGCGCCTCGATCGGGTCGCCCGAGCCGTAGAGAATCATGTTCGCCGGATCGAAGTTGATCGCCAGGTTCTTCCGCTCCACCCGCTCGAAGAACTCGAGCAGCACGTTCGCCGGCTCCTGCCCCGTCTCCAGCGCAAAGTTCTGGCCATGGCTGGCGGCGTGATCGCACACCCGCCGGACCATATCGCGCACGGCGACAAAGTCCGGGTCCGCCGGGTCCTCCGGCACAAATCCAATGTGCGCGGCGATCGAATCGACGTCCAGGCCCGCTGCGAAGTCGCTCAGAGCGATCATCCGTGCCTCGCGCTCCTTGCGGGTGGCTCTCGGGATAAAACCCACCGTTCGCTGCACGGTCGGAATATCGGCGTAGTCCTCTCCGACAAACGACGCGAACGCGGTCACGAGGGTGAACTTCTCGGACTCGCAGGCCACCCTCCAGGCGGCAGCCTTGGCGGGACCGATCTCGAGGTCGCCGGGCACGCCCAATTGGCCGCAGCGGACCCCCAGATTTTTGACTTCGCGCAAGCGCGCCACGGGATCCGGGCCCGCCCAGAACATGACCCCGATTTCCAGATCTCTCAAAGATTGCATGGGATTGTCTCTCCGTTTCGTCTTCTCGACTCGACCATGGCCAGCGTCACCTTGACCGCGTTGGCCGAATCCCGCGGCGGGCACAACTCGGGTTGGCGCCCGGCGATGGCGCATTCGGCGAAGTACTCGATCTCCGCGCGGAACCCGTCCTGCGGCGGCGCCTCGAGTTTCGTCTCCTCACCCGCGGCCGAGTACAGGGTCAGCGGCCGGCCGGCGGAACTGTATTCCAACGTGCCGCCATCGGCGACCAGCGTGAACTCCATGGAAAAGGGATAGGCCTTGGGGTGATGCCAGCCGCCCGTGATCAACACCGACGGCCCATTCGCGTAGCGCAGGTGGCCCGAGATCCAATCCACGCCGGCCGGCAGATTCTCGTAGCCCACCGCCGTCGCGGATTCGGGCGCGCCGAACAGGTGCAGGGCGTAATCGACATCGTGAATCAGGAGATCAAACACGCCACCGCCGGACTTGGACGGGTCGGCGCTCCACCCCGACCAGGAAGGCGCCGCGCACCGCCGCCGGAACACCGCCGAGCGCGCCGTGCCCAGGCCTTTCATCTCCCGCGCCGCCACCTGATATTCGGGGAAAAACCGCAGGACCTGCGCCGTCATCAGGATGCGCCCCGCTTTCTGCGCTTCTTCCAGCATCGTGTCGCAGTCGGCGCCCGTGAGCGCCATCGGCTTTTCCACCAGCACGTGTTTCCCAGCGCGGAGCGCCGCGATGGCGGTGGAGGCATGCAGGTCGGTGGGCAGGCAGATGTCCACCGCCTCGACGTTGGGATCCGCGAGCACGGGACCAACCTCGGTGTACTTGCCCATCCCCGAAAAGTCCATCTGTTCGCCGCTGATCCCCAGATTCCCTTGAATCCCCGACAGGTCGCCCGTCAGTTTGCTGGCATCGGCCGACACCACGGCGGTCACCGTGGCGACACTACTGTTCTTGATGGCTTTGACATGGGTGCTGCCCATGAAGCCCAAACCCAGGACTCCGATTTTCATTTCTTGGTTGCCTTCTTTGCGCTCTTACCAGTATCGGGCCGATCGTCCGGTATGAACCCGTCCCGATTGGGCATCTTCACCTTCGGCAGCGACTTCGCGTCCATGCGCTCGTCCGCCTTGATGATCCCGTTCAGGTACAGCATGCGCGCCGTGACCGCGTAGACCTGATCGTCCGTCAGCATCCCCGGCTGATTGAACGGCATCGCCCGGCGTGTGTAGTCGAAGATGGTGGTCGCGTAGGGCCAATAGCTGCCGATGGTTTTGACCGGCTTGGCCGTGGCAAGCGAGCCGATGCCCCCGACAATGGCCGGACCTTCCTCGCCGCCTTCGCCCTTGGCGCCGTGACAACGCTGGCAGCGCCGTTCATAGACAGCCGCGCCCTCGACGGCCGTGCCGCCTCCCGGCGGCAGATTGGAGCCGTCCGGCGCGATCGAAATATCCGCCGCCCGAATCTCTTCGGCGCTGGCCGCCCGGCCCACTCCGTACTTCGGCGCCTGGGCCAGCAATCCGGTGGCGCAGAGCCCCGCCATCATCCAACTAAGCCGGCTGTATCGTGCCATCGGCGGCCACCTTCCACGGCTTGATGCCGTTGTTGTGATAGTTGGAATTGGTCCCTCTTACGGCCATCAATTCCTCAACCGTAGGTTGAACATATCCGCTCTCATCCGTGGAGCGGGAAGCAATCACCGTTTCCTGGCCGTCCCACGTCCAAGGCAGCCGGAAGCGCGTGAACGCGATCCGGTGACGGGGTTCCTGCAGTTCGGCGGCCTGCCAGGTCTTGCCGCCATCGGTCGACACTTCGACCTTCTCGATGCGGCCGCGGCCGCTCCAGGCGAGCCCGCTGATCTCATACGAGCCCGCGCCTTTGAGTTTCTGCCCGCCCGACGGAGACGTGATCAGCGACTTGGCGTCCATCACCAGGGTGAACATCCGCGCCTTGCCATCGGCCAGCAGGTCGGTGTACTTCGAGGTTTCGTCTTTGGTCATGTAGGCCTGGCCGGTGACCTTCAACCGGTGAACCCACTTGACGTTGATGTTGCCCTCGAAGCCCGGCACCACCAGGCGCAGGGGATAGCCTTGCTCGGGCCGCAGGGCCTCGCCGTTTTGCCCGTACGCGAGGATGGTGTCCTCCATCGCTTTCTTCAGCGGAATACTGCGCGACATCTTGCAGGGGTCGGCGCCCTCGGCGATGATCCAGCTCGCTTCGGGTTTCACGCCAAGCTCTTTGAGGACGGTGGAGAGAAGCACGCCGGTCCACTCGCTGCAACTGGCGAGTCCCTGGGCGCGCTGCAAATCGGCGCCCCGCTTAGGACCCCAATCGCCCCCACCGTTGCCGGAACACTCCAGAAAGTGAACGCGGGAGACGGAGGGCAGCCGGCGCAGGTCGTCCATGGTGAAGACGGTGGGCCGTTCCACCAGACCGTGAATAAGCAACTTGTGGTCCTTGGGGTCAAGCGCCGGGACGCCGGAATGGTGCCGCTCGAAGTGCAAAGCGGCCGGCGTCAGGATGCCGTAGGACTCCTGCAGCGGCGTGAAGCTGGCGGCGGCCTCGGGAGTTTTGGACTCCCGGAACTTCCGCAGCGTCTTTTCGAAGGGCGAACGGTCGCCGTAGTCGCGAACGGCCTTGCCGAGGCGGTTCGGCTCCTGGTCGGCGGGCTGGCCGTCTTTCTTCGCGCACGCGGCGAGCGTGCTGCCGAGCGCCGCCGCCCGCAGAAATCCGCGGCGGCCCGGCCGGGTGGGAACATCCGGTTGTTTCATGAGTCTCACGCATTTTACATCGAGACTGGACATCGCCGCGCCCGTTGGCGACAATCGAAACTCGCATGGCGACGTCTGAATACTCCGCGCGGGAACAATGGGGCTGGTACTTCTACGATTGGGCGAACTCGGCGTTCTCGAGCACCGTCGTTACGCTGTTTCTGGGGCCGTACCTGACGGTGCTCGCCAAAGCGGCCGCGGGCGCGGACGGGTACATCTACCCGCTGGGCCTCAGGATCGACCCGCGTTCCTATTGGGGCTATCTGATCTCGCTGTCGGTGGCAAGCCAGGTGATCGTGTTGCCCGTGCTCGGCGCGATCGCCGATTTCGGACGGCGTAAGAAGCAACTGCTGGCGGTGTTCACCTATCTGGGCGCCTTCGCCACCATCTCGATGTTCTTCGCCAAAGACACCGGCTACCTGTTGGGCGGAGCGCTGTTCCTGGTTGCGAACCTCGCCTTCGGGGCCGCCATCGTCATGTCGAACGCCTTTCTGCCGGACATTGCGCCGCCGGAACAACGGGATGCGGTCTCCTCCAAAGGCTGGGGTCTCGGCTATGCCGGCGGCGGAACGCTGCTGGCGTTGAACCTGCTGTTGTTCGCCAAGCACGAAATGTTCGGTCTGACCGAAGCGATGGCCGTGCGGATCAGCCTGGCGTCGGCTGGCGTGTGGTGGGGAGGCTTCGCGCTGATCACCCTGGCCCGCCTGCAAAGCCGGGGTCCGGCACGGCCTTTGCCGCCGGGCACGACCATCTGGACGGTGGGGTTCCACCAGCTTTCGGAAACGTTGCGGGGCATCCGGCACTATCCGCAAACCGTGCTGTTTCTGTTGGCCTACCTGGTGTACAACGACGCGATTCAGACCGTGATTACGCTGTCGGGCCAGTTCGGGGCCGATGAATTGAAAATGCCGATGTCGCAGTTGACGCTGGCGATTCTGATGGTCCAGTTTGTCGCGTTCGGCGGAGCGCTGGCGTTCAACTGGCTCGCGACCAGGATCGGCGCAAAGAAGTCCATCATGATCGCCCTGTTCATCTGGACCCTGACGCTGGCTTACATCTATCTACTGCTGAAGACACCCGGGCAATTTTTCGGAATGGCGGCCGTGGTCGCCCTGGTCATGGGGGGAAGCCAAGCGCTCAGCCGTTCCCTGTATTCGCAAATGATTCCGAAGGGCAAGGAAGCCGAGTACTTCAGCATCTACGAGATCAGCGACAAAGGGACGAGTTGGCTGGGCCCGCTGGTGTTTGCGGTCGCTCTGCAGTGGACCGGGAGCTATCGGTCGGCGATTCTGTCTTTGGTTATTTTCTTCGTGGCGGGCTTGTTTCTGCTGGCGCGAGTGGATGTCCAGCGCGCCGCGGCCGAGGCGGGCAACGACCAGGGATGACACTTCTTGCACCTGAACTGTAGGGGTGGCATATTGCGACCCGACCGGCCGAAGGCCGGCAAGCCGATCTTGTTGACGGTTTGAATTGGTACAAGTTCACGAAGCGATCGCAACCTCCCCGCCGCGCGGGCGCGACAGGCGCCAGCCGCGTGGTTCCTGCGACAGCCGGCGCATCCAGTAGGCGGCGAAGGCTCTCTCGCCCGCATAGTTGGCCAGCGTTACCAGCGGCGCGAGCAGCGCCAGCGGCAGCAGCGCCGCCGTCCACCACCGCTCGCGCGTCATCGACCAGCCGATCTCCAGCACGGCGCGGGTCAACTTCCAGTAGTCGCCCGAGTCGCCGGCCACGCGTCCCGCGCCGGCGCGCACACCGATCAGGAATTCCTCTTTCGTTCGCGCACCCGGAACCTCGGTATACGTCCGTCCCGCGCACCCCAGCGTGTGGGCGTCGCTGCCTCCGATGGCGCGCTGTCTTCCGCGGCGGGCAAACCTCCGGGCCATCCGATTCGACGACTCGATCATCTGGCCGTTGCGCGTTTCCACCAGCGGAAAACGCTCCTGGAACAACCGGTAGTCGTCCAGGCAGCGCGTGCCCGTCAGGCTCGAGAAGAGGTGGTTGATGCTGAACAGCAGATCCTGCTCCTGCAGATAGGCGGTCAGCGAATCAAAGTCGCCGCGGCGGCGCTGCAACTCCGCGTGCTGGCGTTCGGTGATGTCATAGACGCCCATGTGAAACTCGTTGCCCGTGGGGGTGTGACACGTGACTTCCTCGCTGAGGAAGAAATTTGGGAAGCTCCGCAAACTCTCCGCCGCGTCGATCGAGTCGTGATCGGTTACGGTGACGAGATCCATTCCCTGCCTCTCCAGGACTTCGCGCAACGCCAGCGGTTCGGTGTAGCTCTCGCGGCAGATGGCACGCAGCCCCGGGACCGTGCACATGCCGGAGTACGTGGTGTGGACGTGCATATCGCAGCGCATGCAACCGTTCTACTGTCCCCGCAATTACAGAAAGGTGACGGCTCGCAAAAACATTCGTTATTCCTTCTGTTTTTTGCCTCCGGAGCTATACTGTAACCGGCGGAACTGCCGTTGCGTCCCAACGCGAGGAAGGGGGTCCCGCACTCGACGAAATGGCACGCTATGCTCCACCCGGACAAATCCTGAACGGAATGCACCTGTACGCGACGGGCCAAGGTTCGCCCGCGGTCGTGCTCGACTCCGCCCTCGGCGGCACGTGTCTGACCTGGACTCACGTGCAGCCCGCGCTGTCCCCATTTACGCACGTCTGTTCCTTCGACCGCGCGGGTTTCGGCTGGAGCGCTCCGTCTCGAACGCCCCGTACGTCGGCGAACATGGTGGAGGAACTGCGAAGCCTGCTCCGCGCGGCGCGAGTCGATCCACCCTACGTGCTGGTGGGACACTCCTTCGGCGCCCTCAACGCCCGGACCTACTATGCGCGTCATCCCGAGGAAGTGGCCGGCCTGGTGTTCGTGGACGCCGCCCACCCGGAAGAGTGGCTGCAGATGAGCCCGTACAACCGCCATCGGCTCGAAAAGGGGATCACCCTCACTCGCAGGGGAGCGTGGCTTGCCCGGATGGGAGTCGCCCGCGCGGTGGCCGCTTTGGCGAGCACCCGGGCGGTTGACTACGCCCGCGCCGGCGTCAGGTGGGTGACAGGCGGCACCATCACCCGGGAAACGGGTGATATCATCCTGGCCCCCATCGCCAAGCTGCCCAGGGAACTCTACCCTGTTTTCAAATGGATGTGGGTCCAACCCAAGTTCTTCGAGACATTGGCAGGCCAAATGCAATTCATTGAGGAGAGCGCGCGTCAGGCAGCCGAGGTGTCCTCGTTCGGCGACACACCGCTGGTAGTCTTGGGGGCGCCGGATTCCGATCCGGCTCGGGACCCCTTGCATCGGCGAGCGGCGGCCTTGTCGACTCAAGGCAAATTCATCCTGGCCGCTCGGAGTGGGCATTGGATTCCCATGGACGAGCCAGACTTGGTGGTCACCGCCGTCCGGGAAGTCTGCCTCGCGGCCCGGACGTACGAAAAGACATAGTACTAGAATTTTCTCGTACTATGTCTGAGAAAAATCGGGTTTCATCGGAACTCTTAGATATAGGGCCATTTTGTCTTAACGTCTATCACCTGTGTAGTCAAGGTGGTAGGAAATTGTAAACTGCGTGATAAAATACGGCTTCAGTCGGAGTTTGACATCGAATGCGTGTCTTGATCACGGGAGCCCAAGGATGTATCGGAGCGTGGGTCGCCAAGTCTCTGGTGGACCGCGGGATTGAAGTATTGCTTTATGATCTGACCGCCGAGCCTTTGCGCTTGCGGATGATTATGCCCGCCGCAGATGTGGCGCGCCTGCCCGTGGCTGTTGGGTCAATAGAAGACACGGAGCGGATCAAAAAGCTGGTTCGCGAGGAAGGTATTACGCACATCGTGCATCTGGCTGCCGTCCTGATGCCGTTCTGCCAGGCACAGCCGGTTCAAGGCGCCCTGATCAACGTCATCGGCACGCTGAATGTATTTGAAGCCGCGCGGGATGCGGGACGGCCGGTGAGGGTGGTGTATGCCAGTTCAGCCGCGGTGTGGGGCCCGGAAGAAGCCTACGGCGAGGGGAAACTGCGCGACGACGACCCGTTGAAGCCGTCGACGCACTACGGAGTCTTCAAGCAGGCCAACGAAGGGAACGCGCGTATTTTTTACCAGGCTAATGGCATCTCCAGCATAGGATTACGCCCTTGGACCGTGTACGGGGTTGGGCGCGATCAAGGCCTGACGGCGGACCCGACCCTGGCCATGCGGGCGCTGGCACTGCGCGAGCGTTATCAAATCCGGCTGAGCGGTTTCATGGACTTGCAGTTCGTAGAAGACGTCGCCGGGACCTTCATCGAGTGTCTGCTGTCCACGATGGAGGGCGCCCACGTATACAACCTGGAGGGATGGGTCACCAGCATGCAGGAGTTGGTTGACACGATGGAGGAACTACGTCCCGAGGCGAAAGGCCTGATCACCTTCTCCGGACCACAGGTGCCGGTGGCCTTTCGCGTCGACGGGTCCCAACTGCGGTCGGCCATTGCATCGATTCCGCGAACGCCATTGCGGGAAGGCATTCGCAAAACAGTGGAACAGTTCGAGCGGTTGCACGCGCGCGAGGCGGCGGCCGCGAGGTAACGGAGAGGTTGGCCATGACGGCACTCGTCGCGGAACGGCCCAGACTCTTGATCGTCGACGACGAAGCTCCTATTCGCAACCTGCTTGGTGAATTCATGCAGGTGAGCGGCTTCGACGTGCGGCTGGCAGGCAGTGCGGTGGAGGCGCTGACGCTCCTCGACCGCGAGCCGTTTTCGATGGTGTTGTCGGACATTCGAATGCCCGGCATGAGCGGCCTGGAATTGCTGGCCGTGGTGATGCGCAAATACCCGGCGGTGGGCGTGATGATGCTGACCGCGTGCGAGGATCTGAGCATGGCGGTGAACGCCATGCGGATCGGGGCTCTCGACTACATTCTGAAGCCGTTCCGCCTGGCCGAGATCGTCTCCTCCGTTCGCGACGCGCTCGGGAGGAAGCGCAGCCAGATCGAGCAGGTGCAGCGGCTGACCTCCCTGGAACAGGCGGTGACGGAACGTACAGTGGAACTGCGGCACGTGTTGGAGAAACTCGACGACGCCTCCGAAACCACCCTCGAGGCGCTGGTGTCGGCCCTCGATGCCCGGGAGCACGAGACCCAGGCGCACTCCAAACGGGTCAGCGAGTGCGCGTTGCATCTGGCGCGGCAGATGCAAGTGGACTCCGGCCAGTTGGAAATCATCCGGCGGGGATCGCTGCTCCACGACGTGGGCAAGATCGGGATCTCGGACGCGATCCTGCTGAAGCCGGGAAAGCTGACGGAATCCGAATGGGTGCAAATGCAGAAGCACCCGGAGATCGGCTACTGGATTCTGGACGGCATTGAGGTGTTGCGGCCCGCCTGCACGATTGTCCTCAGCCACCATGAACGCTACGACGGCAGCGGATACCCCGGCCGTCTCCGCGGGGAGCAGATTCCCCTGGGAGCGCGAATCTTTGCCGTGATGGACACGCTCGACGTGATGACCTCGGACCGTCCCTATCGCAAGGCCATGAATTACGATACGGCCCGCGGCGAGATCACCGCGTTTGCGGGCACCCAGTTCGATCCGGAAGTGGTCAAGCACTTTCTCCGGGTGCCACAGTCCGTCTGGCAGGACATTCGCGGCGCCGCCGCGCGCTCGCGCCGGGGGCACAACGGCTACGCCAGGACTAACGCGGTGGCCTGACCTTCGCGGAAGTGGATTCGGCCGCGCGCAGCACTCGCAGCAGGTTCTCGCCATAGATTTTGCGAATCCGCTGGGCGCTATACCCTTTCTCCAACAGTGCGCGCGTGAGGTTGGGAAACTTCGAAACGTCCTCCATCCCCACGGGCACGCACGGGATGCCATCGAAGTCGGAGCCGATGCCCACGGCATCCTCCCCCGCGATCTTCACGACATGATCGATGTGGGCAACGATATCGGCGAGGGTGGCGCGTTCGACATCGGATTCGCTCTTCTTGCCGCGCAGCGCGGGATTCGACCAGGGGGAGGAGTCCGCCGAGACCTGGGAGAGGAACTCGCAGCCGAAGTTGATCTGAATCACGCCCCCTTTCTTTCCCAGCGCCTCGATCATTTCGTCGGTCATGTTGCGGCGGATCTTCGAGATCGCGCGGCAGGAGGAATGCGAGGCGAACGGCGGCGCTTCCGAGACGGCCATCACATCCCAGAACGTCTTGTCCGAGACGTGGGAGATATCCACCATCATGCCGAGACGGTTCATCTCCTTCACCACCGTCTTGCCCAGTTCACTCAGGCCGTGGTTCGGCGCGCCCGCCGATCCTGACGAGTCCGCCCAGTGGTTGTGATTAGAGTGCGTCAGCGTCATGTAGCGGACACCGAGGCCGTAGAACGTGCGCAATAAACGTGGGCTGTCCTCGATCGCGTGGCCGCCCTCGATGCCGATCAGGGCGGCGATCCGGCCGTCGCTCCGCGCTTCGAGCACCTCTCCGGCGCTTGTGGCCAGCCGGAAGTGCCGCGGATGCCGGCCCGCGATATCGTGGCGGATGGTGTCGATCATCTCCAGCGTCCGATGCGCCGCCGTCCCGTTGCGGGCGTTCTCCGCCGAAACGTAGGCGGCGAAGAACACGGCCCCGACACCGCCTTCGCGCAAGCGCGGAATGTCCGTATGCAGGGGCTTTCCGCCGAACCGCGACTGTCTGACCCCGAGATCGAGGCCCTTCACCGTGTAGGAGGTGACGTCGTTGTGAGTGTCGATGAGGAGGGCCGACAGGTGGACCCGCCGGACCTCCTCATCGGAGACGGCCCGCACCTGCGCCCACCCAAGGGCCGGCAGCAGGAGCAGAACTAACGGACGCATCTATTGCAGGTCGACGGTGCTGAAGAAGTAAGCCAATTCGACGGCCGCGGTTTCCGGCGCGTCCGAACCGTGGATGCAATTCCGCTCGATGCTGGCGGCAAACCGCTTGCGAACCGTGCCTTCGCCGGCATTCGCGGGATTGGTGGCGCCCATCACCTCGCGCAGTTTCTTGACCGCGTCTTCGCGCTCGAGCGCCATGACGATGACCGGGCCTTCCGTGATGAACTTCACCAGGCTCGCAAAGAACGGCCTCTCGCGGTGCACCGCATAGAAGCCTTCGGCCTGCTGGGCGGTCATCTTGAGCATGCGCAGGCCGGCGATCTTGAAGCCGGCCTCTTCCAACATGGCGAGAATCGCGCCCGCCTGCCCGACGGCCACGGCGTCGGGCTTGATGATCGAAAACGTACGTTCCACTTGACTCATAAACGGCTTTGGATTTTCTCTCCGATTTCGGCGGGCGTGGAGCAGACGGTGATTCCGGCGGCCTCCATCGCCGCCATCTTGTCCTTGGCGGCTCCGGTGCCTCCCGAGATGATGGCGCCGGCGTGCCCCATGCGCCTTCCGGGCGGCGCGGTCTGGCCGGCGATGAATCCCACCACCGGTTTCTTCACGTTCTCCGCGATGTAGGCGGCGGCGGTCTCTTCAGCGTTGCCGCCGATCTCTCCGATCATCACGATGGCGTGCGTGTCCGGATCTTCATTGAACAACCGGATGGCGTCGACGAAGTTGGTCCCGATAATCGGATCGCCGCCGATACCGATGCAGGTCGACTGTCCGATCTTCAGCTTGGTCAACTGGCCGACCGCTTCGTAGGTCAGGGTTCCCGACCGTGACACAACGCCCACATGTCCGGGCAGGTGAATGTGTCCAGGCATGATGCCGATCTTGCACTTGCCGGGGGAGATGATCCCGGGGCAATTCGGTCCGATCAGCCGTGTGGGCTTGCCCTGCAGGTATTTCCACACCCGCACCATGTCGAGAGCGGGAATGCCTTCCGTGATACAGACCACCAGCGCCAGTCCGGCGTCGGCCGCCTCCATGATGGCGTCCGCCGCGAACGGAGGTGGAACAAAGATCACCGAGGCGTTGGCCCCGGCCTCCTTCACCGATTGCGCGACGGTATCGAAGACGGGCAGGTCCAGATGAGTGGCGCCGCCCTTTCCGGGAACCACGCCGCCCACCACCTTGGTGCCATATGCGATGGACTGCTGCGCGTGAAACGTGCCTTCCTTGCCGGTGAACCCCTGGACAATGAGGCGAGTATTCTGGTCGACGAGTACGCTCATGGCTTATTGCTGGGACAGTTGGACGACTTTCGTGGCGGCATCGCGCATGCCGTCGGCTACGGTGAAGTTCAGGCCGGACTCGACGAGGATCTTCTTGCCAAGCTCGACATTCGTGCCTTCCATGCGGACGACCACGGGAACGCTGAAGTGCAGGTCCCGCGCCGCGGCCACCACGCCGTTGGCCAGCGTGTCGCACCGCAGGATGCCGCCGAAAATATTGATCAGGACCGCCTTGACGTGTTTATCGGAAAGCAGGATGCGGAACGCGTTCTTCACCTGCTCGGCGCTGGCGCCGCCGCCCACGTCCAGGAAGTTGGCCGGACTTCCGCCGGCATACTTAATGATGTCCATCGTGCCCATGGCCAGGCCCGCCCCGTTCACCATGCAGCCGACCGTGCCATCGAGCTTGATGTAGTTAAGGTTGAACTTGGAGGCCTCGACTTCGAGCGGGTCCTCCTCGTTCAGGTCGCGCAACTCGATCAGGTCCTTGTGGCGGTAGAGGGCGTTGTCATCGAGGTTGATCTTGGCGTCGAGCGCGAAGACGTTGCCGTCCTTGGTGGTGATGAACGGGTTGATCTCGGCCAGCGAGGCATCGAGGGCGTCGCAGGCGCGGGCCAGCGCCATCATGGCCGTGGCGGCCTTGCCGGCCTGGCTGCCCGTAAGTCCCATGCCGAAGGCGAGTTTGCGGGCCTGGAACGCCGTCAGGCCGAAGCCCGGCTCGATGGCTTCTTTCAGGATCAACTCGGGCGTCTTGGCGGCGACTTCCTCGATCTCCATTCCGCCGGCCGACGAGGCCATGAACACCATCTTGCCGATGGTGCGGTCGAGCACGATCCCGAGATAGAGTTCCCGTTCGATGGGAAGCGTCTCTTCGACCAGCAACCGATGCACAACGCGGCCTTCGGGACCCGTCTGGTGCGTGATCAGCGTCATGCCCAGAATCTTCGACGCGACTTCACTGGCCTCGGCCGCGTTCTTGGCCAGTTTGACGCCGCCACCCTTACCCCGGCCGCCGGCGTGGATCTGCGCCTTCACCACCACGCTGCCGCCGATCTCGTTCGCCGCCGCCTCCGCTTCCTCGACGGTGAAGCAGACTTTTCCGCGCGGCACAGGGACCTCGTACCGGGCCAGCAAGCCCTTGGCTTGATATTCGTGGATTTTCATGGAAACCAGCTATGCTAGTAGGTCGCTTGAATAAGCACCCAGAAGCTTCACTATATCATGCCGCTTCTCGATCAACTGCATCGGGTCTGTGACCGCCACGCGCTGTCGCCCGACGAGGCCCAGGCCGCGATGGAATCGATCCTTCGCGGGGAGGCGACACATGCCCAAATCGGCGCGTTTCTGGCCGCGATGCGCATGAAGGGCGAGACCGTGGAAGAACTGGTGGGCTTCGCCCGGGCGATGCGAACCATGGCTCAACCGGTGCGGCCCCGTGCAGAGGGCCCGCCCCTGGTGGACACCTGCGGCACGGGCGGCGACCGCGCTTCCACGTTCAACATCTCGACCGTCACGGCGTTCGTGCTGGCGGGCGCCGGACTGCGCGTCGCCAAGCACGGCAACCGGTCGATTTCGAGCCATACCGGGAGCGCCGACCTGCTGGAGCGGTTAGGCGTGAAGATCGCCCTGACCGGTGAGCAGATGGCGCGTTCGATCGACGAAATCGGCATCGGCTTCTTGTTCGCGCCCGCGGTGCACCCGGCCATGAAGAACGCCCAACCCGTCCGCGTGGAACTGAAGATGCGTACGGTCTTCAACCTGCTCGGACCCTTGACGAATCCCGCAGGGGCAAAGGTCCAACTGGTAGGCGCGCCCAGCACCTCCGCCGCGAGGATGATGGCCGAGGCGCTGGCGGCCCTGGGGCTCGATCGCGGCTTCGTCGTGCACGGCGCCGATGGTCTGGACGAGATCTCGACGACGGGCGCCACGGAGGCGTTCGAGATTGAGCGCGGCTTCGTCCGGGAGAGGGTGCTCTACCCCGAGGACTTCGGCGTGGCGCGGACGCGTCTGGCGGAACTCCAGTGCGCCGATCGCGACGCGAACGTCCGCATCGCTCGCGAAGTGCTGGAGGGCGAAGCGGGGCCGCGACGGGACAATGTTCTGGTGAACGCGGCCGCGGAGCTCGTGGCCGCGGGTGTTGCCGTCGGTTTTGGAGAGGGCGTGGACCAAGCCGCGCGGGCGATCGACTCCGGCGCGGCGTGGAAGAAAGTGCTCGCTCTGGCCGAGTTCACTCGCACGGCCTAGCGGGAAACGGGGTCGTCAGAAGTAAAACTTCACGCCAAGCTGGATGACGCGAATCGTCTGACCCTGCAAGCCCGCGCCCACCTTGCCGAAGTTCACAGACCGGATGCCGCGGTCCACAGAGCCGGGTGCGATATTGTAGTGGTTGAACAGATTGTAGAATTCGGTGCGAAGTTCCGCCCGGCGGGTTTCCCCGAAGCGGAATTGCTTGTTCACCGAAAAATCCACAGTGACCAGGCCCGGCAGCCGAATGCCGCCGGTGCGAGGCGCGTTGCCGTAGCGCCCAAATCCGGGTTCGGCGAAAGCCGCGGTGTTGAACCAGCGCTGATACGTGCGCTGGCCCGAGTCGAGGTTTGCCGACTGACCCGCGACCAGATTCGGACGCGAGCCGACGCCCGTCCCCGTCGTGTCAATACCGAACGCAATCTCTCCCGGGAACCCGCTCTGGGCCACGATGATCGAGGACGTTTGCCACCCGCCCAGCAACGAACGCATCGCGGCCGGCGCATTGGAGAAGAAGGGAATGTCGTACACCACCGACTGCACGAAGCGCTGGGTGACATCGAAACCGCAGAGCGAGCGTTCGCCGGACATGTCGTAGATGTTCTGCAAGGTGCCAATAAAGGAACCGCCGCCGATATCCGCGCCGATGTCGCTGGGGCCGGAGATGCACTTGGACCATGTATAGGCTGTCATTGCGTTCAGGCCGCGGCCCATCCGGCGGTCCGCGCGCAACTGCAGCGAGTGGTAAATGGAGTTGCCGATCGACTTGTCGCCTTGAATGGAGCGCGCAAACGAAAGATTCGGCCGCCGGGCGTTGATCGACGGCAGTCCCAGGGTACGGGGATCCACGAGCACGTCCGGCCGGTTCATGGCCGGCAGCGTCACGCTCAGGCGGGTGCTTTTGGAGCCGACATATCCCGCATCGATCACGAAACCGCCCGGGACCCGCTTCTGCACCGTGAGGTTCCACTGCTGGATATAGGCATCCCGGTAGTTCGGATCGTTCGACGGGACGGCGTTCAACTGGAGCGTCGGCGAAACCGCGCTGGCAAAGGGGTCGTTGAAGAAGACGGTAGGCCTTCCGGCGAGCGCGCCATCCACCTGATAGCTGCCCTTGGCCTGCGAGGATTCGGTCATGCCGAAGGGGGCATTAGGATGGATATGGTTGAAGTAAATCCCGTAGCCCGCGCGCACGACAAAGTCGCTGACGAACGCCGGTCGCCAGGCGAGCCCGAAGCGCGGGGCGAAGTTGTTCTTGTCGCCGCGCACCATCCGCGGGAAACTGGCCGTGGCGGGCGTGACCAGCCTGGTGACGTACACCCCGTTCTGCTCGATGTTCGCCATGCGGCCCTGGGAATCGAACAGAGGCTGGAGATAGTCGTAGCGGATCCCGAGGTTCATGGTGAGATTGGGGGTAATCTTCCAATCGTCCTGAACGAAGTAGCTTTGCCAGAGCGCCTTCAGATCGGTATTGGTGTGGTCCGGGTTGATCTCGGCGTACTTCACGTAGCCGAGCATGAAGTCGGCCAGGGAGGATCCCGTGTAGGTTCCGTCGAAGCGGAAGGTGCCGCGGGCGTTGCGAGCCTGTTCGAAGGTGAAGCCGCGCTGGACGAAGTCGGCGCCCATCTTCAGGAAGTGCTTGCCGCGTTGCATCGACATGATGTCGTTGAAATTGTAGACGGCGTTGCCTCGGATGCGGGGGCCGATCTGGCGCTGCAGGTCGAACACGCTATAGCCCCCGTCCAGGCCGTTGGCAATGGAGATACTCGGCGGACCGTAGTCGACGGGAAGGCGCGAAACCAGGGGGATCTTCATGGCGCCGGCGATGTCAAAAGCCGGATTGTTCGTGGTGCCGAAGATCTCGTTCTCCGTCATGTCGTTCCAGCCGAAGCGGGCTTCGTTGACGACGCTGGGACCGAAGATGCGGGTCCAGGTGCCGGCCAGGTTCTGGGTCGGGGCGTCGTTGTCGCGAACGTCGTTACCCCAATACGGAGTTCCCTTCTCCTTGGTGGAGTTGCGGACGTAGCGGAAGGCGAGGGCGTCCTTGTCGGTCAGGTTGTGGTCCAGACGGTAGGTGTAGTTGTCCTGCGTGGCGACGGCGCTCTGGGGATTGTTGATGAAGTTCTGTGTGCCGGCCGAGGTGTTGGGTTCGGGAGTGTATTTGAGGAACTCCACCGCCTGCGGACTGAGCAGAGACCGGGGGATCTGATTGTTGACGATTCCGATGTTCATCGGATCGCGCAACACCAGGGGCTGTCCGGTGCGCGACTCGCGCAACGCGCTGAAATCGCCCGTGCGCATGGCGGTGGGAGACACCAGCCGGTACGAAGCGGTGGCGCCGGAAGCTAGGCGGCCGCTTTCCCAGTTAAAGAAGAAAAACGTCTTGTTCTTACCGTTATAGATCTTGGGCAGCAGTACCGGACCGCCGATGTTGGCGCCGAATTGGTTGCGGTTCAGGCGGGGAGAGGCGACCGATTTTTGCGCGATCGCGTCATAGGTCTGCGTCAGTGCGTCGTTTCGGTTGAACTCCCACAGCGTCCCCCGGAACTGATTGCCGCCTCGACGCGTCAGGATCGACACCTGGCCGCCCGGAGCGCCCCCGTATTCGGCCGAGAACGTCGAAGTCTCCACGCGGAATTCGGACAGCGAGTCCACCGATAGGGCAAACGGATAGGTGAAGGCATCGTAGTCCATAAACTCGACGCCGTCCAGGTAGAAGCGATTGTTGGTGTCGCGGGCGCCGTTGGCGGACATGCCGGTACCACCGAAGGCGGAGGACGTCTCGCCGATGGACCCGCGACCGCGGCGGACCGAGATGGAACCAGGGGTGCCCGGGTTGACGCCGGGAATGAGTTGGGCCAGTTGGATGAAATTGCGGCCGTTCAGGGGAAGGTCGACAATATTGTCCGCGGTAATCACCGCGCCTACGGACGCCGATTCGGTCTGGAGGGCTACCGCGTTGCCGGACACGTTCAGCGTCTGGGTGACGTCGCCCACTTCCAGCGCCAGGTCCAGCCGCGCGGTCTGGCCTACCTGCAGAACAAAGGAGTCGATCTGGAACGTCCGGAAGCCCTTTGCCGTCGCCGTCAGGGAGTACGAGGCGGCGGGCAGGAAGGGCACGGAGAAGGCCCCGCTGGTCTCCGTCGTGGTTTCACGGGCGACGTTGGTCTGGAGGTTGGTGACCCGAACCAGGACTCCCGGCAGCACAGCACCACTCGGGTCGGTGGCGATCCCGGTGACGGTTCCCGTGATTTGTTGCGCGGACAGCAGCGCGGCGGAGAAAAGCGCCAGAAAAACAAGCCTAGACGTCAGCATCGTGGTGAGCCCCTTGTTCGGCAGGTTGAACTCTAGGTATGATGCCGAGCAATGGCCTCGGGGAGCAAGTGAATTCTCCGCGAATTCTCCGCGAAGAGTTCCTGTAAATGATTCACAACCTTGAGGTGATACCATTTCACATATGCCCAGGGAAGCACCACTGCGCGAGAGGTCGAGGTTTACCTTGCCCGCGGAAATGGACGAGCGGTGGGCCGTGGTGGAGCGGGTTTGGAACTCCGAGGCGCTACGTCGCTCGGCGAAGTTGCAGGACTTGCTGGTCTACCTGTGCCATCGTTCGTGGGGGGAAGAGGTCGAAGAGATCCGGGAGCACGAGATCGGAGTGGATGTCTTCCAGCGTTCCGCCGATTACGACTCCGCTCAGGATACGCTGGTCCGCGTACAGGCCTCACAGTTGCGGAAACGGCTGGAGCGCTACTTCAGCGGCGAGGGGCGGGACGAACCGCTGGTGCTGGAGATCGCCAAGGGCACCTACGAGCCCGTTTTGCGGGAGAGGCTGACGGCCACCCCACCTGCCGTCGAGACACCCCTCGGGCCGGAGGCGGCGACGTCCCGGTGGACCGTCCGGCTATTGGCTGCCGCGTGCCTCGTCCTCGCGTCGCTGTGTGTCTGGCTGAGCCTGCGTCGCCCGGCGCCGGCCATCGAAGGGCCCGTCC
Organism: uncultured Solibacteraceae bacterium; assembly: GCA_964529305.1. Taxonomy (GTDB): domain Bacteria; phylum Acidobacteriota; class Terriglobia; order Bryobacterales; family Bryobacteraceae; genus CAZGUX01. The sequence goes on along the minus strand of CAZGUX010000062.1, from coordinate 53,592 downwards.
TGCGCCGCTTCTGGACAGCATTTGCGCCTCCGGGACAGGAGACCATCGTCGTCATCGCCGATGGCGCATTCTCCGCCGTACAGGACGTGCTTCACCGGCCGATCTTTCTCAATGAATACGTCAGCCGGGGCTATCGGGCCGAGTTGAATCGTCCGGAGCACTCCGCCGAGAAGAAGGATATTCTTCGCTACCTGATGGACCGGCGCTACACGTCCCTGGCCGACGTCATGCTGATGAAACGACTGTGGGCGACAGGCGTCCTGGATCCCGCGCGCACATCGGTCCTCTTTTCACGGGACTTGCATCTGCGGAGTTTCCACAAAGGAAACCACATTCTGGTGGGCTCGCGCCGTGCTGTGCCGTGGGTGGATCTGTTCGACGATTCGCTCGACTTCCACTTTGTCTACGACGAGCGGACACGAATCGTGCGGGTGGAGAATCGCCGCCCCAAGGCCGGTGAACCGGCGACTTTCTCTCTTCCGGAGACCGGAACCGGCGCAGCGGGAGAGCGTTTTTCCCTGGTGGCCTCCCTTCCCAACCCCACCAAGACCGGCAACGTGTTGATTCTCTCCGGCCAGGAAATGTCGGGTACCGAAGCCGCGGCAAACCTGGTGACCACCGACCGTCTGTTCCAGGAGGTTCTGGCCAAGCTACCGCCTCAAACGGGCGGACTGCCCCGCTTTGAGGCCCTGCTGCGTGTGAAACACGTGGAGTACACCATGCAGAGCTACGAGGTCCTGGCCGTGCATGGGCATTAGCCAGGAACGAGCGGTACGACAGGTCTGGTGTGAAACGCGGGCATGGCCGTATCCGGCTCGGCGGCGACAGCTTACGGAATCCGCGCGGTAGGGCCATTCTGTCCGGCACATCGACCCACCTTTGCTAGCATGGGAGAGGTGATGCGTAGAATTCTCCTGGGCGGAATAATGTGCTCCTGCCTCTTCGGGCAGACCGGTACCAACGCGGGAGTCACGTCCGAATGGGATATCCGGACCACCGCCAAAGCCCTGGTGAAGCACAGCGAGCAACTCCTGCCGCTGCTCGACAACCTGCGGCCCGCTGAATGGAAGGCCAAAGGAGCCAGCCCGCTGTACGAGCAGCAACTCGAATCTGCCCGCATTCAGGCCAAAGCCATGGCCCCGATCGTCGCGCAGTTTGAAAAGAACGTGGAGAAACTCTCGAAGGCCCTCGATGTCTTCTTCCGCCTGGAGAGCCTCGACAACACGATCGGCTCGCTGGTGGACGGAACACGGCGGTATCAGAATCCGGCGTTCGCGGAACTGCTTCAGGCCAGCGCGGTGGAAAGCAGCAATGCGAGGAACCAGTTGCGGCAGTATCTGACCGACTTGGCCGCCCTGAAGGAGCAGGAGTATCAGGTGATGGACCAGGAAGCTCAGCGTTGCCGCGGCATGCTGTTGCGCCAGTCGCCCCAACCCAAGCCGGCGCCCGCGAAGAACACGAAATGATTTCCCAGCCGCCCCCATCCACCAAGGTGTTCCGGTGCAGCATTTGCGACGAACCTTCGCTGCGCATCTGCTTCTACTGCACCAAGGACACCTGTGAGAATCATCTCTGCCCGAAGTGCCGGCGCTGCAGCGATTGCTGCACCTGCGAGGTTCCCCTCGACGAGGCGCGGCCTCACGTGGAGGAAAAGGTTGCGCTCGTCAGCAATGGCTCGGAACCGCTCCCGGAAGCCGCGCCCACAGACGAGGCCCCTCCGGCCGATACGCCGATGGCGCCGGGTGATGACGTGCCTATGCCTCCGGGTGACGACGTGCCTGCGCTTCCGGATGACGACATGCCTAGGCCTCGGAGTGACGATACGCCCTCGGAGCCATCATAGCCTCACGCGGTCGGCATCGTTGCGCAGTTCCTTCACCAGCGTGACGGAGGCATCGACAATGGCGCGCTCCGCCCGCGGCGAAATGCGGGACGGCAGCACCCACCAGTAGAAGACATCCACTTCGTAGCCTCGCTCGGCCACGGCCTTCGCGGTCGGAATATAGGCGAGGCTCGCGTTTGTGTACCCGAAGACGTACACGCGGGAAGACCCGGCGCGGGAAGACCCGGCGCGGGAGGACTCGGCGCGGGAGGACCCGAGCGCTTTCTCGATCTCCAGCGCATACTCGACGAACACTTCGCCATCCAGGCCGACGGCCGCAAACTCCCGCCCGATCGTGATGGCCTGGATCCAGAAAGGCATGCTCCGCGGCAATTCCGCATGTCTTTCGGAAAGGTCGATCAGGCGCTTGCCCCAGCGCGATTTCCACGGATCTTTGTCGGCGGCGGCGCGGCGGGCTTCGCCCAGCGTCACCGGTTCGCCTAACGGAATCTGAATCTCCAGCAGGTTTGAGCCGATCGCGCCCTCCACCGGGTTCTCCGCGGCGCCCAATCCCGACAGCGCGGCCTCGGCCAACTTGCGGCCGGCCTCCCGGCTGAAGGACAGATCTTCTCCGCGCGACCAGGAGAACTTCTTCCCGCTTGCATCGACGTGATGGACGCGAATGTTGCCGCCCGCCCCCTGCGCCGACATGGCAATCACCCCCGGTTGCCTGGCTTCGAATTCCGTCTGGGCAAAGCCAAAGAAATCCGCGCCCACGGCGCCGTTCTCCACGTCGCTCGGATGACACGCGAAGAGAAACAAGACGCCTCGCAGCGTCCCGCCCGCCGCGTCGCGAACCGTCAGCAGCCGGACCCGGGGATCATAGACGCCGGCGGGGTTGGGTTCATGCTCCGTGCCCAGGCGGCGGTTGATGCAGACGTCGCAACGTCCCTCGGAGGTCGCAAGCCGTGCCGGCTTTCGCGTCGCCAGTGCGCTCTCGATGGCCGACACCACCCGCTCGATGACGAACTGCTGATAGCGGTAGTCCAGTTGGCCTGGCTCGACCACGTCGTCGAGGGGGCAGAGCGCGGGCGCCGAGTGATTGTGCGAGGCATTCAGGAGCACCTGGTGCGGCCGCAGTCCCAGTCGCCGGATCCGCACGTGGATCTGCTCGCTCAGGTCGCGGCAGAAATAGCCAATATCCGCGGTCACCAGCACGACGCGGCTCTGCCCCTCGGCCAGGGCAAGAGCCTTCGCATACAGGGGATGGTAGACCTTCACCGTAACCGCATTGGGCCTCCACGCCAGGGGGACCGGATGCTGTGGCGTCAGGTCGACCCGCGCCAGGCCGGCCTCCAGCGCCAGGGCCGCCTGAGCCAAACCGGCCAGAAGAAGGGCGAGATAGAGCATATTGCAGGCTAGTATACGCTCCGGAAGCGGCGCGTCAGTATGCGAAACTAGCAGACAAATGAATCGCCGGACGTTGTTGAAGTCCGCCTGGGGACTCCCCGCGGCCACCGCATTGCCGGAAGCCGGAAACGCGCAAACCTCGGACACCACGGCCAGGCTGCAGTTCGATTCGCCCGAGTCGGCGGCACAGAGTGTGCCGCGCTTCTTCTCGACATCGGAAATGGCGGCGTTCGAACGCCTGGGCCGCATCCTGATGCCGCCCGCCGGCAACGTGCCGGGCGCCGCCGAAGCGGAAGCCGCCCTGTTTCTCGACTTCCTTTTGTCGCAGTCCCCTGCCGACCGGCAAAATCTGTACCGGACCGGCGTGCGCCTGCTGGATGCGGGAGCCCAGCGGCGATTCGGGAAAGGGTTCGCCGAATTGACCGGCGAAGACGCGGCCGAACTACTCAGCCCGTTGTGGCAGCCATGGTCGCCGAAACCTCCGGCCGACCCGCTCGCGCGGTTTCTGGCCGCGGCCAAGGATGATTTCTGGCAGGCGACCTTTAATTCCCGCCAGTATGCGGAGGCGCTTTCCGAGCGGCGTCGCGGAGCGTCCGGCCTGGGACTGTACTGGCACGCTTCGGAGTGACCATGGCCCACGATGTCCTGATCATCGGTTCCGGCGCTTCGGGCGGTATGGCCGCCTACACGTTGACCCGTCTCGGAGTAAAGTGCCTGATGCTCGATGCCGGTCCGCCGGTCGATCTGGAGAAGGATCGTTCGCTCCGGCCGGTGTACGAACTCCCCTATCGGGGCTTCGGCCAGCCCGGGCGCTTTCCCCACGTCACTCAAGCCAACGAGTTCAATGCCAATGTTTGGGCCGACGAGAAGGAGAATCCGTACACCTACGATCCGAACAACCCTTACTACTGGGTGCGCATCCGCAAGGTCGGCGGAAAAACCCTGATGTGGGGCCGCGCCTCCTGGCGGCTCAGCGATTTCGAATTCAAGGGCAAGGACCACGACGGCTTCGGGGAGAACTGGCCGCTCGAGTACAAGGACCTGGCCCCCTACTACGACCGCGTGGAACCGATCCTGCGCGTGAGCGGCCGTAATGAGGGGCTCCCGCAAATGCCGGACGGTAAGATCCTGGCGGATGAGTCGCGCGACAGCCTTTCCATTCAGCGGTTCATCGAGTCGGCGAAGAAGTTGGGAGTGCCCACTACCAAGCCGCGGCGGGCAACGGGAACGCTCGCCAGTTCCGTGAATCTCCTGCTGCCCGGCGCGTTGGCCACGGGCAACCTTCGCATCGTCCCGAACGCCGTCGTGCGCGAGTTGACGGTCGACAAAAAGACCGGCCTCGTGAACGGAGCGTCGTTCGTGGACCGGCGGTCGAAGCGCGACTATCAAGTCAACGCGCGGGTAGTCGTTCTGGGCGCATCGTGCCTGGAATCGGCCCGCATCCTGCTCAATTCCGGCATCGCCAACTCCAGCGGAGTTCTGGGCCGCTATCTCTTCGATCAGTTCTACATCAAGAATGTCGTGCAATGCGTGGTCCCGGAGGCGCGCGGCGGCAAGGGCGGCCGCGGGTTGATGGGAGGCGGAGGCTATATTCCCCGCTTCCGGAATCTCGGGGACAAACAGAAGAACTTCATCCGCGGGTATGCCTACGATTTCGGGAGCGGCCACACGCCCCACCCGCGATACCTGCCGCTGTTCGGCGAAGCGCTGCGCAAGGAGATGCAGGCGATCGAAGGGACCGGCTTCGCCATGACCACCATGGGCGAGTCGCTGCCGCGCTACGAGAATGTCGTCCGCATCAACCGCGGCGTCAAGGACGCGTGGGGCATCCCGGTGCTCCACATTCAGCAGAAATACACCGGCAACGAGTTCGCGATGGCCCGCGACTCGATGGAAACCGCCGAGGCGCTGTGCCGGGGCGCGGGATTCGAGGTCCTGGGCAGCCACGCCAACCCAGTACCGCCCGGCGAGAGCATTCACGAACTGGGCGCCTGCCGGATGGGAGCGAATCCGAAGACCAGCGTCCTGAACGCGTTCAACCAGTCGCACGATATTCGCAACCTGTACGTGGTGGATGGGAGCGCTTTCGTTTCCGGCGGCGTGCAGAACCCGACACTCACCATAATGGCCCTCACGATGCGGGCTTCCGAGCATCTGGCGGATCAGATGAAGAAGGGAGCGGTTTGAACAGGCGGAACTTCCTCGTCGCGGTATTCTTCATCGCCACGGCCGGCCTGGCGGCAGACCCCGCTTCCGCGCCGGAGCAGCCTGTGCCCTACAGTCATCGCCAGCATGTGGCGCTCGGGTTAAAGTGCGGCGAATGCCACACGATGCCCGACCCGGGGGAACTCATGACCTTTCCCGCCGTGTCGAAATGCATGGCCTGCCACCGCACAGTCAAAGCCGGCAGCCCGTCGATTCAGAAGCTTGCCGGCTATGCGAGCGGCAACCAGAAGGTCCCGTGGGTCCGGGTGTACCGGATCCCGAGCTACGTATTCTTCAGCCACAAGTCACACCTGGACGCCCGTGCAGAATGCGGGAGGTGCCACGGCGCGGTGGGGGATCGGGATAAACTTTGGAAAGAGACCGATATCTCGATGGGTGGCTGTATGGATTGCCACCGGAAAGAGAAAGCTAGCCTTGACTGTAACTACTGTCACGACCCACGCCAGTGAGGGGGATGCCGTCCTTCACTCCGGGCGGACGCGGATTCTGGTCGTCGAGGATGAACACCGCATCGCCGACTTCCTGAGCCGCGGACTGGAGGGCGCGGGATACGGCATCGACGTCGCATCGACAGGAGTGGAAGCCCTCGAGCGAACTCACGCCGTCGACTATGACCTCGTTATTTTAGACCTCATGTTGCCCGACATGGACGGATTGGCCGTGCTCGAGAAGATCCGGAACCGGAAAGTCGGGCCGGCGGTACTAGTCCTCAGCGCCCGCGCGGCCGTTGACGACCGGGTGAAGGGCCTCGAACTCGGGGCCGATGACTACCTGACCAAGCCGTTCGCGTTTGTCGAACTCCTCGCCCGTGTGCGCGCCCTTCTGCGCCGCGGCCAACCTCTACCCGAAAAACTCACCGTCGGCGACCTGGTGCTCGACGTGGTGCGCCGCCGCGTGTCGCGGGCAGGTGAACCGATTGACCTCGCGCCCAAGGAATTCGGGATCCTGGAATACCTGATGCGCAACAAGGGAAAGCCGCTCAGCCGGACCATGATTGTCGAACACGTGTGGGATACCGACTACGACGGCCTCACCAACATCGTCGACGTGTACATTCGGCACCTGCGAAGCAAGATCGATGACAAGTGGCGGGTGAAGTTGATTCACACGGTGCGCGGCATCGGCTACCAGATGGACGCTCCGCCCGCGTCACGGCCGGCGGATCCCCCGATTTGAACTACCGTGGGGCTCGTGTGGTACCCTGTGTCCCACCTCGGCGGAAGTGGCGGCCTCCGCGGGAGGGTGCGTGCGAATTCCAAACCTGAGCGCGATCACCAACAGCCTCAGATTCCGGTTGACCGTCAGCTACGCCATTTGTTTTGCCCTGTTCCTGGCGCTGGTCGGATTTCTGATGCAGCGCACGTTGTCCTTCCGCCTGGGCGTCCTGACCGAGCACCTGGTCGCCGAAGAATGGCTGGCGCTCAAAGGCTATCTCCGTGTCACCGGAACCGAGGTGCATTGGGTCCATGACCGGGACGACCCGGAGCAGGTCGCTCTGGTCGAGGAGATTCGAGAGAAGGTCGTGGTGGCCGATACGGCGGGCAACGTGTTACTGGCATCGGACCCTATTCGGGCCATGGGTCTCGATTCCCGTGAGGAAATCGCCGCCAATCTTCGGAGCGGGGGGTCGAGGTGGGCCACCAAAATCGACCGTTCGGGTAACCGCTACTTGATTCGCTCCGGGACCATCCTCTCCGCCGACAGCAGCCGCACCCCCTACTATGTGGCCCTCGGTATCGATGTCACGAGCAACGACAGGCTGGTGAGGCGCTTTGTCCAGGCATACTCCATCGCCGTTCCCATCGTGATTGCGATCGGGTGCGTGATGGGCTGGATGCTGACCGGCAGGGCCCTGGAGCCGGTGAGGTCGGTAGCGCGAACCGCGCAGAGCATCTCCGGGTCGAACTTGAGTTTGCGCATCCCGTCCCACGGGACCAATGACGAACTGGAGTCCCTCATCACCACGTTCAACCATATGATCGAGCGATTGGAGGTCAACTTCCAGCAGATGAAGCAGTTCTCCTCCAATGTCTCCCATGAGCTCCGGACCCCCTTGACGGCTCTGCGAGGGCATTTGGAAGTGGCCCTGCTCAGCGCCCAGAATGAAGAGCAACTCCGGGACACGATTATCAATTCCCTGGGCGACATCGAGCGGCTCGGCCAACTGGTCCGCACCTTGCTCCAGTTGTCACAGGCCGAGTCGGGCCAGTTGGTTCTTCAGAAGACTCGTGTGGATCTGGTGGAACCGCTGGGCGAGATTCTCGAGCGATACCGCCTGGCCGCCGAGGAAGCCGGCATCCGGCTTCACGGCGAACTACCCGAACACTGTCTCGTGGACATCGATGGGGTGCAGTTTGACCGGATGGTGTCCAACCTCTTGTCGAACGCCATCCGGTTCACGCCTCCAGGGGGCGACGTCAGGGTGACCTTGCATAGCTCCGGCTCCCACGCCACCCTGACGGTCGACGACACCGGCCGCGGTATCCCACCCGAGCACCTGCCGCATATCTTCGAACGCTTCTACCGGGTCAGTTCCCAGGAGTGGCCGGCGGAGCGGGGTCTCGGACTCGGACTCAGCTTCGTCCAGTGGATTGCCACGGCCCACGGCGGCTCGGTGGAGGTGTCGAGCGAAGTCGGCTACGGAACCCGCTTCTCGGTGCATCTTCCGTTGGTCGAACCGTTCTTCCCAGCGCAAACGCTGCAGGTCTGACCGGAAGAAGTGGCGGTCCGCCGGACCGCCCGCGGCCTAAACCCGGCCTGGAATCCTGGCGAACCGATTCGACACTGTAAAATCAATCACTTATCTCACAAATTGCGTCGACCAGAGAGCAAGGCAGCCCCGAGCGTAAGCGAGGGGGTCCCTGGTGCGGGGGATGTGCCTTTTGAGATTCCATGAGTCGTTGCCCCTGACGGAGCGAGCTGATCTCCCCACCCCCGCCCGCAGACTTTTTTGTTCATCAGGGTGTCTGCAGTTCACTGAGTAGTATTTTGAGAAATACCCTATAATCAATTACTTGCAGTTGTTGATTATCCCGGGCCCCTTGACGCCGCGCTATCCTTTCGTCATGAGAGATTACACCCGGTCGAAGGCGCTCTGGAGGGCTCACGCTGGCTTGCCACCCTGTTGGGTGGATCCCGCCAAAGCCCGGAACGAAGTCAACAAACCCGTCACCGAACCCAAAGTATGTCTATTACTTCAATACCTTACAAGATAATTGGCTTCGTTTTGCCAATTTTTCCACTGGCTGGAGGCGGGTCTCCCGGCTGGAAACCCACCTCGGCAGGTGGTCGATAGGTGGAACGTCTCCGCGTCACGCTCCACGGCGCCGTCCAGGGAGTCGGCTTCCGCCCCTTCGTCTATCGCCTGGCAACGGAACTCTCGCTCCCCGGGTGGGTGACGAACTCGAGTGCTGGTCTCCTCATCGAAGTCGAGGGTCCGGCATCCGCAACTGCCGTCTTCCTCGAGCGCCTCGAGACCGACCGGCCTCCCGCCAGCGTAATCCTCACCCGGGAAGTCTCCTGGCTGGCCCCCATCGGTTTTGCCTTGTTCGAGATCCGGGAGAGCGCCCACGGCGAATCCCCGACCGCCGCGATCCTGCCCGACCTGGCGACTTGCCCCGAATGCCTCGCCGAACTGAACGCCCCCTCCGAGCGCCGCTACCGGTACCCCTTCACCAATTGCACCCGCTGCGGTCCGCGCTACACCATCGTCACGGAGATTCCCTACGACCGCCCGAACACCACCCTCGCGAGCTTTCCCTTGTGCGAGGCGTGCCGGCGCGAGTACACCGACCCGACCGACCGCCGCTTCCACGCCCAGCCTATCGCCTGCCCGCTCTGTGGACCGCGTCTCGACACCGCCCTCGAATCGGCTGCCCAGGTCATTCGCTCCGGCGGCATCGTGGCGCTCAAGGGCATCGGCGGTTTTCAGTTGCTGTGCGATGCCCGCGACGCCGGGGCCGTAGCCCGGTTGCGCGAACGCAAGCACCGCGAAGCCAAGCCGCTGGCGGTCATGATGCCCTCGCTCGAGACGGCCCGCTGCTACTGCCGGATCTCCGAGGTCGAAGAGCGGACGCTGCGCTCCCCGGCCGCCCCGATCGTCCTGCTGGAACCGGGCGGCACGCCGCTCGCTCCCAACGTGAGCGACACGTCTCCGTTTGTCGCCGCGATGCTGCCGTATTCACCCCTGCATCATCTCCTGATGAGCGAGTTGACCTTCCCGATCGTGGCCACCAGCGGCAATGTCAGCGGCGACCCCATCGTCACCACGGCCGGCGAGGCGCAGCGCGTCCTCGCCCCCATTGCGGACCTGCTGGTCGACCACAATCGCCCCATCGCGCGCCCTGTCGACGACTCGGTCGTTCGCGTCTTCCGCGGAGGAGTCTCGCTGCTCCGGCGCGCCCGCGGCTTTGCGCCCCTCCCGATTCCCGTGCCGGTCGATCTGCCGCCCACTCTCGCCGTCGGCGGGCACATGAAGAATACCGTCGCCCTGGGACTCGGACGTCAGGTGTTTGTCAGCCAACACATTGGCGACCTCGACACCCTGGCGTCCCGCCGCGCCTTCGAGCAGTCCATCGACGATCTGTGCCGGCTGTATCGTGTCCGGCCGGAACGCGTCGCCTGCGACCTCCACCCGGAATACGCCTCCACGCGCTGGGCCAACAACTCGGGCCTTCGCACCGTACCGGTTCAGCACCACATCGCCCACGCCGCGTCCTGCGCGGCCGAGAACGATGTCCGTGAACCCTATCTTGCCGTTTCCTGGGACGGCACGGGTTACGGAACCGATCAGACCATCTGGGGCGGCGAGTTCTTCTGGGTCGACGACGGCCGATTCACGCGGGTCGCCCACCTGCGTCCCTTCGGCTTACCCGGCGGAGACGCCGCCATCCGCCAATCCTGGCGTCCCGCCCTCTCGCTGCTTTGGGAATGCGGCCGCGACTTCGCGCCCTTGCACCTCGATCCGCGTACCGCGCACGCCGTCGAACGCATGCTCGAGCAGCGCATCAACTGCCCCCGTACATCGAGCATCGGGCGTCTCTTCGACGCCGTCGCCGCGCTATCCGGTGTCGCGTCCGAGAACCGCTTTGAAGGCCACGCCGCCATGTTGCTCGAACGGGCCGCCGACCCCGCTGAGCGCGGCGCCTATTCGTTGTCCCTCCACAATGGACAGTTGGATTGGGCGGACCTGGTCGAGCGCGTGCTCGCCGACCCGGCGCCGCTCGCCGCCGCCCGCTTCCACAACGGCCTGGCCGAGGCCATCCGCTCGGTCGCCCGCTTCACGGCCGCCAGCCAGGTGGTGCTCTCGGGCGGCGTCTTCCAGAACGCGAGGCTCACCCACGTGACCGTGGCCCTTCTGGAGGGCGAGGGGATACGCGCGTTCACCCATCAGCGGGTGCCGGCCAACGATGGCGGCCTGTCGCTCGGGCAGGCGGTGCTCGCCTACGGTAGAATCGACGCCACGGAGTCCTTATGCTGAAACGCCGGTCGTTCCTTCAATCCAAGCTCGCGTTGCCGTTCTTCGGCGGCTGGTTCTCCCGGGTCGCGCCGGCGGCGGTTGCCAAACGCGACTACTTCCGCGAACTCGGCCTGCGCGAGTTCATCAACGCGGCCGAACCCTTTACGGCCCTGACTGGCTCCCTCACTCCCCCCGAACTCCTGGACGCCCATGCTTACGCCTCCACCCGATATGTCCGGTTGGACGAGTTGCACGATGCCGTGGGCCGGCGCATCGCGGAGATGATCGGCTGCGAAGCCGCCATGGTGACCTCGGGTTGCGCCGCGGCCCTTACGTTGGGGACCGCGGCCTGCCTCACCGGTGTCGATCGCGAAAAGGTCCGCCGCCTCCCCGACACCACGGGGATGAAGAGCGAAGTCGTCATTCAGAAGTCCCATCGCTACGGGTACGACCACGCGGTGCGCAACACCGGCATCCGCTACGTCGAGGTGGAAACCGCCGAAGAAGCCGAGCGGGCCATCAATGAACGCACCGCCATGCTGCACTTCTTCAACACCAACGAGCCGGTGGGCCGAATCAAGATCGCCGAGTTCGCCGCGATTGCGAAGAAGCATTCCGTTCCGGCCCTCAACGACATCGCGGCCGACGTGCCTCCCGTCGAGAACCTCTCCCGCTCGATCAAGCTCGGCTACGATCTGGTGACGGTCTCCGGCGGCAAGGGACTCTGCGGTCCCCAAAGCTGCGGCTTGCTCTACGGCCGGAAAGACCTGATCGCCGCGGCGCGCCTGAATGCTCCGCCCAACTCCGATTCCATTGGGCGCGGCATGAAGGTCAACAAGGAAGAACTCGTCGCCATGATGGTGACCCTCGAGCAGTACTTCCACCGCGATCATCAGGCCGACTGGAAGGAATGGGAGCGCCGCGTCGCCGAGATCTCCGAGGCCGTGTCGTCCCTGCCGGGCGTGCGTGCCGAACCGTTCATGCCCGAGATCCACTACCGCGTTCCCCACCTGCGGATCCATTGGGATCCGTCCGTGCGCAGGATCTCGGTCGCCGAAATGGTGAGCAAGCTTCGGGACGGAGAACCCTCCATCGAGGTCCGCCCCTCCCGGGAAGCCCTGGAACTCGGCGTCTGGATGTTACGTCCGGGGGAAGCGAAGACCGTCGCGCGGCGGATCCGCGACGTTCTGAAGAGTGCTTGACTCGTCACCGAAGGCTACACTTCGGTCAAAGGTTCGGTCGCGTCGCCGAATTCCTTGCGGTGAACTCCGCACTTGTCGAGCAGCGACAGGTAGAAACGGCAGGCCTGGCGGTTCGGCTTTCCGCCGTAGTCGAGGACTCGTCCGCCCTGGATTCGTCCGCCTCCTCCGCCCACCAGCACCAGCGGAAGATTGCCGGCGTCGTGACGGCCGGACCGCATGCTGGAGCAATACAGCAGCATCGAGTTGTCGAGCGCTGTCCGGTCGCCTTCCTGGATCCCGTCCAGCTTGCGGGCGATGTAGGCCATCTGCTCCACGAAGAATTGATTCACCCTGAGGAAATGCCCGTTGTTGCGGTGCGACAACTCGTGGTGGCCGACGTCGCCCGCGTCGAGATGTGGAAACCGCAGGTAGCTGTGATCGTTGTTGAGCTTCAGCGTCGACACTCGGGTGGTGTCGGTCTGGAAGGCCAGCACCAGGATGTCGGCCATCAGCTTCATGTGCTCGGAGAGGTTCTGCGGGATGCCGTCGGCCGGGCGCGGGATGTTCGGCTTGTCGAGCGCCGGCCGCCATCCCTGTAACTCGCCCTTCCGGCCGGCCTGGTCGATGCGCTGTTCCACCTCGCGCACCGAGTTGAGGTATTCGTCGAGCTTGTGCTGATCCGCCGAGCTGATGCCGTTCCGGAACCGGCTCGCTTCGGTGAGCACCGCGTCGAGCACGCTCTTGTCGCCGCGCTGCACTTCGTCCTTGAACAAGCGGTCGAACGCCAAAGCGGGATATAGCTCGAGCGGCGTCGGCGAGGTCGGCGAACTCCACGAGATGTGGGAGCTGTAGAGCATCGAGTAATTCTTGTGAATTCCCGGATTGGCTCTCTCGCACCCGAGAACCAGGCTCGAGACCTTCGTCGACCGGCCGTGGCTCTGCGCGACAACCTGGTCGAAGCTGGTGCCGGACCGGATCTCGCCGCCGGAAGCGAGCGGCGCGCCCGACAGCAGATTGCCCGTCTGCGAGCTGTGGATATTCCCTTTGAGCGCTTCGGCGTTGAACAGCCCGTTGACGAAGACCAGTCTCTGGCGGAACTCGGTCAGCGGCTCCAGCACTTTGCCGAGCTGCATGCCGGCTCCCTCGCCCTTGGCCCACCATTCATCGGTGTGAAACCCGTTGCCCGAAAACAGCACGGCGAGGCGCACCGGAGCCGCGCTGCCCGACTCGGGAATGCGTGCCGGTTCATCGCCCCACACAGGGATGGATTCCAACCACGGCAAGGCCATGGTGACCCCCGCGCCGCGAAGGAACGTTCGACGGGAAAAGCGATATGTCTTCATTCAATGACCTCGCCGTACCTGTTCTGCATTGTACATTCCGCTTCCGGCTTCGCGCAGATGGCCCTATGGAGATTCCGCCGTTTGCGTGTCGCGCCCCCGGATCTGGCGGAACTGGCTGCTCTGCACGATGGCATCGACCGCGACCGAGAACCGGTAGCCGTTGGCGGCGAGTCGCCGCCGGATCTCCGTCAGGAGCGGTTCGTCCGACAGCTGAACCTCGCGTCCGAGGGCGTAGCCGACGAGCTTACGGCAGAACTGGCGAAGAAATGCCTCGCGGCGGGCGCCCATCAGGTAGTCGCGCAGTCCAGCCAGTCCTTCGATCTGGCGGCCATCGGGAAGCGTGGTGGCCGCATCGATCGGCCGGCCGGCCATGTCACGGTCGCGGCGGCGTCCGATCGCGTCGAACCCTTCGAGCGAGAACCCGAACGGGTCGATTCGTTGATGGCAGCCCGAACAGCGGGGATTGCTAGTGTGTCGCGCCACGAGTTGCCGCACGGTCAGCCCATCGGTGGCAGTCTCGTCCGAAGGAAGCTGGGGAACCTCCTTGGGGGGCCGCGGGAGTTTCTCGCCCAACAGCACTTCGCTCACCCAGTTGCCGCGCAGGATGGGACTGGTGCGGGACGCTCCCGACTGCTTGGCCAGGGTTGCCGCCAGGCCCAGGATTCCGCCGCGGCCGTGCTGCCGGAGTCCGTCCACTCGACGCCAGTCCACGCCTTGCACTCCGGGGATTCCGTAGAACCGCGCCAGGCGCTCGTTCACAAACGTGTGGTCGGCATCGAGCAGGCTCATCAGGGAGGTATCGCGCTGGAACAGATCGGTGAAGAAGCGGATCGCTTCCTCGTGCATATCGCCGCGAAGTTCGGCGAATTCGGGGAAGTGCTTCTCGCTCTTTTCGCCGAGGGAATCGAAGTCCTGGATATGGATCCACTGGCAGGCGAATTCGGTGGAGAGGCGGCGCAGACGGGAGTCGGCCAGCATGCGCCGGGTCTGTTTCGCCAGGACCACGGGAGTATGAAGAGTCCCGTTCGCGGCCGCCTTGGTCAGTTCTTCATCCGGCTGCGACGACCAGAGAAAGTAGCTCAGCCGGCTCGCCAGTTCCCAGTCGGAAATCGGGGACGAGGCAGCGCCGGAGCGCGCCTGTTCCAGGCGGTAGAGAAACGGGGACGCGACGAAGACGCGAGCCAGGGTGCGGCGGAAGGCCTCCTCGTGCGGGAGTTCCTGTTCCCGAAGCCGCCGATACAGGGCACGCAATTCGCTCGACTCGTCCGCCGTCAAGGGGCGCCGATAGGCCCGCGAGGCAAATCGCACCAGCGCCTCGACCTGCGAAGGCTCGGTCTCGATCATTCGCCTGCGAAACGCGTCGGCCTCCTGCTTGAAGGGCTCTCGCAGCGGCGCGACGGCCTGGTGCTGCGAGCGATCGGCGACTCCGTTTCCCTCGAATGCTTCGAGCAGCAATTCCAGGGACGTCACGCGTTGCAAGGGGGTCTGGCCGACAAAATGGAGTTCTTCCCACAGCCGGTCCAACTTTGCTTTCTCCGCCGCGTCGAGCATGAGCCGCGCGAGGTGGTCGTCCTCGCGATAGAACATCCCGAGGGTCAGGACCTCGTCGACGGGCACGATTTGCGAATAACAGAGCGCCGCCGGGAACAGATTGCGATACTCCTCCATCGCCGACTCGAAGCGGCGTCGCGCGGCCATGTTGCCTCCAACCAGTATCGGGCGGGTGAAGGAAAGATCCCGCTTATCGGAGAATACCTGCGTCACACGCGAGTAGTTCACCACTGCCTCGCTGGGCAGCAGACCCGTGGTGCGAGCCGGCGTCCCTGCCACCACGTCGACCTGCGCGCTGCCCTCGGGCCCCGCGTCACCCGCCAGCATCGCGGTCATCACCAATTCCCGCCCGGCGGCAAGATCTTTGGGCAGCCGAACGATGATCACCGACGGGGCACGAACCAGAAGCGAGGTGGTATCCATCGCAGGGCCGGCCGGGGTCCTGCCGAACAATGCCGGATCGAGTCCGGCGGATTGCGCCACGTCCCGCAACACGACGTCCGGCCGGCCTTTGGCAACGAGTTTCGGGGATTGCAGAATCACGACGTCGTGGGCGCTGCCGTCTCCCGCGTCGGTAACGACCACGGAGATCACGACTTCTTTGCCGTCTTGCGCCGACGGCAACGGGAAGCGGATGTCCTGTTGCGTGACCACCGGGGTAACGGGCTCCATCCAGCGCTTGGGGCCGCCCTGCCTTCCGATCAGGCCGACAGGGCCGAAGATCCACAGGCCCTTCTGCCACGCAGTGACTTCGGCTGCCAGGGCCGCGCCGCCCGTGGGGCCTGCCGCGCGCCACCGCGACCGAAGCGGGTCCAGGAGCAGCGACGGCCGCGTTCCGGAAAGGGCGGACCACAGCGTACCGAGATAGCGCGCATTCAACCCTCGTTCGCGCGCGACTCCGCCAATGGTCTTGCGGCCCGAGGTCAGGGCGGCTCGCTCGGCCAGAGTGGCGGCCAGGTACTTCTCCACCGGCAGCCGTCCGGCCCGTCCCAGGCGGGTGTCGCGGTGGACATTGACGTTGCCCACCACGTCACCCACACCCAGATCCGAAGAGTCCGTGTACTTGCGGTAGACCTGGCGAATCTGTCCCAGGATTTCATCGGTCCAGTCGCGCCGGGTCGTGTTCGCGGAAAAGCGAAACCCGTCCGGCAGCAGCACCGCGTGGCGTGCGATTTCCTTGCCGGCATCCAGATATTTGGTCAGCAGCGCGGGGGACATCACGAGAGCGTTGCCGGTGTTGGTGAAACCCTCTCCCGCCGCCCCGTCGGCCGGAAATTCGCGGGCGGGGCTCAAGTCGACTGACGTCAAATCACGGATCGTGTAGGTGTATTCCGCATTGTTCAACCGCCGTAGGACGACCGGTCCGGGATCGCCGGCGTTGGCCAACGCCTCGGCGTGAAGGTAGCGGCCAGTCCAGTCGCGCAACTGCTTCCGTTGTTCCGGTGTTGGCTGCTTCGAGCCCTTGGGCGGCATCTCGCCCTTGTCGAGCATCTCCACGACCTTGAGCCATGCCTTGGTTCTATGCCGGACTTCGGCCAGGCTGGTGAAGCGCTGGAGGTCCAATTCGCCGACGCGAGCGGCGGTCGAGTGGCAGCCGATGCAGAACTGTTCCACCAGGGGGCGCGTGTTCTTCCGATATTCCTCCGCCAGAGAGGCAAAGCGATCCGGCGCGGCCGGCAGGGAGACATTCACCAACAACGCCAACAGCGCATACCGGCAGGCCGCTGGCAGAGCGCTGGGGTGGGGAGGCCAAGGGGTTCCGCGTTCCACTCGAGCCAATATATCCGAAGTGCCGGTTTTGCATCTACACCGGGCGCGCGCGAGCGTCCGTGGAAAAACAGGGACGTTCACCCCGTTTCACCGCCACAAATCGTTGGTTCTCCACAAGACGTGGACGGGGAAACGGGGTGGATGTCCCGTTTTTTCACTGCCCCGTCAGCATGCGGTGGTGTCCGTGTCCGCTCCCTTCCGGTCGCGGCTCAGAAGGGGTCGCGGCTCAGAAGCTGGTCTCAGAAGACGTCACTTCAGCTCGAACTCGAGCGAATGTTCGAACGGCGCGTAGCCGCAAAGGTACACCGACGGGCCGGGCAACTTCGGCTGCGCGCCGCGAACCTGCGTGTACCGGTGTTCGGCGCGGCCCGGACCGAAGCGGATCGAGTCGCCACCGGCCGAGTACGTCGCGTAGCCGTCAGCCAGGATATGGGCGTCCGGGGCATCCGGCGCCGCGGAACAGCCCTCCAGGCGTCCCCCCGGTTTGAGATTGACCTCGATCGCGACGGGCACGTCCCGCGTTCCGTCCGCCGTTACCCGCAGCTTGATTCCCTTCGGTGTTTCGCGAATCGTGACGCCGTAACGAAACTCGCATAACTCGCTGTGAGGGCGCTGGGGAACCAGTTCGTACCAGGTTCCGACGCCCGGCGGGACTGTCCGCGGTGACCGGAACGGCTGGTAGTAGTCGGCCGTCAGACGCTGCTCGAGGAAGTACGCTCCGCTTTCGAGGCGACGCCCGGCCGAGGCAACGAACTGTGCTTTTCCAAAAAACGCCGCGGCCACGCGCACGGCGGGAATGGCCACTGCGCCGCTTCGCATGCCGAGAAACCGCGAATCCCCCTGCAGCATCAGGTGCGCGCTCATCCGGCCGCGGCGAATGTGGGCATACTGTCCGGACGGGAACACCTTCTCGTATTCGTCCGGAAGAGGCCGGCGTTCCGGCCCGCGGGCGAGCAGTTCGGGATACTCCATCAGGAGCGGAAGACTCGGGGAAAGCTGATCGGCAAGCGCGGCGAACTGCCCGTTGCCGTCGCGATTGGCCAGATACCGCAACGAGAACCAGGAGCCTTCCGGTTTGCCCCGCGAGTACCGGTCCTGACGCCGGGAAATGTCGGTGATGGCCTCGTACCCGGGTTCCAGCAGGTAGAGCAGCGCGTTCAGGTTTTGGCGCGCCGGATCGAGCAGCGCCGGCCGATTCAGTTTGTGCGCGAGGACGACCAGAGCCGAACACACAGTGGGGTTGTAGACCAGGGTGCTGCGCTCGCTGAACTGGCCGTCTTCATCGAGGTCGATCCCCTCGGACAGCCACTGGTCGATGCGGCGTACGTACTCGTCCCGCGGGTCGAGTTCATAGAGTTGCGCGAGCGCCGCGCATATCACCCAGCGATGATTGGGCGTGTGGACACCCCCATGGACAAGTCCACCGCCCGCTTTGCGCAGCATGGGATCGAGCCAGGACAGGAATTCGCGCTCGCCCCCGCGCCGTGCCAACAGCGCGGCGCTGGCCGCGGACCGGACGATGAATCCGGTGTCGGGCGGCGAGTTGAAGTTGGTGATGAGAAGGTCGAAATTGCCGAATTCATTCTGCGCCGCCGCGAGAGCATCGGCCGAGAGGCGAATGCGCTCGCGCAACTCGGTGGACCGGTGAAATCGCGACTGCGCGTTCAGATAAGCGGCGACATACGCGAGCAGCGTGCCCGCCGCGGTGCCGGGTTGGTGGAGGCCGGTCGCGTCGGGAATGCGTCCGAACCAGCGGTTGCGGCGGTCGGTCACCTGCGCGGCGAGGTAGGAGGCCACGCCTTTGTCGTGTTGCGCGACGACGGCGGAATCGGGGACAGCGCCTTGAACCTGCGAGGCGGCCAACACGGTGGAGGACAACCACTCGCGCCGCGTATGCGATGGGGAAAACATCGGAGCCCTTCAGTCTAGCAATCGTGTGCCATAATCGCCTGCGGTGAGGAACTCGACGGAAGCGCTGTTTCGGCTGGACGGGAAGATTGCGCTGGTCACGGGAGGCGCGGGATTGGTGGGATCGGCGATCACGCGCGGATTGGCCGAGAGCGGAGCCACTGTGGTGATTGCCTCGCGCGACGAATCCAAGTGTGAGTCTGCCGCCTCGCGCTGGCGGGAGGAGGGCCTTGCCGTGGAAGCCGCGCGCTGCGATCTCGGTGTGGAGTCGGACATTCGCGCGCTGTGCGAACTCATCTTGTCGCGCCACGGCCGTATCGATGTGCTGGTGAACAACAGCCTCCATCGTGCCGGTGGCGATCTGCGCCACACCACGGCCGAAGAATGGGACGCGGCGATGCGCGTGAATTCCACGGGCCTGTTTCTCGCCTGCCGGATTTTCAGCGAGCCGATGCAGGCCCAGCGTTCGGGATCGATCGTCAACATCGGCTCGATTTACGGGGTGGTCGCGCCCGACTTCGCACTATACGAAGGGATGAAACCCGGCTATCGCGCGGAATACTCTTTCGCCAAAGCCGGGATGATCGGGTTCACTCGCTACGTTGCCGCGTACCTGGCTCCGTACCAGGTGCGGGCGAACTGCATCATCCTGGGCGGAGTGGAGAACGACACGCTGCCGCCCGACTTCGTCGAACGCTTCGCACAGCGCACGCTCGCCGGAAGGATGGCGGGTCCCGACGACATTCAGGGCCCGGCCGTGTTCCTGGCGTCGGAGGCGTCGCGCTACATCACGGGCGATTCGATCTCGGTCGACGGCGGTTGGACGGTCCGGTAGCGATCTGATGCCTGACCGCAAGGAAGGGCTTCTCGTCCGGCCCGCTGAGGAACCCTCGGCGGGCCGCTAGACTGAAGTACATATGGAGTCCGCGTTAGCGCTTCATCGATTTCATTTCGCCTTCACCATCACCTACCACTACCTGTTCCCGCAACTCACCATGGGCCTCGCGCTGTTGATCTTCCTGTGGAAGACGATGGCCTGGAAGACCGGCAACCCGCTCTACGAGGACGCCGCCCGATTCTGGATCCGGATCTTCGCCATCAATTTCGGTATGGGCGTGGTCACCGGCATTCCCATGGAATTTCAGTTCGGCGCCAATTGGGCGCGGTTCTCCCGCGCGGCGGGCGGCGTCATTGGCCATACCCTGGCCATGGAAGGCGTGTACTCGTTCTTCCTCGAATCGACGTTTCTCGGATTGCTGCTGGCGGGAGAGAAGCGGGTGGGCCGGCGCGTTCATTGGCTGGCTTCGCTGTGCGTGTTCCTGGGTTCCTGGCTTTCGGGGTACTTCATCATCGTCACCAACGCGTGGATGCAGCATCCGGTGGGATACCGCCTCGGCGCAAACGGCGAGATTGTCCTGGACTCCCTGTGGGCGCTGCTCACGAATCCGTGGGCGGTCTGGCAGTATGCGCACAACCAGATCGCCTCGGTGGTGACGGCGTCCTTCGTCGTGAACGCGTTGGGCGCCTTCTATCTGCTGCGAAACCGGCATCCGGAGTTCGGCCGCGAATTCCTGCGGATCGGCGTGCCGGTGGGAGCCCTGGCCGCGGTCCTGGTGGCCTTCCCCACGGGCGACGGTCAGGGCAAGATGATCGCGGCCCATCAGCCTCTGACACTGGCCGCGATGGAAGGATTGTTCGACAGCGAACACGGAGCGCCCATTGCGCTGGTGGGGCAACCGGACGTGGACAACGAACGGCTGGACAACCCGATCCTGATTCCGAAGATGCTCAGCTTCATGACCTACCAGAGATGGAACGCCCACGTTCGCGGGCTCAAATCGTTTCCCCGCGACCAGTGGCCCGATCAACTGCCGCTGCTGTACTACAGCTTCCACATCATGGTGGGACTGGGAACGTTGTTTATCGCCCTGATGTCGCTGGCCGCCCTGGAGTGGTGGCGGGGCCGGCTGTACACCGCAAAACCCATACTCTGGGCGCTGATGCTGGCGTTCCCGTTTCCGTACATCGCGACGACGGCGGGATGGACGACCGCCGAACTCGGGCGGCAGCCCTGGCTAATCTACGGCCTGATGCGCACGGCCGACGGGAGTTCACACTTGGTCTCCGGCGGCAACGCGCTGTTCACGCTGCTCGGCTTCATGGGGCTCTACACGGTGTTGAGCATGCTCGCGCTATTTCTGGTGATCCGGGAGATCGAGCACGGCCCCGCCCCGGTGGGAGAGGCCTGAGGAAGGACGCACCATGGAAACATTCTGGTTTTGCGCGGTAGCGGCGATGATCGCGGCCTATGTGGTGCTCGACGGATTCGATCTGGGCGCGGGTGTGGTTCACTTGTGGGCCGCCCGAACGGCCGAAGAGCGCAAGCTTGTCCTGCGAACCATCGGCCCGGTGTGGGACGGCAATGAAGTGTGGCTGATCGCGGCGGGGGGAGTGCTGTACTTTGCGTTCCCGGTGTTGTACGCGTCGAGCTTCAGCGGATTCTATTTGCCGCTGATGATCGTGCTGTGGCTGCTGATCCTGCGCGGGATCGCCATCGAATTCCGCAATCACCTGGACGATGCGGTGTGGACCCCGTTGTGGGACGTTGTGTTCGCGGGGGCCAGCACTCTCTTGACCGTGTTCTTCGGCGCGGCCCTCGGCAACGTGGTGCGAGGCGTTCCCCTGGACGCCTCCGGGTACTTCTTCCTCCCGTTGTGGACGGACTTCGGCATTGACGGGCCGGTGGGCATCCTCGATTGGTATACGATCAGCGTGGGACTAACCGCCTTGGTTGCGCTGACCGTTCACGGCGCTCACTGGGTGGCTCTCAAGACCGAAGGAGACCTGCAGTCCAGGTGCCGTCAGATGGCGAACCGCGCGTGGCCCCTGCTGGTGGCTCTGACGGTTGCGATCACCGCGTTGAGCTTTCAGGTGCAGCCGCAACTCTCCAAGAGGTTTGACGAGGCGCCCGCCAGTTGGAGTCTCCCGTTGATCGCGTTTGCCGGCCTGGTCGCGATGCGATTCCGGGCCAGGGACCTCGACCGGTTCCTGGCCTCCTGCACCTACCTTGCCGGCCTGCTGGCGAGCGCGGCCGCGGGTCTGTTCCCGTACGTGCTACCCTCCAACCGCGACCCGGCGTTGGGACTCACGATACGAAATGCCAGCGCGCCGCTGGAAGGCCTGACGATCGGACTGCTGTGGTGGACGCCGGGCATCATGCTGGTGATCGGGTACTTCGTCTTCACCTATCGGAACTTCGCGGGGAAGGTAACCGAAGGCGGCGAGGGCCACTGAGTCCACCCGCGCAAACCGGTGTGATACCATCCATCGGAGATTTCCCAAGGAGAGGTATGAAATCGGTAGCGTTTTTGTTTTTGATGGTTGCCGCGGCCGCCGGGCAAACCGCGCCGGAGTTCGATCTTCTGCTGCGCGGCGGCCACGTCATCGATCCCGGCAACAACATCGATCGGGTAGCCGACGTCGCGGTAAAGGGCACTCGCATCGCACGGGTAGCTGCGTCGATTCCGCCCGCGAGTGCGAAGAAGGTGGTCGACGTTACCGGCATGTTCGTCACACCGGGCTTCATCGATCTGCACGCCCACGCCTATGGAACGGAGTTAGCCCTGAGCCAGGACGACACGGCTCTGCCCACCGGGACCACCACGGCCCTCGACTGTGGCGGCGCCGGGTGGCGGACCTTTGAAGACTTCAAGGAGACCGTGATCGACCGCTCCACCACGCGGATCCTGGTGTTCCTCAACATCGCCGGCAAAGGGATGGTCGGGCACGCCGCCGAAGACGACGTCAACGACATGGATCCCGTCGCCACGGCGAACAAGATCAAGCAATACCCGGGCCTGATCGTCGGCATCAAGAACGCCCACTTCGGTCTTCCCGGTTGGGAGTCCGTGAAGCGCGCAGTGGAAGCCGGGCGGCTGTCGAACACTCCGGTGATTCTGGACAATCACATTCTGACCAAGATGCAGCGGCACACCAAAGAGAAACTGCTGGAGATCCTGCGGCCGGGCGACATGCACACGCACTTCTACAACGACCGTCAAGTGGAGGTGATCGACCGCTTCACCGGAAAGGTGCAGCCGTGGATGTATGAGGCTCGCAAGCGCGGCGTGCTGTTCGACATGGGTCACGGCGCCGGCAGTTTTTTGTGGCCCGTGGCGACGAAGGCCATGGCCCAGGGCTTCCCACCAGACACGATCAGCACCGACCTGCACAAGCTGAGCATTCTGGGTACAAAGGCGGACATGCCAAACTGCATCTCGAAGATGATGCTGCTCGGCATGAGGTTGCCGGATGCGATCGAGCGATCGACGGTGAACCCGGCCAAGGCGATCGGAAAGTACCCGGAACTGGGAACACTCGGTGAAGGCAAGGGCGCCGACATCGCCGTCCTGCGCACACGCACGGGCGTGTTCTCGTTCCGCGATGCGCTGAACAAGAAGCGGATGGGCCAACAGAAGGTGGAGTGCATGTTGACGGTGCGCGACGGGCGCATCGTTTGGGATCACGACGGGATTGCGTTTCCGGACTGGCAAAAGGCCGGGAACTATCAGGTGCTGCCATGAGACGCCGCGAAGCTTTGCTGTTGATGGGAGCCGCCCCGCTGGCGGCGCAGGAGCCGATTTTCGATCTGCTCATCAAGCACGGCGAGGTATTGGATCCGGCCGCCAACCGGCGGGGACGATTCGACGTCGGCATTATCGGAACGAAGATCGCCCGCATCGGGCCGTCGATTCCGGCATCGCACTCGCGATTGACCGTCGACGCAGGGGAGTACCTGGTGACGCCCGGGTTGATCGACCTGCGCGCCCGGTGTGACGAGAGGATCTCCGGAGGGCTGCATGCCGATCATCACGCCCTCCGCAGCGGAGTAACGACCGTTGTGGATTCCGGAAGTGCCTCCGCCGATGGGTTGGCGCGGGCTCGGGCGCGCATGTTGGTGGCCACCAAGACCCGTCTGCTGTCGTGGCTGCGCGTGGATGGGAACGCCGACGCGGACGCTTCGATCCGGATCGCGCGGCAACACGCCGCCGATGTCGCGGGAATCTGGGCCCCCTCGGCCGGTGATCTGGAAGCCGCGCGCCGGGTCGCCGCGGGCGCGGGCAAGCCGTTGCTGACCGCAAGCCCCAATACCGCGGCTCTGCGATCGGGCGAAATCCAGACCCAGGTGTTCGCGCCGGATGCGTCGGTCGTGGATGCCCAGCGGAAACTGCGCGCCGAGGTGGCGGCCGCGCGGCGCCGCGGCGTGTTGTTCGATACCGGCGACCTGTGGTTTCGCATCGCCGGGCCTGCCATCCAACAGGGATTCCTGCCCGATACCGTATCCACCAACCTGACCTCCGAGTCGGCGCAGTTGCCGCGCGGGGACATGATCACGACACTGTCCAAGCTCATCAATCTGGGCATGAGCCCCGCCGACGCGCTTGCGCGCGCGACCGCCCGCCCGGCGGCCGCCCTTCGCCGTCCGGATCTCGGCACGCTAAAGGAAGGCGGCCCGGCGGATCTCGCGTTGCTGGTGGTCGACACGGAGCCAAGCGGGTTCCTCGATTCCGGGCACGCGCGCCTGAGGGGCTCGAAAGTTCTTCGCTGCGCCCTGACGATTCGCGAGGGCGAGGTCCTATGGGACCTGGACGGCCTGGTGTCGGCCGATTGGAAGCATACCGGTCCCTACAGCAACTTCCGGTAGCGGCGGCGTCTTGATTGATTTCGCGCCTCTAGAAACGCGTTTGGGCGCGTGCTCATTTGACTCGCGTTCGCGTTCGCCCGGCACAAATTGACAGTGTGCTAGGGGCGTGATAGAGTCCGCAACATCAACAACAATAAGTGCGGCTGCGATCAACACCGCACAGATATAACAGGTTCGAGTCGAGGAGGGGTCTATGCGGCGGCAGGTTTTGAGTGGTGGAGCTTCCAGGGGATCAGTTCTGGCGATGGTTGTGATCGCCGCGTTGGCCCCATCGGCCCGCTTATGGGCTCAAACATCGTCGACGGAAATCCTGGGACGGGTCACGGACGTAACCGGGGCGGTGGTGCCAGGCGCGCGAGTCTCCATTCAGCGCGCGGCGACTGGAGAGACCAGGTCCGTCGCCACGAACCCCGACGGCGAGTATACGTTCCCGCTGATCGAGGTGGGCGTCTACAACATCCACTGTGAGGCGCGAGGTTTCCGAGCCTCCACCGTAAGTGGACTGCGGGTGGAGACGCAGCAGAAGGCGCGTGTGAATTTCAGTCTCCAGGTGGGCGACGTCACCGAGCAGGTGGAGGTGACGGCATCCGCTGTGACACTCCAGACCGACGACGTCTCGATTGGTTCGGTGGTCGAGAACAGGCGCGTCGTCGACCTTCCTCTGAACGGGCGAAATATCACGACCCTGGCCGTCATGACGCCCGGCGTCCAGTTCGGAAGCCGCACGGGCGCGGCCGACGGGCAAGGTGGGTTCCCGATTCCGGGCACAGGTATCTCCGTGGTCGCCAACGGCCAGCGGGAGATCAACCAAAGCGTGACCATCGACGGCGCCGAGGCGATCATGCCCCTTTACAACCACACCGCGTTCACCCCTTCGGTGGATGCTGTTGAGGAGTTCAAGGTTCTCACTTCCTCCTACTCCGCGGAGTTCGGACAGGGGGCGGGCGCGCACATCCAGGTCACGATGAAAAGCGGCACGAACGAACTCCACGGTACGCTCTTTGAGTTTTTCCGCAATGACAAATTGGATGCGGAGACCTATTTTCTGAACTTTGAACGCCCCCAGGGTGTGGCCCGCCTCCCGAAGGACAGGCTACGGCGTAATCAGTTCGGCACGTTCGTCGGCGGCCCCCTTATCCGGAACAAGACGTTCTGGTCGTTCAACTACGAGGGGCGGAGACAGATGCAGGAGTCCGTGGGGACCGCGTGGTGGCCGAACCAGGACTTCCGGCAGGGAGATTTTTCGGCGCTCCTGTCGCCGGCCATCAATCCAGCCACGGGCAGCCCAATCCGCCAGCCGATCGTCGTCTACGACCCGCTGACAGGGCAACCATTCCAAGGCAATCGCCTACCCGCGTCGCGGATGCATGCGGGAGCGCAGAAAGTGATTAATCAGTACCTGCCGCTCCCGGATTTTGAACAGGCCGATATCCTGGATTTCACGGCGCGGCGGCCCATTCCGGTACCGATCAACTCCAATCAGTATTTCACCCGATGGGATCACAACATCTCCAACAACGACCGCGTCTTCGCCCGGCTCAACCTCGACCGGTCCGACTGGACTCGCAACAACATCAATCCCAACTTCCCGGACAATCTCTATTCGCGCTCATGGAATCTGGCCACTCAGTGGTTGCACATTTTCAGCCCCACCGTGGTGAACGAGTTCCGCTTCGGGACCAATTACTGGGGTGACGAGTTTCTCAACCCGCGCTCGGAGACCGATTTCGACCCGGACGTGCTCGGCATCGGGAAGTTCCGTGTTGCCACCGACAACAACCGGCGGCTGACACCGATGGAAACCGGCATTCCCCGCATTGGGTTCACCATCGGGGACGCCGAAGGGCGTTTCGACGATAGCTTCAACCACCAGTTTTCCAATAGCCTCTCCCTCATGCGAAGCAAGCACAGCCTGAAGATCGGAGGCCAGTACAATCGGGTAACGCTGGATCGCTTTGCGGCCAACCTCTCCCGGGGCAGCTTGAGTTTTGGCGCGAACGAAAGCGGTCACGCGTTCTCGTCGCTGCTGCTTGGCTATCCGACGCAGGCGCAGACGGCCGAAGGCCTGCCGAGTGTGAACCTGCGTCAGAACCGGGGCGGCCTTTATATAACGGACGACTGGCGCGTGACCGCGAGGCTGACCATCAACATGGGCTTCCGGTGGGACTATTACGGAAACTCGGTCGACACACTCGGTCAGCTGCGAACACCGGATTTTGGCGCCCGGGCGCCCCTGTTCACGGGCCTGGGCGCTCAAGGGATTCCGACCATCTACCCCGGCAGCGTGCGCACCGACGAAGCGAAGACAAAGATCTGGGACCAGTCTCCAGGGTTCTTTCAACCCCGCCTGGGGATCGCATACCGGCCGGTGGACAAGTGGGTCGTGCGTGCGGGCGCGGGGCAGTTCTCCAGCGTGCAACTCCTGGTCAACACCAGTCATCTGAACCTGGTTCCGCCGCTGTCGGGATTCCAGCAACTGAACGCGGTGACCGATCCGGCTCTGACCGTGCCCGTGACTGCAAGCGGGCGGAACTACAACATCCAGACCCGGCGCTTCCGGGCAGGCATCGCGCCACTGACGCTGGACGACCCCTTCGGCGGCGGCCAGCAGCGATCCACTCCGTTGAGCATTCGTTTCATGCCGCATGACCGGCGCGACAGCGACGTGTGGCAATGGAGCTTCGATATCCAACGCGAACTGCCGTTTTCGACGGCGGTGACCATTGGCTATGTCGGCTCGAAGAACACCCATGTGCCGAACAACGATGGAGTGTTCAACCAGGCGCAGCCTTCTCCCGACACCAATTTCCAGCCGCGCCGGAGGTTCCCGTTCATTTACGATCCGGCGGAGCCGGGCAAGGGAATTCAAGGGCTGGGACCGGTAAGCTACTACGGGACATTTGGCAATGGGTTTTACCATGGGCTCCAGGCGAAGTTGGAGAAGCGCTATGCGAATGGCGTCTCCCTTGGCTTGGCTTACACGTTTAGCAAGGCTCACGGCGACGGTGAGGACGGCGCCAACGAAGGCAGTGGTCTCCAGAACATCTTCGACCGCGCCGGCTCGCGAGGCCGGAAGGCCTTCGACCAACGGCATGCCGCGGTGTTTCACTGGGTGTGGGCGCTTCCGTTCGGCAAGTCATTGAACGGCGTCCCGGCCGTGCTTCTCAAAGGCTGGCAAACCAACGGCATTCTCACACTGCGTAGCGGGTTTCCCTTCACCCCCTCGCAGGGATCCGACCTCAACACCGCCGACGGCAACATCCGTCCGGACCGTCTGGCCGACGGCGCTCTCGAAAACGCCAGCCGCCAGTTGTGGTTTGATCCCGCGGCGTTTCAACGCGTGAGCTGCAACATCCCGTCCCGCCTGGATCTCTGCCACTTCGGCAACTCCGGCCGGAACATCCTCGACACGCCCGGACAGCGCAACCTGGACTTTTCGGCGTTCAAGGACTTCCGGTTGACCGAGCGCGTGTCGATGCAATTCAGAGGCGAGTTGTTCAACGCGCTCAACACGCCGTACTTTGGCGCGCCGACCAATCTGAGCTTTGCGGGCCTGACTTCCGTTCGTCCCGACGGGCCCCGGGTGGGGGAGATTCGCAGTCTGCGGACGGACATGCGCGTCGCGCAGCTTGCGTTGAAGCTGTACTTCTAAAGCGCGCCGCGGCAGCCGAAGTGGCCGCGATCGGCCTCTTCGGCTCGTTCCGGGTCAGAACTCAAAATCGAAGCAACAAGCTGCGTTGATCAGTCCAAACCATGGCGAATTGAAGAGGGCCCGGTTGCCAGCCGCGTCGAACGCCACGGCGAGTGGTTGAACAGATTGAAGGCCTCAACCCTAGGTGTCGCTGGCCGGGACCTCGGTCGAATCGTCGGCTTCTCCCTCAAAGCGGGTTTCCACCGCGTGGGCGTCCAATCCCTGCTCCCGCAGCCAGCGCACCAGGGGGGCACGATACCCGTGGGTCACCCAGACGCTCTCGGCCTGCGCCGCCTCGATCGCCGAGAGCAGGCCCGGCCAGTCGGCATGATCGGAAAGCACGAACCCGCGGTCCATGGCACGGCGCCGCCGTGTTCCCCGGATCCGCATCCAGCCGGAACAGAAACCGGTCGAAAGGTTTCCGAACCGCCGGAGCCAGGGCGTGCCGTCCGCTGAAGGAGGCGCCAGGATCAGAGCGCGCCCGTAGTCGCTTTTGGCTGTCTCATCGCCGGCATGCCGCGCTTCAGGAAGGGAAACTCCGGATTTCCGGTACTCGTCGTTCAGGCGGAGGACCGCGCCATGACAGAAGATCGGCCCGGTCTCCGGGTTCAGCCCGGCGAGCACCCGTTGCGCCTTCCCCAAGGCGTAGGCGTACAACACCGACGCTGCGCCCTTGGCCTGGTTGCCGCGCCACCACGCATCGATCTCCGCAAACACCTCCGTCTGCGGCGGCCACCGGTAGATGGGCAGGCCGAACGTCGACTCCGTGATGAACGTATGGCAGCGCACGGGTTCGAACGGCGTACAGGTCGGATCCGCCTCCGTCTTGTAGTCGCCGGAAACCACCCAGACCCTCCCCAGGTGTTCCACGCGCACCTGCGAGGAACCGAGGATGTGCCCCGCCGGGTGCAGCGAGACGCGAACTCCGCGGACGTCGCGGACTTCGCCGTACTCGGCCGCGTCGAGGACGGCCTCGGGGCCCAGACGCGCGGCCAGTACTCGCGCGCCCGGTTTGGCGCACAGATACAGGCGCGATCCCGGACGCGCGTGGTCGCTGTGAGCGTGCGTGATGACGGCGCGGTCCACCGGCTCCCAGGGGTCGATGTAGAAGTCGCCCGCGGCGCAGTAGAGGCCGCGGCCGGTGACGGTCAGCACGAGTCCCATTGTCGCGCGCGTGGGATAATCGGGAGATTCCTGCTGACATGAGCGCAAACTCGGAAGCCGTCGGGCGGCCCAAACACGATCTCGAGACGCCCACTCTTTGTCTCGACCTGGACATCTACGAGCGCAACGTGGCGCGGATGGCGGAGTTCATCATTCGCCGCTGCGGCATCGCGTGGCGGCCTCACATGAAGGGACAGAAGGCTCCCCAACTCGCCCAGCGGGCCGTCGCGGCCGGCGCCATCGGCGTCACGTGCGCGACCGTATACGAAGCCGAAGCGATGGCGGACGCCGGCATCTCGAGCCTCCTGGTGGCCAACCAGATTGCCGGCGAACACAAGACCCGGCGACTGGCGAGGCTTCAGCGGCGGGCGCAAGCCATCACCGCCACCGACAGCCTCGAACACCTGGCGCAATTGGGCGCAGCAGCGACGGCGGAGGGCACCACGATCCCGGTGCTCGTGGAGTTGAATGTCGGTATGAACCGCTCCGGAACGTTGCCGGGAGAAGAGACGGTGCGGATCGCGGCGGCCGCGCACGCAACACCGGGCATCCGCCTGATGGGCCTGATGGGGTGGGAAGGCCACACGCTGTTGTTCGATCACGAAGAAAAGGCTACGAAGATTCGCGAGTGCATCGGCGCGCTGGTGGAGAGCGCCGCGCTGTGCCGCGCGGCGGGATTGCCGGTGGAGATTGTCAGTTGCAGCGGGAGCGGGACGTTTCTCGAATCCGGCGCGGTCTCCGGCATCACGGAGGTCCAGGCCGGCGGAGGCGTTTTCTGCGACCTCAACTACCGGCGCTGGGGCCTCGACCACGAGTTCGCCCTGACGGTCCTGACGCGCGTGGCCAGCAGGCCCGCGCCCACGCGCATCATCACCGATGGCGGATTCAAGACCATGAGCGGCTATCACGGGCTGCCCGAGCCAATCGGCCTCGGCAGGTTGAAAAGCCTGGTCCTGTCGGCCGAACACGGCATTCTCGAACTGGAACAGCCAGACTCCCAACTGAAGGTCGGCGACGTCCTCGAATTTATTCCGGGGTATACGGACAGCACCGTGTGCCTGCACGACGAGATGTGTGTGGTGCGAAACGGAGTGGTCGAGGATGTGTGGGCGATTCCGGGGCGTTCGGGAAGACGATAGTTCGGACGAGACGGCTACACGAACAGACTCGAAACCACGACCGCGTTTTGCGGAGCCGCGAGCGGCGCGACCGACTCCTCGGCGCCAAACGCCACCACGCTCCGGTAGCGTCCCCGTTCCGGCTTCCGGTGCACGATCAGCCGGCGGTCCGAAACGTCCAGAACCCAATACTCGGGAATTTCCGATCGCGCATAGAGGCCCGCCTTCGGACCCAGGTCGAAGCGAAGCGTGGTCTCGGCAACTTCCACGAGCAGGGCAATGTCCCGTGGGCCGGGGTTCGACTCCCGAAAAACCGTCAGTGGGCGTGTCGTCACGACCGCGTCCGGCTCCGGTTCGTTGGTCGGGTCGTCCTCCGGGAGCATGTCGATCGATCCTTCGTGCTGGACCCGCGTGGGCTCAAAGACGCTTCTGAGCCAGATCACCAGGAGCATCAAACTGTTGGTATGGGCGCGATTCTTGCCCACTTTGCGGATCAGTACTCCATCGATGAGTTCACAGTTATTCAGGTCGATTAGCCCAAGGGACTCCAGGCGGCGCAACTCCTCGCGCGTCCAGTGCTTTCGCCCTGGGTGCTCCACGTACCCGGCAGTTTCCTGTTCCAGCACCACCGCCATGGCTCTATTATGACTTCTTCCGGACCCGGCGCTCGATCGGCTTCTGGCCCTTCGGCGCCGGTGTGAACAGGTGGCGCTCCAACTCGAGTTCCCTGGCCATGGCGAGCGGGTACTCGAGCGCGCCGGTAGCCAACCCGTGCGCGTTCGAACCGAACGAGAACCGGGCCCCTGCCGCTTTCGCCATCTCGAGAAACGGGCGCCGAGGCAGTTTGTACCCAGAGTTGATCTCAATCGCCACCCCGAATTTCACCGCCGCGTCGATGACCTTGCGCGAGCGCTGATCCGTCCACAGAGCGTCGAATCGGGGCATCAGGTAGTCGGGCAGAAAGCCCAGGTTCGCCATAATGTCGATGGGCTCGGTGGAAATGATCTCGACGTGCCAATCGATGTAGCGGTCCATGAAGTTCTCGGGATCGCCCACGTCAACGCCCTTGGTCCAGAGTTTCACCATGCGGCCGTCCCGCTCGCGAAAGGTGAGCGCGTCGGTGAGCACGTAGTCGAGCCGCACGACCTTCGATTTGGAGAAGCAGGTCATCCAGTCCGGGCCTTCCGCCTGAATGCCTCTGAACACCGGACGGTCCGCGAGGAGGGTCAGGAACCGCTCGAGGGCGGCATCGTCGGACAGCATGAACTTGTAGTCGTATTCCTTCTTGCCCGCATGCCACAGGATTCCCAGTTTCACGCCACGGTCGAACGACTGGCGGACTGCCTGGTCGATCTCGGACGGATCTTCGATGTGAGCGTGAAAATCGACGACGGGAATGGGGTGCGCGGCGGCAGCCAGGGAGGAAGCGGCGAGGAAATGTCTTCGGGTCATGGAGATTCGTGAATTCGGGAGGTGGGACTGGACCCCATCGATTCGAAGTCTAGGCCGCCGCCCCCCCCTGGTGCAAGGGGGCCACGCCGGTGTTTCCGGAAAGGGACCTGGAAATCGTTCCGCTCCCACGCGGGAAAATACCCGAGACCGGGGCGGCGGCACGTTGGCCGGGCTATCATCAGCGCATATGCGCTTTCTCTTCGGCGCGACCATCTTTCTGAGTTCCACGCTGGTGTTTCTGGTTCAGCCGATGGTCGCCAAGGCGATGCTGCCCCGGTTCGGCGGCGCCGCCGGGGTGTGGACCACGTCCATGCTGTTCTTCCAGACGGTCCTGCTGCTCGGATATCTGTATGCGTACGGCCTCAGCCGGCTGAAGCCGCGATGGCAGATGTCGATTCACACCGCGCTGCTGCTGGCAAGCCTGCCGTTCCTGCCGGTTTCGCTCAAGCCGGGCCTGGCCGGGGCGCCCGTGCTCGAGATCCTCACCGCCCTTAGCGTTTCGGTCGGTCTACCGTACTTTCTGCTGACCACCACCAGCCCCCTGATGCAATCGTGGTACGCGGCGTCCGGCGCGGGCGCATTGCCGTACCGGCTTTTCGCCGTATCCAATGCCGCCTCGCTGGCGGGACTCCTGGCCTACCCCTTCTTCATCGAGCCGAACTCGGCTCTCTCGGGGCAGTTGGGAGGATGGTCGGCGGCGTTCGCGTTGTTTGTCGCCGTCGGCGTCGGCGTGGCGGTGTTTACCGGCCTGCGCGCGGCCGCCGTCACAGGGTCGCGCCTGGGCCTGCCCGAAGGTTGGGGGTGGTGGCTGATTCTGGCCGCGACGCCCGCGGCGTTGTGGCTCGCCACCGCCAATCAGATGAGCCAGACCCTGGCGCCGATTCCGCTCCTGTGGATCGTGCCCCTCAGCATTTACCTTCTGTCGCTGGTGCTCGCGTTTGACCGCGAACAGTGGTACCGGCCGAAGGTGTTCCGATGGCTCCTCCCCCTGGCCGCGCTCGCGCTGGGACAGGCGCTGCAACAGTACAGTTGGAGCCGGAAGCTGGTCTGGGGCGCGCTTCTGTTCAACGTAGCGCTTCTGGTGTGTTGCTGGTTCTGTCACGCCGAGATGGCACGCCGCAAACCTTCCGCCGAGCATCTGACTTCGTTCTACGTCGTGGTGGCCGCGGGCGGCGCGCTGGGGGCGTTGTTTGTCAGCCTGCTCGCCCCGCTGGTGTTCAGCGACTACCTGGAGTTCCAGGTCGGCGTGATCACCTGCCTGCTCCTGGCAGTGGCGCTGCTCTACGGATACGGGTCGTTGCGCCACATGGCGCGGCTAGGTATCGTGGCCATGGCGACGTTCGTCGCCCTCTCCTACGTGCGCGGCGACGACAAGTTCCGCGGGCGTAACTTCTACGGGGTTCTCGAGGTCGAGGACTTGGGCGTTGGCGAAGGAGCGCATCGCGTCATCTATCACGGATCCATCCGGCACGGCGTTCAGTTCCTGTCACCCAAGCTCAGCCGCCTGCCCACCAGCTATTACGGCGAGAAGTCCGGCGCCGGCCGCGAGCTGCTGGCGATGCCGGCAGGCAACCGCCGGGTCGGCGTCATCGGCCTGGGCGCCGGGACCCTGGCGACCTATGCCCGCAGGGGAGACGTCTTCCGCTTCTACGACATCAACCCCATGGTGGCCGACCTGGCCCGGACGCGCTTCCGTTACCTCGCCGAGTGCGAAGGAACCGTCGAGGTGGTCATCGAAGACGCCCGCCTGGCCCTGGCGCGCGAGACGCCGCAACACTATGACCTGCTCGCCGTGGACGCCTTTTCGGGCGATGCCGTACCCGTTCACCTGCTGACGAAAGAGGCCTTCGCCTTGTACGTTTCGCACCTGAAGCCCGGCGGCGTCCTGGCGGTTCACGTTTCCAGCAAGTACCTGGATCTGGTCCCGGTGGTGCTCCGGTTGGGCGCCGCGATCGGGCGCGAGGCGGAGGTGGTCGCGAACTCACCCGAGCCGCGGCAACTGGTGAATGCCGCGACCTGGGTCGTGATGAAGGGGTCGGCGCCGCCGCGCGAGCATCCCCGCCTCTGGACGGATCAGATGAACAACCTGCTGGAAGTGCTAAAGTGACTGACAACAAAAAACCGCACCGGCCACGGAGGGGGAGACCACTCACACCGGGCTCGATGCGGTTTGCCCCAAGGTAGGGCGAAGGATCTGGCGTCGGCTTGACTAGACCTTCACTTCGATCTGGGTCTCGCCCCGGAACTCCCGCTGAGGCAGGCGTTCCGGGGCGTTCTTGGAAACCGTAACCGAAGACCCTAGGGGGTACACTGAAGTTACAACCCGCCCGGTCGATGTCTGCGCCGGGCGATCTTTACGAATGAAAACGTATTAGGCCACAAAAAACCCCTCTGTTGCAACCAACAAGCGATCAGTGAGGCAAACCATATCCAAACACCGGCTCCCGCAAGCACGTTGTTGTCGTCTCTCACCGGTAGCATCGCCTGTCTAGTTACAACAGAGGGCAGGTTTTGAAAAGTACTTCTACCGATTCGTGGGTCATAATAGCACTCTCGCTGCCAAGTTGTGAAGACCGTAAGTGATTGATTCTTCGTAAGCGAATTTGTGCAGTTGAGTCGCCCTGGACGGCCTGCTGTGTCGGTATGACACAATCGGGAAAGATGGACAGACGAGTCTGGGTCACCCTGGGTTTTGTGGCCGCCGGATCGGCGGCGTGGGCGCAGCCGGCGGCCCCTGAGCAGGTGTCGGCGCGGGACGAGTTCTTCGAGGTCTTCAACGAGCACCCCCGTTTGTTTCTGGACACGCAGCGCCTGCGACGCCTGCGCCGCGAGCGGGAACGCCGCACCATGCGCTGGCTTCAGTTCGAGACGCTCATGGCGGGCAAAGCCCCCATGACGGAGCCCGGGTTTGCCAGCGCTCTCTTCTATCAGGCCAGCGGCGACAAGGAGACCGGCCGGCGCGCGCTCCAATGGGCGCTGAGCAGCGAGGCGAAGGACTTGCGGCAACTCGCTCTGGTCTTTGACTGGTGCCAGCCGCTGTTGTCGGAAGCGGATTCGCGCGCCCTGCAGGTGAAACTCCAGGCCGGCTTTCACGCCAAAGAGAAATCGACGTCGCTCTCGTCCATTCGGGACCGGACTCTCGCGGCGGTCGCGCTGGCCGGCCACGATCCCTGGAATTCCAAACCTTACTTCGAATGGCTGGTGAAGCAGTGGTGGCGGACTGAAATCGCTCCCCAGATAAAGGCGGGCAAAAACGTCATCGGCCGCGATGAATCGCTGCCCCTGATGGAGATGATGCACGCGGTGCGCGACAACCTGCAGATCGATCTGCGGGAGGGGGTGGGCGCGTGGTTCAAGGAACTCCCGATCTACCACCTGCTGACCTACTATCCGGCGACATTTCCCGGCGCGGAGAACGAGTATCGCATTCCGGTGTCAAAGACCATTGCCGAGCCGGACACCCGCCGCGCTCTCGAATCGCGCGTGGCCGAACTGGCGATGATCGCCTACGAAACCAACGCGCCGGAGACGCAGGTGATTCAGGGGTGGCTGATGCACGACCGGTTCCTGCTGCGCGGGACTCTGGGCATTCCGCACGAGTTCCTGTGGGCAAACCCCTATCAGCCGGGGCTGAGCTATTACCACGTCCCCCTGATCCACCATGACGCCCTGTTCGGGCGATTGTTCGTCCGCTCCAGTTGGGAGGATGACGCTTCGTGGCTCGGCTACTGGGACGGCCAACTGCAGATGTTCAAGGACGGGCAGCCGCAGAAATTGAAGCTGGACGCGAGCCAGGGCCCGATCTCGTTCCCCGATCTTCTGATCCTGACGGCGGGCTACGCCCGGAAATGCCGGATCGAGCTGACGGAAGAACAGGAGATGTTCATTCTCGGCTTGAAGCCCGGAGGCCGCTATGACATCGAGATGGAAGATGAGGAGATCTTCGAGGTGCAGGCGGACAACGGGGGCATGGTGCATCTGAAGCCGCCGCGCAAGAAGCCGCTGGATTTCCGCATCCACGAAGCCGGCGCCGGTCTGTCCTGATTTGCTGCGCTTTCTGAACCGCGCCACGACCGTGAGGGAAGGGCCCATGGGCCTGCGGCCCACCAAAGGCGATGAAAAACGCGCTGCAGCCCCGAGCGTCAGCGAGGGGGTCCCTTCCCGTAAAGATCGCACGGCGCATAGAGCGGTTTTTCAAGGGAGCGGAGGCTATGTCCTCACCGGTTGCCATGCATTGCCACCGCTCCCTCACGGTCGCGGCTCAGAAGGTGCGCCCACTACTCTCTCCTTGACATTCTACAGAAGCGGCTTCATACTCTCCCTAGATCGTCTAGGAGGCTGAGTGCCGCCCAAGAGACCCGACCTGCTCCAGGGAACGCTGGACATGCTGATTCTGCGCACGCTGGCGCCGGGGCCATACCACGGCTTCGGCATCTCCCAGCGCATCGAACAGATTTCTCAGGACGTGCTTCGCGTCGACCAGGGATCGTTATATCCCGCGCTCTATCGTCTGGAAGAGCGCGGCTGGATCCGCTCGGAATGGGGCGTCTCCGAAAACAATCGCAAAGCCAAATTCTACTCGCTGACCAAAGCCGGCAGAAAGCAACTCGAGGTAGAAACTGAAAACTGGGCGCGCCTGGCTGCGGCAGTCGGCCGGGTGCTGGCGATGGAGTAGCTTCCCATGTGGCGTGGAAACGAAGGCGAGCGCGGCATGAATGAGGAACTGCGCTTTCACCTCGAAATGCAGACGGAGCAGAACCTCCGCGCGGGCATGACGCCGGAGCAGGCGCGCCGCGAAGCGCTGAAGAAGTTCGGCGGCATCGAGCGGGTGAAGGAAGAGTGCCGCGAGACCTCTCGATGGCACTGGCTCGAAACCTTTTGGCAGGACGTCCGTTACGGCGTCCGCATGCTCGCCAAATCTCCCGGCTTTACGACGGTGGCGCTCCTGTCGCTGGCGTTGGGGATCGGGGTCAACACGGCGATTTTCAGTCTCATCGACGTGGTGATGATGAAAATGCTGCCCGTCCACAATCCCGAGGAACTGGTGGTTTTCGAGTTGCGCCAGCCGGATGGAAAGGAATGGCGTGGCAGCTATTGGAACTACGACCAGTTCCGTCACCTCGCCAGGCATCAGGGGGTCCTCAAAGGACTGGCGGCCCATACACTGGGACAGTTCTGTGCTCTCGAAACCGGCGGTCAGGTGGAGCGCGCATTTCTCGAGGTAGTGACGGGCAACTTCTTCTCGGTGCTCGGCGTTCATGCCTATATCGGGCGAACCCTTCGCGAGGAAGACGACCGCGAGGGCGCCCCAGTGGCGATGCTGAGCTATGGTTTCTGGTCCCGGCGTTTCGGCCGCGATCCGGCGATCGTCGGCCGGACGATCCGGCTCAACGGCCAGCCTTTCACCGTGGTCGGCGTCATCGCGCCGGGTTTCTACGTGCGAACCGGAGCGCTTCCGGAGGTGTACATCCCCATCCAGGCTTCACGGCTGATTCTCGAACCGGAGAGGTTCAAGGGAGCCGAGTGGACCTGGCTCCGGCCTGTCGGTCGCCGCGAGGGGGGCCGCGCAACCCAGTCGCTCGAAACTCCCCTCGACGCCATCCTCCAGGACTGGATGCACGCGAACATCAGCAGCCAGAAGGCCGTCCTCCGGGTCCTGGACGGATCTCGGGGCAGGCGTCAGATGGAGAAGCTCATCGGACCACAACTCCTCCTGCTGATGGCGTTTTCGGCTGTGGTCCTCCTCATTGCGTGCGCGAACATCGCCAACCTGCTGCTGGCCCGTTCCACGGCGCGGGGGCGGGAAATCGCCCTACGGATGTCTCTGGGAGCAGGTCGGGTACGTTTACTTCGCCAACTTTTGACCGAGAGCGTGCTGCTCGGCGTGACCGGCGGTTTCTTGGGCTTGGCATTTCTGGTGGCCAGCTTTCGCCTGCTCGTGAGTAGCGTCAATGACGGTCAACCCTTTCTGCAACTTCAACTCGACCCCGATGGGCGCGTCGCCGCCTTCACAGCCGCGATCTCGCTGGCGGCCACGATCGCGTTCGGGTTGCTGCCCGCTTTGAAAACATCAAGGCTCGACCTGGGTGCCGCGCTGAAGGAGGAGAATACCGCAACAGCCGGCCGGGGACGCTGGTTTCCGCTACGACAGTGGAACCTGATCGGGCAGGTGGCGCTGTCGCTCGCCCTGTTGGGTGTAGCGGCCTTCGTCACCCGAAGTTTGCGATCCCTCGAATCGTTGGACCGGCGGATCTTTTCACAAGGCATCCTGCTGGCTTCCTTTGAACTCGACAGCAAGACCTACCGGACTCCGCAGACCGCGGTGCTTGTGCGGCGAATGGTGGAGGCCGCCGGGGCGCTCCCGGGGGTCCGGGCGGTCAGTATTGCGAGCCAGCCCTTTCCGAAGGGTTGGAACTCGTACGAGTTCCAGGTTCCGGAGTCGGGAACGCGTTCAATGCTCAATGTCAACGTGGCAACACCCGGCTTCTTTGAGACCATGGGAATTCCGCTGGCGGAGGGACGTGATTTCGACTGGCGCGATGAGTCCAGGAGACTTGTTTGCGTACTTAACGAGAGCGCCGCGCGTGCTTGTTTCGGCTCGACATCGATTATGGGTCGCCGCCTGCAGATGTTCAGGAACGGTCCATTCCTCGAGGTCGTTGGCGTGTCGCGCGACGTCGTTGCTCCGCGCCACGAACACGACCGGCCCTCCACGGGACGTAGTCCCACAGACGGTTCCATCACCATCCTGTATCGCCCCGATTTGGGCTGGGGCGGACCGTTGCGGATCCTTCTTCGCGCCAACGGCGATCCCGCTGCCTTGACGCCGGCACTTCGCCGGACCGTTGCGGATCTGAATCGTTCGCTTCCCCTGTACGACATTCAGACCATCCAACAGTTCATGGACCGCGAGCTATTCCGCAATACCCGGCTCTTGGTGAACCTGATCTCCTTCTTTGGAGTCCTTGCTCTGCTGTTGGCGGCGATCGGGATCTTCGGCGTCATCTCGTACAGCGCCGCGCGGCGCACCCACGAACTCGGAATCCGTCTGGCCTTGGGCTCATCCAAGCCGCGTGTGGTCTGGTTGATCGTGCGTGACACTCTCTCGATTACTGCTCTGGGAGTTGCGCTGGGAATTCCGCTCGCGATCGCCGGATGCCGTCTGACACAGCAGTTTGCCGGCACTTCGTCGGCAATCGATCAGGTCGCGTTCGCGTCGGCCATCGGGATTCTGGTCACGACTGCCGTTCTGGCGAGCCTCCTCCCCGCGCTCCGCGCCGCGCGGATCGCTCCCATGGAAGCGCTACGGCATGAATGAGTGCACCATGGACCTTCGTACTTGCGCCGGATTCAAGTGACCGTCTCGATTTCCATGGAATCCACTTCGGTGGACGGCTCGGGGATCGCCTCGCCCACGTCGCGCATCGCCTCCAAATGGAGTTCAATGGCCTCCCGGATGTTTCTCTTGGTCTCTTCAAGCGTGGTCCCGGTGCTGATGCAGCCAGGCAGGTCGGGGACATAGGCGCCCCAATTCTTGTCTGCTCTTTCGAACACGATCGCGTAGCGCTTCATTCTATTTTGATCTCCGCCTTCTTCAATACAGACTTGAGCGTACCGAGCGGAAGGTCGTCGTTCCAATGACCAGGCACTGTTACCACCATACTCTTGCTAGGGTGCTTGAAAGCGCGATGACTGCCTCTCTGACGGACCAGTCGCCAGTGGTTGGTCTCCAGCAGGCGGATCAGGTCCCGAACCTTCACTCTGGTGTCATTCTACCGGATGGTTCCTGACTCCACAGGTGTCGCGTGCAGGGAACAGGCGATCTGGTTTACAACAGATAAAGAGATCCAACCACGAATCGGGAGAACCGCCGATGAGCACGATCGACCGCCGAAGCTTCGCCGCCCTCGGGGCCGGCGCCTTTCTGAATTTGAATCCCGCCGCCCGAGGCGCCAATGAGAAACCGGCCGTCGCCCTGATCGGCGCCCGTAACCAGGGCCGGGGCGTCGCGCAGAGAATGATCCGCGCCGGGGCCGAGATCAAGACCCTCTGCGATATCGACGACGCCATCAACGCCAAGGTCAACCCCATCCTGGCCAAGGAGCAGGGCAAGGCGCCCGAATACGTGAAGGACTTCCGCCGCGTCCTCGACGACAAGGCCATTGACGCCGTCATCATCGCCACTCCCGATCACTGGCACACCTATATGGCTTTGGCGGCGATTCAGGCCGGCAAGGACGTCTACCTGGAAAAGCCGGTCTCGCAGACCATTCGGGAAGGACAACTCATCCGCGACGCCGCCCGCAAACACGAACGCGTCGTGCAGATCGGCACCATGCGCCGTAGCGGCGAACACTTTCGCACCGCCGCCGAATACGTCGGCTCCGGCAAACTCGGTACGGTCTGCCTGATCAAAGCCTGGATGTGCCAGGTGCGGAAATCGATCGGAAACCCGCCCGACGGCACGCCGCCTCCCGGCGCCGACTACGATATGTGGCTCGGCCCCGCCCCCAAACGCGTGTTCAACGAGAACCGCTTCCATTACAACTGGCGCTTCTTCTGGGATTACGGCAACACCGAACTGGGCAACCAGGGCGTCCACATGCTGGACGTCGCGCTGTGGGGCATCCAGCACCTGCGGCCCAAGGGCGGATGGCTGCCGTCCCGAATTTCCAGCCAGGCCGGCATCTATTGGCTGAAGGACGCCAAGGAAGTGCCCGACACTCAAACCGTCTCCTACGACTACGGCGACTTCCTGCTGAGCTGGGAACTGCGCAGCTTCGGCGGGCATCAT
The DNA here is from genome assembly GCA_964529305.1 of uncultured Solibacteraceae bacterium. Taxonomy (GTDB): domain Bacteria; phylum Acidobacteriota; class Terriglobia; order Bryobacterales; family Bryobacteraceae; genus CAZGUX01. The sequence continues at coordinate 13,000 of CAZGUX010000062.1, read as the reverse complement.
CCCGAGGAAGGGATGGCGGCGGGCACGGGCTTTTACGGCACCGAGGGAACCCTCATCGTCGACAGCCACGGTTGGAAAGTCCACCGGCCGGACGGCGGCATCGACATGGACGTGAAGGCGTCGCCGATGACGCACGAAGCGAATTTCCTCGAGTGCCTGAAAAGCCGGAAGCGTCCGAACGCCGACATCGAAATCGGGCGGCTGAGCACGACCTTGACTCACCTGGGCAACATCTCGCACCACCTCAAGCGCGACATCCGCTTCGACATCAGGAACGAGGACTTCGGCGGCGACCGGCAGGCGAACGCTTATTTGACCAAGCCCTACCGCAAGCCGTGGGAGCCCCCGAAGGTCTGAACCCTCACATGATCCGGTTGCTGATCGGCGGCTTGTCCATGTGCCTCTGGATCAGGACGGCGCGTGCCAGGACGGCGAGCATTCCCTGAACGCACTGCATCTTCTCACGGCCTTCCAGCGAGCCAGCGGCGTCCTTTGTGACGAGTTGCTCGGCCTCGTCGATCAACCGACGGGAGGGGCTGGCGTCCGGCTGTGAGGAACCGGCTTCGACCGGGCCAAAGGCGCCGGTGATCGTCGCCGTCACCTGCCGCGCCCGGCGGATGGCGGCGGCATCGCGATTCCTCAACCGGCCGACGAACCCCTGGAAGCTCCGGAGAGCGTCTGCCCGCCCGGATCGGCCTTCGGGTTCCGCGGCCCCGCGATTCTCTTCCGGAGGCCGCCGGAACGGCTTGCGCTCCCCGGGGACCTCGCGTCGCGTCTCGTTCGCCGTTCTCCGGAAGAGCCCGCCGAACGCCGTGCCCATCGCCTCGCTGAGATCCGCCGGCGTCGCGGCCGCTTTCAAGAGGCCACCAACCAGGTCTCTCACACCCTCCGGAAGAATCGCGTACAAGCGCTGGCGAATGTGCCGGACCACGGTACCGCCCCCTTTGTTTTTCATTATCGGCCCACCCGAAACCACTGAATGCCGCTCCGGCCTGGCACACTGATCACTTCCCCGCCCTCCGTCACGGCGACGAAGTGGTTGGCCACGGCTTCGATCTGGCCCAGGAGTTTCCCGGTCTTCCGGTCGATCTTGAGCACCCAACCCGGCGAGCCGTTCGGCTGGTTCCGCGGCTGTGTCCCGATCCACAACGCACCGCCGTGGACCTCGAGGCCGAAGGTCTTCCCGAAATCCCGCCACTCGCCCAGGTATCGCCCGTCGAGGTCGAAGCGCTGGATCCGTCCGTTCTCCCGGTCGGCGACGTAGACCACGCCGCCCGGATCAATGGCGATCGAGTGCGGCAGATGAAACTCTCCCGGCCCGGTACCCGCTTTTCCCCACTGCCGGACCAGCTTGCCGCTCGCGTCATATTCCAGGATGCGCGCGTTCGCGTAGCCGTCGGCTACGAAGATGCGGCCGTTCGGCCCGAACGCCACGTCGGTCGTCCCGCAGAAGTTGTTCCGGCACGGATCGGGTTGGCCCCCGGCGGCGATTTCGAGTAACTTCTTTCCGTCGGGCGTGAACTTGATCACCCTCGACGAGGCCGCGTCGGTCGTCCAGAGGTTCCCTTCCGGATCGACTCGCAGGCTGTGAGGCATCCGGTACAGTCCTCGCCCCCAGGACCGTAGCACGCGGCCCTCGGAGCTGACCGCGATCACCGGGTCGGCCTGATCTCCCCGCTGCAGAAAATAGATTGTGCCCCTCGCATCCACCGCCACCGACGACACCATGCCGACGTCCCAACCCGCGCGCGGCGGCGTGATCCGGAAGATTGTGAGATTCAGATCGAAACGAGGCGTGCGTTCTGCAAGTGCCCGAAGAGCCGCGGCCTCGGCGGCCGGGTCCGTTGCGCTTTGTGCCGCCAGCGGCGGCCAGACCAGGAGAAGCCACGCAAGCCTCGGCATCCTGGTCACTATACCAACGTGGCGCCCGGCGCGGTCTGAGGCACAACATCGCGCCCCTCTCCTGACAGACAATGTACAAAGCCCGAAACCGCCATGCGAATCCTTCGAAACCAGCTAGCCCCCATGGACGACGGAGTGCGCCTCGCCGCCGACGTCTACCTCCCTGACGAAGGCATTGCTTTCCCCACGGTTCTGTACTCCGGTCCCTATCGCAAGGACGACCGGATCCTCCGGGCCGGCAGCGCCTCGGGCCTGGCGGAGCGCTTCACCGGGCGCGGATACGCCTTCGTCTGCGCCGACGTGCGCGGCACCAACGATTCCGAAGGCATCGCCGAGGTCATGTTCTCGCCCCGCGAGCAGCGTGACGGCTATGAACTGGTGGAGTGGATCGCCGCCCAGGATTGGTGCGACGGCAACGTCGGCATGACCGGCATCTCTTACGGCTATTTCACCAGCGTCCTGACGGCCGCGCAACAGCCGCCTCATCTGAAAACCATCGTGCCGATGCACGCCAGCGTGAGCTGGTATTACTGTGTGCACGAGGGAGGCCTGCCGCTGATGTTCGGCTACCACGCCAACTATGTCACGCTCATGCTGGCGTTCCTCGGCGCGCCTCCCGGATGCCGCGATCCGGAAGGCCGCTGGCGCGAAGCCTGGATGCACCGCCTGAAGAACGGGCCCGCCTGGGGGCTCGACTGGCTGGACCACCCCCTCGAGGGCGACTACTGGCAGATGGTTTCGCCGGAGAAGGACTACTCGCGAATCCAGATCCCGGTGTTCGCGGTGCATGGCTGGTGGGACCGCTACCCCAGCGACGCGTTTCGCCTGGCCGAAAACATCGCCGGCCCGGTGAAACTCCTCGTCGGGCCGTGGCAGCACGCGCGCCCCGACGGCGGCGTTCCCGGACCACGTGTCGACTACGAAGTCTTTCTTCGCTGGTTCGACTACTGGCTGAAGGGCGAGCCGAACGGCATCCTCGACGAACCGCGCTTCACCTACTATCGGCAGCGCTATCAGGAGCCGTCGGATTACCCCTTGGAACTGAACGGCGAGTGGCGTCAGGAGCCTTCCTGGCCGGCGCGCGACGAAGGGCGCCGTTGGTACTTCCACAAGGATGGACAACTCGACCCATCGGAACCGGGCGAACGAAGGGAGCAGGCCTACGAGTACGACCCGACGGCAGGTGTTTGCTCGCGGCTGTCGGGTGGCATCTACGGCGGCGTCGGCATGCCCCTCGACCAGCGCCCGGACGAGCGCAAGTCCGCCCTCTACACGAGCCAGCCCTTCGACGAGCCTCTGGAAATCACCGGCATCCCCCGTGCCCGCATCCAGTTCTCCTCCACGGCCAGCGTGATGGCCGTCATCGTGAAGTTGTGCGACGTTGCTCCGGATGGCTCAGTTGCCTTGATCACCCGCGGTTACCTGAATGCGACGCACCGGGACGCGCATACGCGCGCCGAACCGTTGGAGCCCGGCCGCGTCTACCGGCTCGACGTGGAGTTGAAGGCGACCTCCTACCTTTTCGAGCGCGACCACAGGCTGCGGGTCGCCGTCACGAGCGCCGAGTTTCCCACACTCCTGCCCACGCCCGAGCGTGGGACGAATCACGTCATCTCCGGAGCTGGAGAAGAGTCCTGGGTGGAATTGCCGGTCGTGCCGGAGTCCTCCTCGCAGGCATCTCCCGTCTCGCTGAAGATGCTTCCGCCGCCTCCGCCGGGAGTGCCGCCCAACAGGTCCTTGCGCGTGTCGGAGGACGACTCCGGCCAAGCCGTCGCGGAGTTGAACACGGTGGATTCGTTCCGGGGACTGGACTCGCGCGTCGAGGTACGCCACAACACCAGGGCGAGCGTCCATCGGGATCATCCCGAGAGTGCAGTCTACGAAAGCGACTGCACTTTGTCGCTCGCCTACGATGATGGCGGCGCGATCGAATCGCGAGGGGAGGTGCGCTACCGGGGAACCGCCGGCACGCTCCAGGTGGAAGCGTCCGTCCAGGTGACTTCAAACGGCAAACCCGTCCTGCGCCGATCGTGGTCGTTTGAACAGCCCCGGCGTTGGTTCTGAGCGCCCATGCAAACCACTGCATTTATACTATTTGCCGAAACACGAAAATGGCGTACGATGTGGAGGCGGGTGTTTTGGGAATTGAGCCCCACCCGGAGGATGTTGGCCCTGGATGGTCCCCCCGCCATCGGGCCTCGGAGGATATATGAAGTGTGATGCGCCCCTTCACCGTGTGCGCGCGGTGGCGGTGTGGCTGCTATGCGCCTGGACCGTCTTTTCCCAAACCGGCGGTCTCAAACTCACCATTGTCGAAGGGGATGGCGCCGTTAACAACATTCAGCAGCGAGTCGCCCGGGAGCCCATCGTTCAGGTCACCGACGAGGAGGATCGCCCGGTCGAGGGCGCTGTGGTCGTCTTCCTCCTGCCGAGGAACGGGGCCAGCGGCACCTTTGCCAACGGGGAAAAGATCCTGACCGCGACCACCGGCCCGGATGGCCGCGCGGTTGCCCGCGGATTCCAGCCCAACAGCGTCACCGGGGAATTTGAGGTCAACGTCAACGTCTCCCATCAGGGTCTCAAGGTCTCGAGAAAGTTCAAGATGAGCAATGTGGGCAAGGCCGCCACCGCCGGCGGAATCGGCGGAGGCAAGATCGCCCTGATTCTGGCGGTCGTCGGCGGAGCGGTGGCCGGTGGCGTCGTGGCCGCTTCCGGAGGAGGCAACAAGAGCTCGGCTCCGCCCACCGCCGGTCCCTCTCCCTCAACGCCCCCGGCGATTGTCATTTCGGTGGGCTCGGGCGACGTGGGTCCGCCCCGCTAGCCGCCGGCTCATTCCAGGAGGATTCATTCATGCGCAGACTCGCTTATCTGCTGTTGCTCACCCCCGTGCTCAGCGCCCAGAACGGTACTCTGGAGGGGCCCTCGCTCGGAGTCCTCTGGCACGCCGAGACCCGGACTCTGCGGCCCATGCTCGGCATCTTCGGCGCGGCCCGGCTGGGCGAGCCCTTTGCTACCACGCGCCCGATTCAGTCGGCCGACGTCAGCCCTTACTCCCGGTACGCGATCGTCCTTGCGGGTGAAGGCGAGCAGCGCCAGGCGGCCCTCGCCACCTGGACCGGCGGCTCCGTGGAGTTCATCCCGTTGGAGGGCGTCCCGCCCTCGTTCGAGCGAGTGGTGTTCAGCCCGTCAGCCAAGGCTGCGGGCATTTCCGCCGGTTCTTCCTTCTACCGCATCACCGGCCTGCCCGGCCAACCTGCCGTCTCCGCGGTGGCCGTACCGGCTTCCTCGCGACTGGTGGCCGTGAGCGATTCCGGCACCCTGCTTTACTCCGTCGCCGGCGAATCCGCGAGCAGCCTCTATCGCGACTCGGCCGGCGCCGCCGAACTCCTCGCGTCCGCGGTGGACGTGCGCGCAGCCTCGTTTGACCCCGAGTCGGAGAACGCGTTCGTTGTGACGGGCGATCAGGTGCTCACGTTCTCCGGCGCGGTGGCCGGCGACCCACTGCCCGCCGTGGCCAACGTGGTGGCTCTCGCCGTCACGCCCGCTACCATGGTGACGGCCACGCCCGGCGGCCTTCTCCTGTTCCCTCGCGGCGCTCCCAGTCCTCCCGAACGCGTCGACTGCGAGTGCGACCCCACCCTCCTCCGCACCCTGCGCGACGGGCTCTTTCAACTCACTACAAGTTCCGCGGAGTTGGTCTGGGTGCTTGACGTCAACGCGCGCGCGGTGCGCTTTGTGCCGGCATTGCCGCCCGCTCCGGAGGCTGCTCAATGAAACGCCCCGCTCTGCTGGCCTTGCTTGTCGCGACCGCTTCTTCCGCCTGGGCGCAGAATCACTCGATTACCTCCGTCAGTCCCTCTCAGTGGACCGCCGGAGGGGACAATGTCATCGTCCGCCTGACCGGCCAGTTCCTGACGAACAACGAAACCGTCACCTTTGACGGCTCGCCGATTGCCTTGCAACTGAACACGTCGACGGAAGTGCGTTTCCTGGTGCCAACCAGCCGTTTGGTCAATAACACCACCTCGCCCCGAAACGTGCTCATCACGGCGACGAGCGACAGCAACCCATTTGTCGTGGCCGCCGGCTTCACGATCAATCCGCGGCCGCAGGTTCTCCCCAACGTCACCAACCTACCGGACGCCGTGGTCGGCACGCCCTATTCGGCGTCCATCAGTTTCTCCGGCGGCACTCCGCCCTTGCAGCAGAACTGCAACGCCAACCCCTCCGCGCCTGCGCCTCCCGGTCTCTCTCTCTCGGTCGCACCCGGGGGGTGCACCATCAGTGGCACGCCCACGGCCGCGGGTAACTTCACGGAAGCCTTTGCCGTCTCCGACGCCGCGGGCGTCACCGTCAGCCGATCGTACGTCCTCCTCGTGCGTGCCCCCAGCCTTTCGATTTCCACCACCGCTCTGCCGTCGGGAACCGTGGGGACCGCGTATTCGGCCGGCATCACCGCGACCGGCGGGCAGGGCGCGATCACCTGGAGCATTCTTTCGGGTACGCCGCCGCCGGGCGTTTCCCTCCAGGCCGGCACATCGAGCACCGTCAACTTCGCCGGCACCCCGACTGCGGCGGGGACGTTCACGTTCACGGTTCGGGCGGTCGATTCCACCAGTCAATCCGCGCAGCGCCAGTTTACGGTCACCATCGCGCCCGCCGCCCTGACGATCACCACAACCTCCCTGCCCCCGGGCAATGTCGGCGCGCCCTACAGCACGGTGATCTCCGCCAGCGGAGGAGGCAGCGTTTACAGTTGGTCCGTCTCGGCGGGGACCTTGCCACCCGGACTCTCGCTCGCCGCGTCAACGACGTCTTCCGTCGGCTTGAGCGGTACTCCCACCTCGGCGGGCGCCTTCAATTTCACGGTGCGGGTGGTGAGCGGCAACAGCGAGGCGACGCGTACCTTCGCCGTCACCATCGGGACCGCCACCCTCTCCATCACCACCACCAGCCTCCCCGACGGCGCCGTGGGAGCCGCTTACAACTCCACCGTGTCGGCCGCGGGCGGTCAGGGGCCTTACGCTTGGACCGTATCGGCGGGCTCCCTGCCTCCCGGCCTCAACCTGACGAGCAGCGGTGCGCTCTCGTCCACCATTCTCGGCTCACCCACCATACCCGGTCCCTTCAGCTTCACTCTGCGGATTCAGGATTCCACCGGCCTGGCTGCGACTCGTACTTTCACGATCACCATTACTTCCACCGCCCTCACGATCACTACGGCGTCCCTGCCCTCGGGGGCCGTGGGAGCTCCTTACAGTGCCTTCATCGCCTCCGCCGGCGGCACGGGTGAACACGCCTGGTCGATCTCGGCGGGAGATCTGCCACCGGGACTTTCCCTGGCGGCCTCCTCCACCCAATCGGTCCTGCTAGCCGGAACTCCGACCACCCAAGGCATTTTCAACTTCACGGTCCGGGTGGCCAGCGGTGGCAACCAGGCGGTACGCTCCTTTACCGTCACCATCTCGGCGGCGACTCTGTCGATCACCACGGCCACGCTTCCTGACGGGGTGGCCGGAGTGCCCTACACGGCAGCCATCACCGCGACCGGAGGTCAGGCGCCATACGTCTGGACCCTATCCAGCGGGTCACTGCCCTCGGGCCTCAGCATCACCAGTCCCGGCGGCCCATCGGCAGCGATCTTCGGCTCGCCGGCCGCGGCCGGCGTCTCCAACTTCGTGGTTCGCGTCCAGGACGCGGGCGGGCTCTCCGCTACCCGGTCTCTTTCCATTTCCATCAACGCTCAAGGACTGACGATCCTCACCACCGCGCTGCCTAATGGGGCGGCGCGCAGCGCCTATCCCCCCACGCGTGTTGAGGTCAGTGGCGGCTCCCCGCCCTATACCTTTGCCATCTCGAGTGGTGTTCTTCCCCTTGGCATGTCCCTGAACGCGACCACGGGCGTGCTGAGCGGCACTCCTGCCGCCACCGGGACCTCGGTGTTCGCGATCACGGTCACCGACAGCCAGAGCGCCACGGCCTCGCGCGTGTTCAACCTCACCGTCACGGAGAGCGTCACCACCCTTCCCCTCGGCGTGGTCGGCGTGGACTACCGCTACCGCATCGACATTCCGAATGCGCCCCGTCCCTACCAGTGTTCGCTGCAAGCGGGCTTGATTCCCGCGGGAATCAACCTCACTGCCGATTGCGAACTGGCCGGCCGCCCGACCCAGCCAGGTTCAGCCTCCCTCGTTCTTCAGGTTCGCGATGTCTCGGGCCGGACTCAGACCGCGACCTACCTGCTCACCATCGTTCCGTCGCTCAGCTTGAGCCCCGAGACGATCGATGGGGCCAGCCCTAATCAGGACATCACCGTGACCTTCAGCGGCGCCGGCGGTGTGCCCCCGCTACGCCTGTCGGGCGAAGCGATCCCTACCGGCTTGGCCTTCAATCCGGCCACGGGCGTGCTCAGCGGCCGCGTGGCGGCGCCCGGCTCCTACGTGTTCCGCATCGTGGTCACCGATAGCGCGGATAATCGATTGGTCCGCGAGTACACGCTGGTGGTGACGAGCGCCCTCACCATTTCGTCGCCTTCGACTTTGCCGGATGGCGTTCTGGACGCCGAGTACGCGTTCACGTTCGCGGCGGCCGGCGGAGTGCCAGGTTATACCTTCTTCCTGGATGGAGGCTCTCTGCCGAACGGCCTGCAACTCCAGCCGACGGGGCGGTTGGCCGGCCGGACGACTTCTCCCGGAGGGCTGACCTTCGGGATCCGCGTCACCGACACAGTCCGCGGCAGCGCGCGCGGCACGTTCTCGCTGCTCGTCCCCATGCCCGACGGCACCGAGGGCGCCCCGTACCCGTTTCGACTGCTGCCTCCCGCCGGTTTCGCCGCCGCCTGCCGCACCTCGGCCGGCGCGCTTCCCACGGGCGTGCAGTTGAACGGCGCGAATTGTTCGCTCTCCGGCACTCCCTCGGCCGCCGGAACCTTTGAGTTCTACGTGCAGTTCGCTACCGGCCAGCAGGTGGTGGACGTCCGCCAGGTGGTGCGTATTCAGCCCCGATTGCAGTTGTCGCCCGGCTCCGTTTCGGCAGGTGTCCTCGGCGCGCCGTACACCGTGACGTTCGTCGCCTCCGGCGGGACCGGCCCTTATCGCTACCGGGTTTCGGCCGGCGAACTCCCCTCCGGGCTGACCCTCGATACGACCTCAGGCCAGTTGTCTGGAGCCCCCCAAGCCGTGGGTGCCTTCCGGTTCACCATCGAAGCCGCCGATTCCAACGGCCGCTTCCCGGCGACGGTGGCCACTGCCTTTGACCTCACCGTCGCGCCACCAACGGCCCCCTCCGCCCGCATCGTCGTGCCCACGGGTCCGGGGACCCCGCAGAGCCAGGCCAATGTCTCGGTCACTCTCGGCGAGACCTACCCGCTCCCGATCACCGGCCAGTTGACCTTGACCTTCGCGCCGAACGCGGAGAACCCCGCGGATGACCCGTTCATCTCGTTCGCCAACGGCGCGCGCACGCTCAGTTTCACCGTGCCTGCCGGCCAAACCGCCGCGGTTTTCGCCATCGCCACTCCGGCCGTGCAAGTGGGAACCACGGCGGGAACCATCACGCTCACGGGCAACCTGCAGACGTCGGGCGTCACGCTGACGCCGGCGCCTGCCCCGCAAACCATCGTCATTCCGCGATCGGCCCCGGTGATCTCCGGCGTCGAGGTGACCCGCTCGACCTCGGGAATCACCGTCGTGGTTACCGGCTACGCGCCTTCCCGATCCAACACCAGCGGCCGATTCCGCTTCACGGCCGCCGCGGGCGCGACCCTGCAGACTTCGGAGTTGACCGTGACTACGACGGATCTCTTCAACACCTGGTTCCGGGGCGCGGCCTCCACGCAGTTCGGCAGCCAGTTCCGCTATTCCCAGGTATTCAACATCCAGGGAGACGCGAGCCAGGTCCGCTCCGTGGAAGTGACGCTGACGAACGCGGACGGAACCTCTCAGCCGGTCCGCCGGGATTTCTGAGTCCGCGCCCTTACGGTACGGCTCCGTAGGCGGCCCTCAATAGGCGTTGACTTAAGTATTCTCGACAGGTCGATTCGTGATGCAGACACCCGTTGTGGCCCGTTGAGATGCCTCGTCACGACGCTTTGCGGACTTGGAGCCACTTGCTTCGGCACATGATGACAGCTTGGCTCCCGAACCGTGGGCGTTAGCCAGCGGCTTGTTTCTCCGTGAAAAATTGGGGGCGGTCGCCCCGTTTCACTTGCCACAGATCGTTGATTCTCCAGAAATCGTTGATCGGGAAGCGGGGTCGCCGTCCCTCTCTCGATTCAGCGAGGGTGCGCCTGCATCGAGCCCACGGCGTCAGCCGTGGGGTTGCCGACACCCTTCACTCACTCCCCATGGCCAACACCCTCCTCCTCGCACTCGATTTCCACCCACGGCGTGTTCAGTGATGCACGGGCGGCACGAGCGGAAGAAACCGCGAGTCGACCTGCAGGCGATGAAGGAACTGGGGCGGTTGTGGTCGCTGGAGGCGGGCTACCTGAAGTCGGCGGGCGGTGGCGGGGAGCAAACGCGAGCGGCGGCCGGGAATGAAACGTTGAGGGAAATGCTGTGGCGGTTTCCCGGTGCGGAGTAGGCGCTGCTGAAGGTGGCGGGACGGATCGCGCGGGAGGACGAAGAAAAGCGCCTGGCGGCGTCAAGATCCAAACGACGTGAGCGGAAACCCCAAAATGCGTCTCCTCATGCACTCCTTGCGAATCAGTTTCCCGGGAGCCGACTCGCTCCTATCCCGAGGACGCTGACGATCGACTACTTTCGGTCTCATACTTCTGCTCCCTACCGCAGCGCTACTGTCACCTGAAAGACCGTCCATTGAGAACCGATGAACAACGCGAAGGGGACCGCGGGACCGGTGTCCACAGCATCCGCAGGGACACGCACGTTCACCTGGAGCAGGCCGGCCGCCGAACCGGGCACTCCTCCGGCGTATAGCACCTCGGCCTGCTTTTGTTGCACCTGATGCTCGTTATTACCGAGGTCAAAGAATACGGACACCGGCAAACTCGTCCTCGGCCTGATGTCACTGACAAGCTGGCCGTCCACCACGCCCGGGGCGGCCTCTCCTCCTCCGGTCGCGAAAATGCTGATGATCGAACCCCTCCGGGCGGGGTTCGAGGCCGAGTTAAGGCCTCCGTCCTCATTCAAGATTGCGCCCTGGCCCAGGCCGGTGCCGTCCAGAGTGAAAATTCCGGGACGCGAGGGCAGCACCGGCATCGTTACTGCTTCGGATCGCACACCCCTGTACTCGACTCGAACGTCCGCCGAGGGCTGGCCAGCTACGGCGTAAGGGACAATCGCTGTTACCTGTTTGTCGGATACGTGCACGAGCGGTGCCGGCACGCCGTTGAACAAGACGCGCGTTTCGGCCAGTGTCGTCGCCAGCGTGCGATCCTCTGTCAGACGTAGGGGCACTAGCTCCGGCGGCCCCATCTTCGAGCCGAAGATGGTCACGATCTCGCCGGCGGCTACGCCGCCACCGACGTAGCTGGCGGCGTTGACCACGCAGCCCGGAAAAATACGTGGCGCAGAGCCGGCCACCGCCGCAGCCGCTTTTTCGAATTTCGCCAGAAAAGCGCCGGGGATCGCCGGCTCAAAACCTTCAAACGGTTCAAAGTTCTCCCAGTCGTCCCGAAGCGCGTTCGCTACCTGCCCAACCACGTAAACGCCGCTGGCATCGAGCGCCACTCCGGTGGCCCAGGTGGAGTCGGGCGTACCGAACTGGCGCGTCCACACCTCCGCGCCCTCGATGTCGTATTTGCGCACAAAGGAGTCGCGGCCGGAACCGGACCTGCACTGCCCGGACAAGGCGGGAAAACGCCTGAGAGGAAAATACTCCACGGACACTTGCCCGGCGAGGTAAACGCCGGTGGCATCTGTGGCAATGGTGAGGAAGTCCAACGGGTCGATTTTGCGGCTCCACAACTCGTCGCCACCAGAATCGTACTTGCGCAAGAAATTGCCTGATCCCCAAGCGTCCACACCGACTAAGTAGAAACCGGTGGGGTCAGCGGCTATGAATGCCCTGGGAACGGCCGATGAGTTCACCTCGCGGGCCCACAGTTCGTTACCGCGAGCGTCCAACTTCCGCACAAGCACGCCGGCACTACGCAGAGGGGGACCCACGGACCCGTGCAGACTCATCATGTAGACACCCGTGGCATCCGCGGCCACGCCGGCCAATTCGCCAAGCGAAGCGTCGAATCGGCTGGTCCATGATTCGGCGCCCTCGGTACTGTATTTGCGCAAATAGGAAATGGCGCCGCCCCCATTTGGTGAAGGTGTGGAACCCCCGCCCACGTAGACGCCAGTGCCGTCCGCTGCCAATACACCGCGAGGGAAAGGAAAGTCCAACTGGCGGGTCCACAACTCGCCGCCACCCGAACTGTACTTGCGAAGCCAGACTAGCGGCTCGCTGCCCACCAAGACGAGCACATATACGCCGGTCGCATCCACCGCGGCTTTCGAGAATGAGACGTAGCTATGCGGAACCGTGAACTCCCGGGTCCACAACTCGTTGCCCTGGGCATCATACTTGCTGATGCCACCGGTCGCGTGTCCGCCTGGAGGCACCGGCCTACTCCCGAATACGTAAATGCCGGAAGCATCCGCCTCCACAGTGGTCGGTCCGGCGATCGGAGTGCTGAACTGGCGGAGAAAGGATATCGTTTGCCCTGGCATCGGGCGCGTAGCAATCCCCAAGCCCAGTGCGATCAGCGAAATTGCGAAGCCCTTCGGTTTCATGCTTCTCTCCTTACCGCAGCGCGACTTGCCCTGGAGCGCCGCCGGCATACTGCTTATTGTTTTTTCGAGTGCCGGGCGCCGATCGAAACGGCGGCCATCCGTGGACGTTCAGCAATCTCCGGAACGAGTTCGTTCCGCGACGATTGAATTCCGGAACATCCAAAATCGTCGAACCGCCGCTGGCTCAGTTCTGTGCGCGTAAAGAGTCGCACCCTGTCTTGAGCCGCCTGCTCCTACAGCCTCTTGCGCGTTGCGGCGTAGACATCGTAATTCCCGAAACCTCCACTGCGGTTCGATACAAAGTAGAGAGTTGTGCCGTCGCAGGAAAGTGACGGCTGTTGATTGTCAAA
>CAZGUX010000061.1:0-42427 GCA_964529305.1 uncultured Solibacteraceae bacterium | reverse complement strand
GCGATGATGTTGGGATGGTTGAGCGCGGACGCAGCTTTGGCTTCCTGCACGAAACGGCGCTTGCGCTCTGGGTCGCTGACCTTGCCCGGCGGCAGGACCTTGATGGCGACGAAGCGGTCGAGGTGGTGGTCGCGGGCCTTGTAGACCGCGCCCATGCCGCCCTCGCCGAGCTTCTCGACGATCTCGTAGTGCGCCAGTTTCCGGCCGATCATGGATGAGTCATTATACGCTCTGGACCTTCTTGTTTCTCCACGCGGCGGGCTGGCCGAAGAATCTGCGCCTCAGTGTAGGCCATTGCGCGGAGTATCGTCGTCCCTGTTTCCAGAAGTACGGCAACGCATTTTCACGCTGGAGGAGCCGGCCGGGGGGCCGGCTGCGGGCCAGGAGACCCGCCACACGGAGAGCGGAAAGAGCGACCGCCTTGGGCCTCATGCGTGCGACCAAACTATTGAAGATGGAAGATTCCGCGGGTCCGTTGGAATGTCAGTCGCTCGAGGGGACCTTCCCAAGCTCGACCCCAAGCTCGACCGGCGTGACGCCAGAGGACCTCGCTCGCCGGGTCTCCTCCAAGCCGTGCTTGTATTTCCAGACCTTGTCAAATGCCGCCCGGATGTTCTGGTTGGGGGTACGGCTTTCGGCCGCCTCCGCCGAAGGTTGCGGGGCGTTCCAGGGCAAATAGGGCTTATGGTTGGTGACTTTCATCGAACGGTGACTCCCATCCCTGCTCCTCCGGCGCGATCGGACCGGCGCGGCGGTTTTGCCGGGCCGCAGATCCCGGCCCTAAGTAAGGCGTAAGGAACGGTCGCTTTCCTTTGAATCCCCCTTCAAAGGCACCTTCGTCCCAGAGTCTTCCTCGAGGAAGCGCACGAGCCAGCCAAGGCGCCACTCCGCGCTCCGTCCTACGCTCGGGGTTATTCCCTGTGGACTGGGAAACGCAAGGCAGCCTGGCGGATGACATACTTGAACATCGCCATGCGTTTCTTCGTGCTACTCGCAGTCCTCGCTTGCGGCCAGGCGCAAACCTACGATCTTCTCCTGAAAGGCGGGCATGTCATGGACCCAAGGAACGGGGTCGATGGCGTTCGAGACGTGGCGATCCGGGGTGGCCGTGTCGCGGCGGTGGCGGCGTCGATTCCGGAATCGGCGGCGCGGCAAACCCTGCGCGTCGAGGGCTTGTATGTGACCCCCGGCCTCATCGATCTCCACACACACCTGTTCTCGACCACGGGGATCCCCGGAGTGTGGGCCGGCGATTCCAGCGTCCGGCCGGACGACTTCAGCTTTCGCACCGGGTGCACCACCCTGGTCGACGCCGGCAGTTCGGGCTGGAGGAACTTCGAGATCTTCAAGTTCACCGTGGTCGACCGCGCCAAGACCCGCGTGCTGGCGCTGATCAATATCGCCGGGTTGGGGATGATCACGGACGTGACCGAGCAGGAGGACTTCGATCCCAAGGCGCTCGCGGCCCTGGCGCGGAGACACCGGACGGTCGTCGTCGGCGTCAAGTCGGCCCACTACCAGAAGCCGGACTGGGAGTCCGTCGACCGCGCGGTGGAGGCGGGAAAGTCAGCGGAGATTCCCGTGATGGTGGACTTCGGCTATTTTTTGCCGCAGCGGCCTTACTGGCAACTTGTCACGGAACGGCTGAGGCCGGGGGATGCGAGTACGCATTGTTTCCGCGCCCCGGTTCCCTGGGTCGACGCCAACGGCAAGTTGTATCCGTACCTGGCGAAGGCGCGCCGGCGCGGGGTGAAGTTCGACGTCGGGCACGGCGGCGGAAGCTTCACGTTTCGCAATGCCGCCCCGGCGATCCGGCAGGGGTTCTATCCGGACACGATCTCGACCGATCTGCATACCGGCAGCATGAACGGGGCCATGATCGACATGCCGACGACGATGTCGAAGTTCCTGGCGATGGGGATGCCGCTCAAGGAGGTCGTCCGCGCGTCGACTTGGACGCCCGCGCAGTGGATCCAGCGGCTGGAGTTGGGGCACCTCGGCGTGGATGCCGAGGCGGATGTCGCGGTGTGGGACCTGATGAAGGGCGAGTTCGGCTTTGTCGATCACGCCGGGGGGCAAATCAAAGGCCGCGAGCGGCTGTTCTGCGAGTTGACCCTGCGCGCCGGGAAGGTTGCCTGGGACTGGAATGGCCGCGCCGGCAAGGACTACCGAACGTTGGCGCCGGAATATGGCGTCCGGCCGGGGAAGGACACGATCGTCGCCCCTCCGAACTAGGCTGACCGCCACTCCTCGAACACCCGCGGCCGGGCGGCCGCGGCTTCCGCGCGATGGAGGCGGTCCAGGAGTTCCTGGTAGCTCGCAGCGTCCTGGACAACCACCTCGGCCCGGCCGTTCACGGTAAGCACTAACGGCGTGCGCGTTTCCTTCAGTTCCAGGACGAGGTCCCTCGCATTTCGCAGGAACTCGGTGAGGGAGCGAACCTGGCGCAGATCAATCATGGATCACCCTCCAGTTTGGCCCGCCATGGCAGATGGCGCTTACGGGCCCGTCGGACTTGCCGTCACCCTTTCGCTTCAGGCTGTTTCTGTTGGAGCAGACGCGAATCCCGGCGGAAGGTGACAGAGGGAAGTCAGAGAATTCGCAGAGCATGAGCAGATCCCTGCGGGAAACGCCCCTTCGGGCCGGGAGAAAGCAGCTTGGATCGACGCCACCTTTCGACCCAATCCTTTTGTTTGCAACCGATGCCAGGATGGAACTCGACCTGCGAGGGAGCATGCAGGTTCGAACCGTCGAACTGGAGGAAAGCCTGTGGCTCGCTACGGTTGGCTGCTCGATGCCAAGCGCTGCATCGAGTGTCGTGCGTGTGAATCCGCCTGCAAGCAATGGAACCAGGTGGAAACCGGCGTCAACATCCGGTACCGAAGAGTCAGGACGATTGAATCGGGGACCTTCGCGGCTCCGTCGGCGGTTGCACTGTCGATCGCGTGCAATCACTGCATTGACGCCAGTTGCATTAAAGTATGTCCGGTCAAGGCCATCTCGCGCCGTCCGGATGGCCTGATTCTGATCGATCAGAAGGCATGCCTCGGATGCGGCATGTGTGAGAAGTTTTGTCCGTACGGCGCGCCTCAGATCAACACCGCCGCCCGGAAGATGGAGAAGTGCACCGGCTGCTACGACCGCGTGGACGCGGGTCTGGCGCCGGCATGCGCGACCCTTTGCCCGACGCAGGCGTTGCAGTGGGGCGATTGGGAATCCATCCGTCAGCAGGGTACGGATCGCGTCAACGGGTTCTCGAACCCGTCGTTCACGAAACCGGCGATCCGGTTCCTATCCACGAACTGGCAGAGGTAGACCATGGCGATAACTCGAAGAGGACTGTTGCAGATGGCCGGCGCGGGCAGCGCAGCCGGAGTGGACCGCCTGCTGGGCGCTTCGGGGACTTCTTCCGGCCCGCCTCGCCGCCGGCGGCGGCGCAGGAGATCATTACCGCCTGCGGGATATGCAGCCCGAGTTGCGGAATGAAGGCGACCGTAGAGAATGGTACGCTTCGCTTTCTGGAAGGACTTCCCGGCGACTTCTCGGGACGAGGCAAGTTGTGTGGGAAGGGGGCGGCCGGGGCTGGTTTCCTCTACGACCCGGACCGGCTGAAGTACCCGCTGAAGCGCACCAACCCTTACAAAGGGATCGACGACGACCCGGGTTTTGTGCGCATCACGTGGGACGAAGCGCTCAACACGATCGCCGAGCGCTTCAGCTCCGCGTTGAAAGACTATGGCCAGGAATCGCTGCTATTCGTCTCTCTGCCCGGTCCCGATGTGCTGGTGCGGCTGATGAATGCCATCGGTGTGGTCAATCGCATCGACCACATTGACGAGTGCTTCCTGACCGACCGCATCATTCAGAGATACACGACCGGAGCCAAGACGTGGGCGAACGATTTCGCGAACTCGAAGTACATCCTTCTGTTCGGGTGGGACATTCTGGCGAAGACGAAGATTGTCTACGCGAACGGGATCATCGACGCGAAGGACAACGGCGCGAAGGTGGTCTGCTTCAACCCGCAATACTCCACCACGGCGCGGTTTGCGGATGAGTGGTATCCGATTCGGCCAGGATCGGATCTGGCCGTTGCGCTGGCGATGATCCACGTGATCGTCTCGGAGAATCTGTACGACAAGTCCTTCGTCGGCGAGTACACCAATTTCACGGAGAACGAGGACGAGATCCGCAAACACTTCGCGCCCTTCACCCCGGAGTGGGCGGAAAAGGAAAGCGATGTGCCGGCGGCGGCGATCCGGCGGATCGCCCGGGAGTTCGGCACCGCGGGCCCGTCCATAGTGCCGGCGCACAAGAAAACGCTGTGCGCGAACTATCA
This sequence comes from uncultured Solibacteraceae bacterium, assembly GCA_964529305.1. Lineage (GTDB taxonomy): Bacteria > Acidobacteriota > Terriglobia > Bryobacterales > Bryobacteraceae > CAZGUX01. Next base: position 38,088 of record CAZGUX010000061.1, on the reverse strand, counting down.
GAACGCGTCGCAGTTGGTGCACGCCATTTCGATTCTCAACATTCTGGCGGGAACTCTCGACAGGCCAGGCGGAAGGTATCTGCCGGCGACGGTCAGCGTGCCGGGCATCGACGCGATTGTGCCGCCTCCGGCCGCGCCCGCCAAGACCGGCCGGCGCGTGGACGGCAAGGACAAGCTGCCATTGGTGCTGCAGGATGGCGGAGGGCTCTTCTCCACCGCCGCCGACGGGATGCTGAACCAGTATCCCGGCATGATCAAGGCGGCGTTTGTCAATGCGTATACGGCCCTGGGCTTCCCGCAGCCCCAGCAGATGCTGGACGCGCTGGCGACGGTCCCGTTTCTGGCCGTGATGGACCTCCTGCCGACCGATACGGTGACGTATGCGGACATCGTTCTGCCTTCGACGACGTACTTCGAAGTCAACGACATCGTGGTTCGCGACTATCTGGCCCGCCAGCCACAGGTGATTGCGCGGCAGGCGGTAGTCCCAGCGCTGTTCGAGACAAAGAGCGCGGGGTTTGTCGCCCTGGAGTTGGGGAAACGGATGGCGCCCGATTTCTTCAAGAACCCGGATGGAAGCTGGATCAACCTCAACACGGTACTCGATGAGAAGGTGAAGCGGGCAAACCTGGGGGCGTCGTTCGCCGAGTTCCGCCAAAAGGGACTCGTGACGATCGACCGTCCGTACACGCCGCGTACGAGATTCGGGACGCCCAGCGGGAAATGTCAGATTTACGTCGCGCAATTCAAGGAAGCGGGCGGCGACGCGCTCCCGGTGTGGAGACCGAAGCGAGAGCTGCCTTCGGCAGAATATCCGTACTACTACCTGACGTTCATCCCGGCGGTCCACCGGCGGAACACCACCGAAAACAACAAAATCCTCAACGAAATGTTCGGCACGACGGTAGCCCAGATGAACCCGGAACTGGCTCGAAAGCTCGGCATACAGGAGGGCCAGTCGATTCGGATTCGATCGAGAGTGGGCGCGATCGAACTGCCGGTGCACCTGACGGCAACGCTACGGGCGGATTCGGTCCTGGTGCCCCACGGTTTTGGACACCGTTCCAGGCTGCTCGGCACAGCGGGCGGAAAGGGAGTTCGGGACGGGGACGTCATCCCGTCGCAGAGCATCCAGGAGATGGTGGATTCGGTGAACTACGCCGGAGCGGCGTGTATCATGGACGCGGTGGTCGCGATCGATCCGTTATGAGTGATGAAGAGATCTCGCGGTCCGACCTGTCGGCGTGGTTTGCATTGGCGGGGAACACGCTCCTGTCGCCCGGCGGGGCGGACCTGGTAGCACGCGTGGGAACGCTCCGGGAACAGCCCTGGGTCTCCGCCGCTATGCGGCAGGAGTTGCGACACCTGGCCGATGAGTTGGCAGCGGACGAGTTGGAGTGGCGGCGGGAACATGTCCGTCTGTTTCTGGATCCGGCTGGGGCGCCGTGTCCGCCGTGGCAGTCGCTGTACTCTGATGACCCCCGCCTGATGGGGGATTCGCACGCAAGCGCACTCGACTGGTACCGGCGGGAGTCGGTTCAGCCCTGCCTGGAGAATGAGCCGGCGGATCATGCGGGGCTGCTGTTGATGTTCCTTTCGCATCTGCTCGACGCCGGGTCGCCGCCGGAATGTGTCCGCGATTTTTATCGGGAACACCTCCAGTGGCTCGAGGGCTATTTGCCGCGCCTCGAACGGGCAACACGGCTGCCGATGTTTGCCCGTGTCGCAAGGGTCACTGCCGCCCTGTTGGAAAGGCTGGAGAACGAACTGCGGGCGCCCGCGCCGGCGAATCAGGTGTCGTAGGAAGCTTGCCCCACGGTATCGACCGGGCCAGTGAAACCCGGTCCGCCGGCCGCGACGTAGCCGCGACTGGCGCCGGACTCGTTCGGACTCACCCAGAACGAGTAGAGCGCTCCGCTTCGGAGATGGAAACGGAAGCGCAGCGGCAGGCCGTGAATTCGCGAAAGCTCTTTGACTCCCTTCCAGCGGACAGGAATGCACGTGCCATCGGCGCGAATGGGTTCGCAGTTGGCGGCCGAGCACTGTAGGGCCGGCTTTCCCGCGGAGTCAAGGATCTCCACGCGCAACTCACCCGAAGCGGCGGCGGCGTTCACGAAGACGTACGCGCCCGTGAATTCGACCGGGCGGGTCGTCATGGTTCCCCCCGCGGTTCCGGCTTGCAGGGAGGCGAAGCCATCGCGGCGCAGAGTGGCGAGACCGGTAGTGCAGACTCCGGAGTCTTTGCTGCCGGGCACTCCGGCGCGCGCGGAACAATAGAAGTACAGTTTGTCGCGAACCACCAGGAGACAACCTCCGGCCGATTGCACGTTGGCCCAGTTCCAGTCGCCATGCCGTTCGGATACCGCCAGCAGAGCCTTGCGGTGGGGCCGCGACCAGTGAAAGCCGTCGCGGCTGAAGCCGGCCAGGACTTCGTTGGGCTTGGCCCGGTCTGAGGGTTGGCCGCGCCAGATCGTGAACAGGCCCAGAAGCAGGCTTTCGTAGGCGACGCAGTCGAGATTATAGAGTTGGGCCGGACTGCGCAGGCCCGGGCGCTGGGCATCGAGAGGATCGGCGCCGACCCAAGGCGGGGCGGTCCGCTTGGTCCAATCAAAGCCGGCGATGATGTCCCGGTTCTCCCAGTAGCGGCGCATGCGGCCGTCGCGATTGTCGTCCTTGAGACTGTAGACCCAGACTTTGCGGAATGGGTTGTAGAACAGTGTGGAGCGATCCTTGCTGGTTCCGCTGAGGGCGACGGGGCCGCTCCAGTGAATGCCGTCGGGCGAGAAGTGCAGCGCAAAGGTCGGGGGCGCGGAAGCGATCTGGCGGAATAGTTTGAAGCGGCGGCCAGGATGTTCGGTCCGGTGATCGAGCCAAACCGTGGTGGAGCCGCGAGGGATGTCGAGCACGATGTTGGTACCCGGCCTCACCCCTACGGGCGGTTTCTCCCAGTGGATTCCATCCGTGGATGAGGCATAGGCAAGCGGTCCCCAATACCCGGCCATGTACCAGAGCTTGAACAGACGGTCGTTCGGGTCGTACCAGACGCCATCGCTGAAGGGCATGGCGACCGGGCCGGCGGCATTGGTCTCCCAGGGGCGATCCGGCCGGACGATGGGGCAGGCCGGGTGATACTCGGCCGAGTGAAAGACCCGCGTGAGCGTGGATTCGGCGATCAGGAAATCGTCGACGAACAACTGCCGGCCGGTGTCGATGGGAATCACCTGGGGAGGAGACTCGAGGTATGGGACCGGCATGGGCTCGTAAGGCAGCGAGTCACGCCGTGGCGGCCAGGAATCGGGAAGGGAGATGCCATTGTCGAGGACGTGTTCACCGGGGAGAGGGGCGGCCGCGGCGAGTTGGAGGAGTTGGCGGCGGGTCATCGCAGTCGAGTAGAAGCTGGTTCCGAGCCCAATGTAGCGCGGGCGCGGGGTGAGAGGAACCACCTCCGGCCGTGGGACAATCGGCCCAGAGCCGGTCTCCCTGGAGATCGGCCGGGTCGTGCTCACGGTGGCCTGCTATATTTGCAGGGAATCTCATCAGCACGCGACACCGCGTCCTGGGCGAGTCCGGAATCGGTCCGGCGAAGACTTTATCGAAGCCATGTCGCAAATCCGCGGCCGCTCATCCGGGGAGAGTGACCGGACCATCATTGACCCCGATCGATCCGGAACCTGGTGGAATCTCCTGACGCTGGGGGCGCTGCTGCTGATCGGGTTATTTCATCTCAGCCGCCTGTCGCCGGTCCACGGCTGGAGCGACGACGGGTCGGTCTATCTGCGGTACGCGCAGAACCTTCTGGACGGCCGACCGTACCACGAGGTCGCGTACGGGCAGACAGCGGCGGCCGATACGCCGCTGCCTCGCTACCCTCTGGTGCTGCCGCTGCTGCTGGCCCCGTTGGTTCGCTGGCAAGGGTTGGACTACGCCACGTTCAAGGTGCTGATGTTGCTTCTGTTCCTGGGCTCGGCCGCCATGGCCGCCTGGTCGCTGCGTTCGCTGACCGGACCCTTGATTGCTTTGGGGTCCTGTGTCTGGGTGGCCGGCGCGTATCCGCTTTGGGTGCAGGCCGATCACATCAACAGCGATTTCTTGTTTCTGTTGATTGTCAGCGCGTACTTCACGGTCGCGGAGAGGCTGGAGTCAGCGAACGTCCGCAACCCGGTGATGACCCACGCCGCCGTGCACACGTTCTTCATCGTGGCCGCGACCTCCACCCGCACCGTTGGCTTCACGCTGATCCCAGCCCTCCTGTTCTACTCCCTGTGGAAGCACCGGCGGTTGACGCGAGAGGCCGTGGTGACCGCTTTGGTGTCGACCCTGGCCGTTGGCGCCCTCGGCGCCAGATCCGGCGGCGGCTATGCCGGGCACCTCGCGAACGCGATTAGCCTCGGCACGTTCCGAAGAAACGTCATCCAATACCCTCTGGCGATGGGGGAGGTGTTCGACCAAGGCATCGTTCTGGGGGGCGTGCTCGATGTTCTCGCGGTGTTCGGTGCCTTCATCCTCATCAGGCGCGCTCCTCATCGCTGGGCTGCGTTCGCGGTCCCGTACGCCGCAACGCTGTTGCTGTGGCCCTATTCGGACCCGGTTCGCTTCCTGATTCCGCTGCTTCCGTGGTTGTTTGCCGGCATTCTGGAAGCGGTCTCGGCCATTTCGCGTTGGCTTCCGCGACCCTCCGTGTGGGTGCCGTTGGCGATCGCCGTTCAACTGCTGAGCCAGGCGCCCCACTATCTGGCGCCGCGCGCCGCGGAAGAGGGGCTCAACAGCCCCGCGGCTCTGGAGACGTATGTGTTTCTCAAGGGCCACTTGGGCGGCGAGGCGGCGGTCGCCTGCCGGAAGCCGCGCACCGTAGCCCTACTGGCCGGGCGAAAGGCGATTGCGTACGCGCCTCTCCCCGCCGGCAGGATGGGACCGGATCTCTGCGGCGCCGGAGTCACCCATGTGCTGACTGCCCCGAACCTCTTCCCCGACGACGCTGCCTATCTGCAGCCGTTCATCCAGCACGGCCAGGATCAGCTGGACCTTCTCTATCACAACGCGCAGTTCACGCTGTATCAGTTCAGGCCAGGGGCGTGCGGGGCATGGACCGGCCGGCGGAAAGACGACTGATGCCGGACTGTCAGTCAGCAGTCGACGAACGCCGGCTCCGGCCGCCGGAGTGCCTGTTCAGCCCGCAGCCAGTCGTCATCGGCCGAGCCCTCCTGGCCCGCGCGGACGCGGGATTCCCATAGAGAATGCGCCAGGCGAGCAATCTCTTCCAGGGTTGGCTCGTGCCTGGTGTTGGTCTCCTCGGCTTCGGCCGCCGGCGGAGCCGGTCCGCGGTCAACCATGAGGCAGGCTTTCGGGTCGAGGTTCGTTGTGCTGTCCATTCGGGACCCCGTTCAGGAAGTGCCGGATCCGGAGGAAAATTCTCAGCAAATCAGAAAGCAACCCGTTTTCCAGCTAACCCTCACTCCATTCAGTGGTATTTGGCCCCTAACTTCTGTTTCATCTTCCGAAACTACTCCACTCGAGTCCGCCGTCTGCCGGTGGCACAGACACTCTCCGACGAGTTCCGCAATTCCGGACCGCAGGTCCGCCCAATGGCCGCGGGAGTTCGGCGCGCTCAAGGACGGGACTCACGACGACCTGGTTGATGTCAGTCGCATGGCCTGCTGGTGATGACGCGGCCGGCCACCTCGTCTTGGTATGGGTGGAGCAGCGCCGGCAATGCAGCGGACGGATGATAGGAGAGGGGGAATCTGTCGAACGGATGGTGAGCGCGGAAGGAATCGAACCTTCAACCTAGTGATTAAGAGTCGGGCCTTGCTGCTCGTGGGCCCGCTATGACCCCTTGCGAAAGAGTGCTCAGGTTTGCGCAAAGCTACTCAATCCAAGAGACTTCAGCGGGCCGTCCGCTCAGATCCTACTCCCGCCTTTGCTAGGGACCATGAAACAGTGATAAGGATTTTGAGGGGTAATCCCCACAGAAGCCCCCACAGCCCGTCAGGAAGGGTCCTCCGTCGCCGCGAGGCCTCGACCCAGGGACAACACCCTGATCGGGACCGACAGTCCATCGCGGACCGTAGCGAGACTGCCAATCGTTAACCGCCCCCCCGCCGGGTCTTCGAGACCCCACGGGGATCGACCCCCACCCTACCCCGGGCACCCCAAAATGCGTTCCGGCTTTGGGTACCCCGCCCCACACACTATTCCGCTCGAACGAATCGGGCCGAAAACGCAGCGCACTCGCCGAAGTCCATGCCGGTGTCCATCGGATTGCCAGCGTGCTGCAGCCATAATGAGAAGAGTTGATATGGCGGAATTTGACGAGTCGTGGAAGGCTCTACGGGAGGAGATCGACGCCCGGAGCCGTAGGCTGTCCTCCGAGATCGCCGACGCGTGGAGCGACGTTCAGTTGCTCCCCCGGTTGCTGGCGGAGCGCGTTCAGGCTCAAGATCCGGCAGATGCCCAACCGACCGGCTGGAATCCCTGGAAAGGCTATCGACGGGCTTGCGAAACGCCTTCTGTTTCCCCCTCGCGCTTTACAGAAAGAAGCGACCCCTGTTCAGCGTCGTCTCTGCGATCCCCGCCAACGAGGGTGGGCTGGACGCAGTCGCGCAGCGGATGCCCCAGACGGATGGAGGAGTGAGAATGGAAGACTTGAGGAAATGGCTGTTCAACCCAACGGTTGGCCAACTCGCGGTGGCGGCCATGGCGATATCGGTCGTTTTTGCCATCGTTCGACTCGTACAGCGCTCCGTCAGTCGTTACATCGACGACGCGGACACTCGCTATCGGGCCCGGAAGCTTGTCAGCTTCCTGGGATACGTCACGACCATCGTAGCCGTCGCTACGGTTTACAGTGACCGCCTGGGTGGATTCACGGTGGCATTCGGTGTTGCTGGAGCCGGTATCGCCTTCGCACTGCAAGAAGTGATCGCCAGCGTTGCCGGGTGGGTTGCGATCTCGTTTGGAAGCTTCTACAAGCCGGGAGACCGAGTGCAACTGGGCGGCATCAAGGGGGACGTGATCGACATCTCAATACTGCGCACCACTCTAATGGAGGTTGGCGAATGGGTGGCTGGGGATCTGTACACCGGCCGCATCGTCAGGATTGCGAACAGTTTTGTCTTCAAGGAGCCCGTCTTCAACTACTCGGGAGACTTCCCGTTTCTCTGGGACGAGATCACCCTGCCGGTGAAATACGGATCAGACTGGAAAATCGCGAGGACTATGTTGCGGAATGTCGTGAACGAGGTACTAACGGACTATGCCGCTCAGGTGAAGGAGTCATGGCTCGCGATGGTCCGCCAATATAGGGTCGAGGATGCCAACGTTGAGCCTATGATCACCCTTCGCGCCACGGACAACTGGATCGAATTCACCGTTCGTTATGTTGTGAACTATCGCAAACGGCGTTGGATGAAGGACTATCTCTTTACCCGTATTCTAGAAGAAGTCGACAAGTCCGGCGATCAGATCCGGCTTGCTTCCGCCACATTCGAGATGGTCCCGGGTTCAAGCTTGGACGTGCGTCTGTCCGGGGGCCTGCCACATGAGTGATAGTGTAGAGGGCCAACGTCGTAAAGGAGTATGCGGACCTGATCTATGCCCGACCAATCTTTTCTCGAGATTTGGCAGCTCCTGCAACTTGAATTGGAAGCCCGGAACCGGCAACTCCAGTCCCGGTACGAAACGGTATTTTCGGATCTGTCGACGACCGTTCAAGACGAGGTAATTTCGGTACAGCAACAGGACGTCCCCACGTCGCGGCCGGGTGAGATCTCGTCGATTCGGAGTTTCGTCCAAGGGGCGGGGAAGCCTTTACTTTTCGAACCCATCCGGTCGTTCCGGCGGGCGCGCCCTCAGGAAAGGGTACTCGAAGCCATCGAGAACCACGATGCCGGACTGGACGATCTGATTAGGCGTGTACCCCAAACCGTAAACATCTCGGGCCCTGAACTAGTTGACGTGATGGGCCCTCACATAGCGTCCCGAGTGAGCCGGTATCTGTTGCTGAAGCGAGACCGCGTGACGCTTCCACTGCGCCGAATTGTAGAGCTTCAGTTCTTGTCGGAGTCGGAGCAGCGCTCGAAGCTGGACGGCACATTGCTCCTATTTCTTTCTCAATCCAGCCTGCTTCTCCTTTCCCCTTGGCAGGATCTGCGCCGATACGTGCTGCGGAACTTCGCTGGGCAGGATGTCGATGAGCGGGCGTGGGATCGAAGCCGGGGGCGGTGGCTACGCCTCGTGGAAGTGTTGATGGAACAAATCAGCCGGCGCTTGCCGGCGCTGGGCGTTTGGAACGCCCGCGCCGCAAACCGCCTCGCGGCCGCGATCCTGCGTGGCCGGCCCGGTGGCACTCCCAAGTGGAGTTCGAAGCTGCTTCTCAAGCGGCAGGCCAACTTCCGATACTGGTCACGCCAGCAGCGCGCGGTCACCGGGTTGCTGGACCTCGAATGGGATCTTACCGAAATGCTGGGCGAAGTCACCGGGGCGGCCGCCGACGTGATAGAGTCGCTCGACGCGGAGCAGGCCGCTCTGCTGGGAGAACTCGATTCGGTCATCGCTTGGCTACAGGAGTCGCAAAGTGGCGAGATCCAGGGCGAGTTCCCACCTCCCGTGGCCCGCCTGGTGTCGGCTGAGGACCGCCTCAGCGGTTGGGAGCGGCTGGTTGAAGCGTCAGCTCGGAATCACTTGCCGCTCGTCATCGAGACCATTGAACCGCGTCATGATTTGCCTCGCCGCCGGGAACCATGGAAGCCCCTGGAACCAAACAAGCAGTTTCACTCCGCAGTTGCGCGCGTTGGGCGACTGGTAGTCCTGGAGGGTTTTCGAGAGGTGGAGGGCGCGCACGGCGCCATCGTGCGGGTTATTGAGCGCGCACGTGAAGTGGTGCGGTTCAGCCTGGAAACGGCTGAAGCTGAGCCTGAGGAGGGTTCGACTGTCGCTCGAGAGGGTCTGGCGAATGCCCTGGCCCTGGTGTCCTATCAGAGGCAAGCGGCGGCTGATCCCCATGGGGCCGCAGAAAGAAAGCTCGTGCAGGGCATTGCACAGTCGTTTTTGCTAGCCCACCTCAGCATCGAGCAGCGCCGTTTGGGTCTGCTTACCCAGTTGATCCGGGAGAGCGGCTCCAGGGCAGCGCACGAGACTGGAAGAGCCGTCCTCGATCAGCTTGCGACTGCCGGCCGCTGGGTGAGGGACCACATCCGGAGATGGTATCACTGGTTCCTTTTGAAGGTTGGATGGGAAGCGGTGCCGATTGCGATTCAGGCGCCGATTGTAGCGCGTGGATATCTGGGAGAGGTACTGAGCCTTCAGCTCGGCGCCCGTGATCTTCCAATGATTTACCGGAGATTGTTCCGGCTGGCGCCAGTGGAAGAGCCCCGGTTCCTGGTGGGGAGGGAGGCCGAAATGGCGGCCCTCGCCCACGCCCGGAATCTTTGGCATTCCAACCGCAGCGTTTCAGTGATTCTGGTGGGAGACAGGGGAAGCGGCAAAACGAGTTTGTTGAATTGCGCTGCGGCGAAAGAGTTTTCCGACGTCGAGGTGATCCGTAGCCAGTTCTCGCAGCGGATCACAGATGGACGCCAGATGCACGCCTTCCTGCGCAAGCTAATGCGGATTCCTGCAGAACAGGACCTCATGGAGGTGTTGTTGTCGGGAAAACGCATCATCATGCTCGAAGAACTCGAGCGTACGTTTCTGCGGCGCATGAATGGCTTTGCGGGTCTGGAGGAGTTGTTGTCGATTGTTTCCGGAAGTTCGCGCACAACCCTCTGGATCATTTGCCTGAATCAGCACTGCTACCGCTATCTCGACGCCGCTGTGAACATTGGGCAGTACTTTTCACATCGAATCAACGCCATGGCGATTCCGCCAGAGCAACTGAAGAAAGCCATTCTACTGAGGCACAATCTCTCGGGGCTGCGACTCCAGTACCCGGCCCTTCCCGACGACGGTGAAAGCATGCGGGCGATGCAACGCGTCCTGGGTTTGGAGCCCAACGCGGAAGACAGCTTTTTCGATTCGCTCTACCGGCAGTCTGAAGGGATTTTTCGCAGCGCTTTCGAGCTTTGGCAACATTTCATGGAGCGGGTTGAAGGTGGAGTCCTCTATTTGCAGCAGCCGGCCGAGCCCAATTACGAGCCTCTCGTCGCTCAGTTCACGCAGCAGGACTCGTTCACGTTGCAGGCGATTCTCCAGCACGGAAGCCTCACCGTCCAGGATCACGCGGAAATTTTCGAATGCTCCTCCCAGCGAAGCCGGGTTGCGCTGGAGAAACTGATCAATCTCGAGTGTCTTGAGGAGGATCCGGCGGGACCGGGACTGCGCATCCGTCCGGAGGCCGGCCGGCTGATACATATGACACTGCACCGGCAGAATCTCATTTGAGGTGTCTAGAATGAGTGTTCCGTTTGCCATGCTCATGCAAGCAGCGCCGCATTCGGTCCTGCAACAGTTTACGTTCCGGTCAGTGAGCGCGGCCCTCCTTGTACTGTTCGTGTCGTGGCTTTCGATTCGCTGGTTGTCCGGCATTCTGGAGGCCATCAGCGGCAGAAGTACAAGGGCACGTTTCCTGGTCAAGTGGCTTGAACCGGTGGTTCGGATTGCCATCTGGTTCATCGCGCTGATCCTTTGCTTCGATCTCCTGGCTCCATCGAGAGAGACTTTTTTGGCCAGTATCGCTTCGCTGGGAATTGCACTCGGGCTGGGAGCACAAGATCTGGTGAAGAACCTAGTTGGCGGCCTTGTAGTCGTAGGAGACCGGCCGTACCAGCTTGGAGATCGTGTGAAGATCGGCGATGCGTACGGCGAGATTGACCACATCGGCCTGCGAAGCACCAAGCTCACGACACCCGACGACACCCGCGTGACGATACCAAACGCCCAGGTCTTAACCGACCGGGTGTTCAACGCAAATTCAGGCGTTCCGGATTGCCAGGTGGTGACGGACATTTTCCTCCCGCCTGACACAGTTCCGGACGTCGTTCAACAGATCGGATACGAGGCGGCCGTGTGCTCGCCCTACTTGCTTGCGCGAAAGCCGATTGTGATCCTTACAACGCATGGATTTGATCGTTCGGCATACCTCCGGCTGCGCATCAAGTGCTACGTCTACGATCATCGCTTCGAACCCAGGATTCAGAGTGACATTACCGCCCGAGCCAGCCGTGAACTGGCGCGGCGGGGGATAATCCAGCAATGGCGTGCGTTGAAGAACGGTGCACGTCACGAACGTGCGGACTGAAACGAAGTAACCAATGGTCTGTGAGGCCACCTAAGCCTTCCGGAATCCACGGCGAAAAGCCGCTCTAGCCGAGCCGGAAGGCTTCTTCTTGCTCCACCCGCGGCGCCAGAACCCCACGGAATGCCCATTTCAGGAGTGGGGGTGTCAGGACGGCGGCCACGACCGCCATGAAGACGATGGTTGCGTACGTGGCCTGTGAGATCGCATTGAGCGACAGCCCGGCTTGCGCCACCACCATACAGAATTCACCACGCGGGATCATGCCTACCCCTACTCGTGTGGCGATTGCGCGCCCAAAGCGAGATGCTCCCAACCCGCATCCCACGAGCTTGGCGATGACTGCGACAGGTACGAGCGCGAGAGCCACAAGCAACGTAGGGCGCGTCGCGAAAGCGTCCACGCTGAAGTGCAGGCCAATATTGGCGAGGAAGAACGGTACCAGCAGTTCCGTCACGCCGTGGGCCAGGTCATGCACACGGTGAGGGAGCGCTTCCGCTAGAGCCATGCCAGCCAGAAAGGCGCCGATGATTGCCGCTACGCCGATCGTCTGCGACAAGGCAGCCAAACCGAACAGAAGCACCATCGCCAGCGAAAATTGGCTCTCGCCAACCTGGAGGCGACTCTCCAGGTGCGGCATGACGGCGCTCATGGCCTTCCTCCCCCACCTTCCCACCATGAGCACAAACAGCACTGCTGCTAGCGACGTCAGCCCAAGGTGAATCAGGTTAGCCCGTCCCGCGGCAAAGCTGCTGACTCCTCCAAGCAGGAGCAAAGCCAGTACGTCATCGATCACCGCGGCTCCCAGTATGATCTTGGCGGCCGTTCGGTGCAGGAGCCCTTTGGTGGACAGCACTTGCGCGGTGATGCCTACACTCGTGGCGGTCAATGCCGTACCGACAAAAACGGCCTCGATCCTGGCGTAACCGAGTAGTTGGAACAGCGCGAAACCAGCAGCAAACGGAACGATCACGCCCAGCGCCCCCACCGCTACAGCAGTCCCACCGACTTTCATGAGCTCGGCAGGCTCCACCTCCAATCCCACTCGGAACAGTAGGAACATCACCCCGAGTTCCGCCATCGTGGTCGTGAATTCGCCCGGGGAAATCCAACCGAGAAAACTGGGACCGATCAGAATGCCGGCGAGAATCTCACCTACGATGCCCGGCTGGTTCATCCTCTCGAAGAATTCCGCCAGGAGTTTGGCGCTGCCGAAGATCAACAGCATGCTTACCGCGAGGCCGAGGGAACCGGAGCTGGCGGAGGCAGCGTCCAGGAGCGCGATTGGCACGATCACCTCGCCCTGCTTCTGCGGGAAGGGGGCTTTGGCGGCGCTTCCTGCTCCAAAATGAGCCGCAATTTCGCCACGCTCAATCGTGCCTGCAGCACCTTGGTAAACATCGCTTCCGCAGCGGCGTCGAGCGGAGTTTCTGATTTGTACCGAACTCGCACCAGGACCTCCTCGGAAGTGAAGCCAACTTCGTAGGAGACCAGTGGCGCCGACTCAGCCGGCCAGACCTCCTTGAGCGGCTGCTCCACCCGTCCGATCAATTCGGTCCGTATGGAGTTTAAGTCTCGCGGCTGAGGTGGCGCCGGCGGTGTGCGGAACCGCTCGCGAAGCAAGGCCAACTCCTCCTCACTCGCCACCTTGCGGACAGACACGGTGACCTCTTTCCCCGTGCGGCGCAACAGCAGTTTCTCGGCTTCCCGGATCGTGTCCTCGGCCACGGATTCCGTCACGATCATTCGGAGGATGATACGTTCGGGTGTCACATCCAGTTGCTGGGTGAAGATCATCCCTGGAGACGCCAACAATCGAACGGCCTCGTTCGCAGCCGTGCGGGCAACTGACTCTTCTCTCAACTGATACAGAGACTGGCGCAAGGGAATGAACAGTGCACCGAGAGTGGCGACCAGCATCAGGATGCGCCAGTGCAGCTTGCCGATATCACCGAACGCCCCGGCAAGGCGGGTCTTTGTCAACAGCCGGTACAGTCGGTCTGAGGACGCGTGCTCTAGGATGGAATAGTCAATCTTCATGCGGAGTTCTGGCGCGTCCATTCGGACCGCATAGAACACGATGAAGGCGCTGGCCATGATCGCGGCCAGGTTAGTCAGGAACAGCAGGCCGGCGCCGGTGATGATCGGCCATGAAAACCCACTGCCGACGCCAAATCCGACCGTGCATAGGGGCGGCATCAGGGCAACAGCGATAGCCACCCCGGGCAACGCCGTGACACCGCCACCACTCCCGCCGCGAAACACGACAATCGAACCTGCAAGCCCCGAGAAAAGCGCCACGCCGAGGTCGAGCAGATTCGGATGCGTACGAGCGAGGATCTCCTGGGTCGGCGAGTGGAACGGCACCAACCACACCAGCGTGGCGGCGAACAGGATAGCGCACACCGAGCTTAACACCACGCTGAGCAGCGACTTGATCCCCAGATACATGTCCGCTGCGGCGAGCGCTAGGCCTCCGGCCAGGATCGGGCCCATCAGGGGAGAAATCAGCATCGCACCGATTACGACTGCTGGGCTGTCCAACACCAGGCCGAACGTTGCGATGCCCGCTGACAACAGCAGTTCCAGCGCGTAATTGAGACTGAAAACCTCGGCGGCATCGAAGATCTGCAAGTATACTTGCGGCTTCGACTCCTGGTCCACGGCCAGCAGATGCTCGATTCGACTTCGCACTGGTCTCGGCGGTTCCATCCCTAGTGAATTGTAGACTGAGGAATCATCCCCTGTCATGTAAGGCCTTCACGCGGTTCCCGTTCACGTGGTAATACTGATTCGGGAGGCGTTTCTCGGATCGTATGCGTATCTGGCTGGCGGTAGTCGGCGGAGGCGCTGTCGTCCTGGCCGTTTGGAGCTATTCCCGGTTGTGGCCACGAAGGCTTCAGCTCGTACCTACCAGGCCTTTGACTCCGGTCGTCGAACTCACCGCCGACGCAACCGCCGTGAGGACGCCCGGGCGATTCCTCGTCGCGGATGCGGCGACATTCGACGACGAGTTGTTCGCCTACCTGATGTTCGGTTACATCCGCGGCCTCACCGCCGGCGACGGATGCCGCGCGTGGTTGACGTACGAGCGGAAAGGGAAAACGCTCACCTACGTGATTCGATTGGGGCCGCCAGGCGACCTCCTCGCCGCCGTCCCCTATCTGTTCCGGTTGCAAGCCCGCACCCGAATCACTCAGGTTTCGTATCGATGGGTGGTCCCTGAGGTGATCTCACGATACCAGGCGCAGTCGCAGATCTTCGACAGGGCCTACAATCTCCCAGCCCGCAGGAAGTTGAGCCTCGTGCCCCGTTCGGAACTGGCTGCCTACGTCAGACGGTTCATCCGTTTCAAGGCGGCGACCGACGGACGAATCCGAAGAGGAATTGAACCAGTCCCACGCCCGCCGGACCGCCCGGAAGCCCACCTTCTGGCGGAGGATATCGTCACGGTAGCGGACTTCTTCTCACTGCCCTTGGACTTTTTCCTGGGCATTGGAGCGATGGAGAACAATTACATGAATGTCAAGGGTGATATCGGCAACGCCATTTGGAAAAGGCGTGCCGATAAAGGTGACGTGATACTGAGGCGCGGCCCCAAGGGCGTACTTGTTTTGAACGAGTCCTCCGGCATCTGGCAGATCACCAGGGAAACGCTGCGTTACGCACACCATCTGTTCCTCAAGGACAGGCGCGACTACTCGACGCTGGCGGAGCATTTGCGACCTCCGAAGGAGATCAATCTAAATGACGTACCGCCGGGGGTCCTGACCACATATGCGGGTCTCTTTTTTCGCGATCTCCTCGATCGTTTCCGCGGAGATGTTGGGACGGCGGTCGGGGCCTACAACGGGGGTCCTGGCAACCCAAACCCGCAGTATGAGGCCGGAGTGCGCATGGTCGCCCAGCACGCGAGAAGGGTCTTGGAACACGCTGCGGTCATGCAGGGACGACCGGCCGCCGACATGCGCTTCATTACGTCTGGTCGATAAGGCGGTCGATTCCCGTGAGCGGGGCGCGCCCGAATTGCATTTTCATTTTTGGCCACACGGGCCTGTACGCGAGAAAGCCGATCAGAAGACAAGCGAAAGAGAAGCGCTGTGTCGAGCCGATATCGTTGGCGGGCCGATATCAACGACCAAGTTGACCTCGACGACGTTCTTTGAGTCAAACCGGCTAACCGTCTCGGTCGAACTCCACTGCCCGCGGTGGGAGGCTCTCACCTCGTAGTCCACATCGGGGACAACCCGACAAAGTGGTAGCTCCCGTCGTCTCGGGAGATGGACGACCGAATCCACAAACTCTGCGTGTTCTTGATCTGAACTACAGCGGAGGCACTAAATCCGGTTTGAAACGCGGTGAGAGGCGGTAAAGTGCGGCAACTCAGGCCAGATAGTAATGAGTTGGCCGGATGCCTCGCCAGCCCAGCTCCAGGCTAATCTTGAAGAACAACCGTATGCAAACAGCCGGCTTTGAGTTCCGCCACGGCGCGTTCCACCTTGGTGAAGGCAAGACCCGTTTCCGAGTGTGGGCGCCCGCGGCATCGGAAGTGGAGTTGCGGGTTGAACACCCGGAGCGCTGCGCAGTACCTATGGAGCGGCATGGCGCTGGCTACTGGCAAGCAATCCTCGAAGACACCCCACCCGGCTCGCGCTACCTCTACCGGGTCGACCGGCGACCGGACCTGCCGGACCCCGCATCGCGATTCCAGCCGGAGGGAGTCCACGGAGCTTCCGAAGTTGCGGATGCGGCGTTCGAGTGGGAGGACCAGGAATGGCGAGGGTTGCCCATCGAGCGGTGCGTTCTCTATGAACTGCACGTCGGCACATTCACGCCGGAGGGAACGTTCGATGCTATCCTTCCCCACCTTGAATACTTTAAATACCTGGGTGTCACGCTTGTCGAGCTCATGCCTGTAGCACAGTTTCCAGGCGGCCGGAACTGGGGCTACGATGGTGTTTTTCCCTTCGCCGTCCAGAGTTCCTACGGTGGCCCTCAGGCGTTGAAAAGGCTTGTGAATGAATGTCATAAGGTCGGCTTGGGCATTGTTCTCGACGTCGTATACAACCACCTCGGACCCGAGGGGAACTATTTGGGGAACTTTGGCCCGTATTTTACCGACTCCTACAAGACACCGTGGGGCCCGGCCATCAATTTCGACGGTCCGGAAAGCGATGAGGTGAGGAGGTTCTTCATCGAGAACGCGCTCAACTGGGTCCGGGAATTCCACATCGACGCTCTGCGGCTTGACGCCGTACACGGCATTTTCGACCGGTCCGCCTACCCGTTTCTGGAGGAGTTGGGCGACGCCGTTCGCGAAGAGGCCATCCGCTTGAATCGAGCGATCCTGGTGATCCCGGAGAGCGATCTGAATGATCCCCGCCTGATTCGGTCCAAGGACCTCGGGGGGTTCGGCCTGGACGCGCAGTGGGCCGATGGCTTTCACCACTCTGTGCGAACCCTGCTGACGGGCGATCGGAAGGGATACTACCAGGACTTCGGCGAGCTTCGCCACCTCGCGAAAGCGTTCGAAAAAGGCTATGTCTACGCAGGCGAGTACTCAGCTTTCCGGCGCCGCCGCCATGGCGCCTCGCCGCACGATATCCCGGCCCATCGGTTCGTGGTGTTCTCGCAGAATCATGACCAGATTGGGAACCGTATGTTGGGCGAGCGTCTCGGCAGCCTGGTGTCTTTCGAAGACCTCAAACTGGCGGCGGCAGCCGTGATCCTATCGCCGCACATTCCGCTTCTGTTCATGGGTGAGGAGTATGCGGAGACGGCGCCGTTCCTCTATTTCGTCAGCCACTCGGACGCGGAACTCGTGGAAGCAGTTCGCCGCGGGAGGAGAGAGGAATTTGCCGCTTTCGCTTGGCAGGGTGAACCCCCGGACCCTCAAGCCGAGGAGGCTTTCCTGCGATCCAAGCTCAACCTCGAACTCCGCGAGATGCACAGACACCGGACGCTACTCGATTTCTACAGAGAGCTGCTCCGGCTTCGCCGGGACGTCCCCGCCCTGGCTTGCCTGAGCAAAGAGGAGATGTCGGTGGCGAAGGACGAAGAGGCGAATACCCTGGTCGTCACACGCCGGTGTCAAGATGACGAGGTGATTCTGGTATTGTGTTTCTCCGAGATAGGCGTTCGACTCAAGCCGTCCGTGCCAGCTAGGCTTTGGTTGAAACTGCTGGACACGGCGGACCTCGCCTGGCTCGGCCCCGGGACTGTGCTCCCCGAACGGCTGGAAGCGTCTGGCAATGCGGAGTTGATGTTGAAACCGCGATCGGCGGTGTTGTACAGACGGTATCTGGAGGCCTAAATGGAACAATACGTCTGCCTTCACGGGCATTTCTACCAGCCCCCAAGGGAAAATCCGTGGCTGGAGGCGATCGAGCTCCAGGATTCGGCCTACCCCTACCACGACTGGAACCAGCGGATCACCGCCGAGTGCTATGCACCGAACGGGCTGTCACGAATCCTCGATGCCGACCAGCGAATCCGGCAGATCGTCAACAACTACTCAAAGATCAGCTTCAACTTCGGTCCCACGCTGCTGGCCTGGATGGAACACGAGTGTCCGGACGTCTATCGAGCGATCCTGTCAGCCGATGAGGAAAGCCAGCGGAGATTCTCGGGCCACGGTTCGGCCATGGCTCAAGCCTACAATCATATGATCCTTCCGCTGGCAAACGCTCGGGACAAGCGGACGCAGGTGCTGTGGGGCATCCGCGACTTTGAACATCGGTTCGGCCGCAAGCCGGAAGGCTTGTGGTTACCGGAAACGGCCGTGGACCTGGAGACGCTGGAGATTCTTGCCGAGATGGGCACCAGGTTTACTGTTCTTTCGCCGCACCAAGCGAGCAAGGTCCGACCCGTGGGAGGTCGCGTCTGGAGGGATGTGAGTGGAGGGCGAATCGATCCGTCGATGGCTTATCGGATTCGCCTCCGGTCCGGGCGTTCATTGGCGGTGTTTTTCTACGACGGACCCATCTCCAGGGCTGTGGCGTTCGAGGATCTCCTGTCCCGGGGCGAGAATCTGGCTCAGCGGCTCTGTGCGGCGTTTTCGGATTCGCGCCTTTGGCCCCAGCTGGTTCACATCGCGACAGACGGCGAAACCTATGGCCACCATCGGCGCCATGCCGACATGGCGCTGGCCTACTGTCTGCACTACATCGAGGCCGACAACTTAGCTCGCCTCACGAACTACGCCGAGTTTCTGGAGAGTCACCCTCCTACTCAGGAGGCGCAGATCTTCGAGGACAGCTCATGGAGCTGCGTCCACGGCGTCGAGCGCTGGAAGTCAGACTGCGGCTGCAATTCTGGAATGCATTCCGGCTGGAGGCAAGAGTGGCGGGAGCCGCTGCGGCGGTCCCTCGATTGGCTTCGCGACATGCTGACAGAGCGCTTCGAGGAGGCGGGCCGCGATCTGTTCCGCGATCCCTGGCAGGCGCGCGACGGCTACATTGGCGTTATTTTGGATCGGTCACCCGCAAGCGTGAGCCGCTTCCTGGAGAAACATGCCAATCGGCAACTGGAGCCGGCGGAACGGGTGCGCGCACTGAAACTGCTGGAACTCCAGCGCCACGCGATGTTGATGTTCACCAGTTGTGGTTGGTTCTTCGATGAGTTGTCAGGAATCGAGACCGTCCAGGTGATTCAATACGCCGGGCGGGCCCTGCAAATTGGGCAGGAGATGTTCGGCAACGGACTCGAAGACGGTTTCCTGAATCTGCTCGAGCAGGCCAAAAGCAACCTGCCGGAACACCGCGACGGCCGATTGATATACGAGAAGTTCGTGAAACCTGCGATGGTGAACCTGGAGAAGGTCGGAGCTCATTACGCCATCAGCTCGCTATTTGAGGATTACCCGCCCAAGAGTAGGATCTATTCCTACGAGGTGGATCGGGAAGACTTTCTGAAGGTTCAAGAGGGGAGAGCCCATCTTGCGCTGGGACGAGCCAGGATTACCTCGCGTATTACCGAGGAATCGACAATGCTTAGCTTCGGCGCGCTCCACCTCGGCGATCAGAACGTCAGCGGCGGCGTCAGAGAGTATCGAGGAGCCGAGGCTTACGGCGCCCTCGTGTCGGAGATCCAGGGGATCTTCCACCGCGGCGACATCACCGACTTGGTTCGAGCCGTAGACCGGAACTTCGGCAGCGGAACGTACTCCTTGCGACTGCTATTTCGAGATGAGCAGCGCAAGATCGTAGGCATCATTCTCGATAAGGCGCTGGCTGAAGCGGCTTCCCTGTACCGCAACTTCTACGGTCAGTACGCTACCCTTGCCCGTTTCATCACCGATCTTGCCATTCCAATGCCAGCTCGTTTTCAGATGGCGGTTGACTTCACGCTACACGAGGATCTGCTGGGAGCCCTGTCGGCGGACCAGCCGGACCTGTGTCAAGTGCAAGGCGTGCTCGAGCAGATACGCCGGACAGGCATTCTGCTGGACTACGTCACGTTGGAGTTTGCATTCCGCAAAACCCTCGAGCGTGCGGCCGAGGCATTCTGCCGGAACCCCAAGGATCAGCATCTGCTGGAACGCTTCGACAAGGTTGTGAGCCTGTGCCCCCTGCTGCCGTTCCAAGTCAACCTCTGGGCGGCGCAGAACGCCTATCATCTGGTCCGTGAAACACGATCCGCGGAGTCACGTGAACCTGAAGCGGAGGAATGGGCCCCGACGTTGGATGCTTTGGGCGCGAAGCTCGGCTTCTATGTAAAGCCGCGCGCCGCGGAGGCAGAGCAATGAGTCAGCCCCGTGTTCCCATCTCGACGTACCGGGTGCAGTTCACTCGCGACTTTCGGTTTGTCGATTGCCGCGAGATCGTTGCTTATCTCCACGAACTCGGCATTGGCGACGTATACTCCTCTCCCCGGTTTCGGCCACGGCGAGGGAGTTCGCACGGCTACGACGTAACGCACCCGGGGCGGGTGAACTCAGAGCTCGGCACCGACGAGGAATTCGACGATCTGTGCGAGAAGCTCAATCGCTATGGGATGGGCATTCTCCTCGACATCGTTCCCAACCACATGGCCGCCAGCCATGAGAACGCATGGTGGATGGACGTGCTTGAAAACGGTCCCGGCTCTCCTTACGCCCACTTCTTCGACATCGATTGGAGCCCGACCATGTCCAAAGCGTCTCGCGTGCTGGAAGACAAGATTCTGCTTCCGGTGCTCGGCGACCTGTATGGCAACGTTCTGGAGAACGGTGAGGTAACAGTTCATCTGGACGAGTCCGGCTTCTTTCTGCGTTACTATGAGCGCCGGCTTCCCCTCGACTCCTGTTCCTACGGCCCAATCTTTCAACGGTGCATCGACAGGATCGCCGGGCAACTCGCAGCAGATCATCCCGCAAACGACGAACTGCGGCAACTCCAGTCCGTTGTCGAGGGGATGCCGCGGCGCACCACCACTGAACCGGTCAAGGTCGGCCGCAGACGAGAGCTTTCGCAATCTCTCAAGCAGCGATTGTTTCACCTCTATCGCGATCATCTCGAGGTACGTCTCGCGATCGACGCGGCCCTGCGGGATCTCGGCGACACCAAGAACCGCCCCGAGAACGCCGACGCTCTCGATCGCATTCTTGCGGGGCAGGGATACCGGCTGGCGCATTGGAAGATCGCGTACGAGGAGATTAACTACCGCCGCTTCTTCGACATTAACGATCTGGTGCGGCTGCGGGTCGAAGATGAAGAGGTCTTTCGCACGAGGCACGAGCCGATTCTCCAACTCGTGAAGGATGGAAGAGTTTCCGGTCTTCGCATTGACCACATCGACGGCCTGTACGATCCGCAGAGCTACCTTGAACGTTTACAGGCGGCACTCGGCCGGGACGACGGGGCGCCGAGCTTCTACGTGGTGGTGGAAAAGGTCCTCGGCCGCGGCGAGCCCTTGCCGCAGCAATGGCGTACCTGCGGCACTACAGGTTATGACTTCCTCAACGTCTTGAATGATGTCTTTATACATCCCGACGGTTTGCGGTCGCTGGAGAATACCTATGCCAACTTCACACGCGACCAAACCCCTTTCGCCGAGGTCTGTTATGCCCGCAACAAGCAGGTGATGTGGCAACTGTTTGCTGGCGAGGTGCACGAGCTCGGACATCGCCTCGGTTCCCTCGCGTCGCAAGACCGGCAGGCGCGCGATGTCCCCCTCTCCGAGTTGATGAACGCCTTGGTGGAGACCACAGCCTGTCTTCCGGTGTATCGGACTTACATCCGGAGTTTCACCGTGGACGAGCGCGACAGGCACTACATCGAACGAACTCTTGACCTTGCGCGTCTCCGGACCGCCGAAAACGGTGTCGGCGCGGCTGCGTTCGATTTCCTCCGGAAAGTCCTCCTCCTGGAGCCCCCTGTGTACGCTCAGGATCAAAAACCGGAATGGTTGCATTTCGTCATGAGATGGCAGCAGTTCACCGGCCCAGTAATGGCGAAAGGGCTAGAAGACACGGCCTTCTATGCGCACCATTGCCTGATCTCGCGCAACGAAGTCGGCGGTGATCCCCTGCGAGAGGGGCCGCCGTATTCCCTGGCGGACTTCCACGGCATTCTCAAGGACCAGAATGAGCACTGGCCCTATGCGATGAATGCGACTTCCACCCACGACACAAAACGCAGCGAGGATGTACGGGCCAGAATCAACGTCCTGAGCGAATTGCCGGACGAATGGAGAAAACGCCTTTCACGTTGGAGCCAGTGGAATGGCGAGAAGAAAGCGCTGGTCGGCGGTCATGAGGTTCCTACTCCGGCCGAGGAAGTACTCATCTATCAGACTGCCCTCGGCGCCTGGCCTCTGGACGCGGATGCAAACTGGAGTTTTGTGGAACGTTTGAAGTGCTTCTTGGTCAAGGCGGCGCGGGAGGCAAAAACTCACTCCGATTGGCTGCATCCGAATCAGGCGCACGAAGAAGCCTTGGTTTGCTTCGCGGAGAGTATTTTCACTCTATCGGAGTCCAATCGATTCCTTCCCGATTTCCTCAATTTTCAGGCGAGGATTGCTTTTTTTGGCGCAATCAATTCGCTGTCCCAAACGTTGATCAAGATCACGGCCCCCGGCGTGCCAGATCTTTACCAGGGGACAGAGCTTTGGGATTTTTCTCTGGTGGATCCGGATAACCGCCGCCCTGTCGACTATCGAAAGCGAATCGCGCTGCTCGAGCAACTAAGGAAGCGGGAAACGGAGAGCCGGCGCGGATTGCTTCGCGAGATGGTCTCCGGCTGGAAGGACGGCAGCATCAAGCTCTACTTGACCGACAAGGCTCTGGATTGTCGCCGCGCTCATGCAGATGTCTTCCTGAATGGCGACTACCTGCCATTGGAAGCCGCCGGGCCAAGACAGAACAATGTTGTCGCTTTCTGCCGCCGCCATGGGAAGACTTGGACGCTAACGGTGGCGCCGCGATGGACGACGCAGTTGACATCCTCGCGCAGGGCTCCGCTCGGAGAGCGCATCTGGCTAGAGACGGCAATCTCGCTACCTGAGGAAGCCCCACAGGTTTGGCACAACGTGTTGACAGGTGAGCACGTTGACGTCGAGCCCGCGAAAGGCACTGGCCAGGCTCAACGGCTACACCGCGTCCTGCGTTGCTTCCCCCTGGCATTGTTGGTGGCAAATGAATGTTGAGAGGATGCCCGCGTGTCGGATGCCTCGGCGGTTGAGGCGGCCGGGGCTTGCGGCTATGCTTACGACCGTTGCCAGGCGCTATTGGTAGACGGTGTTCTCGAAGTTCTTGTTGTCGTTCCCACTGAGATCTCGGCTGCCTAATGGATCTGGCGAGCCTCCGGTCCCCGAGGTAGTCTTTCGGGTCCGGTGATCGTGTCCTTGGCATCCGCGATCGGCCGGACAAATCCAAGGTGCATAGACCGCCGCTTTGTCCAGCGGAGGGCCAAGGGCTTAGGATTGAGTTTCGAATTAGACGTGCGAGAGGAATTATGACCGTTTCCCTGAAACTCTATCGCAACCTGCAAAGGGTAGGATGCATTGCGGCTTGTATCGTCTTTCACCTCTACGCGTCTGACCAAAGCGAACGGGTGGGCGAATGGCAGAGCAAGCTGTTGTTCGACTTATGCGCCAAGTACCAGGTCGGTCCGTCGCCTGACCAGGAGGCCGACACCCTGCTTGACCTCCTTGCGGCGAGAATTGGTCAGCGACTCGCAGACGCGGGATCCCACGGCCTGCCCGCTGAAGATGTCGCCAAATTAGCGTTGCTTATGGCCCGGAAAAGCGTCCCCGAACACAAAGGAAAGACGCGTACGCTCGGTCTCCCCAATCCCGCAATGTCCGCGCAGCCCAGCAATCAGGTTCGGCCCGAGGCCGCGGCGACGGTGACAGCCGTTGGAGACATCCAGAAAGGACAGGAGGGGTTCCGCCAAGGCATCGAACGACTTCGGCAGCTTCCGGCCTCCGAGCGGTTCGTGATCACGGGCGATATTACCTCCGGTGTTCAGGCGGTGACGGTTCCAATGGCATCCGACCTAACCTCCGTGTTTGGCAGGACCCGCGTCAATGTTGTCGCACGGGCAGTTCCAGGTTCTACAGACGGACTGTTCAGCGAAGGGCACTTCTTCCTCCAGTTGCAGGCGGCAGGTGGCCCCTCTGACAGCAGCCCGGTGGGAGGGCCGAACTCGTTCAGCCCGTTGAACGACGTGGCCACACGTCGAAGTCGATTCAATGAGGGTCTCTCGAGAGGCAACGTCTACTTGAGCAAAGCGTTCTATCAACAAGAACTCCGGATCGGTGAAGATCGAGTGGCTGGTCGCGCCGGGCTCATCGATCTATCCGATTTCTTTGACACAAACGTATTTGCCAACAATGAATCGAGACAGTTTCTAAATAGCGCAATGGTCAACAGCGCCGGCTACAAGGCCGGTTTTATCGCGCCTGGAATCATGGGAGAGTACCGACGCAAGATGAATCGCGATTGGCTCGACTCCGCAGTGCTCCGGGCAGGCTACGCCGTTTCGCGCACGGAGCGTGCATTCACATCACCGATCTGGACCGGGGAGCTCGAACTCCATTCGCTCCTGGGCGGATATCGAGGCAATTGGCGGCTCGGGGGTACGCTAGGCAACGTGGCGGGCGCCGGTGGCGTTCACGGAATTCACGTTAGTGTGGACCACTGGGTCTCGCGGCGCGTCGGCGCTTTCGGCCGGTACGCTTTCAGCAGCGCGGCGCGAGGCTCGCTCGCCCTGTCCCCTGTGCGACAGTCGTACAGCGGCGGCGTGCAATGGCGGCTCGCCGACCGCCAGGACCGAGTCTCTGCGTTCGCCATCGGTTTTTCACAAGCCTTTCCAATCAACCTCGATGGTTCCTTGGCCTCTGAGCGCGTTCTCGATACTTACTACCGCTGGCAAGTCACGGAGAGTTTCTCCTTGACGCCGGACTTCCAACTTGTTGTCGGATCAGGCGGCAAAAGGAGCAACGGCACGCAAGCCGTGATGGGAATACGAATGTTCTTTGGACTGTGACAGCGTCTCGATCTAACTGGGGACCCTGGCTTTCGAATAGTCCGCCACGGGCCGCGGCCTGGCCTCCAGGGCAAAATAGCAGGCTCGGTTCGCTCTACCGCTTCCTTGCATTCTTCTCCGCCCAGGACAGAAATTCGCGCGTAGTACGGACGATCCCCGTCACCCGGTCCTTGATGTCTCCCACCAACGACCCATAGATCGGCGCGAACAAGGGCTGGGAACTTCGGCTGAGGAGATGGAGGGCCGCGTCAACGTCCTCGCCCAGAGAACTGCATTTCGGCGCAATCCGCTCGACCGGCGCGACCTGCCACTCCTCCATTCCACTCCGATTTTCTTGAAGTGTCGTGACGATCTCGCACATTCTGGCCACGTCTTCCTTGAGCATGTTGAGCCTTGTCTTGTGAGTCAGCAAGGGAGACACGTCAAAGCGCATGGCGAGATCTCCGAGCGCGTTCGCCGAACGCGGTACGTCATTAGCGCGGATAGACGCGCGCCGAATCATTTCGTTCGCCTCTTTCGCAAACGGGTGATTCGTCGACTGACTTGCCGAGATCAGACCGCATGCCAGCCCGAAAGGCAGCAGGGCAACTTTCGTCACAGGTATTCGCCAAGTGTCACAGCTCTCGTCCTCACGATGCCGCATCAAGTCGCTGCCCAGTGGCAAGCGATTCCTTCTCGGCGGCCATCGCCGTGCCGCAGACGTCCAGATACTCCACCAACAGTTCAGCATCGTTGATAGGCGTTTTCATTGCGTACCTCCCTGATCGACTTGCCGAAGGCATTTGACCTCCCCGCCTTGAGCGTACCTTTAACTAAAGTGGAAACCGATCACGCCAATGCAGGAACCTGGTGGCCGAACGGCATGAGAACGGCTGGATCGGGCGAAGAGGGTCCGCCTGCTGCCGGGTACGACTTTGGTTGTGGGTGCGCCCACTTACGGCCCGAAGCGCCCGAAAGTCATGCCCCAGACGGATGGTGCGCCTGGCCGCATGGCGGCAGAATAGAATGCGAACAAGGAACTTCCGCAATCTCGGGGCTGGCGCCTAAGCCCGCCCCAGACTGACGACTGGAGGTAGTCATGAAGACCATACTGAGTCTCTTTCTCGGAATCGTGCTGATCGTTGCTGGCACCGCCGTGCTGACGTATCAAGGGGTCACCTTTACGACTGCGGAGCGGCAGCTTCTCAACGTGGGTCCGCTTCAGGCCGGAACGCAGCAGTCCGCGTGGACGATAACGCTCCCGCCCATCCTTGGCGCCATCCTGCTAGCGGGGGGGACGGTGCTGGTGTTCGTCCTCGCCATTGTAAAGCGGGATCCAAGGCGCGACATGCAGGAGAAGCATCTGGATGAACCGGCGAAGCCTCTCACTTGAAGGAAGCGGACACGAAGTGAGACTGATGCGCCGCGTATGCCGCCAGCTGTCGACCGCCGGCACAGGGCGATGATCGCGCCTGACAAGTCTGGTTAGGAGTGGCCATGAAGATTATCCTTAGCCTTGTCCTAGGCATTGTCTTGATCGTGGCTGGCACTGCCGTGCTCGTAAATCCGGGCTATACCATCACGATCGCAGAGGGTACGGCGCTGATGAGCTGCCGCGCCATTAGCGTCGCAAGCGGGGAGCGGGCTCTGGTGAGCCTCGGCCCGGCGAACGTCGGCTTCAGAGAAGTAAACTGGACCACGACCCTTCCACCAATTTTCGGGGCAGGCTTGCTGGCCGCTGGGGCGACGATGGTGTTTCTGATCGCCCTGGTGAAGCGAGGACACATGCGCGCGGGCAGGCCGAAAGCGCTGGCGGAGCCGCGTTAGAAACATGGAGATCAGCACAACATGAGAGTACCTGTCCTTTCGATCTTGACCTGCGGTTTCCTCCTGGCGGCATCGGAGCACGATGGGCGTCTCCGCGACGCCGCGAGCGTACTTCACGAAGTCATGGAGACGCCAGATCAGGCAATCCCGCAGGAGTTGCTGGACCGGGCGCAATGCGCCGTTATCGTACCGGGCCTCAAGAGAGGGGCGTTCATTTTCGGAGCAAGATATGGCAAGGGCTACGTCTCTTGCCGGAAGAAGAACCGAGTCGGATGGACCGCTCCTGGCACGGTGCGGATTGAAGGTGGGAGTTTTGGTTTGCAGATTGGCGGCTCGGAAACCGACGTCGTTTTGCTGGTGATGAACGAGCGCGGGATGGATCGCCTGCTCTCCAGCCAATTCACGCTGGGCGCCGGCGCCTCCGTCGCCGCGGGTCCGGTCGGCCGCAGTACCAAGGCGGCCACGGACGCGCTGCTAACGGCGGAGATCCTCTCGTGGTCGAGGTCACGCGGCGTGTTCGCTGGCCTTTCTCTGGAAGGCGCTACACTGCGTCAGGACGTGAGCGACAACCGCGAGCTGTACGGCAGGACACTCGAAAACCGGGAAATCATTGAGAGGGAACTACGGGTCCCGAGATCCGCCAAGAAGCTGATATCGCTGCTGAACAAGCACTCCGGCCGGCACTGAAAAACTGCCAGGCTTGGTCAGCGCAGAGAATGAAAGCTTGATGAATAGGAGGCCTGCAATGAAAGTCGCACTACGATTGTGCGTGTTGGTCGCTGTCTTCGCTGTCGGCTTACTCGCCCAGAAGTCGGCCAAGCCCGATTTCAGCGGAACGTGGCAGTTGGATGTTCAGCGGACCCGGTTCGGCGAAGTTCCCCAGCCGAAAAGTCTGGTTCTCCAGATTGAGCACCACGAACCCGAGATCCAGATTCTCATGACCACAACCAACAAAGATGGCGATACCCGAGAGACATTGAAACTGACGACGGACGGCAAGCAGCTTGCCCATGCTGTGCATGGTCAGCCGTGCATGGCGAGCGCACAATGGCACTGGTGGCAAGGGCAAAGGCTCGTCCTCGACGTCAAGTGTCAGTCCGTCTCGCGCGCACGACGGTTGACTTTGGGTTCCAAGGGAAACATTCTGACTGCGGTGTTAACCGTCAAGGACAGCACGGGCGAGAAGAAGGCGTACGAATTCTTCGCCCGACGGTAAGCTGTGAACGAATCTGGTTTGTCACATCTGTTTAGGAGGAGCACATGCTGCGCAGTCTCAACAGTCTTCTAGGTTCCACGATTCTCGCCAAGGATGGTGAAATCGGCAAAGTTCACGACTTTCTTTTCGATGATCGCGCTTGGACAGTTCGGTACCTCGTCGTCGAGACCGGCCGTTGGCTTTCCAGCCGACGGGTTTTGCTCTCGCCGTCAGCGTCGGGACGACCTGATTGGGAGAAACTCGTGGTGCCGGTCGACCTCACCATGGATCAAGTTCGTGGCAGTCCAGAGGTCGACACGGACCAGCCGGTGTCGAGGCAGCAAGAAGTCGCTCTGGCCTGGCACTACGGTTGGCCGGCATATTGGATGCTGGTACCGGACCCTCCGCCGGTGCCGCCGCTGGTGCCGGAGGAGACACCCAAGACACAGGGGGACCCGCACTTGCGTAGCGTGAGAGAAGTTGCCTCTTATGCGGCAAAGGCTACGGACGGCGAAATAGGCAGCATCGACGACTTCATCTTGGAAGACGCTAACTGGTTCCTGCGCTACCTGGTGGTGAACACCGGCAGTTGGTTTAGTGGTCAGAAGCTTCTGCTGTCGACCCGATGGGTGCGTTCGATCTCATGGCAAAACAGGCAGGTCCTACTCGCGCTCTCTCTGGAGGAGATGTGAGAACCGTGACAGAACCGTGACAGGTCAAATATGCGATCCCGAGCATTTTCCCTTTTCTTGTGGGCCGGAGACGTCGCTCTGTTCTCCCTACGCGTTCTGCGGGATGCCTTTCGCGCGCCGTTGGAAGGCGCCGAGATCGCCCGGCAGATCTTTGAGGTTGGGTGGCGGTCGCTGCCCCTCATTGCTGCCGCCGGATTCGCTGTCGGCGCGGTCATGTCCATGCACACGCGGGCCTCTCTGGAACGTTTCGGCGCCGAGGCGCTCATCCCGGCAGGGCTTGCTCTGGCTCTGTTCAAAGAAACCGGACCGCTCGTCACTGGATTGCTCTTTTCCGGTCGGGTCGGCGCCGGGATCGGCGCCGAACTCGGCGCTATGCGCGTCACCGAGCAGATCGACGCTCTGGAGAGCCTGGCAGTCGATTCCTTTAAGTACCTTGTCGTCACCCGCGTCGCCGCCTGCGTGCTGGTTCTCCCGATCCTCACCACCATCATGAATTTCACTGGGATCGTCGGAGGGTTCCTGGCCGAGACCGTCATCAGCGGTATGTCCTTCCCGCTCTATTGGGAACGCGCCTGGTCGCTGGTTGACTTCACCGACTATGTTCCCGCCACCCTCAAAACCTGCGTGTTCGGCTTCATCATCGGGTCGGTTTCCTCCTACCTCGGCTACAACACCGCAGGCGGCACGGCGGGCGTCGGTCAAGCTTCCACCCGCAGCGTCGTCTTCGCCTCCATCCTGCTGATCGTCAGCAATGTGGTCCTGGTCAAGGCGATCTTCTTCTTGTTTCCCTCGGCGCAAAGGTAATTTATGGAAGCCGCCATCCGCTTCGATCGGGTAACCAAATCATTTGGGAGCCTGAGCGTGTTGAACCAGGTCAGCTTCGAGGTGCCCCGTGGCAACGCGTTTTGTGTTCTGGGGCGTAGCGGGACGGGGAAGAGTGTCCTGATCAAGCAATTGGTCGGCCTGCTCAAGCCTGACGCCGGCAGCATCTATTTGGAGGGCGAGGAGATTACCCATCTGCCCCCTCGCGAACTCGCTCGCGTCCGCAAGCGCATGGGTTTTCTTTTTCAATACTCGGCGCTGTTCGACTCCGTTTCGGTCGGCGAAAATGTCGCCTTCCCCTTGCGGCGCCACACGAGCCTGTCCGATACCGAAATCCAGGACCGTGCTGGCGAGAAGCTGAAGCGGGTGGGACTGGAGGGTATTTCCCACAAGATGCCCTCCGAGATCTCCGGAGGCATGCGCAAGCGCGTGGGACTGGCGCGGGCACTGGCGTTGGATCCGCCCATCCTGCTGGCCGACGAGCCTTCGAGCGGCCTCGACCCGGTAACCTCGCGTGAGATTGACGAGCTACTCCTGGATCTGAAGCACACCGACGGCACGACCATGGTCATCGTCACCCACAACATCCCCAGCGCCCGGCGAATTGGCGATGAACTGGCCGTGTTGCACGAGGGGCGCATCCTGGCTAGAGGTTCTGCCGCCGAGCTCGAGGAAAACGAGCACGAGTTGGTTCGAGAGTTCATGAGATCGCAAGGAGCAATCTAAGCCATGTCCGGGAATCGCAAGATCGTGGTTGGACTTTTTGTCATCGGAGGATTTTTCCTCTTCACCCTGGGTCTGTTCTGGATCGGCGACCGCCGGCTGTTGTTTTCAGAGAGCCTCGAGTTGCAGACGCAGTTCGCCAATCTGAGCGGCCTGAAGATCGGCTCCAGAGTTATGGTCTCCGGAATGGGCGCGGGCGAAGTGCTGGCCATCCAAGTGCCGTCTCGTCCCGCCGGGAAGTTCCGCGTCCGCTTTCGTGTCCTGTCCCAGTTCCACCCCATGTTGCGCGCTGACTCCGTCACCTCGATTCAGGTGGAGGGGCTCGTCGGCAGCAAGGTGCTCCAGGTAGATGCCGGCTCCGAGGCGGCGTCAACGGTTGGCCCCGGAGCTCTCCTCCCCAGCCGCGAGCCTGTCGAGATCGCCGCCATCATCCAGCAATCTGTCGACGTCATCAGGAAAGTGGACAGCGCCGTGGATGACGTCCAACGGCAAGTCGTCAAGAAGATCGACATAATTGCCGACGTCGGCGAGCGTACACAGAAGCTCGTCGCCGATATTGGAGACCACGCCGAAGAGATCCTCGGAACGGGTAAGAAGATCACCAGAGATGTCGCTGGATTGATCGATGGCGTCCGTGAGGGCCGTGGTCTGGTCGGAAAGCTGCTAACGGACGATCAACTCTACCCTCGCATCGAGCGCACGGCGAAGCACGTCGAAACGACCGCCGCCAACGTGAGAAGCATGTCGGCAGACGTCCACAAGATCGTTGCTGACGTCGAGTCCCGCAAGCTGGGAGAGACCTTCCGGAAGACTGCCGCCAACGTAGAGCAGGTCACAGCCCAACTCAAGGGCGTGCTGGCGGAGCTCAGGCCGCCGGGAGGCCCCGACGAGCGTGGTCTGCTCGACGACGTGCGCGATTCTCTGGATAACACGCGAGAGGCCACCTCGGACCTGGCTGAGAACATGGAAGCGCTCAAACGAAACTGGTTCTTCCGCGGCTACTTCAACAGACGCGGCTTCTTCGATCTTGACGCAGTCAGCGTGGAAGACTACCGTCAGGGCAAAATCGCTCCCAAGCGCGACCGCCAGCCTACATGGCTCCCGGCGCAGGAGCTGTTCAAACGAGACCAAGAGGGCCGGGAGGCACTTTCAGACACCGGACTGAACAAGTTGGGCGAGGCCATGGTCCCCTATTTGCGCTACGCCCCGAATACGCTCCTGATGGTCGAGGGCTACGCTGGCCAGGGCTCCGAGCAGGAACAGTTTCTGCACGCGCGCAACCGGGCTCGACTGGTCCGCCGCTACCTGATCGACCGCTTCGGCCTAAAGCCCAGCTTCGTAGGAGCCATACCGATGGGAGGGGCGGCGCCCTCCGTTCCGCCGGGTGATCTCCGGGAAGGCGTCTCTCTGGTTTTCTTTCCAGAGAAGAAGAAGTGACGGGCGACCCGAATGGATCTCAGGCTCAGGCTCACAATAGCCGGACTCGCGGCCCCCTGGCTGCTCATCGCCCAGGATGGCTTCAGCCCGATCATCGGCGGCCTTCCGTTCGACTCGGGCTTCGCTCTGGGTCTGGAATACCGCAAGTCAAGCCTGGGCGGAGGTCCGTTTGATTTTCGTGCGAAGGCCATCGGCTCAATAAAGAAATATGAGTTTCTGGAGGCTGCCATCGCCGCGCCGCGGTTCGCCGGTGGCCTCTTGTTTGCGGAAGTCGTGGTCCGCTACCGCAACTATCCAGAGGAAGATTTTTGGGGATTAGGGGCCAAGTCGTGGCGGGATCGTCGAACCACGTTCCGGTTGGAAGACATCGACTATGCGGCGAGCATTGGCATTCGACCGAAGCGTTGGCTCGAAATCGGCGTGGTTGGGGGAGTGCTGAACGCCAATAGCGGCCCCGGCAAGGACAAAGATTGGCCCTCGATCGAGCAACGCTTCGCTTCCGGCGAGGTTCCGGCGCTCGATCGCCAGCCGGACTATTTGCACGGCGGAGCGGTCCTTCGCGTGGATTACCGCAACGAATCAGCCGACCCGCGGCGTGGCGGTTTCTATCAGTTTCAGTCGACCGCCTTCCATGACCGCGATCTCAATCGCTTCCACTTCCGGCGCTACGAGGTCGATATCCGCCAGTTCTTTCCGTCCTTTCGGGACCGCGACACGATCGCCGTCCGCGCGCTCGTGACCCTAAGCGAGAAGAACCCAGGCCAGCAAGTACCCTTCTTCATGCAGCCGACGGTAGGCGGAGGAGGCGACCTGCGAGGCTACCACCAATACCGTTTCCGGGACGAGAACACCCTGGTATTCAACCTCGAACACCGCTGGCGTGTGCGGGAGATGCTGCACCTTGTTGGCTTTGCCGACGCCGGGCGCGTCTTCAGCCGTCCTGGCCAGATCGGCTTCTCCGGCTTGCGCGGCTCGGCCGGCGTTGGGGGCAGAGTCAAACTCGGCGACCGGATCCTGATTGGCGCTGACTTCGCCTGGGGTCCAGACGGCCCCCGCTTTTGGTTCCGCGGCGCACACACTTTTTAATCCCATGCCGCCCGGACTGACTACAAGCCGAGACAACGCGCTCCTTGCGCACGCACGGGCATTCCTTGTCCTCGAACGTTGTGGCCAACCTCCGTTGAGGCTATCGTTGTAGAGACAGCTGAAGCATGTACAAGCGGACGCTCATCGCACTGACACTAGTCGCCCTGGCGCTTGTCGCCGGGGCGTCGATCGCGATTCTGTTTTCGTCCCGCACTCAGTCTACCGTTCGGACGGTCGATCCGCCTGGTCTCCTCCGTGAGGTTCAACGGCTCAGCGAACTGGTCAGCGTCAAGTATTCCATCCAGAAGGTTGTCGGGTTGAAGGAGGACAAGCGGCCTCTCGGAACAGAATCGATCCTGCTCGTCGTACAGGGTACGGTCCTTGCCGGTGTCGACCTGAAGGAGATGGAACAGCGCGATGTTCGCGTCGAGGAGAATAAGGTCTTCCTCAAGCTCCCGGCCGCGCGGATACTGCACGTCTACCTCGACGACCAGAATACCCGCGTCTGGGATCGCAAGATCACATGGTGGACGCCTTGGGTTCCATACAACCCGGACTTCGAACGGCAGGCGCGCGTCGCAGCCATTGATTCAATCCGCGGGCAGGCCGAGGAGATGGGTATCCTCAGAGATGCTCGCCGGAATGCCGAGCAGACGATCCGTGCTTTGCTGAATGCCGCCGGGGCGGTTGAAGTCGTGTTTGTGCCGACTTAGCCTCGACCAGCCTTGCCAAATCGGACCGATCGCCTTCTCCTGGGCCCGGATCGAGAAGTCCCGGCGTCTCGAGGTTCGACAGCACGAAGACGACAAACATCAGAGCATGAAGAAGGCTCTTGACAGGCTTCCCTGTTTGGTGTGCGAAAATAAGTTGAGGAGCCAAGATGGGCGATGTCTCCCCCCCCCCCGCCCGCGCATCCCCCGTCGCTGAGACGGGGGATGCAATCCTTCTGGTCTCGCCTCACGAATCGGATGGAATGTCCCTCCGGCGTATCTTTGATAGTTCCCAATCAACCATCCGATGGTACCCCACTTGCGATACTGCCCTCGCCTTTCTGCGAGAGCATGCCCTTGGCGTTGTGATTGCCGACGCGGAGTTGGCTGACGGCTACTGGACGGACCTGCTCGAAGGACTGTCCGGTCTTGCATGCCCGCCCCATCTGGTTGTCTCGACTCCCATGGCCGACGAGAGACTTTGGGCCGAGGTGCTGAACCTCGGCGGTTACGACGTTCTGCTCACGCCCTTTGAACCGGACGAGGTGTTGCGCGTCAGTACCGGGGCCTGGCTCGCGTGGAAGCAGAATTTCGCGGAGTGTTCACCGCCGCGTAAAATCGCGACATCCGTAACTGATCCGCGCCCGGCCGAGAAGATGGCTTTCGCCGCCATGAGCGGCGCCTGACCTAGCCTGGCGCAAGCGACGTAGGTGCAACGTGAAAAGGAAAACGATGCAAGCAACCGCGGCAGCACTCACTTCATCCGCCGGCGAAACGCCTGTGCCGGCTCGCGAAAACTCCGATCCTGACCGCGACGAGATTGCCCGTCTCGCTCACTCCTACTGGGAGGCGCGCGGTTGTCAGGATGGTTCGGCAGAAGAGGATTGGATCCGGGCGGAGCAGGAGCTACGGACCCGGAAGTAGAGGGATCTCGACATGGCCACACAAGATTCTGCGGTTACGAAGCCAAAAGAATACCCGACAGAATGGGCCTGGTATCCCGACGACGAGCAGGAAGTGCACGGCACGAAGACATCGGATCCCGGAAGTCGACTTCGGGCTTTACCCACTGTCGTCAAAATCGGGATCGAGCGCTCAGCGTCTCGCCAGCCGGCAGGACTCGATCAGGAACCAGTCAGCGCGGCGTGATCTGAACCGTTCCAGGAAACCCAGCCGCGAGTGCCCACGATGCCTATGAAGATGCGGAGCTGGCTCTTTTTGCTGACAGGATTTGGCGCCCTACTCCTGTTGATCGGTCTCCCCGCGGTGGCTTTGCACAACCGCATGGAGCGGGTCCGCGCCAGCGTGCAGGCGCTTCAGCAGGCCGGCGAGCAATCTACTGGCGCGCTCGAGGGCTTGCGATCGGAGACCTACGTCTTTGCGATTCTGCTCCGGGACTACTTACTGGAGCGTTCGCCCGACGCTGCCACCCAACAGCGGCGAACTCTGTTGGAGCTTCGTGGTTCGATCCGGGATCGCTTGCGAGCGTTGGAGGGACAGGGGCAGTTGAAGGACCGCCATGAAATACAGCGGCTGCGGACTGCCATTGAGGACTATTGGCGAGCCGCCGAACCAGTCTTCAAATGGACACCGGCACAGAAAACGGCGGAAGGCCCAGGCTTTCTACGGCGCCATGTTGCGCCTCAGCGGCGGGACGTCCTGGAACTGACTTCCGAGATCGAGAATTTGGCCCGGTCGCAGTCACGGGCGAGCCAGCAAGAGATTCTGCGCACGCAAGAAGATTTGCAGGGCTTTTTGAGACGCTTCGCTGCTTTGGCGCTCATCCTGGGTGCTGTTGTGGCGGCGGTCAGCGTCGCGAGAACTCGCTGGCTCGAGGCCACAACAGCACGGCATCTTCGCCAGATTGAGCACGACGCGGAGGATCTGAGGCGGCTGTCGTTGAAGCTGGCGAAAACTCAGGAAGACGAGCGCAAGAGCCTTTCCCGAGAGTTGCACGACCAGGTGGGCCAGATGCTGACGGCCCTGCGCATCGAACTGGGGAACATCGAGGAGTTTCGACATGACTCCGACGGCGGTTTTGCAAGACACATGACTGATGCGAGAAAGCTCGCCGAGGACACGTTGCGGACCGTTCGAGACATATCCAAAGGACTCCGCCCCTCAGTATTGGATGAGCTTGGTTTGGGCCCGGCGCTCAGTTGGCAGGCACGGGAGTTCACACGCCGATGCGGCGTGCCGGTCGAGGTTCAGGTTTCCGGGCGCCTCGACGGACTGACCGAGTCGAAGCGAACCTGCGTGTTTCGAGTGGTGCAGGAGGCCCTTACCAACTGCGCACGACATGCCCAGGCCAGCCACATCAGGATAACCTTGGAGGGAAGCGAAAGGGCGATCGGCGTGACCGTCGAAGACGACGGCGTGGGCTTTGACGTTCAAGCGTCCCGTTCACGCGGACTGGGACTGCTCGGCGTCGAGGAACGGGTCAAAGAACCGGGAGGGCGGATAGAGATCTCGTCCCAGCCTTCGAAAGGCGCGCTGTTGCACTGCGATCTGCCGGTCTCCGTCGAGGCTTGTCTCTCGGCCACGTAACGCCGCCTGCCAACGCTAATGACATTGTGCCAGGTACTTCCTGCCTCAGCGGGATGTCTTGAACCTGCCGTAGAGCCTAGGCTCGAAAGTAAAGGCAAACCACATGAGCAAACGGACATCCCGCTCGTTCATTCAGAGAGGGAATCGCTCAGAGACTCTGGGGTGAGTGGCACCCTGCGTTCCCTGCCTCTGTCCGGCCTCATGGTATTGTTGCGTCTGATATCGCTGGTTCTGTTTAACGGTCTGTTACTTCAAATAGTGAGTGTGCCGATATGCCTCTGCCAAAGTCGATTCTAGCCGTCGATGACGACCCTGATGTGGTTTCTTTTCTGCACCGCATGTTACCTCAGTGGTACGTGGAAATCGAATCGAGAGGGGAAAGAGCCCTGCTATATCTGCGAATGAAAAGGCACGGTGTCGTCTTGGTTTGCCTGGATGCGCCGGGTGTCGACGGATTCGACTTCGTGCGCAGGTTGCGGCGCATGCGCCCAGAAGCCAAGGTCATCGTGACCACCGCGG
Organism: uncultured Solibacteraceae bacterium; assembly: GCA_964529305.1. Classification (GTDB taxonomy): domain Bacteria; phylum Acidobacteriota; class Terriglobia; order Bryobacterales; family Bryobacteraceae; genus CAZGUX01. The sequence goes on along the minus strand of CAZGUX010000061.1, from coordinate 1,852 downwards.
CCTCAACGCCAGCCGATGTCATCGAGTCAATCAAGGCCCACGCCTTCGCCCACTTTAGCAAGCCCTTCGACGAGCAGGCGCTTGCCCAGATGATCATCCAGGCCGTTGACACTCCGGCGTGGACGGACGGAATCGAGATCCTATCCGCTTCTCCACAGTGGATTGAACTCCGAGTGCGGTGCAAGAGGGTCACCGCCGACCGGCTGGTTCAGTTCCTAGGGGAGATGAAGTTGGATCTGCCTGTTGAAGAGCGCGAGCGGATCGAGACCGCTTTCCGGGAAATGCTGGTGAACGCAATGGAGTACGGGGCCCAGTTCGATCCGGAACAAACCGTTGACGTGTCCTATATCCGGACGGAGCGGTCGCTGGTATATTGCATCGGCGATCCAGGCAGCGGCTTTTCTCTCGACCAACTTCCGCACGCCGCCATTTCCAATCCGGACGATGCGCCTTCCCGGCACCTCCTCTATCGCGAGGAACATGGGATGCGAGCGGGCGGCTTCGGCATTCTGTTCGCCAAGAAACTGGTGGATGAATTGGTTTACAACGAGCGCGGGAACAAGGTGCTTCTGATCAAATACCTGAGCGACCAGTGTCAACAGCGCGCCCCGTCGGCGGCATGCCTCGTGGAGGAAAGCGCGGCTTGACGAAAGCAAGTTAGAGGCCGGCATTCCCGTGCGAGTGGAGCACCCTGGGGCGCCTGGACGGATGTGGAAATGAGGACTTAGGCAGCGTAATTAAATAACGTTTACAACTGATCTAGTCTGTGGTTGGATGAATCGTGTAATTCCATTCACCGTGGAAGTCATTGGGGGTCAGGTTGACGCGTGCAAATTCTTCGTCCGTGATTTTGCGGCCAACGGGGTATCGGCGATGATCCAGACGGCAGGTCACTGTCAGACCTTTGGCGGTCGTTGTCCCGGCGATCAGCCGCACTACCGTCTCGTAGTCGCGCAGTGGCTCGCCACGCCAGTTGGACGAGATGAAGGAGAACAACCGGTGTTCCACCTTGTTCCACTTGCTCGTGCCCGGCGGGAAATGGCAAACCGTCAGTGTTAGCCCAGTCTGGTCGGCCAAGCGCTGCAACTCCCACTTCCAAAGCCGCAGGCGCCAGCCGTTGCTGCCACCAGCATCGGCGGTGATCAGCAGACGCCGTGCGGGCTGGTACAGACGGCGGCCTTCCACTCGCCACCAGCCCCGAATCGAAGCCACCGCAAACGCGCCCGTATCGTGGTCCGTCCCCACGTTGACGAAGCCGGTGTTGCGCCCCAGATCGTAGATCCCGTAGGGATAGGCGCGGGGCACCTCGGGACCGGGAAAATCATGTCCCTTGACCTTTTCCGCCGTCCCCGCTTTGCGCCACTGGCGGCCTTGGTTCTGGTAGTTCCCGATCAATTCCTTCTTCTTGGTGTCCACGGAAATGACCGGCTCGCCCGCCCGCAACGCGCGTTTGACGGCCCGGTTGATATGCCAGAACTGTTGGTCGCGATCAGGATGATCGTCCCCCTCCTCGGTCTTCCGGTTGCCCTGAAGGCTGTAGCCATCCTCCCGCAGGAGTTGGGCGACTTTGGTGTGGCTGACGGGGTGGTGCCGGGCAGTCAGTTCTGCCGCCAGGATGCGGGCGCTTTTGCAGGTCCAGCGCAGAGGCGACTGCGGGTCGCCACGCGCCGTGGGCTCGACCATATCGTCCAAGGCTGGCGTCAGCCCGGGGTCGTTCGACGTTAACGCGTGTCGTCCGCCGCCCTCACGGCGAATCCGACCCGGAGCCAGAGGCACGGCCTGCAACTCCTCCACGCCCTTGGTCAACGTCACGCGCGACAGCCCACAGGCGCGACTGACACGCGAAACTCCG
>CAZGUX010000060.1:0-4753 GCA_964529305.1 uncultured Solibacteraceae bacterium | reverse complement strand
GTGGAGCCCGGAGTACAGCCCGGACGGGTCCGCCTATCACCTCGGCGTCATGGCGCGCTACCTGCGGGCACACGGCTTCGAGCGGATCACCACCAATATGTACGCCAACCTGTCGCAGGGTGTGGACCTGCTGTATCTGTTCGCGTACTCGTTGGGCAGGCATTCGGCCGCGGCCCTGGTTCATTTGAGCTTTCTGTTCGCGTTGCCCGCGCTGCTGATCAGCTACGCGCTCCGCTTCGGTTTTCCCGAGGCCGGCGCGTTCGCCGCCGTGATGGTCTTTACCAGCCCGCTGTTCGGAGTCGACGGATCTTCCGCCTACATCGACGTCGCGGTCGCGGTCCTGTTGTTCGCCGTCTTCTACCTGGTCCGGCTTTGGCTGGAAGCGCCCGACCTGCGGGTCACCGTCCTCATCGGCTTGCTTGCGGGCTTCTGCTACGCCGCCAAATACACCGCGGCGCTGGCGATCCCGTACGCCCTGGCCGTCGTGGCGATGGTGGCGTGGCGGAGGCGTCTGGGCTGGTTTCGTCATTCGGCGGCACTGGTCGCGGCGGCCTTCCTCACGATGACGCCGTGGATGCTGAAGAACTGGCTGTGGCTCGACAATCCCTTCTCGCCGCTCTTCAACCGGTACTTTCCCAATCCGTACATCTACATCTCGTTTGAGGAAGAGTACAAGGCCATGATGCGCCGCTACGAAGGGATCACCAGCTACTGGATGCTGCCCGTCCAGGTGATTTTCCGCGGCGACCTGGTGGGCGGCTACCTGGGGCCGGCCTTCGCGCTCGTGCCTCTGGCTTTGTTCGGGCTGAGGAATCTTCACGTCCGATGGCTGGTGTGGGCCGGCCTACTCTTCGGCTCCACCTATTTCAGCAACGTGGGAGCGCGATTCCTGATTCCAGCCGCTCCGTTCCTCGCCCTGGCCGCCGCCATTTCACTCACCCGCTTTCCGGTTCGCTGGGCATCTCTGGTTCTGGCCGTCGTGCTGGCCTGGCTGGGCTGGCCGACGCACACCAAATACTATGCCTCACCCGCCGCCTGGCGCATGCAGATGCCCGATTGGCGGGCGGCCCTGCGGATCCGCCCCGAGGAGTCGCTGCTCGAGGAACGGCTGGGCAACTACCGGATCACCCGGGCAGTTGAACAAAACACCCCGGCGGACGCCAGGATCCTGACCTTCACCGCTCTGCCCGACGCGTACCTGTCGCGCCTGCAGTTGGTGGGCTACGAATCGGCAACGAGCAATGTGCTTCGCGATATCCTCTATACGCCGTTGATGCCGGAGGCGGTGCCCACCGGGAGGACCGAATTTCGTTTCCCGCTCCGGGCGCTCAGCCGGATTCGCATCGAGCAGACGGCGGCCGGCAAGGACTTGTGGAGTATCGCCGAGGTGCGCTTGTACGCGAACGGCAAAGAAGTCGGCCGCACCGCGAGGTGGCGGATCCGTTCGAACACCAATCCGTGGGACCTCGGCATGGCCTTCGACAATAGCCCCGTGACGCGATGGCGGAGTTGGGAGGCGATCCGGCCGGGGATGCACGTCGAACTCGACCTGGGCGATCCGGCCAGGGTTGACGCGGTCGTGCTCGAGACCTCGAACGATCAGTACGAGGTTCGCCTACGGCTCCACGCGCAGGACGCCGGGGGAACGTGGGATTTGGTATCCGGCACTCCGGCGGCCGGGGAAGCCGGCCAGTACGGAAACCTGCGCCGGACCGCGACCCTCGAAGTGAAGTCCCGGGGCGTGGATTACTTTGTGGTCTTCGACCGCGAGTGGGGTGGGGAAGATTTCCGGATGAACCGGACTTCGTGGGGCATCACCGAGGTGGCGGCCGCCGACGGCGCGGTTCTGTACCGGATTGAGGGGGGCGATGGAACTCTTCCTCGGCGTTGACGGCGGGCAATCGAGCACGACGGCGCTAATCGGGGATTCGTCCGGCTTCGTTCTCGGCCACGGACAAAGCGGGCCGTGCAATCACGTCGGCGCGGCGGAAGGGCGGGCCAAACTGACTGGCGCGGTGACCGGGTGCGTTCGGCAGGCCTGTGAGCGCGCGGGTGTCGAGTGGCAAACCGTCCGGTTCAAGGCCGCCTGTTTCGGGATGAGCGGCGGGCCCGACGACAAGGAAACCATCCTACGCGACCTGCTGCCGGCCGACCGATGGGTGGTCACTCACGACGGGATGATCGCCCTGGCCGGCGCGACGGGCGGCGAGCCTGGCGTCATCGTGATCGCCGGTACCGGATCGCTGGCGTTTGGGCGGGCCTCCGACGGGCGGACGGCCCGCGCCGGAGGATGGGGGTACGTTTTTGGCGACGAAGGCGGCGCGTTCGACATCACCCGACAGGCTCTTCGCGCGATTCTGCGGATGGAAGAAGGCTGGGGCTCGTTCACCGTGCTGCGGGAACGGCTGCTCGACGCAACCGGCGCGCCGAACGCGAACGGCCTGCTGCACCGTTTCTACACCACGGCGTTTCCGCGGCCGCGCATTGCCTCGCTCTCGCAGGTAGTCAGCGCGGCGGCCGAGGACGGCGATCGTGTCGCTCGCGAAATCCTGGGACAGGCCGCGCAGCATCTGGCCTCCTTCGTCGCGGCCGTGCGCCATCAGTTGTTCGAGGAAGGAACCCCAGTCCCGGTGTGCCCGGTGGGCGGAGTCTTTCACAATGTCCTCGTGAGGGAACGGTTCCGGCTCCTTGCGGAACTCGGCGACGGCAACCAGGTACGGGAGCCAAAGTATGGGCCCGCCGCCGGCGCTTTGCTCGAAGCCTACCGGACCTGGGGTCTCCGGCCTGAGTTGACTCAACTGCCCCTGCTCGACCAATGACTCGCGCGGTGGCCCTTGTTAAGCTCAAGGTAGCTCCTTATGCCTACTCTGCAAGATCTTGCTCTCCAGGGAAAACGTGTCTTCATTCGCGTCGATTTTAATGTTCCCCTCGCCCCCGGCGGCAAGGAGATCACCAGCGACAAGCGCATCCGCGCTTCGTTGCCCACCATTCAATACGCGCTCGAGAAGGGCGCCGGCCTTGTTCTGGCCTCCCACCTTGGACGCCCCAAAGGGAAACGAAATCCGGAGATGAGCCTTCAACCCGCCGCGGTCCGGCTGGCCGAGTTGCTGAACCGGCCCGTCCAAATGGCTCCGGATTGCATTGGCCCTGAAGTGACGTCGATGCTCCCGGCTCCAGGCGAAGTGCTACTGCTCGAAAACCTCCGCTTCCATCCGGAAGAGGAGAAGAATGACCCCGAATTTTCCCGCCTGCTTGCCTCGCTGTGCGACATCTACATCAACGATGCCTTCGGTTCGGCTCATCGCGCTCACGCGTCCACCGTCGGGATGGTTGCGTTTGTCCCGGTGGCCGTGCCGGGTTTGCTGATGGAGCAGGAACTGAAGTACCTGGGAATGGTGACGACCCACCCCGAACGGCCATCGGTGGCCATTCTTGGCGGCGCCAAGGTCTCCGACAAAATCGAGGTGATCGAAAATCTTTCCAAGGTGGTCGACCGCATGTTGATCGGCGGAGCCATGGCCTACACGTTCCTGAAGTCACAGGGCCAGCCTGTGGGAAAGAGCCTGGTGGAAGCGGACAAGCTGGAACTGGCCGCCACGTTGCTGGCGGCCCATCCGGACAAACTGGTTCTTCCGGTGGATCACGTGGTGGCGCCGGACCTGAAAGACGGCGTCGAGCCCTCCGTCGTCGAGCGAATCCCCGACGATCAAATGGGTCTCGACATCGGGCCGAAGACCGTGGAACAATATTCGGCGATTCTGTCGTCCGCGAAAACGATCGTTTGGAACGGCCCCATGGGCGTCTTCGAAAAGCCGCCATTCGACAAGGGGACGGTGGCGGTTGCCAGGGCAGTCGCGAACTCGGGCGCCGTGTCCGTGGTAGGCGGCGGCGACTCGGAAAAAGCGGTCAAGTCCGCGGGTGTAACATCAAAGATCAGTCATGTGTCGACGGGCGGCGGGGCCTCCCTTGAATTCCTGGCCGGCATCGACCTGCCGGGCGTCGCTGTCCTTCGCAAATAGGAGCCTCCACGATGATGCGCTGGTTCGTTCTGACGTTGGTGCCGCTGACTCCGGCCTTCGGGCAGATCTTTCAATTCACGCCCGAGCAGATGATCAAGTTCACGCCGAAGAACCCTTACGAGCGGTTTGCCGATGGCCGGCCGAAGGCGCCGGATTCTCTGCTCGACAAGATGAAGGGCCTGTCCTGCGAAGAGATTCTGGGAGTGCTCAATGGCGCCAGGTTCATCAACCAGTTTGAAGGCAACTGGCGCCTGCTCCACCCCGGGCGGAAGTTGATAGGGCGCGCCGTCACGGCGCAGTTCATGCCGTACCGGCCCGACATTGCCGAGATCGCTGAAGCGGATGCGCACGCCAAGGGTCTGGGGAAAAATGCGAACCAGCGCGTCATCGACATGCTGCAACCCGGCGATGTGCTGGTGGTGGACCTGTTCGGCAAGATCGAGCAGGGTACCTTCGTGGGCGATAACCTGGCCACGGCGATCTTCGCGGCCACCCGCACCGGGTTCGTGATCGACGGGGCGATTCGGGACCTGGAAGGAATCTATCCGATTGAAATGGCCGCCTACTTTCGCGGGGTTCACCCTAGCGCCATCGGCAACGTCATGCTGACGGCGGTCAACACTCCGGTCCGGATCGGCAACGCTACCGTGATGCCCGGCGACGTGGTCTTCGGCGACCGGGAAGGCCTCTTCTTCGTCCCGCCGCAATATCTCGAGGAGATCGTGCGCCGCGCC
>CAZGUX010000059.1:0-4013 GCA_964529305.1 uncultured Solibacteraceae bacterium | reverse complement strand
CCGGCCCACCGATGCCTCTGTCTACGCTTCGACGGCCACCTCGCGATGGCCACCGCAAGACTCGAGGTCAAGATGGATCGCTACTCCTTTCTTGTGGGGCTCTTTCATCCCCGACAACATGCCGGTTTATCCCGGCGCACGGACGTCCAACGCGTTTCTTGTGTCTTCTCTGAGAAGTCACCCCGACGGCTAGTTCGCCCGGCCGTTGCCCGCGGAGCAATTTCGTCCTGCAGCTCCGTGTTCTCTTCGGTCCGCATCCGCCCCGCCGCCAGTTCCCGCGTCAGATGCTCGGTCCGGTGGCGTGCGAATGCGCTTTTCGACACCTCGTACCCCCTTGCCAGTACCCGGCAATTCGTCTCGTCCAGTAACGCCGTTTCCATCGCTTTCCGGTCCGGGCGCCGTCAAATCGTACGTTCTCGATAACCCGCCAATAGGATCTCACGCCTGTCTACACTCCCCACGCCTTCACCAGGCATTTGCCGACGCTCCAATTTCTCCTGAATTTCTCTTCCCAGGCAACTCCCATTCACCAGGGTCATAAAAATAATTTTCCTTCAACCCCTGTGACTTACAAGTTTGTCCCGTCAATGTCCGATGGACAACCCCTCATCCTGAAAGTAGAAAGGATCCCCGAATGACCGCGATAGGCACTCTCGTGTCGAGGCTTCCTCCCGTGGCACCGGGCGACGTTTTTGGTCGCCCGGTGCTGCGGCAGCCATCCATTTCTCTCAAAAAATCTCCGTCCCGCATCTCCGCTCCCCTGTCCCACCTTGTCCCACTTCCCGTCTCACACGTAACTTCATTCCCGCCAACCACTTACCCGGAAACCCGCACATTTTTGTCCCACTTGTCCCACTTCGGCACCCAACCCATTGATTCTACGTACCACAAACACCCCTTGTCCCGCTCCCAAGCGGGACGTCCCGCCATTTGTCCCAGTTCAACACTTCCTGCAAAATCTCGTCGTTTCTTTCCTTCCACTTGCCGAATTCACACCCCGAATTCTCTTGACTCCGCCTGCCATACTGAGGGTAGAGAGAGAATTTCCATGCCGCTTCCCCTGGCGCCCGAACTCGACGACCTCCGGCAATCAATACAATTCGCGACCACCTCGCGGTCGAGTCTGCTGCCGCGAGGCGCGCTGGCGCTTGGGCGCTATGCGCTCCGCGGGATTGGCGTTGCTGTCCGCCGGGTGCGGAGCGCTGGTCCCCGGCCTTCCGGCCGGGGTTCGGATGGGTTGACGGCGGTCATGACGCTACCACGTCTGGCGGAACGGGTCGCGCGATTCCTCGCGCAGCCTCATTGTGTTTTGCGTCCAACGCGTGCCCTTGTCGCGCGCGAAGGTGGCGGTGGTGAGACCACTCGACCGATGGACGATGGCTTCGAAAATCCGATGGGCGATGATCAGGTTTCCCACCTTGTTCGCATGGACGCCGTCATAGTGAATCAGCCAGTCCGTACGGCTCTCGGCATCCCAGACATCCGCAACGATACAGCCGAAGGTCTCCGCAAGTTGACGGATGCTGTCGTTGTACTTCAACGTCAGGGCCACGCTGCCCTTGTCGTACGGCGGATAGCTGCGCCAACCCGTCATGTAATAGACCGTCGTCAACACGATCAGGGGCGAGCAGGCCTTCTGCACGTCGCGGATGATGGTCGACAGATCTTCACGGAAATGCCGGATCGGCATGTTCGCTCTCATGTCGTTCAGCCCATAGCAGAGGACGAACAGGTCGGGCTTCAGGTCGATGACGTCCGCCTTGTAGCGTTCCAGGGCGCTGGGCTTCCGCGACTTGGCGTATCCGGGACTGCGCGGGGAGATGGCATTGGCCCCGATCCCTTTGTTAATGTATTCCACCGGCGTCTCCTGGCACGAGTTGATCAACCGTGCCAGGACGTCGGCGTAGCGATCTTCCTGCTTTTCCAGCCAGCCTCCGCCTTCCACGGTGCTTTCGCCGAGGATGACCATCCGCCGGAAAGGATGCTTCCACAGATCCCGCGGTTGCGAGGGAGCGGCCGCAAGGGCCGCCGCGGAAGCGGGAATGGATTGCAGAAACCTTCGTCGTCGCATGAATGCCCTTCGTTGTGACGAATACCACGCTCCTTCAATCCGGAGCAACCGGCCATCACCACGGCGCGCAGTTGGTCCGGCCCGGTCCTCCGCGCGTCATCGGCCAGGGCGACCTGCCGCGCGGGCCTCGAACGCCCGTCCGCAGCGCATACGTCCCGCCTTCTTCCGGGCTCGTGAACAGGATGTTCAACTCTCCATCGCCCGCAAGGTCGCCGATGGACGGCGCAAAGTGGTACCAGAAGTAGCCGAGATAGCGCCACTTCACGTTGCCTTCGGAATCCAGGACGTGAATGAACGAATCCTGCTGCGCGATGACGACCTCGGTCTTGCCGTCGGCGTCGAGATCGGCAAACGCAAGCCGCCCGCCATTGTTCAGGCTCGTGCCGACGCGCCGCTCGTAGCTGGTGAACTGCCACAATCGTTCGCCGCGGGCAGAAAGGCACACAGTCTCGCCCGCTCTCGTCGTGACGACAATCTGACGCTCACCGCTCCCGGAGAGGTCGGCCATCCCCACTTCGGAGATCACGGCGTAGTCCTCGACAGGCTCGGGCACTTCGCGGGGGCCGAAGAGCCGATCCTGCCGCCACAACAGGCTGCCCGTGTGACTCAGGGCATAGCCTGCCCCCACGTCGTCCCCAAAGACGATGACCGGCGCTGCTCCTCGCGTCAGTTGACCCGCCGCGGGCAGGCTGAGCTTCCGTCCGGGTGACCGGAACGCCCACAACTCGTTGCCGTTGGACCCGGCCATCGCGACGATTCGGTCCTCGGCGTTGACGACGATCTCCTCCAGGCCATCGCCGTCGAGGTCGATCACGACCGGAGTGCTCGTGGCAGCAACCAGAAGCTCTTTCTGCCACACCGGCGCTCCCTTCGGGTCGAACACCGACACGCCTCCGCCCCAACTCACCGCGATGCCGGCGCGCCGTCCGGGCAACAAGGCACCCGCCGAAGGCGCGCCGAGGATTTCGCCGCCGACTTCCGCGCGCCACAGCCGCCCGCCCTTGGCGTCGAACGCGTACAGGTAGCCCGAGGGCGCCCCCACGATGATAGTGGGGCGTCCGTCCACGCGCAGCACCAGCGGTGAAGAAGAATTATTCACCGGCCGGATCGGCGGATCGAGCGGCAGGGTGGCCAGAACCTGTCCCGTGGACGAGAGAAACTGGGCGGGCTGGAAGAGAGTGGTGGCTACCTCGAGGGTTCCATCGCCGTCGAGGTCCGCAAGCGCCGGACCCGTCTCGCGTCCCGGCGCCCGCCACAACACGCGGTCCTCGCCCAACAGGGTCCAGTGCTCCGCCCGGCGCCATGGCGCGGATACGGTACGGCCTTCCCGGCGCGAAGGCACGCGAACCCACTCCCGGCCATTCCAGTACGCGAGGGTCAGGGTCGGTTCCATCAGGCGCCAGGTGTCCTCGGGCAGATAGTCGACGTCAATGCTCTCCGCGGTGGTCACGCCCTGCAGTTGGAAGAAGAGTCCGGGAGAGACCCATCCGGAAGGCACCGGCTGGACGCCTGGAGGCAGCCAACGGCGGACCCGTCCGTAAACCGGTTCGGCCGAAGAGACACCGCGCAACCGCAAGGGGATGGCCGTGAATCGAATCGTGCCTTCGCGGGGCCCGGCGGTTTCTTCCGTCTCGAGACGCAACCGCTTCCACGGCGACAGGGTACGCCCCGAAGAGGTGAACGCTTCCACGGCGAACGCGACTTCTCCAACGAAGGCGATGCCGGGCGGGGCAGTGCGGAACGTGTACTGGCCGTTTGTCACGGCCGGTTGGGTATCTTCCATGCCGACCCGGTTGCCATAGGTGTAGTGCAGGACCGCGCGCTCCACCCGGCCTGCATGAATTCGAACCGAGATTGTCGCCCCCTTGGCGTTGGAGGCGGATGCCGGAAAGGTCCAGTCGTCGAAGGACGCGGCCTCAGGCTGCTCGCGAGGGCTAACCGG
>CAZGUX010000058.1:0-4582 GCA_964529305.1 uncultured Solibacteraceae bacterium | reverse complement strand
AGCCTCTTTGCCTGGTCTTTGCTGATAGCACGTTTGCTGCTCAGAATCTCCGAGACGCGGCCACGAGTGCCAAAGACGGGCAACAGATCCCTCGCGGTTTTGCCGCTTGTCTCCATCAGATACGCTAGCATCTCGTGTGGCGGCGTTTCGGGCAGCGGGTACCGGCGATCATCGTGTGCCTGGATCAGGATAGCCAAAGTCTCCAGGAGGGCCGATTCTTCAAGTGACAGACGCTCCTCGCCTTTCTCCATCAACTCGGCGACAGCGGCAACCATCTGGTCGTATTCTTCCTCGGTCTCGATAGCCTTTACGACGACGCGATTCGCCAGTCGGGCGTACTTCTTGCGGTCGAGGGTCAAGATTCCGCTCACGGCTTCCACGCTCCCTTCACATAATCCTTGTGTGTCATGATGCCGCGGATGAATAATACTCTGCGCCGGAAGTTGATCTCTGCAATCAGCCGGTACTTGTTGCCGCCGACATCGAACACGACGAATGGGGCAACAAAATCCGCCGTATTGAACGTTTCTCGCACCCCGACAAAATTAGACCAAAGAACGCGTCTTGCTACCTTGTACCAGCGATCCAGCGCGTCTTTGGCGTCGAGATGTTCTTCAGCGAAGATCCGGATTGCCTTGTAACTCACAACGTGCATTGCACGATTTGATGGTCCCATAATGGGACCGATCTGTCAACGGAAGGCTCCTTCTCCCGCCGGGTCGCCACCAAGCCACTCAGCGCCAGATCATCCCACCATCACTTCCACCCAGAAGATCGTCGCTTCGCTGGCCGCGCGAACTTCGACCAGATTGTACCCTCGCACGACAGCGGCTTCTGGCGCGCGGAAGGCCGACAACGGCTTGCCGGGTGATGAATGGCTGGGTGTCACCGTGCCCGCTGCTGTGCAGAGTTCGCCGTTGAGCCGCACCTCCCATCCGGAACTGCTTCCGTCGATTCCCAACCGCACCGATACAGGAGCCGGCGCGGGTTTGGGGCCCGTCGCCAGACGAAAGGCCGACCACTTGCCCGGTCCGCACTTCAGGGGCAACTGCGGCGGCGCGGCGGGTTCGCCGGGCGCCCAGGTATCGGCAAACGTCAGGACGTGGCGACGCGGCTTGCCGGCCAGCGTCGCCGGATCGCCGACTTCGGACAACAGAGTCCGGTAATTGTCGAGATCCTCGATGGCCGTCTCCGAGTCCATGTAGTTGAACAGGTAGATGCGGTCCGCACCCCGGTCGAGCAGCGAGGCGGCGGCGCCCCGGGCGGTTTCGAGCGACATGTGGGGCGGCGGCGTCATCTCCGGATTTGGCCGGACGAGAATCTCGAGGCCCGCGGCCAGGGTGACGCCGGTGCCTCGGAGAAGCTGCTTCCAGAGTTCGATGGGCATGTCGAACTCGGCGCTCGAAAAGAACGGCGTAACCACCAGCATATCGACCAGGCCTTCGCGGGCCCAGCGCACTCCGTCCATACCCAAGCCGGCGGCCGTGTGCGGGCGCGAAGGCACACGCGCTCCCAACTTGATGCGATGGCCGCGCCGTTTTTCCTGTTGCCGCAGGAGAGTCCGCACCTGGCGGGTGAAGTCCGTCAGCAGGTCCGCGCCCCGAGCCTCCTGGCCCGGCCGGAAGTGGAAAGCGAACCGCATCCAGTCGAGTTCCAGCCCGTCGAAGTCGTAACGTTCAATCAGTTCGCGCACCAGGGCCATGTGGTATTCGCGGACCTCGGCGTGGCCGTAATCGAAGGCCCGCTCGCGGAAGCCCTCCCGGTACGGCACCCGGCGGAACTGCGGGTTCTTGCGCCAGAACTCCGAATGCATCGGCGAGCGCTCGTTGTTGACCTCGTGGATATCGTTCATGCGCATCGAAATCCACGGCGAAATGGCGTGCTTGCGGCAGCGCTTGATCCAGCGCTGGTACGGGTCGATGCCCTTTTGATCCAACTCCCAGGCCGTATGGATCCAACGGCGGATGCCCTTCGCGGCTTCCGGCGTGATGCCGGCAAACAGCGGTTGATTGTCCGGCCCCTGTGGGTCGTACCCGCGCCAGACGGGGTCCCACACCTTGCTCGCATAGCTCGTGCGCATGGAGTTGGGGCAGAGCATCAACTCGCGGATTTGCGTTCCGGCGTACTGGTCGATCAACGAGTCGACCGCGGCGGCATCGAGCGTCCGGCCGGCGCGTGTGAAGTAGAAGTGGCTATTGTCTTCGTTCAGCGCGATGCCCGGCCGGGTGGATTTGGTCTGCGTGCTGAATAGCGCCGGGGTGGCGAGAAATTCACGGCGGTTCATTCTGGGGACACTCCTGAGATTCTGAAGCCGAAGCCACGATATCACGGGCGGACCTTTGACACCCAGGGGTGCGCATGGTATCCCGAATTCGGAACCAACGAGAAGAAAGAGACCTTGAGCGAAGGGTGTTGTTTCGCTGCATCCTCTCTGATCCCCGTTTGCTCGCCTGACGAAAGGAAGGTCTTATGCGACGCAAATTCGCGCCAATGCTGGCGGTGGCGCTCTCTCTGTATGGCCGCCCGACATGTGTGGTCGACCCCGATGTCGGTGACTGGCAGATCACATTTTCCCCTATCAGCAAACTGCTCGACAACAACGACAATTTTTCCCGCGACGACCGCTTTCTGGTGTTTGACACTCGCGACACGGTCGGCGGTGGTATCGGCAACGGTACCAGCATCATGAAAGTGAACACGCTCACGGGCGAGGAAAGTGTGATCTACGCACCCCGGCCCGTGCTGATTGGCGCGGCGGGACCGGCGCCCGGACTCGGCGCGGCCTCATACAACCCCCTGGCTGATGAAGTGGTGTTCATTCACGGCCCGCTGGTGAGCGAAGTGCCAACGCTGGGTATCTATGGCACACGGAACCGCCGGGGCGGCGTGGCCCGCGACGACGGCAGCAATTCCATCCGGTTCATGGACTATCGCGATATCACCTCCGATACTACGATTGCGGGGGCGCACCGCGGCGGCAGTCATCGGCATGAGTACACCATCGATGGCAAGCGCGTCGGGTTCACTTACGACGACCAGCTATTGCAGAGCTACGGCAGAACCTGCGGCTACATGATCGAGCATTCACGCGCGCCCAGTGGCGTTTCGCACTATGCCGCATTGCTCGTGCCGGTTGTCCCGGCCGACCAAGCCAAGACGGGGGATCTGGTGCAGGCTTCCGACGACTCGTGGGTTGGCGCCCAGGGATTGATGCGCGGGTTCATCGGACGAGTGAAGGAAGCGGACGGATCGATCATGAGTTCGCTCTATGTAGTGGACGTCCCGGCGGACGTCGATATCACGACCGCAGACTCCGGGACCAAGACCCGGTTCCCCGGGCCGCCGCGCGGCACACGGATTCGCAGGCTGACCACGACGCCCGCGGCCGGAATCGTACGAGGCTCCCACGACGGGACGCGCATCGGGTACTTCGCGACTGCCGATGACGGCACGCGCCAGATGTTCATCATTGCGTCGAATGGGTCGGACAAGGATCCCAACCCGGCATTGCGGCCTCAGCAGGTGACGTTTCTGCCAGGAGGCGCACAGCAGGCGTTGCGCTGGCACCCGTCCGGAAACTCTGTTGCCGTGATCGCCGATAACGGAGTACTGGCGATTTGCGTGAAACCCGGCCCGCTGTTTGGCGCCTATCACTGGCTGACCCCGCATGGCTCCTCGCTGACATCACTGGAGGCGCTGGTGTGGTCGCGCGACGGCAAACGCCTGGCGTTCAACCGGCGCGTCCCCACATACGACAACGCTGGGCTCCTGGTGAAGGATTTCAACAACAACGATTTCCGGCAGATCTTCCTGGTCAACTTCCCGGATTGCGACAACAACGGCATCGTCGATGCCATTGAAGACGGGGTTGTCCGTAACGGAGCGAGCTTCGTTCATAACAAAGTCGCCCCGGATGCGTGGGCATCGGTTACGGGACCCAGCCTCGGCACGAAGACGGCCGCGGCTCCCTCCACCCCTCTGCCGACCACCTTGGGCGGCGTGAGCGTCGAAGTGACGGATGTGAGCGGCGCGCGCCGGCCGGGATTGCTGCACTATGCGAGTCCACAGCAGATCAATTTCGTGCTGCCAGGCGGAACTCGTTCAGGGAAGGCGACGGTGATCGTCACCCTCGAGGGCGGACAGAAGCTCACGATCCCCGCGGAGATCGACGGCGTGTCGCCGGGCCTGTTCACGGTGGGCTCCGGCATCGCGGCCGCGACGGCCTTGCGCATCGATGCGCAGGGCAGACAGACGGCGCAAGCCGTCTATACGTGCAGCACGACTGAATGCTCGATGAGCCCGCTCGAGGTCGGCTCCGATCCGGTGTACCTGCTGTTGTATGGGACCGGACTGCGAGGGAATGCGACACCGGTGACGGCACGAGTCGGCGGTCAGGCGGCGGAGGTCGTAGGCTTTGGGCCGAACGGCGAGTATGTCGGGCTTGACCAGATCAACGTGCGCATTCCACCTGCCCTGGCCGGCAAAGGCGAGGTCTTCGTGGAAGTGACGGTGGATGGCAGAAAGTCGAACGTAGCGAAAGTCTGGATTCGCTGATTCCGCGAGTGGCGCCGGGCGACGTTTT
>CAZGUX010000057.1:0-38276 GCA_964529305.1 uncultured Solibacteraceae bacterium | reverse complement strand
CCTCGCGACTCGGCAGCCAGGCGCAACGCTTCCTTCAGGTGAGCGATGCCTTCGTCGACCTTGCCTTGGCGCGCCAGCAGACTCCCCAGGTTGAAGTGCGCATCCGCGTAACCCGGATCGAGTCGAATCGATTCGGAAAGGTGCCGTGCCGCTTCCTCCCCCCGGCCGAGAGCCGTCAATGCGTTCCCCAGATTGTTGTGCGCCTTGGCGTAATCCGGACGAAGCCGCAACGCCTCCGTGTAGTGCGTGACGGCATCGGGGTAGTCGCCCCGCCGCGCCAGCGCATAGGCGAGGTTGTAGTGGGCGTTGACGTCGCCTAATACCGTCTGCGCGGGTCGGACGTAGTAAGCGGCAAACGAGCGTGGCAACGGGACCGGTTCGGACGAGCGGGTGCGGAGCCACTGCCTGCTGAATTCAATATCATCGGCGAACGACGCTGCCCGGTGGAAGCTGATCGACGCGGCACACGCGATCGCAACCGCGAACCCGGCGGTCGCCCCCATCCGAACCCGTGGAATCTGCCATCCAGCGGACACCGCAGCCGCGGCGATCGCCAGGAGGGAGAGCGATGGAAGAAACACATACCGTTCGTCGAAGAACGCCTCCTGACGCAGGAGATTGGCCGTTGGTAGAAAGGTGACTCCGAACCACGCCAACCAGAAGAAGAGGGATCGCCGATCCGGCCCGCACAGCCGCCAGGCGGCGGCCAGGATCGCTGCCACAACGGCCATGGCGATCAGTAATCGCGAGGGCGACCACCACGTCGCGAGAGACGGCTCGTACACCAGGTCGGCGAACGGAGCGACGATCGACTGCAACGCATACAGCGCGCTGACGAGTGGACCGGTGACGGTGCCGAATCCGTACTGAGATCCGCCGAACAGCACCTGGCGCACGGCGAAATACCCGAACACGATGAGCGCAATCGGCGCATATCGTTTCAACCACTGCCGGAAGTCTCTGCCCGGAGCAGCGGGTGACAGGCCCAGCAGGTCGGCCAGCCCAAACAGGACCGGAATCACGATACCCTGCTCTTTGCTCAACAGCGCGGCGGTGAACGTCACGAGGGCGACCACCCGCCACAGGAGGCCCGGGCGTAGCCAGCAGTACATCGCTGCCAGGGTCCAGGCCGAGGGAAGGAGAGTTTCGCGACCTGAGGCGATGGGATAGACACACGAGGAGGCGACCGGGTGGACCGCGAACAGCGCGGCGGCCAACAGCGCCGGCGCCGGCCGGATTCCGAAAGCGGGCAAGCGCAGCAGGAGAAACGCCAGCACGCCGGCCGCCCCCATCAGGAGCGCATTGAACCAGTGGAATGGAGCGGCGTCCGCGCCATGCCACGTCTTCTGCACCAGAAGGGTGGCGCGGGTTACCGGCCGGTAGTACGGAAGGTTGGGGAAATGGGGTTCGGCAAAGATGCGCGCCAATTCCCCAAAGGTCCGCGGGCCCTCGTGGTTCAAAATCACTTCGGTGTCGTCGTAGATGAACCCGTTCTTCGCCGCGGGAGCATAGAGCGCCACGATTACGGTGAACAGGAGCAATGCCGGCAGCAGCGAAGGCCAGAAGGCATGGCGATGGCTGGGCGCCCGAACGGCGCCTGTCTTTTTAGACGCGCGAGGCACAGCCGTCGACGCACCGTCCTTCATCCGGGGTTCTCATGGGCACGAAGTGCCGATGGTAGCGTACTTCCCGCTTTGACTCACAGCCCAAATACCAGCAGTACGCGGTCGGCTGCGATCGCCACCTGCTGCTTTCCGTCGATCAGGAACGACACCGGGTTCGCGAAGATCGCCCCTCCTGTGTGAAAATCCCAGAGCGGCTTACCCGTCGCCGCGTCGAGGGCGTAGAAATTCCCTTCGTCCGACCCGCCGAACACCAGGCCGCCCGCCGTCGACATCACCCCGGCCCACGGAGGCCGATGCAGGCGGAACTCCCACTTGCGCTGGCCGGTTAGCGCGTCCAGAGCGCGAATTGCGCCCCACGATTGATCCCCGCCCAGCCTGCGCTCTCCCCCGCCGACGTACATGGTGCCGACCTTGTATTCCACGTCGCGCTTGAAGTAGACCGCGCCCATCTCCCGCACCGACACATAGAACATTCCCGTCCGCGGACTATAGGACGGGCTGAACCAGTTCGTGCTGCCCTGCAGACTCGGCCAGATCAGCACACCGTGTTCGCTTGGATCGGTGTTGGGCAACACTTGCGGGCGGCCCTTGTCATCAATTCCTTTCGCCCAGGTCTGCTTTGCGAAGGGTGTCCCCAGAAGGAATTCCCCCGTCTGCCGGTCGAGCAGATAGTAGAATCCGTTCCGGTTGGCGTTGGCGATCAGTTTGCGCGGGCGGCCTTGCACCACTCCGTCGATCAACACCGGCACGTGGTTCGCGTCCCAGTCGTGGGTGTCGTGTGGAGTGAACTGAAAATGCCACCGGCGCTTGCCCGTGTCCGCATCCAGCGCGATGAACGAGCAGGTGTAGAGGTTGTCGCCGGGACGGACATCGCCGTTCCAGTCCGGCCCCGGATTGCCGGTCCCCCAATACAGAAGGTTCAGGTCCGGGTCGTACGAACCGGTGACCCAAGTGGCCCCGGCTCCGTGCTCCCACCCCCCGGCGGGCCAGGTCTCGCTGCCGGGTTCCCCCGGCGCGGGCACGGTCCAGAAACGCCAAAGACGCTTGCCGGTGGCCGCGTCGTAGGCGTCGACAAATCCGCGGATGCCCGCTTCGCCCCCGCTGATTCCGGCGATCACTTTTCCGCGAATCGCCAGAGGCGCCAGCGTCAGGCAATGGCCGGTCTTGTAGTCGGCGACGGTCGCGTCCCACCGCACGGCGCCCGATTTCGCGTCGAGGGCGATCAGATGTCCGTCCAGCGTCCCGACGAAGACCTTGTCGTCGAGCACCGCCACGCCACGGTTGACCTTCCCGAATCCCAGGGTTTGCAGGTCGGGGGGAATCGGCCGGTCCCAGCGCCACAGGTTCCTTCCCGTGCGCCCGTCCACCGCGGCGACGGAGTGCACCCCCGTCAGGTACACGACGTTGTCCACCACAATCGGGGACACTTCGGTCCGCGAATCCGGATACTGGTAGACCCACTTCACCTTCAGGCCCGCCACGTTGGCCGGCGTGAGTTGTGTGAGCGGCGAGAAGCGATGGCCCTGGTAGTTGCCGGAATAGGTCAGCCAGTTGCCCGGTTCCGCCGCGGCGTTCCGGATTCGCTCGAACGGCACTTGGGCATTCGCGGCCGCCGTCGCGGCTGTCAACAGAATCGCCAGTCTCATTCACCGCCCCGCAGGGACGCCACGTAGGCGACCAGATCGTCAAGTTCCGGCCCCGGGAGCCGATCGTACGCCGGCATGGGACTTCGCCCAAAAAGCTTCTTCAACTCGCGCAGATCGGCCTTTCGAAGCGAATGCACGCGCAGACCGGGGTCCCTGATCTGGATCGTGAACGAGTCTTCGTTCAGGCGCAGTCCTGCCACCGTGCCTCCATCACCAGGTGCCGCCTCTACCATCAGGAATCCGTCCGGGACCGTCGCCGCCGGCTTGAATAGCGCCTCCCGCAGATAGGCCGCGTTGCGTCTCGCGCCGATGTCCGACAGGTCAGGCCCGTATGGCGAACCCCTTCCGTTCACGATATGGCATCCAGCGCAGCCTTGCGTCCGATAGACCTCTGCCCCTCGAGACGCGTTGCCCGGTAGAGATTCCGGCGGCACTCGCTCGATCGACCGCACGAAGGCGGCGACCGATGCCACTTCCTTGGGAGTCAGGACCCATAGCGTCCCCATCTCCGTTCCGGGGATTCCATCGTAGATGATCTTCTTCAGCGCTTCATCGGTGGCCGCGCGGCGCAGCCGGCGCCCCTTGAATGCCGGCCCCCGGCCCCCCGACCCATCGAGCGCATGGCACAGGGCGCACTGTACCTCGTACACGCGCTTGCCCACGGTCAGATCGGGCGCATCGGTCTCGGCCAGCGACAAGGCCAGCGTCGCGAACGCCAGTGCCCATTTCCCTGTCATGCCTGATTGTCCATACATGGTACTCCATGACCAAAACACAGCCACAACCTCTTACGGTCGCGGCTCTGAATCAGGGTCGCGGCCCGCTTTACGGAGCGAACAGCGGTGCTCCGAAGTAGCACAACACCGCGCCCACCGGCGCCATCACCAGCCCCCAGAGAAACAACTGCCGGAACAGCGCACGGCCATCCGTACCCTCCGGAGCGGCCGCGATGCAGAGCGCCCCGAGCGTCGACAACGGGGATACGTCCACCAGGCTGGCTCCGATGTTGATCGTGATCGACAACGCCAGCGGATCCACGCCCGGGAACCGAGCCGCGATCCCGGGCGCCAGCGGTAGAAACGCGGGCAGCACCACACCCGAAGTGCTCGAATAGGCCGAGATCAGGCCCACCAGAAAAGCCATCACCGCGTGCACCGACTGTGCCGTGGCGAACCGGACCAGCAGGTCTTGAAACCACGCCAGGCCCCCAGCCCTCTCGAGAAACCCGATCGCCGTGCTGATCCCAACCACCAGCGCAATCACCTTCCAGGGCATGCGCCGGATCGAGTCGCCGGGAGACGTCTGGCGGGTCACGATCAGAATCCCGGCGGCGCCCATCGCCGTCCAACCCAACGGCCAACGGAACATCGCCACGGCGGCCATCCAGGCTAATGTAACGGCCAGCGTCGCCACATGGCGTGGTTCCAGCCGCGGCGGCGCGACCGATTCGCCCGCACGTCCTGCACCAAACAGCCCGCGGCCTCCAAACAGAACGTAGGCTGCGCCCGCGACCGCCGCATTGGCCGCGGAATGGAACACCCACACGCGGAAGGGATGCCCGCCGAGACCCCCGCGTTCCATCAGGCCGCCCGCGATTACGCCAACCATGGAAAATGGGGACAGGTTCCCGGCATTCGCGCCGTGGCCGACCATGATCGCGGTCAGGAACGCAGGCACGCCGGCGCGCGCGCCACTGCTCATGGCCAGCGGCGCCAGCAGCGCGCAACTCAGAATGGCCCCGGGACCCACCATTGCCAGCACTGCCGCCAACAGGAAGAAGACGGGCGGCAGCAGGGCCGCGTGCCCGCGGCACAACCGCAGCACCTGCTTCGCGGCGCCCTCCATCGTGCCGTTCGACTGGGCGCAGGCAAACAACAGGGTCACGCCTACCAGGGTGATCAACAATTGAAAAGAAGCGTTCACAGGCCGCCTTCCCGCTGAAGTTCGCCGGGTTTCCCAGCATCGCACAGCCGCTCCACCCTTGCGTTTGGCGCCGCGCGGTGTCATCAGTGAAGCAGATAGTCAGCCAGGGCCTGATTCCCGGCTGCGAGAGATCTCATGAATCGTCGCGAACTCATTACCTCGGCGGCCGCCGCGGCGCTGCCCGCCCTCATTCCGTCTCATGCCCTCGGCAAGCCGGGCAGACCGGGCGTCAACGACCGGATCCGGCTCGCGTTCATTGGCCTGGGGGGACGCGCCCGCTGGCTGATTCAGCACAACGAATTCCCCGGCGCCGAGATTGTCGCCGTGGCCGACTGCAACCTGCCGCGATGCTTCGAGGCCGCCAAAATTAAGCCCGAAGGCGAGCGGTGGGCCAAGTATCAGGACTATCGCCGCTTGTTCGAGAAAGAAAACCTCGACGCGGTTTTCGTCGAAACCACCACGCACGCCCGGGTCCTGATTGCCATGCATGCCCTCGAGGCCGGCCTCGACGTGTATGCCGAAAAGCCCATGACCCTGACCGTCGCGGAGGGCCGCTCGCTCGAGCGCGCGGTCCGCCGGCACAAACGGGTCCTGCAGACGGGCACGCAGCAGCGGTCGATGCCCATCAACATCCACGCCAGCCGCCTGGTTCGCGAGGGCGCCATCGGCAAGGTCCACACCGTGGTCGCCTGCAACTTTCTGCCTCCCGAACGCTGGACGCCTCGGCCCGGCGAGCCCACTCCCGATGGCCTCGATTGGGACCAGTGGTGCAATCAGACGGAACTGCGCCCATACCATCCTCGTCTGCATCGCGGCTGGGCGAACTGGCGGGACTACGATGGCGGCGGTATGTCCTGGGGCGTGAGCGGGTGGGGCACCCATTCGCTCGACCAGGTGCAGACCGCGCTCGGAACCGACGACACCGGTCCCGTCGAGGTGTGGCCGCTGGACTCGAGTCCGAACGCGCCCGTCACCGCCCGCTATGCGAACGGCACGCTGCTGAAACTCGAGGAACCGAAGAAAGACGGGCACTCCCAGCTTGGCGCGATCTTCATGGGCGACAAGGGAACCATTCAGATCGTCCGCGGCAACTTCATCGCAATCCCGGAAGACTTGCGCAAGGGCGCGCCGGAGATCACGGTCGAAGGACCGGGTGAAGACCGCTTCCACATCGCCAACTTCCTGGAGTGCATGCGGACCCGGCAAAAGCCGAACGCCGACGTGGAAATCGGGCATCGCTCCACCACGCTGTGTCACATCATCAACATGTGCCGCGAGCTGGGACGCAAGCTCCGGTGGGATCCCCAGGCCGAACGCTTCGTGGGCGACGAGGAGGCCAACGCCCTGCTTTCGAGGCCGCGGCGCAAGGGGTTTGAATTGCCGGCGGTTTGACGATCACCCTCCGACATGATCCGCCTGCGTCCTCGCATTCCGGCCTTCCGCTATGCTGAAGAGTCGGCTCCATGAATCAACGCAAGGACGCCCAGCGTAAGCTGCTTTCCCTCGTCCGCCCCGGATTCGCCGTCCGCCGCGGATGGCCTCTCCCCCTTGGCGGAACCCTCCACCGCGATGGCGTCAATTTCGCTTTGTTTTCCAGAAACGCCACGTCCGCCACGCTCGTGCTGTTCTATCCCGGAGATGTCGAACCCCTGGTCGAACTCCCACTCGACCCCGTGGCCAACCGCACCGGCGACATCTGGCACGCCTTGATCAGCGGCATCGATCCGGGAATCCAGTATGGCTACCGCCTCGATCGGCAGCCAAACCCGAATCCCCGCATTCACCGCTTTGACCCGTCGAGAATCCTCATCGATCCGCACGCCCGCTCTATTGCCGGAGGCGAAATCTGGGGACACAAAGACGGCATTCCGTACCAGCGGCGTTCGGTGATCGTCGACAACGAGTTCGACTGGGGCAGCGACCAGCCTCTCAACATTCCGCTCGCGGACTCCATCATCTACGAACTGCACGTCCGGTCGTTCACGCGCCATGTTACCTCGGAGGTCACAAACCCGGGGACATTTGCCGGCCTGGTCGAAAAGATTCCCTACCTCAAGCAACTCGGCGTTACCGCCGTCGAACTCCTCCCGGTGAACGAGTTCGAAGAGTCCGACAGCGATCGAGTCAATCCCTTCACCGGGGAACGTCTGCTCAACCTGTGGGGCTACCAGCCCATCAGTTTCTTCGCCCCCAATTCCTCCTACGCCTCCACGCATGCCCCCGCCGCCGCTGTGCGTGAGTTCAAGCAACTGGTCAAGAGCTTTCACGAAGCGGGAATCGAAGTCATTCTCGATGTCGTCTTCAACCACACGGCCGAAGGCGACGACCGCGGGCCCACGCACTCGTTTCGAGGTCTCGACAACTCCGTCTACTACATGCTCGACCGCAACACGGGCGCGTATCTGAACTACTCCGGCTGCGGCAACACGCTGAACTGCAACCACCCGCTGGTGCGGCAGATGATCGTCGAGTGCCTGCAGTACTGGGTGATGGAAACCCATGTCGACGGCTTCCGTTTCGACCTGGCGTCCATCCTCGGCCGCGGCCAGGACGGGTCCGTGCTGGCCAACCCGCCGCTGCTCGAAGCCCTCGCCCACGATCCCGTACTGGCCAACACCAAGTTGATCGCCGAAGCGTGGGACGCCGCCGGACTCTATCAGGTGGGAACGTTTCCCGCCTGGGGCCGATGGGCGGAATGGAATGGCCAGTTCCGCGACGACGTGCGGAGGTTCGTCAAAGGGGATGCCGGAATGGTTCCGGCACTGGCCAACCGCCTGCTTGGAAGCCCCGATTTGTATCAGGCGAGCGCTCGCGAACCGTATCACAGCATCAATTTCGTCACCTGCCACGATGGGTTCACCCTGACGGACCTGGTGTCGTACGACGTCAAGCACAACCAGATGAACGGCGACAACAACACCGACGGAATGGACGTCAACCACAGTTGGAACTGCGGCCACGAGGGGCAGACGGTCGACGCCGAGATCCTCACCCTCCGCCACCGGCAGCGAAAGAACTTCGCCGCGCTGGTGCTGTTGTCGCACGGCGTTCCAATGATTCTAGCCGGCGACGAACTCGGCCGCAGCCAGCACGGCAACAACAACGCGTATTGCCAGGACAACGACGTGAGCTGGGTCGACTGGTCGCTGCTCGAACCTTTCGGCGACTTGCACCGCTTTTTCCGGCTGCTGATCGCTTTTCGCCGCCGGACCTCTATGTTGCGGCAGCCCCGGTACGCCAGCACGGGACCCGGAAACGGCCTGCGCGCCATCTGGCACGGTGTCCATCGCGGCCAGCCGGACTTCAGCTGGGATTCACGCTCCCTGGCCATGCAGTTGGTGGACCCGCAGTCGGAGCGCGGCGAATCGCACCTTCACCTGATCGCCAACGCTCATTGGGAGCAGCACGACTTCGAACTACCAATCCTCACTGGACAACGCTGGGTCCGTCTGCTCGACACTGCGAAGGAAGCACCCGAAGACATTGCCGGGGAGGGCGGTGAATTCGAGATTCCGTCGCAGAATGCGTACGTCGTGCAGTCCCGCAGTGTGGTGGTTCTCATCTCGACAGTAACGGAGGCAAACGATGCAGGTCACCTTGTCTGAGCACCTTCTGCCCGCGGCCATGAGCCAGGCGGTCACCGCGGCGCTAAACCACTGGGATGCGGCCGGCAACACGGCCCGGCTGTGGGCGCGCGACTCGTCGTTGTGGACTTCCGCCGACGAGGCGCGTTGGCTCGGTTGGCTCGATATTGTCGATCGCCAACTCGGGAATCTCGACCATCTGCACTCCATCGCCCGGCTGGCCCAGACGGGCGGATTCACCGGCGTCGCCGTTCTGGGCATGGGCGGGTCGTCGCTGGCGCCGGAGGTGCTCGCCATGACTTTGGGCTCGGCGCCCGGATTCCCCCGCCTTTCGATTCTCGATTCCACCGACCCGGCGCAGATTCATGCGCTCGACCACCGGCTCGATCCCGGCCGCACCCTGTTTCTGGTGGCGAGCAAGTCGGGCAGCACTCTGGAGCCGAATGTCTTCCACGCCTACTTCTGGGACCGCGTGCAGAAAGCGACCGGCGATGCCGGCAGCCGATTTGTGGCCATCACCGACCCTGGCTCGCAGTTCGAGCAGGTGGCCCGGCGGGACGGCTTCCGCGCCATCCTGCACGGTGTCCCCGAAATCGGCGGCCGCTTCTCCGCGCTCTCCAATTTCGGAATGACGCCGGCGGCCGCCATCGGCGTGGACGTGGCCGATTTCCTGGAACGAGCCAGGCAGATGGTCCGGGCGTGCGGCGCCGGTGTCCCCGCCGCCCAAAACCCAGGTGTGGCGCTCGGCACGGTGCTGGGAACCCTCGGCCGCCAGGGCCGCGACAAGATCACCCTCATCGCCTCGCCTGCCTTGTCCGACCTCGGCGCCTGGCTGGAGCAGTTGCTCGCCGAATCCACCGGAAAACGGGGACAGGGGCTCATCCCCGTCGATCGCGAACCCCTGGGCGATCCGGCCGTCTATGGCGGCGATCGCCTGTTCGTCTACATCCGGCACTCCTCCGGCGCCGATCCCGATCAGGAGGCGAGGGTGCGGGCGCTGGCAGACGCAGGCCAACCCGTCGTTCGCATCGCCGTCGAAGATCTCCGCAACCTTGGCCAGGAGTTCTTCCGCTGGGAGATCGCCACCGCCGTTGCCGGCCACTACCTGGGAATCAACCCCTTCGATCAGCCGGATGTCGAGGCGAGCAAGATCGCCACGCGCGCCATCACCACCGAATACGAAGCCAACGGAGCGCTCACCGCGGAGGCTCCGCTCTTCGAACAGGACGGCATCCAGGTCTTCGCCGACCCGGCCAACGCCGCGGCGTTGCGGGATCGTGCCGGTGACTCACTGGGAGGGTGGCTGCGGGCCCACATCAACCGCGTGCAGACCGGCGACTACTTTGCCATCCTCGCCTACCTGGAAATGCACGCGAAGCACGAGGAGTTGCTCACCTCGCTGCGGGTCCGCGTGCGCGACGGCCACCGCGTGGCAACCTGTGTGGGCTTCGGTCCCCGATTTCTTCACTCCACTGGACAAGCCTATAAAGGCGGGCCGAACAGCGGAGTCTTTCTGCAAATCACGGCCGACAGCAGACCGGACTTGCCGATCCCCGGACGCCGCTACACGTTTGGAACGGTCAAAGCGGCGCAAGCTCTCGGCGATCTCCAAGTATTGGCGGAACGCAAGCGCCGGGCGTTGCGCATCCATCTCACCGGCGACATCACCGCTGCCCTTTCGAGCCTGGTCGGTTCGATCGGCTAGCGACTCCGGTCAGCGCTTCTTGAAGGCGATCAGCGTGAGTTGTTCCAACCCCGGCCAGCGGCCCTCCGGCCCTTCCTTTCGCTCCGCCGGAGGAATCTGCTGCAGTGCCGCCTGCGCCGGCGGCGGCCCTTCGAAGTATTGCTTGTAGACGCCGGTGGCCTTCCGGTAGTCGGCGATGTTGTCGAGATACAACGTTGTCTCCACGGTCGCGCGAAAGTCGAGCCCGGCCTCCTCCAACCCATCCAGAAGGTTGCGCATCGATTGCCGCAACTGGATGCCGGGGTCGCCGTGATAGATCCCGCCGCCCACTCCGGTGATGAACCCCGACTTGCCCGAACAGTACATCCACTCGCTGCCGATCACGCAGGGGCTCGCGGTGGAGCTGGTCTTGAAGTTCTTCGGATAGATCACGACGCGCTTGGTCAGATCGCGGACGGCCACGCCCGTGTACTCGATCTGCGCCCCGTGCGGGACGCTCACGACGGAGATGGTGCCTCGCGCCGGCGCCGTACCGAACTCCCAGTGCCGGGCGTAGATCTCGTTCATCACCCCGGAGGGGAGTTGCGCCGTCAGGAACGGATTGACGAACACCATATGGCGCAGGTCGAGACCGGCGGCGGCCAGGACTTTGTTCATGCCATCCAGGGCCAACTGCACCTGCCGCGCCGGGTCGGAGGGCACCTGCCCGGTCGCCAGATCGCGGCCCAGCATCGCGGATACGTACATCTGGTCGTGCGTCAGGATTCCCGGCGTGTACGGTTCTTTGGGATCGAAGCCCGGCAAGGCCACCGCCTGCTTCTGGTACAGATGCCGCACAGCCACGGCCTTGACATCTACAAGGGCGGCGTCCCGAAGGCCCGCGATCCCCAGCACCGCGCGGGCGGGCGGCGTCTTGCCGAAGTACGGTCCATACACCCGGTTCATCGCGGCCAGATTCGCCATATCGCGCAAGTACACGTGGGTATAAACAACATGGTCCATGGTGAGACCCGCGGCCTCCACGACGCCCTTCAGGTTATCGAGAACCTGGCGGGTCTGGGCTTCGAAGCCTGGCGCGATGCGCCCGCCTGCATCGCGCGGCCCCAGGCCGGACACATAGAGGTAGTCCTGCGCCCAAAGTCCCGGCGAATAGGGACCATCCGGCCGTGCTCCGCCCGGCGGGAAGACCGGTTGCATCTGGCCGTACAGGGACGCCGCGAAGCACGCAAAAACCGCAACAGAGTTTGCCATGTCGGATCT
This sequence comes from uncultured Solibacteraceae bacterium, assembly GCA_964529305.1. Lineage (GTDB taxonomy): Bacteria > Acidobacteriota > Terriglobia > Bryobacterales > Bryobacteraceae > CAZGUX01. The sequence goes on along the minus strand of CAZGUX010000057.1, from coordinate 26,554 downwards.
CATCGGAGCGCTGAGGAGTATATCGATCCCGTGCCCTCTAATGCAAACGCGGGCTCGGGCGCCAGGGCGTTTGAATCACAATTGAGAAGGAGACCCAACAACCCGATGGCCTGTGACACCGAGGTGCTGAAACGAGTTCCCTTGTTCGCGCTGCTGGACGCCGACGAGATTGCGGTGCTGGCGGCGCAGGTGGAGATCCGCCACTTCGCGGCCAACCAGCGCATCTACAAGCGCGGTGAGCCGGGCGCCCGCGCCTACATCGTGATTGAAGGAAGGGTCCGCATCACCACCATCGATGAGGACCACCAGGAACTGACCATCGACGAACCAGCCGCCGGGGAGTTCTTTGGGTTCGCCTCTCTGTTGGACGGCACGCCTCACGAAACGAACGCCATCACGCTCGAGCCGTCCACGTGTGTCGAAATCGACCGGCCCGACCTCGAAACGCTCATCCGCGCCAAGCCGGATGCCGGCATGGACATGCTGGCGGTGCTGGGACGGCACTTTCACGCCGCGCAGCACCTGGCGCGAACCCGTTCGTTGCGCAATCCCAACGAGGTCATCGAGGAGAGCGCCACCGTGGGCGAGCGCATCTCCGACGCAGTCGCGCAGTTCGGGGGGTCGTGGCGTTTCATCATTTCCTTCGGCCTCGTCCTGATCGTTTACACCGCGTTGAACGTGGGGTTAGGCCGCGGGGCCTGGGACCCATACCCCTTCATCCTGCTGAACCTGTTCCTCTCGATGCTGGCCGCGATTCAGGCGCCGGTGATCATGATGAGCCAGAACCGCCAGGATGCCAAAGACCGGCTTCGCGGCGAACTCGATTTCGAAGTCAACCGCCGGGCCGAACTCGAGGTTCGGGGCCTGGCGCGTAGGCTGGCCGAGCTGCGCGACAAAGTAGACGACGTCGAGGATCTGCTCCGCGCGGGCGCTCCGGGTCGCCAATCCTGACGCGGGAGCCTCAGCCTGAAGATCGAACAAGGCCTACCTTATACTGGGTCTGTCCCAGCATTTCCAGCCACAGCCAGACCATGTCCGATCGAACTACTTCCAGTCCTTCCAGGCGGGAACGCTATCGCCCCAGGCCGGAGACCGCCGCGATGCTGAAGGTCTCGGGCAATCCGATCAACGGACTCGGGGAAACCGCACCCCGCCGGCCGTCGCCGTTCTTCTGGCACCCCCCTGACCAGCATCCGTACGGCGAACTGCAGAACGCCGCGCGGCAGAGTTCACGCCGGTGCCCAGGGGCGGCCCCGGCCTTTATGGCTGCCTACAACCACCCGGAACTCCTTCCGGTGGCCGAGGTAAAGAACGATGCTCCGGCCTCGCACCTTGCCGCCCAAGCGATCGATTTCGCGCTCGCGCACGAGGCCGATGACGCCGGGATCGCGCCAATGGACCCGCTCTATGTGTTTGAGGGCTACACCATCAACGAGCCGTGGGTGATTGTGCTCGCGCTGGCCCACAACTATGAACGGCTCAAGCAGGTTCCTTCCGACGAGACCAACGGCGTAGGCGTCACCGACATTGGGGATCAGTACGCGCGGGGGACCCGCGCCTCCTACGCGCTGGCCAACTGGATCCGATCGCAGGGGTACAGCGCCAGCGCCTACCCGGGACCGATGGCAAACGCCCTGCTTCTGATCCCGCCGGCCATTGCCTCCGGCCTGGGAGAACTCGGCAAACACGGCTCCATGATCAGCCGGCGCTTCGGATCCGGCTTTCGTCTGGTAGGCGTCACCACTGACATGCCGCTGGTGGCGACGGGGCCCGACCGGTTTGGCGCCGACGAATTCTGCATGACCTGCCAGGCCTGCACCCGAGCGTGTCCTCCCGAAGCCATCGTCGACTACAAGCAGATGGTGCGGGGCGTGGAGCGCTGGTATGTGGACTTCGACAAATGCATCCCGTATTTCGCCGAAGCCGCCTCCTGCGGAATCTGCATCGCGGTGTGCCCCTGGACGCGTCCGAACGCGCGTCCGAAGTTGATGGCCACCATGGCGCGGCGGCTCGGCACGCGACACGTGGGGCCGGTCTCCGGCCTATAGGCGCCAAGCGGCTGCGCCCGGCTTTGGGTCGCACAGTGCCGAACCAGGCGATCACCGGGTGAGGCGGAACACTCTCGTCCCCGGCGCTTCCAGTTCAAACTCAATCGCCGAGGCTGCGCCGGAGACTTCGCCGCCGGAAATCACGTCGTGGACGCGGAAAGTGCCCGGCAACATGATCCGGCGCCGGCCAGGCTGCAAGGAGTGAATCGCGACGACGCTTTTGTCCGCTACCAGCACATCGTTTGTCTCGCTGTAGATATGCGCTCCGGCATAGCGCGCCAGGTTTCGCCACAACGAAGCCGGGAGATTCACCGCCGTTGTGAACACCGCCGCGTAGTCGCCCGGACCCCGTCCTGCTGGGACGCCGGCGCCCTTGCCGAACTCCTTCACCGCCAGGCCCGCGTGATTGAATCCACCCTTCACCCACGCAACTCCTAACTGGGTCCCGTCCGCCGGCAGCAAGACCGGCCCGTACGGCAGCGGACCTCCCATCACGAGATCGGCCGGCAGCCCCCTCGTGACCGGATGCGAGAAGTTCGAGATCTGGATCCGCCGCGGCGAGTTCGCCCGAATCATCTCGAACGAAAACCCGGTCAGGCGCGTGGCCGCCTCGGTGCCGATCTTGCTTCCATCCGAGATCCCCGACCCCGGCCCCCACACCACCACCGCGCCGTCGCGCAGCACGCGCCGGCGCAGCAACTCCAACCGCTCGCCGTCTACCTTGAACAGGTTCGGAAAGTAGTACACCCGATGCTTCGGGAAATTCGGGAGCGCCAGGTCTTCCAGCAGGTAGATGTTGTGGGGTGCCCCGCACCGGGCCATGCCCATCTTCTGCTCCCACAGCACGGCTTCGTTCATGTAGTTGCCGCTGCCGTTGGTTTCCAGCACCGCGCGGTCGTCCAGGATCATCGCGATGCCGGGCACCGTCTCGTGATCCCATTCCATCGACTCGCGAATCGCCGCCACCTGCCGGCTCATCACGGCCCGGACGTCGTCCGGGTCGAACCACCCCGCGCCGAATTCCATCCAATAGGAGTTGAAGCCGCGAGTCCATCCGGTCGCCAGGTTGCGCCAGGTGTTGGCGGCGTACTCCTTGACGTCTCGCGCGAGGCCGATCTCGTTCTTCGTGCGAACCCACGTGCGCGTGTCCATCTCGGTATAGAAATACTGCCCGCGCAGCACCGTCGAATCGGCGATCCCCTCGGGTTCGTACACGCCGCCGATCCCGCGGGCCTGATAGTCGTGGGGCGTGATCAGCCCGTCGAAGCCCGGAATGCCGAACAGGCTGGTGACATCCATGCTTCCCGATCCGGTCATGTACTCCGGATACGCCAGGCTCCACGAGTACCCTTCGCCGTTGTTCGGATAGTTGAAGAAGCCGAAGTTGCTCCAGCCGAGCATGGTCTGCTTCAGGGCATCGTGAAGAAAGAGCACCTTGCGGCCGGCAGCCTGGTGCATCGCGCGAGACGACTCGCGCATGCGGCCAACAAAGAGTTGGCTTTGCAGTTCCAGGTAGTCGCGCAACTCATGGTTGTCCTTCCGATCCTGCCAGTAGAGGAGATTCGAGACCACTTGCGTGGGCCCGCGGAGCTTGTCCTTCGGAACCGTGACGGTCGTGAACGTGAGCCTCCGGTCGCCGTAGGCCTCGCGGAGCGCGGCTTCGGTGGAATACTTCCGTTTGAGAAAGTCCCGCCAACGCTGGATCATGACGGGGCTGTGATCGTAAAGCCAACCTTCGGCGACCGGGTAATGCGTGCCCTCCAGCACGCCGAAGTTGGCGTAGCCGATCACCCGCTTCCCCCAGGGCCGCGATTCACAATACCGGATCAACGCCACGGTAAACCGGTCCGCAATCTGGTAATAGAGATCGGAAGCCAACGAGGGCGCGCGGCCGCGCGAGCCATCATCGGCGATGAAGTACTCGCCGAGGTGGCGGTCGCGCCACGAGTTGGGCGCGAACAGCGCGAAGCGTACGAACAGGTAGGCTTCCGGATCTCCCCGCAGCACGTGCTGGGCTTGTTGTTCGAGGTCGAATACCTCGGTCTCGCCGTCATACGAGGGCGAATCGGTGACGGTGTCCCCCTTCCAGAACCTTGTCTCCGGCCAGTGATTCTTGTGAACTTCCGGCGTGATGAAGTAGACGCTGAAGCGGTTCTGGTACGCCAGCGTCATCGACCGGTCGAACGCGGCCTTTCCGAACGTGTTGAACCCGGGGAGCGCGTTGGGCTTCCCGTCGATGTACACGGTCGGCCGGCCCCGGTACCGCCGCACTTCGACTTGCGGCCCTCCCGCTGCTACCAACCCTTGAACAAGCAAAAGGACGATCGCCAGCCTGTGCATTCGAGTCCCTCCTGACTGGGACTCCCATTGTGCCGTTTCGGGAAAGCGGCGTCTACCCCCTCCTCGCGGTCGTTGGCTGCAACAAATAGGGCCTGCAAGTCTTACTAAATAAATATCTTAGCTGGCAATCATGGCCGGCACACTCAACGAAGCCGACTGAGCCGTTGCGCCCCTCTGACTGGACGTTCTTTCCGTCATCGCAATGCCGCTCGGCGGAGGACAAAACGAAGCCAATCGGCTACATGTTGATCAATAGAATCAATCACGTAGCTACACAATTTGGCTTCGTTCTGCCGGTTCCTGTTCTTCCGCCTGGCCGGTCAGCACCGGTTTCGCCTGGCTACACGCCTCCGCTGACCCTAAGAGCCGTCCGGCCTCTCCGGCCAGGAGTGCTTCGGATACCGGCGGCCCAACTCCCGCCGGACCTGCGGGTAGAGCCGTTCCCAGAAACCCGCTAAGTCCGTGGTCATCTGGACCGGCCTCTGATTCGGGGCCAGCAGGTGCACCACCACCGGAACGGCCCCGCGTGCCAGTCGGGGTGTCTCCGTCATCCCGAAGAAGTCCTGCAGCCGCGACGCGATCGACGGCGCCTGGCCGCGAACGTAGTTCACCTTGACGGAACGGCCCCTGGGTAACCGGATCCGCTCCGGCGACAACTCGTCGAGCGCCCGCGCGCCGCCGGGCGGCAACTGCGCTTCCAGCGCCGCCACCAGACCACTGCCCGCCTCCTTTAGCTCCCGGAATCCCCGCAGTCCGCGGCACAGCGACTCCAGGGCTGCGCGGACGTGCGAGCCGTCGAATCGCGGAAGGTCGGAGTGCGCAGAGGCGAACTCCAACCGGGCCAGCCACGCTTCCATCGCCTCGGGATCCGCGAAGCGTTGCAGCCCGGCATCGAGAGCTTTCTCCGCCAGAAGCCGGGCCGCCGCTTCGGGAGCCGGCGTACGGCCTCGAGTTTCGTCGATCACGATCTGGTCGAACCGCAGTTCGTCCACGGCGTCCACGCGCTCGCCCGCTCGATCCCACTCGAGGCGGGAGGATTCGGTGACCCGTTCCGGAAACCGGTCGAGTAGCCAGTCCGGTTCGATGGCGGAGGCGATGCGAACCAGCGGCAATCCCCGCTCGGGACGCTCGTCCACGTCGATGGCGAGCAGAAACTGGCTTCGCTGCACGGCGCTCTGCGCCGCCAGCACCGCCGAGCCGCCGGAGGCGAGCAGAAGGTCGGCGCCGGCCCGCCGCCGGGCCACACGATCCGGAAACGCCGCCAGGGCAGCCTCCCGCAGCGCACGCTCGGGATCGTCCGAACGGCGCGGCGACGAGACCAGCCGCCGCAACTGTTCCACGGTTTGCCGGGAACGCCAGTCCCACTCGCTTTCAATGAGGGTGAACAGGTCGGACTCGCCGTGCGCGGAGGCTGTGTCCGGCAGGCGCGCTCCCGCGCTGAGCAGGGCGGCCACGGTCACTCCTTCCCGGCCTGCGCCCAACCGGCGAGCCTCCAGCACCAGCGCGGCCAGACGAGGGTGCAGAGGGAGCCGGGCCATCTCGCGTCCCTGTGGAGTCAGGTTCCCCTGGGCATCGGCCGCACCCAGGAGCGCAAGCAGTTGATCCGCGGCCTCGGCGGACGCTTGTGGAGGAGCATCCAGCCACGGCACCTCTTTCCAGTCGTGAATGCCGAGAGCCCGCAGCGTCAAGGCCACGCCGGAGAGTTCCCGGCGCAGGAGTTCCGGCGTGTCCTGAGCGGGGCGGCGATGGAAGTCCTCGGCCGGGAAGAGACGAATCACACGTCCCGCCCTCAGCCGTCCGGCGCGCCCGGCGCGTTGGGTGGCCGAGGCCTGGCTGACCCGCGCGACCTGCAGGCGCGGGAAGCCCGTCCACGGCGAGTCCGTGGCGACGCGAGCCAGGCCGCTGTCGATCACGGCGCTGACTCCCTCGATGGTGATCGAACTCTCGGCCAGGTTCGTCGACAGAATCAGCTTGCGCCGCGCGCCCGAGGCGATGGCCCGATCCTGCTCTTCCGGGGGCAGGTCTCCGTACAGCATCGCCACGTCCAGGCCGGCTCGCCGCGCCAACGGTTCACACGCCCGGGCTGCGCGGCGGATCTCCGCGGCCCCGGGCAGAAAGATCAACACGTCGCCGTCCAGGCCCTGCGCCACCAATTCCTCCGCCGCGGCAGCCACCTGCTCTTCGAGTGGGGCCGGCCCATGCGGCTTGTAGCGGACCTCCAGCGGGTATGTCTTTCCCTCGGCGTGAAGGTGAGTACAGCCGCCAAGGAACTTCGCCACCGGACCGGCGTCGAGCGTGGCCGACATGACGATCAACCGCAGATCCGGGCGTCCGGATTGTTGAAGGCGTCTAAGCAGGCTCAGTGCGAGATCGGTGTCCAAGTGGCGTTCGTGGAACTCGTCCAGCAGGACCACGGACACGCGGTCGAGGCCCGGGTCCGATACCAGCCTCCGCGTCAGGACACCTTCGGTGAGGTACCTCAACCGGGTCCGCGGGCTGGACACATCCTCGAAGCGAACCTGGTAGCCGACCGTGCCGCCGGCCGTTTCACCGAGAGCTTGAGCTACCCATCGCGCGGCCAGGCGCGCGGCCAGGCGGCGGGGCTCCAACACCAGGATCTCGCCACGGACGGCGGCCAGCAGCGCCGGTGGGACCCGCGTCGTCTTCCCGGCACCGGGTGACGCCGTCAGCACCAGGTTCTCGCCGGACTGAAGCCGCCGTGCGACTTCGGGAAGCAGTGAATCGATGACCACGCGGCTACTTCCGCGCGATCCGGAGCCTCGCGGCGCCGAAACCCCACACGGCGAGGATCACGCCAACAGGGACAACGAGTCGGCCGCAATGGGCCCGTAAATCGACCATCGATTCACAAGTGTAGCCGACACTGGACACCGCACCGCTGCTGCGGTAGCGTGTCCATGTCATGATCAAGCCCCTCGTCTGGACGGTCGTCGTCTCCTCGGCGTTGTGCGCCCAACCTCCCGGCAACAAGGCCGACCGCCTGGAGTGGTTTCGCGATCAGGGCTTCGGCCTCTTCATCCACTGGAGTCTCGACAGCCAGTTGGGCTCGGTGATCAGCCACTCGATGGTAGGCGCGACGGACGACTACGTCAACCGCTTCATCAACGACCTGCCTAAGACCTTCAACCCGCGGAAGTACCACGCCCAGGACTGGGCCGCGCTCGCCAAACTGGCCGGCGTCCGCTACGTCGTGTTCACCACCAAACACCACGCCGGCTTTTGTATGTACGACACCAAGACGACCGACTACAACATCATGCGCACGCCGTTCCGGCGGGACATCGTCGCGGAACTCGTCACGGCCTTTCGCGAGCAGGGCATCGCCCCCGGCTACTACTTCTCGCCCGATGATTTCTGGTGGCTGCACAAGAACGGAAAGACGTTGCAGCGAGGGACGCCGGACGTCTCGCCGTCCAACAACCCGGGCTTGATGCGGCACGACCTCGCCCAGTTGCGCGAGTTGCTGACCCACTACGGCTCGATTGACGTGTTGTTCCTCGACGGGCCGGCGGAAGGCCTGCGCGAACTGGCCTGGCAGTTGCAGCCGAACGTCGTGGTGACTCGCGGCGCGATCGAGACGCCCGAACAGTACATCCCCGGCATCCCGCTCGACGCGCCCTGGGAAGCGTGCCTCACCATGGGCACGCAATGGCAGTACAAGCCGACCAACGAGAACTACAAATCCGGCGGCGAGTTGATCTCCATCCTCATCGAGACCCGGGCAAAAGGCGGCAACCTGCTGTTGAACGTCGGCCCCAAGCCCGATGGCGAACTGCCCATCGAGCAGGAGGAGCGGCTCCGCGAAATCGCGCTCTGGATGTTCCTGAACAGCGAGTCGATTTACGCCGTGCGCCCCTGGGTGGTGACCAACGAAGGCGACTATTGGTTCACGAAAAAGAAGAACGAAGATACGGTCTACGTCATCGTCAAGGAAAAAGAGCGCTGGAAATACGGAGCATGGAAGGACATCGCCCTGCGGTCGGTCCGAGCCACGCCGCGGACCACCGTCAGCGTGCTGGGCCAGAGCGACCGGGTGCTCGAATACCAGCCCAACGTGGCGCCGAAGACCACGTGGAAGCAGGAGGGCGACACCCTGCGAATTCGGGCCATGCGCGCGATGCGAATCTACAACGATCGCAAGTGGCCGAACCCGGTCGTGTTGAAGGTCACTCACGCGGAGCCCGCGCTGACGCCTCCGGCGGTGGAAACCGGCGTCGCCCGATGGGACAAGGCAACCCGCGCGGCCACGCTCGAAGCCGATTTGCGGCGCCTGGGAAACGCCCCGACGGTTCAGGCCGGTTTCGAGTACCGCTCCGTCAAGGGGATGGATCTGACGGAACGCATGGGCGCCTGGCGGGCGACTCCTTTCGTGCCCAGATCAGCGACGGGACGCTTTACGGTGACGATCCGGGATTGGAAGGCCAACGACGTGTACGAATACCGCGCGGTCGTCCAGCACCCGCTGCTGCGGGTGTACGGTAAGGAGGCCAAGCTCTCTACCAGCCCCTAGCGCGATGCGCGGCCACCGGCGCGGAACGCGAACGTGGGGACAGGAGGTCCGGAGTGCAGCCCTCCTGTCCCTGACATCGATGTTGGGACGCCTAGCGTCCTTGCAGGATCTGACGGATTTGCCAGGGAGGAAAGATCGGCAACGGAAGAAACTGCCGTTGATAGTCCAACTTCGCGGCAGCGGTGTCGATCGCGAAGGCATAGATTTGCGTCGCCAGCGACGGGTCCAGATCGTTGTCGCTGATGACGTACAACACTTTCCTCCCGTCCGGGAGGTTGGGACCCCAGGCCAGACCCTCGACCTTCTCGGGAATCGTCTTCAGGAGTCCGAAGTCCGCGTCCAGAAGATTCAGAAAGAGGGTCTTGGTGACCGGCTTGATGCCGAGGGCCGCCAGTTCCCCTCCGGTTGCCGGCAGAACCGGCGTAGAGGAAACATCCGTCGCTCCGTCGAGGTCGATCCTGTAAATGGTCTTACGGGTTGGGTCCTGAGGATCGCCCGGCTTGAGTTGGGATCGATTGTCGCGCTCGAGGACCAGGAACTCATGGTCGTTGATTGCCAGGATCTCACTCACCCCTTGGCCCCGGTTGATCGCGTCCAGAACATAGACGTACTCCTTGGTCGCTCCCGTCAGGACGTTCATCTTGAGAATCCGGCCGTTCAGACCGAGTCGATCGTCCAGTTCCGGAGTGGACAGATTAAGCCCGTTGTCCTGAATCAGAGCGTTCTGCATGATTCCGACCAGCGTCAGACCGTTGGGGGTGATTGCCAGGCCCTCCATTCCGCGGTTGGCCAGCCGTCCGGTGGAATTGCCGGTCACCTCGGCGACAGGGTCCGAATTCGGGTTGGCGATCCGGAACTTGGCCGGCACGGGAAGGCGGCTCAGAAGGTGGCCAAACGAGCCGAACTGGAAGATGTCGGGGCCGTACTCGTCCGAGATGAAGAACGTGCCCCAAGGGCTCATCCGGATGCCTTCGGGGTCGAACCTCCGGGTGTCTCGCGGGCGGTTGGTGTTGAACGCGCCGGCCGAGCCGACAAGATTCTGAAAGAACTCATTCCTCAACAAGCGCGTGTCAAGCAGCACGGTGTTGATGTTGGGAAACGGCTTTGACGGATCGACCGTGATGTGGAGGAAGTGAAAGCGGTCGAGGTAGGGCACATCGGTCAAGCCGTCGAAGGGCCCACGGTCCGGCGCGGCCAGGAACACGTTGTCGTGTCCGGTGTACGTGAGATCGGATCCGAGGCCGCCGAAGACCGCTTGCGGCACACAATTGGCGGGAATGCTGGGATCCGCGCCCAGCTTGCAGATCTTTCCCGGCAGGCCGGACTTGTCGATACCGGACCCTGGAATCAGGCCCTTGCCGATCAGGGTTATGCCGGGAGGGGCAGCCGCCGGCACGTTGACGGCGAACACAAGCATGGCGAGACACGTTCGCAAGGCGAATGTCATTTGAGAGCTCCTTCTAAAAGGGGGTGGATAGGTGAACGAAAAGTCTATCAGCCGCTCATGACAGGGCAATGACAGCGCACAAAAGATTTGCGGCCAGAGGTGAGCGAGACGCCGCGGCCGCCAGCGAATGGGACTCGAAGCAGAATTCGTCGGCGGGGTCAAGTACTAAAAGTCCTGGCTAGGACTATCTTGGGCCGATAAGCATATGCGATGCCCCGATCATCTGTGCGGCGTCAGGCCCACACTCCGGTGTGCGGCGCACGGCGCCCGCTGTCATCCGTTCTCTTCATTCCCGCGATGGTGGGGTGCCTGTTTATTGCACCTCACGCCCATGCCGCCGTCCTCCTTGCCGGTCCCGGCAAGCCGTTCCCCAGTCCCTGCTCCGCCGTCGCCGCCGCCCGTCCGGGCGACATCATTGAAGTCGACTCGAGCGGAGCGTGGGTCGACGATTTCTGCACGATTTCCACATCCGGCCTGACCCTGCGATCGGCAGGGACCGGCCGGGCAAGGGTGACTGCCTCCGGCGCTGTGGCGTTGGGGCCGCACCAGGCCATCTGGGCGATCGAGGCCCCGGGCGTGACCCTGGAAGGCTTCGAAATTTCCGGAGCTACGTCGGGTAAACCGCCCCATCGGGCCGCGGGTATCCGCGTCCTGCCGGGTGTGGGCGTGACGATCCGCGACAGCGTTCTCCATGACAACGACGTGGGTCTCTGGGTCGCGGGCGGGCCGCCGGCCGAAGTCGTCATCGAGCGATCGGAGTTCTCGGCCAACGGCAGGATCGCTCCGGCGATCGACATCGGACCGGTGGCGCGGTTCACAATGACGGCCACCTACGCCCACCACGGGCGCGAGGGCGCTCTAGTGTCGACCCGGGCGGAGGAAAACCATCTCTTGTACAACCGCATCACCCGGGAGAACGGGACCGGCGCCTCCGAGATCGACCTCAAGGATGCCGGCCGTACCTACCTCATCGGGAATCTGCTCCAGCACCAGGCCGAGAGCCGGGGAGCCGCGATGGTGGCCTATGGACGGGAGCGCACCGTCCCGGGGCCTTCGAGTGAACTCTACGTGGTCAACAACACGTTCGTGAATGAGGGAGCAGCTGCTGCGTTTCTACAGGTGGCAGCCGCGCGATCCGTCCGGATCACGAACAACATCTTCTTCGGCAACGGGACGGTCGACGCGCCCGGTGCCGTGATGGCCCAGAACTTTGCCGGGGATCCGGAGTTCGTGGACAAGGAAGGGTTCGACTACCGGCTACGGCCCGGGTCGCCGGCGATTAACGCGGGGACGGATCCGGGGATCGGCTCAGGCTACCCTCTGACGCCTCTCCGGCACTACCTCCACCCGATGGCCGAGGAGGGTCGGGTCAGCCAGTCTGTGATCGACATCGGCGCGTACGAATACGGGGGGAGCACGGGACGCTGGGAACCATCGCCGCTGGCGCCGGTGCGCGCCAAACCCCAGGAACCCACCGCCGCGCCTCGGGCTCCGCTGGCCGGCGACGGGGTGACCCTGGCCTTGGCTTCGGGGACGGTGGTCGCCGGAGGTTCGGTGGTCCTCAACCTGTCGCTCACATCGGTAGGACCGCAGCCCTCGGGGCTGCAGTGGACCTTCACCTATCCGGCGGGGGATGTCACGTCGATGCAGGTTGCGGCGGGCGCCGCGGCCACCGCCGCCTTGAAGACGGTGTCGTGCGGAACGGCGGCCGGGTCGATGACCTGTATCCTCTTCGGCATGAACACGACGGCCATTGGCGACGGCGTGGTGGCTACCCTCACGCTACAGGCGGCCAGTTCATCGGCGGGTGCGATTGTGGTCGGTGTGGCGAACGCGATCGCGACCTCGGGCGCGGGAACCTCGATCGCCGCGTCGGCCACGGGAGGAACCGCGACGGTGCAGAGCGCCCAGACGCCGGTCCCTTCCAGCGTCTCGCCGGCGAGCGGATCGGGTCTCACGCAGACGTTTACCGCGGTCTACAACGATGGCAACGGGGCCGCCGACATCGCCGGCGCGTACGTCCTGGTGAATTCCCAGATCCGCGCGGACCTGGGTTGCTTCGTTCTTTATCATGCGACCGCCAACACCGTTCAACTCCTGGACAACTCCGGCCAATGGTGGTCGGCGCCGGTTCCGGTGGGGACGGGTTCGCTGAGCAATTCGCAGTGCACAGTCAATGTGGCCGCCGTCACCACCAGCGCGTCCGGCGCCACCCTGACCGTAAATCTTCCCCTCACCTTTACGACGGCGTTTGCCGGCAACCGGAATGTGTATCTGCTGGCCGTCGATCGAAACGGACTGAATAGCAACTGGTCATCCAAAGGTACCTGGACGGTCCCGCTGGGTCCGCAGCCTCCCGCCACGGGCACCGTCAGCCCGGCGTCGGGCAGTGGCTATTCCCAAACGTTTACCGCCACGTATACGGATGCCAATGGCGCGACCGACATTGCAGGGGCGTACTTCCTGGTGAACTCCCAAGCCCGGGCCGACCTGGGCTGCTTCGTCTACTACAGCCGCGCCGCCAACACCGTGCAGTTGCTCAACGACGCGGGCACGGTTTGGTCGGCTGCGATGGCTCCGGGCGGCGGCGGCCTTGCCAACAGCCAATGCACCCTCAGCGGCGCGGGACTCTCCGCCGGCGCATCGGGCAATACGCTCACGGTCACCCTTCCCGTCACCTTCACGGCGGCGTTTGCAGGAACGCGAAACATCTACCTGCTGGCGATCGACTCCGGGGGATCGAACACCAACTGGTCGCTGAAAGGCGCCTGGACCGTGCCCGCTCCCAATCAGCCGCCGGCGCCCAACTCGATTTCACCGAACTCCGGGAGCGGAGTGTCCCAGACTTTCGCGGCCGTCTACACCGACGCCAACGGCGCCACCGACATCGCCGGAGGGTACCTGCTGGTGCATTCGCAGGTGCGCGCGGATGCCGGCTGCTTTGTGTACTACAACCGTGCGGCGAATACCGTTCAACTGCTCAACGACCAGGGAACCCTTTGGTCCTCACCCCTGACGGTGGGGTCGGGATCGCTCGCCAACAGCTATTGCACCGTCACCGGAAGCGGCGTCTCCGCGGTGGCGTCGGGGAATACGCTGACCGTTCACTTCCCCCTTTCGTTCACGCCCGCGTTCGGGGGCTCGCGAAACCTGTACCTGCTCGCCGTCGACACGGGTGGGGCTAACAGCAACTGGTACACCCTCGGCGCCTGGACCGTTCCTCTCGGCCCTCTGCCGGCGACGCCGCAAACCGTGTCACCGGCGTCCGGCAGCGGTTACTCGCAGACTTTCACAGCAACGTATTCCGATCCGAACGGCGGAGCGGACATCACCGGCGCTTATTTCCTGTTTCATTCACAGGTGCAGGCCGGCGCCGGTTGCTTTGTCTATTTCAATCCGGCCGCGAACACGGTTCAGTTGTTGAACGACGCCGGGACCGCCTGGTCCGCGCCCATCACGGCCGGTTCCGGGACCCTGGCGAACTCGCAATGCACGATCAGCGGCGTGGGGGTGGGCGGTTCGGTCTCCGGCAACACCCTGACGGTGGCCTTTCCGGTAATCTTCTCTCCGGCGTTTTCCGGGGCCAGAAACGTCTATCTGCTGGCCATCGACTCGACCGGAAACAACAGCAACTGGCGGAGTCTGGGTACGTGGATCGTGCAGTGAGCCGGAGTTTTCTCACCGTGAGATCAAGCGCTTCGCGGCTTCCAACCCTTCATGCATCTCAAAGCATATCGCCATGATGGTTCCCTCCAGCGATAGAATAGTGCAGAAACGAAAAGCCTGGCAGGCTGGCCGGGGCTCTCCGATGAAACTCAGACACGTTCATCGTAGTCCCTCATCCGTGCCTGGCCCAAGCGTGATCCGTGTATGGATGAATGGCCACTGCCGCGCCGCTATGACGATGATCCCCACAATCTATTAAGCAAAGAAGCACGTCTCCGGATACGAGAATCAATCCGAAAGGCCCACGTCGTTCGAGAGGCCACCCTGGAAGCGTTGAATAGCGAAGGTATTGAGACCTACAGCCCGCGTTGGAACAAGCGTTGGATGAAGTCGTTGGTGAAAGCTGCGCGACTCGTGATGCAATCTACCCATACCGAGTTTAGCCGAATTCCGCTAACGCGGAACGACTTCTGCCAGATAATGCAAGATGAGATCGAGAGTATTTCTAATTCTTATGAGCTGCCCGACAACGGCTTTGCAAGAAGCCTACTCTTAACAGAATTCGGCACTCCCCATTACGGACAAAGTCTGATCGTAGCCGAGCGCGAGTCGACGCTGTGTGCTAATCGTAGGCTCAGTCAGCCAAGGGTAGGGTCAATACGCATGCCTTGTGATCGAAAGAAGCGCGTCGAACACTTCTTGGAGCGGTGCAATGGCCTTAGTGCGACCCGAATACTGAAGGGTCACCTTTGGCGAGCTATCGGCCATTCACAAGCGCGCGAGTTCATGTACTGGCAGGCATGTGACGACAAGGTAGCCAAGGCGGCTGCAGTCAACTTCGAACGTATTCTTGCGATGGAACCCCGGGACTTCATTGCTCTCTTGAAGCGCAAGGGTCTTCTGACGAAACCCAAAGCGTAAGTCTTGGTTTTTCCTCGGTTCCTCACCTTTCCTCACGTTGCTCCTCACCTGCTGAGGAACGCTAACTTTGGAACTATTGAAGGAAGGAAACACGAACATGAAAGCCAGAAGCGCAGTAGCCCTCGCCGTTCTCGTTCGCCGACGGCGTGGGCTTCAACTGAAAGGCCCGAATCGTACCTTCCCAGGGGCATCGGATCGGACCGTGGTGGGCGGCAGTCTCGGTATCGCGCGGTGGCTTGCGACGCCGCGCCCAAAGATCTGGTGCTATTATACGCGACCAGGAATACGCTTTGCCATTGACGAGATCCTATTCTGACGGTTACTACTGGTTCGCCGCGCCCGTTATCGTTTGTCGGAAATGCGGCGAACCGATGCCGCTTCCATATGGCATCCTTCCCCGGACCAACGAAGACCAATTATTCCAATTGCTTCGGATAGAAGATGGAGGTCCGCTGAAGTTGCCGAGTGATGAATGGTCTGTGGTGCTTGCATGTTATCCATGCGGACAAGTTGCGCAGTACGAAGGTGCGGATGTTCAGCAGAATCTCGTTGGAAAGGAAACAGAGGGTGCCTACTACGATGATGCAACTTGCTTCTGTGTGCAATTCCCATGCGGGAACACACGTTGCAAAGTTCCAACTACAGTATTCGCAGATGTTCCAGACGGGGATGCGACTTCCGTCGTCCAATTCTTTCGCGGTACGAAGCCGAGGGGCAGGCTTCCATGTGGCGACGAAATCATTGCCGTCCCGGCCTCGCTTTATCAAGTCTGGCGAGTAATCGAAAAGCTATGGTGAACCTTATCAACAGCTCTTGGTCCCTTTACTGATCCTTACCTCCATCCTGTCACGCCAACCCCAGGAATCCGCACTGGAGTTTCCAAGTATAGTTCCGCCCTTCACTTCCGGGCGACCGTCTGGCCGCCCGGAGTCCCGTACAGCTTGCGGTACATGCCCGCATTGCGGATGACGGCTTGCACGTACTCGCGAGTCTCGTTGAACGGGATCGTCTCGACAAACTCGGCCGGCTCTTCGAAGTCGCCCCACGTGACCCAGGCCGCGGCGCGAGAGGGACCGGCGTTGTAGGATGCGAGCGTCTGCTCCACCTTGCCGCCGCAGGAGTCGAGCATCGACCGGAGGATCAGGGTGCCGAGGCGCAGGCTGATGGACGGCTGATAAAGCATGCCCGACGAAAACCCTTTCAGTCCGGCGCGCCGTGCGAACCCGCGCCCGGTGGACGGCAGCACCTGCGTGAGCCCCAGGGCATTCGAACGCGAGCGCGCGCGAGGGTCAAACTCCGACTCCTGCCGGATGAGACCCGCCACCAGAAAGGGGTCGAGCGCATTCTTCTCGGCGTTCTTCCAAAGCTCCTCGCGGTAGGGGAGCGGGAAGAGAAATTTCCAGAACCGTTCGGGCGCCTGGTCCACTTCGAGGGCGAAATAATCGGTGACCAAGCTCTTGATATGCCGCATCGCGCGAGCCGGGCTCTCGGCGAGACGGGCCAGTTCCACCGCGAGGATGGCCGGCTGGCCGTCCCGCTTGGCGCCAAAGCGCAATTCGGTCATGGCGAGGTCGTTCAGGCCGGCCTCGGCGAGCAACTTCGCGCGTTCGATGCGGAGCCGCGTCTGCGGCTGAATCTCAAAGTCGAGCGGAGCGCGCCGGGTCATCGGCAACTCGGCCACGAATTTCTGCGTCGCCGCATCCGGCGTGGCGCGCGAAAGAGCCGGTTGGCGCATCCGCTCCCGGGCCACATGGGCGTAGTAGTAGTTCGGAAAGCGCGTCTCAATCAGTTCGTAGAACAGGCGGGCGGCGCCCGGCCGTTTGGCTTTCTCCTCGAGACGGCCGAGAAAATAAAGCGCCGCGCTGGCCTTGGAGGACTCCGGATAGCGCGTCAGATGTTCGCGAAACAGCTCCTCCGCTTTCCGGTCCCGCTTGCGATAGGCAACCCAGATCATTCTCCAGTGGCAAAGCGGGGCGTCGGCCGATTCGGGGAACGACTCAGCGCAGGCGCGATACAAGGGTTCGTACCGCTCGGGTTCATTCTGAACGAAGTATCGATTCGTGAACGCCAGCAGCGACTTCAGCCTCCAGGGCGACTGGGCGTGTTTCCGCGCGAGACGATTGAGCCACTCGCCCGCCTGTTGGCCGGCATCGCTGCGGCCGGCGCAGAGGTAGAGGTAGTGCAGGCGTTCGGCCTCGACTTCCGGGTCCCGCGGTTCGATGGCCTCCAAGGCCTGCCGGGCGGAGTCAATGCGGTTCTGATAGACCTCCGCCGCCGCGGCGCGCACCAGGGCCAAGTCGCGGGCGGCGCCCGTGAGACGGTTCGCCAGATCCAGATACTCGGCGCGCGCACGGTTGTACTGACGGGCCTCCATCAAGTTAGCCCCGCGGCTCATCTCCATTGCGGCGCTGGGAGGGGGATAGGACGGGCCCAAGTCACGTCGCAGGGCCGTTAGGGCGTCCTGGGCTTTGGCGGCCTGATCCGACATCGGAAACTCGTAATATACGCGCTGATAATGCGCCGCGGCCTCGGCGGACCGGGAAGCCGCCACCAGCGCGTTCCCGAAGGCCAGTTCTCCTGAAGGCTGGGGCGTGTCGGCGGCACGTTCGCCGAGGAGCCGAATCGCCTCTTCGGCCTTTCCGCTCTCGGTCAGGACCTTGGCCTGTAAGAGAAGGGCTTGCCCCAGGAACGGCGACACCGGCTGCCGTGTCGTGACCCGCTCCAACAGTTCACGCGCCGCCGGGTAGTCTTGCAGGGCCAGCCGGGCGCCACCCAGGTGAAACGACACGTAGTCGTCGAGTTTCGGTAGCTTTCCCCTCAGGGGTTCCAGAAGACGCGCGGCCTCCGGAGTCCGATTCTCCTGGTAGGCCTGAATTCCCGCCGCCAGGGCGGCCAGGTGGGGATCGGCAGGCCTCGCGGGTTTCGCCGGCTTTGCTTGGGGGGGTGGCGGCGCCGCCACGTTCTTCGAAGCGCTCTTCTTTTTCGGCGGAGCGGCGCCGAAGAGCGACGCCAGCACCAGGAATCCGAGAACGAAGCGCCCCCTCGCCATGTCAGACCACCGGCCCCGGGTAGCCGGTTCCAAGCATTTCCACGTGGTCTTGGGCGAGGCTTTGCACCAACTCCACGTGGAGATAGTCGACCATGGTCGAGGACGCGGCGACAAACCGTTGCCGGAAGGTCTCCCGCGCCTCGTCGATCACGCCCTTGAGTTCGCCATAGAGGTTATGGCGGCGGCGCCCTTTCTGTACGGCTTCGGCCTGCTCGAGGCGCATTTCCGCCACCTGCACTCGGGCAAAGCGGCGTGCGCTGAGATGCAGTTGCCGCTCTTCGGGGCTGAGCGACGACCAGGGAAGGCTTTCCACCTTGCGCGGCTTCGGCGTCAACGAAACGCCTTCGATAGAGATCAGACCGTTGTCGGGCGCCGGCGCCGGGACGCGGGTCGGCGCCACCGTTAGCAGGGCGTCGGTGGCGATGCCGGCCATTCCGGTGAGTAGCTCGAGCGAGGAAAAATCCACCGGCCCGGATTCCTGGGAAGCGCCGTACAACACCGCCGCCGTTTCGCCGCGAACGACGATCGGGAACAGATACACTTTCTCGCCGCCGCCGTGCTGGAAGATCTGGACCAGCTGCGGGGAGACCTCCCGCGGAGTGGTGATCGAGACCACCATTTCGCGGCTCTCGACGCACTCGCTGAGGGCCGGTGCTTCGGCCAGCGGAAGGTCGAGCACTTCGAACAGGGCTTGCAGCGGCTCGGAGTCCACACCGTGAATCGCGAGGCCCACCAGTATTGGACCGCTGACGGAGAGAATGGCGAAGCGGCCGCACACCGAGCCGGCCGCTTCTTCCAGCCAGCGCATGATCTCCTCCGGGCTCCCCGCCTGGCGGAAGCGGCGAAGCGCTTGCGCAAGCTCGGCCGATCGTTGCTGGCGGACGCGGCTTTCGGTGGAGGCAATCGCCGCGGCCAACTCCTCGGCGGCCTCCCGTTCCGTCCGCCGGATGGCGGCGGCGACAGTGGCGGCCAGCAACTGCTCCAGTTGGCGGGTCGATGACTCGAGGAAATCCTCGCCCGCCCGAGTCCACTCCGCCGCAACCGCCGCCCGGAGCAATTGCCGCGTTGTCTCACCAGGGGGACCGGTTGTCTCATTCGCCGCGAGGACGGCGGGTATCTGGTCGAGTGCCAATCTAAGCCTGATTTTATCATCGCAGCCCCGGTTTGCCTTCCGTGCGCTGTTAAGATCTCCCTTATGGACCCCTTTCTCAAAGGCAAATCGGCCGTGGTCACCGGCGGCACTCGTGGTATCGGGCGGGCCATCGCCCAGCATCTGTTGCGCGCGGGAGCGTCGGTCGCCATCTGCGGCCGGACCCAGGATGGCGTGGACCGTGCGGTGACTGACCTGTCGGCCTTTGGCAGCGTCTTCGGAGAGGCGGCCGATGTTTCAAAGTGGGATCAGGCGGAGCACCTTTTTGAAACGGCCGGTCGCCGGTTCGGTGGGCTCGATATCCTCATCAACAATGCCGGCGTCGGCATTTTCCGGAGCTTTGCGGAGTTGACGCCCGAGGATTGGCATCGGGTCATCGACTTGAACCTGTCGGGCGTGTTCTATTGTTCGCGCCTGGCGATCCCCCTGATGAGGACTCGGGGTGGCGGCCACATCATTCATATCAGCAGCTTGGCGGGGAGGAACACGTTCCCAGGAGGGTCTGCCTACAACGCCTCCAAGTTCGGACTCAACGGGTTCAGCGAAGCCATGATGCAGGATCTCCGCTACGACAACATCCGGGTGAGCGATATCATGCCCGGCAGCGTCGCGACGGGTTTCAGCGCCCGCAACAGCGACGAAGACTGGAAAATCGCGCCGGAAGACGTCGCGCAAGTCGTTCTGTCGCTTCTCCAAATGCCTGAGCGGACGCTGGTTAGCCGGGTCGAAATGAGGCCTTCGCGGCCGCCAAGGCCAGGGCGTTGAGTTGCGCCCGACCTGCCGATAAGAAAATTGGCACGCCGTTTGCTCGTGTCTGTTCAGGAAGGGCCTCCCAGCAAGGTGACTGAGGAACCTTCAACCGGGAGGTACTAGCCTTCATGATTCGCACAAACAAGACGCTGGACCCGAGTCTGACTGGTCGACAGGCCGAAAATCTGGAAACGGGTTTGAAGTCCAAGGTGGTCGGCCAGGACGAGGCGATTCAGCAGATCGTCAACATTTACCAGACCTATCTGGCGGGGATGGTACCCCCAGGGAGACCGATTGGGAATTTTCTGTTCCTCGGTCCCACCGGTTCAGGCAAGACACGCCTGGTGGAGGCAACCGCGGAAACGCTCCTGGGGGACGAAAAAGCCGTGATCAAAGTGGATTGCGCCGAGTTCCAGCACAGCCACGAAATCGCCAAGCTGATCGGTTCGCCTCCGGGATACCTGGGTCACCGGGAGACGCATCCGGTGCTGAGCCAGGAAGCGCTGAATCAGTACCACACCGAACGGCTGAAGATCAGCTTCGTGCTGTTCGACGAGATCGAAAAGGCCAGCGATGCGCTCTGGAACCTGTTGCTCGGCATCCTGGACAAGGCTTCGCTGACGTTGGGCGACAATCGACGCGTTGATTTCTCCCACACCCTCATCTTCATGACGAGCAACCTGGGCGCTTCCCAAATGGAAGCGCTGCTGCGTCCGACATTGGGGTTCACCGCCCGGGCCAATGATTCGACCGGTCCATTGGACCCGGCGATGGACGGCAAGATCTCGCGGGCGGGTTCGGAGGCGGCGCGCAAGAAGTTTACGCCGGAGTTCATGAACCGCATCGACAAGACGGTGGTTTTCCGCCCCCTCGGAGAGCCCGAACTCAAGAAGATTCTCGATATCGAACTGGGTCAACTGCAGAAGCGCATCTTTGCGTCGGCCAACCTGCCGTTTATCTTTTCCCTGACGGGCAGCGCCCGGCAGCGCCTGCTGGAGGAAGGAACGGACGTCAAATACGGCGCCCGGCATCTGAAGCGCGCGATCGAACGGGCTTTGGTTCATCCCTTGTCGAACCTGATCGCGACCGACCAGATCCGGCCGCGCGACATGGTCCGGGTGGACTACGACCCGGAAAGCCGGACCATGCTCTTCACCAAAGAGGCCGAGGACCTTCCCGAATACGCGCTGGCGCAACTGGCCGGCGCGGTGTTGAGCCCTCCTCCCAAAGGAGCCACGGTGGCGGCGGAGATGGCGCGAACCCTCAGCGCCCGATCGTCCCGGCGAGACTGACCCTGACTTACTGGTGATCCAGGAAGACCCGCCCCGAAACAACCCGGAAGCGGTTGACAACTGCCTCCTCGGCTTCCGATAATTCGGCGGACGCATGAATCGTACACGCCTCAGCCTTTACTACGTGGTCGCCTACCTCACGTTTGCCGGAGCCGGTCTGATGATCGCGCCTCGGGCGCTTCTAAAAATGATGCTCTCCAATGGCGACTATGGAGAAGCCTTTCCCCGGTTCACCGGCAGCCTGATGTTGGCGCTGGCGATTGTTGTCATGCGTCTGATCCAGACTCGAGCCGTCAATTTGTACCCGACTACGATTCAGATCCGGGCGTTGATCGCGGCCACCTTCTGTTGGCTGTATGCGGAGACCCACGACCCGTTCTTCCTGGTCGTGCTCGGCGTGGTCGCAGCCGGAATGGTGTTCACTGCGTACTCCCTATGGATAGACCGCCAGAGCCGATAGGCCGACCGAAGTCAGGGCCTGAAGTGGAACCGCCTCACCGGCAGCGGCATCTCCGAGTTCGCGCCCCTCACGCTCTTCCAGATGATCTCGTTTAACGCAAACATCGGCGTCCGGTCGTAGTCGGAGAAGTCCATCTCCATCGACTCCCGCGCCCCCCACGCGAGCGGCGAGTTCCTGGCGTTGACATCGATCTGAGGAGGTTCGTGCGTGTAGGGAGTCAAGTCCGCTTTATCGGAGAAGGCGGCGTACATCGGCGTGGCCGCGGCGTCGAACTGCGTCATGGGCGGAAGTCCGAGCAGCAATTGCATCGTTCGCAGCAGCGAAGACGTTGTGTACAGCGTGGAGTCCACGGCGCGGCGGCGGGTATAGGGGCTGATCACCAACCCTATCGTGCGGCGCGCATCCACGTGGTCGGATCCGTCCTGCGCGTCGTCTTCGATAATGAAGATCGCTGTCCGCGGCCAGTACCGGCTCCGGCTGACACGCTCTACCAGCATCCCGACCGCCCAGTCGTTGTTGGCGACGGCCGCCGACGGAGTCGGCACGCCCGGGCGCGTGCCTTGCGTGTGGTTTTCTCCCAGGCTCATCACGATGAAATTGGGCAAGCGCTTCTGCGGGTCGGGGTGATCGAAGCTCTTCTCATACTCGTCGAGCTCGCCGATAAAGACTTTCACATTGTCGGTGTCGCGCATGCCGGGCAGCCTGAACTTTGGCGCGACGTGCCCTACCAGTCCGGCAATGCCCGCGCGAGCCTGCATCTGGGAGCCGTCGCTCACACGCTCGGCGTACTCGCCATAACTGCGGTACGTAAGTCCCTTGCGGGCGGCCAGATCCCACATGTGCCCGGATGACGGCACGTAGCCGAAACTATAGCCCGACTTGCTGATCCCCCCGTAGTTCGGCGGCCATAGCTTCTCGTTGAAGTCCGTCGCGTAGGCGGAGTTCGACCACGAATGGCCGTCCACGCTGACTTCGCCATCGCAGTAGAGGTTGTCGAACAGGACGAACTCGTCGGCGATCTTGTGCTGGTTGGGCGTCACCTTGCGCCCGAAGATGGTCAATCGCGCGTCGCCATTTCCCTTGGGAATGTCGCCGAACACCTGGTCGTAGGTCCGGTTCTCCTTGATGATGTAAATCACGTGCTGGATCGGCGAGCCGGCTCCAACCTCGCGCGGGACGATCGACGCGCCCGCCGCCGGCGGCTTTGCCTTGGCGAGCAGTTCGTCGTTGTACGGCGAGTTCGCCATCGCCTGCCTAGTGTAGGCCGCGATTTCGGTCTTCAGACGACTGAGCGGGATCACGCTGACAGCGCCTCGTTGCAGCGACTTCACCGAGCCTTTGCCCTCTCCCTCGTCCCGCAGAGTGCTGTGTGGGCCGCGCACGTTGGCGTAACCGCCCAGTCCCTTGGCCGAACCCACGTACAACAGCCGCCCATCCGCGCTCAACGCCAACGCGGAGGGATACCAGGCTGTCGGGATGAAGCCCATGACGTGGCTCTCCTCGCGTTCGGCTACGTTGATCACGGCAACGTTGTTGTTGTCGGCATTCGCCACGAACAGCATCCGCTGTGTTGGGTCGAGGGTCAGCGCATTGGGCGTCGACCCAACCGGCGCCATGCGGTGCATCGCCGTATTGATCACCTCAATCGGGCGCAGCGCCTTGGTGTCGATGACATAGACCGAGTTCTCGTTTCCGCACGAGACGAAGAGCCGTCCGTCTTTGGCCAGCTCCATGTCGTTGGGATTGTGGCCAACCCGCACCACCCCCCTCACGCGATGGGTCGCCGTGTCCACAACGCTCACCGATTTGCTCGACCAGTTAGAGACAAAGAGGGTTTCGCCTTTGGCGTCCAGCACCACATCGTAAGGATTGATCTCGGTGGGGATTTCCGCCACCCGTTCCCGTGTGTCCGTATTGAACACCACAACGTGGCCGGCGGCGCTGCCCGTGCCGCGATTCGCGGCGTACAGCAGCGGCTTCACCGGGTGATGCACCAGACCGGACCAATAGATCTGGTTCAACGGCAGCCGGTGCTCGAACACCGCGTCCGGCCGATCGCTGAGCTTACCGCCGGCATACCCGAAGGCATAGATGGGGGCGGCCGTGGGGTCGCGGCGGCTGTCCGCGTTTCCTCCGGAGACATATAGCGTCTCGCCCTTGGGCGACCAGGCCAGGCCGAACCATGCCGACTTGAGCGGAATCCGCTGGGTCGGCTCCACCGTGGTGGGATCGACCAGGACGAGACCATGCGGATTGAAGCCCGAGTGCAGCGAGACTACCCGTTTCCCATCCATGGTGGGCAGAACCCGCAGCACATAGTCGTTGGTGACCACGTGTTTGCCCGCCGGCGTCAGGCGCCAGCCATTGGGCAGGTCGTAGCCGTTGGGAAGCGCCTTTGGAAACTGTGCAAACGCGCAGGAACTGACAAGCAAAAAGACGGCTGGGACTCGCACCGCTACAGTGTACAAGGTTTGCGTGAAACGGTCGTTACGTTCGAAGCGGCTGGGGACCCTTGTCCGCGATGACTGGGGTGTACTATCATAAGAAAGATCGGGGCGTGGCTCAGCCTGGCTAGAGCGCCTGGTTCGGGACCAGGAGGTCGGTGGTTCGAATCCACTCGCCCCGACCATTTATCCCCTTCCTTCCTGCTTAGTTATCCAAAATCAATCAGTTAGATGGCCCCACAAAATAGCGGCCCAAGCCTTAGTCTGCCCGCTTTTGAGGAGGAACTCCTGGTCTCAGACCAGAGGACCGGAAGCGGCCGGGCCAATATTTCCGGCAACTTAGCGGGCCGTTTGTAGGGCAGGCTGAGACTTTGCCCTTTTCATGCCCGTTTCGCGCATCGAACGGAACCCTCGGACAGATCGTCCCTTTCCACATAACCTCAATTGAGTTGTAGTATTGTGTCATGAGGCAATCTCGCAAAGATTCGTTTCGGCACCTCTACGAGACTGCCGAGGCGCAACAGGGCTTCTTCACAACCAAGCAGGCCAAGGCTGCGGGGTTCGCAGAAAACACGCATCCCTACCACGTTCAGGCAGGGAACTGGATCCGTGAGCACCGCGGTATTTACCGCCTCGCCCTATTTCCTCAGACGGACCATCCTGACCTCGCAATCTGGTCGCTCTGGTCCCGAAACCGGAAAGAGGAGACCGAGGGAGTCTACAGCCATCAGACGGCCCTCAGCCTCCATGAACTCTCCGACGTCAACCCGGCGAAGCTGCACATGACCGTTCCACCACAATTCCGCAGGAACAGTGAGATCCCGAGTATCCTCATTCTGCATCACGGCATTGTGCCGCCCCCAGACGTCCAAACCGCGCAGGGATTCCAGTTCACACGGCCGCTTCGAACGATCGTTGATGTGGTGGAGGCCGGGGCCGTAGAACGCGCCTTCGTACGGCAAGCTGTTCGGCAGGCGTTCGATAGAGGGCTGATTAAGCGCTCAGATCTGAGAGAGGCCGATCTCAGCGATCCTGTGAAGAAGCTATTCGAGGAAGTTCAAAGGCGAGTGGCATAGATGCCGGGCCCAAACGCGTACGCCACTGCCGGCGCCTTCAGAAGGGCGCTCGAAGACCGCGTGAAGCGAATCGCGCATGAAGAAAAAGTCGACGTGAACCGTTTGCGACGTCAGGTCGCATTTGATCGCCTGTTGGCGAGGTTGTTCCTGCCGGACCAGGCCTCTTGGGTATTAAAGGGCGGTTACGCTCTGGAACTGCTGTTTGACACGGCGCGCGCGACGATCGACATCGATCTCACAATCCCCGGGCTGGACGCCACCAGCGGGCAAACGAACGATGTCATTCACGAAATGCTTCAAAGGGCCGCCGGAGCGTCGCTCGATGATTGGTTCGAGTTCGCGATCGCGGCGCCGATCATGGACTTGGACGCCGCGCCATATGGTGGCGCGAGGTTTCCGGTTGAAACGAGAATGGATGCCCGAATCTTTGCTCGATTCCATCTGGACGTCGGGGTCGGCGACGTCGTCATTCAGCCTGTGGACGTGGTGGAGTGCAGAGACTGGCTGGCCTTTGCCGGAATCACGCGGCCCTCAGTGCGGATGATTCCCCGAGAACAGCAGTTCGCAGAAAAGTTCCACGCATACACGCTACCGAGAAGCATTCCCAACAGCCGCGTCAAGGATTTGGTTGACCTTGCGCTGCTCGTGCATGCTGGCAAGTTGAAGCCCGCAACAGTCAACTCGGCAATCGACGCCACCTTCGCAAGACGGGGAACTCACGCTGTTCCTCGGCAACTTGACCCGCCTCCCGCGGAGTGGCTCGTTCAGTTTGCGGAATTATCGGAAAGTTGTCTGGCTGGCGCTAGCATGAGCGCTAGCTTCGAGACGGTCCGAGCATTCTACGATGCCCTTGCGGAATCGGAGCGGCAGGCGGCCCTGGACCGGATGTCGAGATCGGCCTTGGAGTTGGGGTTGTATGACCGAAATGAGATGCCCAAAGGTGGTTGCGACGAGTAGCGCGGTGTGAAGACCCTCGGGCTTAGCCTGACTTGGTATCGCATTCGAGCTTGATATTATTAGCCCCTTGATAGCGGGGAACATTTCTGCTATCTATTGTCTAATTGGTCAGCGGCGTGCCCGTAGGCAGGAGCCTTAGGCGAGTGGACCGCTCCCGAGGTTCCAGAAATAGAAAGCGACTCAGTTTGGCAAATCAAGATACAACACATCAAGTGTGGCTGCCGGTGATCGGCAGGGCCCTGTGCTACCTGTGCATGCACAACGCGGACATGGGCAGCAAGACTAAGCCGAAGTTCCTCCCTGTGATAGGCACGGAAACGGAGATAACTCAAAGCAAGTAAGTGGTTTGCGGCCAATCAGAGAGGAGGATGTACTGGGTACACCACGATTTGCCGGGCGGAGGGCGTTTCCTGCTGTGGCAAC
>CAZGUX010000056.1:0-24663 GCA_964529305.1 uncultured Solibacteraceae bacterium | reverse complement strand
CCCCCCCCCCCCCCCCCCAATACCCCCCCCCCCCCCCCCCCCCGCTGTCAAGATAATTTCGGCCCCCACCGCTCTTTGTCGAAACGCTTGATAATGTTTGCTTTGAGCGTTCAGAAACCAGAAACAGACTTCGCGTGATAGGCTCGAGTCAGAGCGATGTTTTCGCATTCTCTTGGGACCCGGTCGAATAAGTTC
Organism: uncultured Solibacteraceae bacterium; assembly: GCA_964529305.1. Lineage (GTDB taxonomy): Bacteria > Acidobacteriota > Terriglobia > Bryobacterales > Bryobacteraceae > CAZGUX01. Next base: position 24,468 of record CAZGUX010000056.1, on the reverse strand, counting down.
AGGCAAATCAACGAAAAGGAGCCTAGCCGTTTCGAATTCCGCGAGGTCCGACAACGGCATACACCACATTTGAGGGTACTGCCACTCTCTTTTGCGGGGACCGCCAAAGGGAACCTGCCGCCGGAAAGTCGCCTTTCGTAAGGCGTGCCAGGAGATTGGCCAATTGGCAAGCGTAGGAGCTGCTGCCTACATGCAGCCCGCCGGCCGAAGGCCGGTTGCACGACCCGTTGGGTGTTCCCACGAGACGTCCTGGAACAAGGCGTACCCTACCTACCGCGCCGAAGAAAAGTGGGGCGGTCACCCCGGACCGCAGGCCGGCCCCCTGGCTGGCCCGGCGGGCGAAGCCCGGCCGGTCGAAGCCTATCGAAGCCGATGGATGAACCCAATCACTACCCGCAAAATCAATCACTTGTGGCTAGAATTGGCTTCGTTCTGCAAAACCTGGCGTTCACCCGATGGCGAAGTCGAGAGGCCGAACCCCAAAGGCCGGCTTGGCCTTTCTGATGACTGGACTCGTTTGCCAGGTCGCTCCCTCTCGCGAGACAATGAAGGAGTCTCACCGGCTCCGTCACTCATGCTCGATCGCATCAGCGTTCATGGCGCGCGCCAACATAATCTCAAGAACGTAGACGTCGAGATTCCGCGAAACTCGTTGACTGTGGTCACGGGCCTGAGCGGCTCCGGCAAGTCGTCCCTGGCATTCGACACGATCTACGCGGAGGGACAGCGGCGTTACGTGGAAACACTCTCCCCCTACGCCCGCCAGTTTCTCGACCAGATGGAGCGGCCGGAGGTGGATTCGATCGACGGATTGAGTCCGGCGATCTCCATCGAGCAGAAGACCACCAACCGTAGCCCGCGCTCCACCGTCGGAACCATCACCGAGATTTACGACTACCTCCGCCTGCTGTACTCCTCGATCGGCATCCCGCATTGCCCGAATTGCGGACACGAGATTTCTCGCCAGTCCACGGAACAGATTGTCCAGCAGGTAATGTCCCTGGCGCCGCAGGAGAAGGTCACGATCTATGCGCCGATCGTGCGGGGACGCAAGGGAGAATACAAGAAAGACCTCGAGAAACTGGCGCGCCAGGGCTTCGTCACCGCGCGCATCGACGGCGAGACGCACTCGCTCGACGACGACATTCCGCTCGACCGGCGAAAAAATCACACGATCGAGGTGGTGGTGGATCGCCTGGTCGTCAAGCCCGGGATCGAACGCCGTCTGGAGGCGTCCGTCGATACGGCCACGAAACTGGCCAACGGCATTGTCCTGCTGGCGATTTCCGGCGGTGAGGAGCGGATGTACTCTCAAAAATCCGCCTGTCCCGAGTGCGGACTGAGTATCCCTGAGCTCGAGCCGCGTTCCTTCTCGTTCAACAGCAAGTTCGGCGCCTGCGAAAAGTGCAACGGGTTGGGGGCCAAATGGTCGTTCGATCCGGCGAAGGTCCTGGTTGATCTGTCCAAACCGCTACTGGGCGGCGCGTTGCTCCGGGCCCTGCAGAACCATTCCGTCGAATACCTGGTGGAGGACTACGCGCGCGCCAAGCGGATCAAAATCGCTACGCCCTGGAACAAGCTCACCGGGGACGAACGCACGCTGATGCTGGACGGCGAACGAGGCCGAGGCGGCCTGGTGAACGCCCTGATGCAGCAGTACGAGCGAGCGTATGCCGACGACCGCGAGGCGATGGAAGACCACATGTCGATGATCGCCTGCAAGGCGTGCGAGGGCCGGCGGCTGCGCCCGTCGAGCCTGGCGGTGCGGGTCAAAGGCATGTCGATCGCCGACTTCACCGGCCTGTCGGTGATGCGGGCCCTGCTGACCCTGAAGAGCTGGCAATTGCAGCCGCGGGAGTTGGAGATTGCAGGACGCATCGTGGAAGAGATTCGGGCCCGGCTGGAGTTCCTGTCCGAGGTGGGACTCGACTACTTGAGCCTCGACCGCTCAGCGGCGACGATTTCGGGCGGCGAGGGCCAGCGAATTCGCCTCGCCACTCAGATCGGGTCGCGCTTGCGCGGCGTTCTGTATGTGCTCGACGAGCCGTCGATCGGGTTGCATCCCCGGGACAACGAGCGCCTGCTGTCGACTCTGGAGAGGCTGCGCGACCTGGGCAACACCGTGCTGGTGGTGGAACACGACCAGGAGACCATCGAACGGGCGGACTACGTCATCGACCTGGGGCCGGGGGCCGGACGCCTGGGCGGAAAACTGGTGGCCGCCGGGCCGCCGGACGATGTGGCCCGGAACCCTTTATCGCTCACCGGAGAGTACCTCTCGGGCGTCAAAAAGATTGCGATTCCCGCCGAACGCCGCGTCCCGGACGGGCGATGGGTCGAGATCAAGAAAGCCGCCGAACATAACCTGAAAGAGATCGACGTCCAGTTCCCCCTGGGGCTGCTCACGGTGGTGACGGGCGTGTCCGGGAGCGGGAAGTCGACGCTTGTCAACGATATCCTGCACCGCGCGATCTTTCGCGCCATCAATGGCTCCGGAGCCTATCCGGGCGCCCACGGTTCCGTTCGCGGCCTGGAGCACGTCGACAAGGTCATCCGGATCGACCAGGATCCGATCGGCCGGACTCCGCGCTCGAATCCCGCGACCTACACCGGCGTGTTCTCGCTGATCCGGGATATCTTCGCGCTGTTGCCGGAGTCCCGGGAGCGCGGCTACAAGCCGGGACGTTTCAGTTTCAACGTCAAGGGAGGACGGTGCGAGGCGTGCGAAGGCGACGGCCTGAAGCGGATCGAGATGAACTTCCTGCCGGACGTCTATGTCACGTGCGACGTCTGCCGCGGGCGGCGTTACAACAGCGAGACGCTTCAGGTGAAGTACCGCGATCACTCCATCGCCGACGTCCTGGATGCCACCGTCGAACAGGCCCTGGAGGTTCTCGGGGGAATTCCGCAGATCAAGGTTAAGCTCCAAACACTCATGGACGTAGGTTTGGACTACATCCATCTAGGCCAGTCGTCGACAACGCTGTCGGGAGGCGAGGCCCAGCGGATCAAGCTGGCCAAGGAACTCAGCCGGCGGCAAACCGGCAAGACGCTGTACGTGCTCGACGAACCGACGACAGGCCTCCACTTCGATGATGTGCGTAAGCTGTTGGATGTCCTGCAGCGACTGGTGGAGTTGGGCAATACGGTGGTGGTGATCGAGCACAATCTGGACGTCATCAAGACCGCGGATTGGATTCTGGATCTTGGCCCGGACGGAGGAGAATATGGCGGCCGCATTGTGGCCGCGGGGCCGCCGGAAGCGATCGTGCGCGTGAAGGAAAGTTACACGGGGCAGGCATTGGCCAAGGCCGGCGCCAGTGCCGACCGGCGGCAGGTGAGCCTGCGGAACGGAACCCGAGCTTGAGCAAATACAAGGCACGCCCGCTGGAATTGACGGGCCTGAAAACGATTCCCATCGCCGACCGGGGCGGCAAGGTACAGGCCGATCACTTCGGCCGGCCCTACCCGCAGGGCGGCGGCGTCGTGGGGCTTCTCGATTCCATGCCCCGGATTCTGGCGGCGGATTCGTTGCGTCTCGTCGTCGAGGCGCTGCGATTTGCCAAAAATCATCAGCGGGCGATCCTCTGGGCCATGGGTGGACATGTCATCAAGTGCGGGATGGCGCCGCTGCTGATGGACTTGGCGGCGCGCGGATATGCCACGGCCTTTGCCATGAACGGCTCGGCGGCGATCCACGACTTCGAAATCGCCATCGCCGGCCAGACCAGCGAGGACGTGGAGGCCGTCCTGCCGGACGGCCGGTTCGGCTCAGCCGAAGAGACCGGACGCGAGATGAACCTCGCGATTGCCGAGGGCAACGCCAAATCTCTTGGGATCGGCGAAGCCCTGGGCCAGCGCCTGGAGACCCTCGGCGATCCGCGTTTCGCCCGCCACAGTCTGCTTTGGCTGGCGTACCGGGCGGCTCTTCCGGTCACCGTCCATGTGGCCATCGGAACCGACACCCCACACACGCACCCAGCGGTAAATCCGGCTGCATTGGGCGAGGCCACGCATCGCGATTTCCGCCTGTTCTGCTCGCTCGTCAAGGGACTCGACGAAGGGGGCGTGCACCTCAATGTCGGTTCCGCGGTGGTCATGCCGGAAGTGTTCCTCAAGGCCGTATCGACGGTGAGAAACCTGGGGACACCGCTCCGCCGCTTTGTCACCGTGAACCTGGACTTCCTCCAGCATTACCGGCCCACCTTGAACGTGGTCCAGCGGCCGCATGCGGGCGCCGGCGGGCGGGGCATCGCGCTGACCGGCCACCACGAGATCCTCATTCCGCTCATCGCGGCTCTCCTGATCGAGTGTGAATCGTGATCGAACGCCGTGAAACAGAGCCGGAGTGGGGATATCGGGACCTGTTCTTTTTCGCTGCCTTCGCCCTTCCCTGCATGATGCTCAGCTTTCTGGCCATCCAAGGCCTGTTTATGCTTCTCGGCTCGTCGACTCCGCCAAAAGCGCTGGTGCTCGTCCCGAGCGAGTTGATCGGCTACAGCCTCGCGTTTGCCGGGTTGCGGCTCTACTTCCGCGGACATCTCGAGCAGGATCTCCGCGTCGCCCTTCGGTGGACCGTGGAGGGTGTTCCTGTGCTGGCTACCGTGTTGAACGGGGTGTCGCTGGCGGTCGCCGTGGTGTTGTTGGGCGCGCTGCTGAAAACCCCGGATGCCGACATGCCCATCAAGGAACTCCTGCGAGAACCCTTGTCCTTCGCCGTGATCGCAGTAGCCGGCGTAACCCTGGGGCCCTTTTTTGAAGAACTGATTTTCCGCGGGCTCCTGCAACCGGTCCTGGTCCGGTCGTTGGGCGCAGCGGGTGGAATCATTGCCGTCGCCGGGATCTTCGGGCTCCTTCACCTGCCCCAGTATGGAATGTCGTGGCGGCACGGAATTCTCATCACCCTGGCCGGCATTGCCTTCGGGTGGTGCCGTTACCGGTGGAGTTCGACTTTGGCTTCCACCCTCATGCACTGCGCTTATAATCTGACCTTGTTCGTGCTGTTTGCCACGCTGGGGAAAGGAATTCGTTAAGTCATGGTGGAAACCGTCCAGTGGACTCCGGATGGCGTCGTAATGATCGACCAGACCCGCTTGCCGCAACAGGAGGTCTATGTCACCTGCGGGACCTACGAGGAAGTGGCGGAAGCGATCCGGTCGATGGTGATTCGCGGAGCGCCGGCGATTGGCGTTTCCGCCGCCATGGGAGTCGCTTTGGGCGTGCTCCACGCCGATGGGGAAGATCTCGATGGTCAGGTCGCCCGCATCTGCGAGATTCTTGCCCGCACGCGTCCGACCGCGGTCAATCTGTTCTGGGCCATCGACCGGATGCAGAAGCTGTACGCCTCCCTCCGCGGCCGCCCTCTCGAGGAGATCCGCGGCGCCCTGGTCGCCGAAGCGGAGAGAATCAAGATCGAGGATATCGAAATTAACCAGTCGATCGGGCGGCACGGCGCTCCGCTCGTGCCCGATGCCAGAACCGTGTTGACCCACTGCAACGCCGGTGCGCTGGCGACCGCCGGCTACGGCACGGCGCTGGGGGTGATTCGCGCCGCGGTCTCCGCCGGCAAGCATATCGATGTCTTCGCCGGCGAAACGCGGCCCTTCCTTCAAGGCGCCCGGCTTACCGTTTGGGAACTGCAGCAGGACGGAATACCGGCGACCCTCATCACCGACAACATGGCCGGCCACTTTCTCAAGTCGGGCCGCATCGGCTGCGTGATTGTCGGCGCGGACCGCATCGCCGCCAACGGCGACGTGGCGAACAAAATCGGGACCTATTCGGTTGCGGTGCTGGCAAAGGAGAACGGCGTGCCCTTCTACGTCGCCGCGCCGATTTCGACCCTCGACCTGACCCTGGACTCCGGCGATCGCATCCCGATCGAGCAACGAGCCGCGGGCGAAGTGACCCATGTCTTCGGGGTGCCTGTCGCTCCCGAAGGAACCCGCGTTGAAAATCCCGCGTTCGATGTGACGCCCAACCGGTATGTCACCGCGATCATCACCGAGCGGGGAGTGGCACGGCCGCCCTACGCCGGCTCCCTGCGAAATCTCGTCAACCCGTAGCTACGAGCCCTTCACCAACTGTTCGATGACTTCGGTGAGCTGCTGGGGGCGAAACGGTTTGGTGAGGAAGCCGACCCGGCCGGGATGACCCTCGCGAAGTTGCTCTTCCGGGATCGGATAGCCGCTCCAGTACAGGATCGGCATCTCCGGATGCCGGCGCCGGAGTTGCTGCCCGAAATTGGAGGCCAATCCTCCCCCAACCGTCACATCGATGATGGCCAAAGCCGGCACAACCTTCCCGTCTGCCAGGACGGCCATTACCTCGTCAGGCGATCGCGCCACAACCACCTTGTATCCGAGACGCGCCAGATAGCGCTGCGCGTAGCCGACAAGCGATGGGTCATCGTCAACCAGGAGGATCAGCCGGCCGACTTCCATAGTTCACCAGAATGCCGGGCGCCACGCTCCCGCACTCGAAGCCCGCAAAACCCAGGGGGCGACGTACGTCAAACCATTAACGGCGCGTCTAACGATGCCCAGTCGTCTTGCTAGTATCCGCAGTGTGCCGTATGGCGGACGGTGTGTCAAGCTGAAAAGCAGTGAGCCGGTACTCGTGTCCGCCGATGGATTAGACCTGCCAAGTCTGAAAGGCCCCTGGGTTTCGGGGCATCTGGAGAAAGAGGTGCGAGTCATGAGAATTTGGCCCCTGTTGCTGACCACCACAATAATGGCAGCCGACCTGCCCGTCCGCCAGGTGATCTTGTACAAACACGGCGTCGGGTATTTTGAGCGGTCCGGCGATTTGTCCGGGGGAGAATCGGCGAGGCTCGATTTCAAAGCGTCGGAGATGGACGATGTGTTGAAGTCGCTCACGGTGGTGGAGCGCGGCTCGGGAAAGGTGACCGCGCTGCGATATGATTCGAGCCTCCCGTTGAGCCGGAAGCTCGGCGATTTCCCCTTCCGGATCGGCGAGCGGAAACCGTTGAGCGAGTTGCTGGACGAACTGAAAGGCGCCCGCGTCGAACTGCGGACCGCGGGCGCTCCGATCTCAGGGGTCGTCGTGTCCGGCCGCCAGATTCCTGGCAGTGACAAAGAGCGGCCTTCCGAGCAGCTAACCTTGTTGCTCGATTCGGGCGAGATTCAAACGATCGACCTGGGCTCGGTGCAGGGGGTGAAGTTCGCCGCCGCCAAGCTCCAGCAGCAGTTTCGCGACTACCTGGTGGCGCTCTCCGATGCCCGGTCGCAGGACCGCCGGAGCGTGTACCTGGACTCGACCGATTCCAAGCCGCGATCGATCGCGGTCAACTACGTGATTCCCGCCGCGGTGTGGAAGTCGAGCTATCGCCTGATTCTCGACAAAGGCGGCCAGGCGACTCTCGAAGGTTGGGCCATCGTGGACAACACGACTGGCGAGGACTGGAGTCAGGTCCAGCTTTCGCTCGTATCGGGCCGTCCGATCAGCTTCATCAGCCGCCTGTACGAACCGAAGTTCATTTCCCGCCGGGTGGCGGATCTCCCCGACGAGATCGCACAGGGACCGGTGCTGCATGAAGGAGCGATCGGACAGGTCGCGGCGGAGGCGGCGCCCAGAGTAGCCGATGCCTTCCGGCAGAATGCCCCCGCCGCTCCGGCGGCCGCGATGCCGATGGAGCGCAAGCGACTGGCGGCGCTTCGGGATGAGAATCGCGCCGCCGAGAGCTCCATCGCCGCGACGGCCGCCGCTCGTGAGCTGGGGGACCTCTTCGAGTACCGCATGCCGGCCCCGGTGACCGTTCGCAAAAACGAATCGGCGATGCTCCCGTTCCTCCAGCAAAAGCTCGGCGCGCGGAAGTTGCTGATCTATTCAGACGAGTCCTCCGCGCATCCCCACAACGCGGCCGAACTCTCGAACGCCACGGGAAAGACGCTGGACGGCGGGCCGATCACCGTGCTCGACGAAGGCGCCTACGGAGGCGAGGCCTTGGTCGAAACCCTCAAGAGCGGCGACAAGCGACTGATCAGCTACGCGGTGGATCTGGGTACCCGCATTACGACCCGCTTCGATTCGAAGTCCGACGACGTCCGGCAGATCACCTTCAACCGCGGGATCCTCCTCGTCAGGAACGCGATCCTCGAGACCAAGACCTACACCATCAAGAATGTCGACTCGAAAGCGAAAACGCTGATCCTTGAACATCCCCTGCGTCCCGAATACAAGCTGTTACAAGGCAAGCCGTCGGAGAAGACGGCGAACGCCTACCGCTTCGAAGTCCCCCTGGCGCCAGCCTCCGAGCAGAAGTACGTCGTGTCGGAAGAGCGTGTCGTGGACGAGTCGTACGCAATCACTTCGCTTACGCCAGATGCCATCGCCGTTTACGCGCGGAACAAAGCTTTGTCACCGGCGGGCCGGCAGCAGTTGCAGCGGATTCTCGACCTGAAGCGACAGATCGCGGAAGCGGAACGCGACCTGCGCGACACGGACCAGGAGATCGACACAATCTCCAAGGACCAATCCCGGCTGCGGCAGAATATCGAGAGCCTGAGCCGCGTCCCGAATCAGCAGCAACAAGTGCAGGTCTACGCCCGGCAACTGGCGGAACAGGAGACCCAGATCGCGGCCCTGCGGGACAAACGGGCTCAGTTGCAGCGGCGGCGGAACCAGTTGCAGGCGGAAACGGCAAAGCTGATCGAGACCACCGAGTTCTAGACCGGCTCGACACCGGCCTTGGGGAGCAGGTGCTTCTGCACCTTCCCCATTGCGTTCCTCGGCAGAGCGTCCACGCGGACAAACGCGCGCGGTACCTTGAACGAGGCCAACTTGCCGCGGCAGAGGGCTTCCAGGCGGGAGGCATCGAACTCGTCTCGCGGCACGATGAACGCCACCGGCAACTCGCCTCGTATGCGATCGGGGATTCCCGCCACCGCCGCCTCGGCGACCGCGGGGTCTTCGAGCAGCAGTTCCTCGATCTCGCGCGGGTAGATGTTGAACCCGCCGGAGATAATCAGGTCGCTCTTGCGGCCTTCCAGCGTGTAGTAGCCGTCCGCGGAGCACGAGGCCATGTCGCCGGTGCGGAACCAGCCATCGGCGAACGCCTCGCGCGTGGCTTCTTCGCGCCGCCAGTATCCGGAGAAGACATTCGGCCCCTTGACGTGCAACTCGCCGTTCACGATCCGGACAGACACTCCGGGGAGCGGCTGGCCGACCGTGCCCGCGCGGCGTTCTCCCTCATACGGATTGCTGAGGTTCATCAGCGTTTCGGTCATTCCGTAGCGTTCCAGGATCCGATGCCCGAACTTCGCCTCGAACTCTTCCAGCACTTGCGCCGGAAGGGGCGCCGAACCCGACACAAACAGCCGCATGTACCCACCGGCGGCGCGCGCGGTTGCCTCCGGCCAGTCGAGCAGCCGGACGTACACTGTGGGCACGCCGTAAAAGAGGCTCGGCCGAAAGCGCAGGAACTCCTCGGCGGCGGTCTGATGCTCGAATCTCTCCAGGAGGCGGACACGGCAGCCTGACATCAACCACACCGGAATGCCGTTTCCCAGGGCGTGAACATGAAACAGCGGGAGCGCCAGCAGAAGGCGGTCCTGCACCGTAATCTGCCAGCAGGTGGCCAGGTTGACCGCGTTCGAAGCAAAGTTGTTGTGCGTGAGCACCGCTCCCTTCGAAACCCCGGTGGTGCCCGAGGTGTACACGAGGGCGGCAGGGGAATCGCCGTCCAGTGGTTCCGCGACGGGTTCCTGGTCCTGGCTCTCCGCCGCTGCCGCGATTTCCTCGGGCGCCCAGACTTCGGTCAGGCCTGAGAGATCGGGGCTGGCCGACACCACCGCCCTCGGTTCGGCGTCGCGAAGGATATGGGTGATCTCCCGTTCGCGGTAAAGGATATTGATTGGTACGAAGATCACTCCCGTCCGGACGCACGCCAGGAACAGGTCGATGAACTCGACTCCGTTTGCGAGGTAGACGCAAAGCCGGTCGCCACGCTCGAGGCCGCGGCGCTCCAGCATTCGAGCCACGCCGTTGGCGCGCGCGTCCAGGTCGCCGAAGGCGAACTGGCGGTCGCCGATTTCCAGGGCAGTCATGTCGGATCGCCCTTTCAAGCTCAGATCAAAAAGAGTGGTCAGGTTCAAGGTTGGATCCCAGCGCGCCGGGTACAGAAACCTGCCAGTATACCTCCCCTGGGATTCGGCGCATGCGGATGCTATGATTCGCGCCGATGACGCACTCCACGGAGGCTCTTCAGGCAGTGCCGGCAGAGGTCGAGCGGCGGTTCGCCTGGCGCGTCATGTGGCTTCTCTTCCTGGCCTCGATGCTGAACTACATGGATCGCGCGGTACTGGGGGTGTTGATGCCTCAGGTGCGCCGCGATCTGGGCCTGACGAATACCGATTACGGCCTCGCGTTGAATGCGTTTCTCACGGTCTATGCCGTCATGTACGTTCTGGGAGGGCGTCTGGCCGACCGGTTGGCCTGCCGGCGCAGCTTTGAATGGACGATCGTGGTTTGGTCCGCGGCCAACATGCTGCACGCGTTTGCTACGGGCTTGGGGACCCTGAGCCTCTTCCGCGCAATGCTGGGCGTCGGCGAGGGGGCCTTCTATCCGGCGGCGATTCGCGGCACGGCGGAGTGGTTCCCGCCTCGGGATCGTGCCAAAGCCGTTGGGCTACTGCTGTCGGGGATCAGCCTCGGAACTCTGCTCACGCCGCCGCTGGTGGTCTGGATCTCCGTGAGGTTCGGGTGGCGGGCCGCCTTCGTGATCACCGGAGCGTTGGGCCTGTTGCTGCTGCCCGCCTGGATCGAATTGCATCGGCGCATCCGGCAACGATACGGCACACCCGATCCCGCGCCCGCGGCCAAGGATGCCGCGCGCGCGGAACCGGCGGCCGCCGGCGTAACCTTGCGGCTGTCCCTGGCATCCAGGAAATACTGGTGCGCCCTCTCGAGCCGCGCGATGACCGATGCCGCCTGGTACTTTTACCTGTTCTGGATGCCGGGGTACTTCCAGGAAATCCGCGCCTTCACGCCGGCGCAGGTGGGTGGCCTGTTGTGGATTCCGTATTTCTGCGGTGGCCTGGGCTCGCTCGGCGGAGCGTGGCTGAGCAGCGCGCTCATCGCCAGGGGCTGGAGCCTGGACCGGGGACGCAAAACGGTTCTGTTCGCCGCGCTGCTGGTGGCCGCCTTGGGGGGATTCGCTTTCTGGATCGTCGACCCCCTGGTGGCCCTGGGCGTCATCAGCCTCGCGCTCGTGGGGCATCAGGCGTTCGCCTCCAACATCCACACCGTGATCACCGAGATCAGCCCGCCCCGCCACGTGGCGGTCCTCTACGGAATCACGGGCGCCGCCGGTACGCTGCTGGGGGCCCTCTCGCAGCCGGTCATCGGGCGGATCGTCGACCTTCAAGGCTATGGCGCGGTGTTTGTCACGGCCGGCCTGCTGTACGTCGCCGGCGCCGCCTTGCTCGCCGCCATGGGCCGGATCGAACCGATTTCCGATCGGCGTCCCCATCGTCTGGCCCCGGCCCCGTAGGCTTGGTACACTGCGGAAGTTACCTTCAAACGCTGGGCTTTGTCTGCGTGAAGGACGATGCCCGATCAACGACTAGGAGAAGAAAGATGAGTGAGACGGCCCTCAGCGGAGCCGAGTTTAAAGAACAGTTGCGCGCGGGAGTTCCCAAGATGGGACTCTTCGTCAATTCGCACAGCACGACGGTCGCGGAGCAGTTGGCCCACAGCGGTTATGACTGGCTCCTGATCGACACCCAGCATGGCCCCATGGGATACGAGCAATTGTCGGCCATGATCTGCGCCATCGCCAGCGGCGGAGCGAAGTCGATGGTACGGGTGGCCGGGTATCACGACCGCGCCGGCATTCAGCAGGCTTTGGACTTGGGCGCCGACGGCGTGCTGGTTCCCTATATCAACAGCGCGGACGAAGCCCGCCAGGCCGTAAGCTGCGCCCGGTATCCGACGGTGGGCACCCGGTCGGTCTACTTCCCGCAGCGTTCAACGAACAAGGCCGGTCTTCTGGGCTACGTGGGCAATGCGAATAAGAACGTGATTCTCGCATTGCAGGTGGAGACGGCGGCCTGCATCAGGCATATGACCGAGATCGCGGCTGTGCCCGGCGTCGACATCCTGTTCCTGGGACAGAACGATCTGTGTATGTCGATGGGGCTCTATGAGAAGTACGAGTTCCCCCACATGTACACCTCGCCCGAACTGCAGGAGGCGACAAATACCCTGGTGGCCGAGGCGCAGAAGAACGGGGTGATCCTGGGTCTTTTCCTGTTTGGCACCAGCCGCGTCGGCGAGTTCCTGGAGAAGGGATTCACCTTTATCAGCATCGGCAACGACCTTCACCACGTGCTTACGCAGGCAGGCGCCTATGTCAATGATATGGAAGGCATTGCCAAGAGCAAGGGCAAATCCTGGACCCGCCGGCCAACGGCGCTTTTCTAGGGGCCTGCTCGGGGCGCTGTCCAGAGCGCTTCTAAAGGCAAGAGGGGATTGCGTTTGGTCTCGCTCCCCGGTATCCTGCTGTCAGTTGAATTCGAAAGGTGGGCGGGCACGCAGTAGAGTCGGGGTTCCCGGTCCGAAACCACTCGCTGACCTGAGAGGAGTGGCCAGGTGTGCTGGCCGCCCACTTTGACTCAGTAGACGGGCCTTTCCAGGTTCGGTTAGGCTTCCCTCCACAAATTTACGCTTGCCCAGGGCAAGTCCTTTCGCCCGCTTCCCTCGTCATGTCTTATCATGATCGTAAGGGGTGTTCTCCGCCCCGCGTAGGGGCGGGTACAATTGAAACGGCGATGTTTTTTTGATCATCGCCGAAGTTCGTGCCATTTGAGGCCGTTATGGAAAAGCCAGCGCAAAACATCCAAGATGCATTTCTAAACAACGCGCGCAAGGAAAAAGGGATCATCACGATCTACTTGCTGAGCGGGGTGAAATTGTCGGGCCGCATCAAGAGCTTCGACAAGTACTCGCTGATCCTGGAGACCAACAATCAGGAGCAGTTGATCTTCAAGCATGCGATCTCTACCGTGGTGACCATCAAGAGCGGTCATTCGCATCATCAGATGTCGCCGCCTCCGCATGCAAACGTACCGCAGCATGCCCCCGCGGCGGTGCCGGCCGAACCGGCGGAGGGATAAATCGTCGAGCCAGGGTCTGATTTCATTGGCGTAGCGGTTCCGGCGGAACAAGGACAGGAAGGCGCGATCCTGGTCGGCTTTGGGACGACCGGCAAGCGCCGCAAGGGTGTTGTGTCTTCCGACAATCCGGAAGAGACCCTGGAGGAACTGGAGCAACTGGCCGGCAGCGCGGGTGCCCGGGTATTGGGGAAGTTGGTGCAAATGCGCGACCGCGCCGACCCCGCGACGCTGGTCGGCGCCGGCAAAGTCGATGAGCTTTCAGCGCTTGTAAAGTCGCTGAATGCCGAGGTGGTGATCTTCGACCAGGAGATCAGCCCCACCCAGCAGCGCAATCTGGAGCGTGCGCTCGACGCCAAGGTCATCAACCGGACGCAGCTCATCCTGGACATCTTCGCCGGCCGCGCGCGAACTCGGGAAGGCCGTCTCCAGGTGGAACTGGCACAGCTCAGCTATCTCCTTCCCCGCCTGACCGGGCGCGGCGTCGAAATGTCGAGGCTGGGTGGCGGGATCGGTACCCGAGGTCCCGGCGAAACCAAGCTGGAGACTGACCGGCGCCGGATCGCCCGGCGAATTCGCGGCCTGAAAACCGAACTGGAGGGCGTTCGGGCCGCGCGCGCCGTCCACCGCCATCAGCGGCTGTCCGTCCCGCTACCGGTCGTCGCCCTTGCCGGCTATACCAACGCCGGTAAATCCACGCTCTTCAACGCGCTCACCCGGGCCGGCGTGCTGAGCGATGCCCGCATGTTCGCGACTCTCGATCCGACCATTCGCGCCCTCAGCTTGCCGTCGCGGCGCCGCCTCCTGATCGGGGATACCGTTGGATTCATCCGCAACCTTCCAACCACCCTGGTGGAAGCATTTCGCGCCACCCTGGAAGAAGTCGGCGAAGCTACCCTGATCCTTCACGTCGTGGATGCGGCCACGCCGCACGCTGCCGCCCATATTGCCCACGTCCTCGAGGTGCTGTCGGAAATCGGCGCGGCGGACACGCCCCAACTCCTCATCCTCAACAAGATTGACCGGCTCGCGGAAGGCTCCGACGGGGAGGCGCTGAAGCGGAAGTTGTGCCCGGAGGGCAGCGCGTTTAAGGCCGCGGTCGCCGTCTCCGCCCGAACCGGAAGCGGAGTGGACGGCCTGTTGGCCGCCATCGATCGGGTTCTCCCCTTTGATCCTGTTGTGCTGACTCGGTTTCGGATTCCCGCGGAGGATGGCGCCACGCTCCACCTCCTGCACGAGCAGGCTCGGGTAGTGCGATCGAGCTATCGTGGCGCCTGCTGTGAGGTGGAGGCCGAGGTGGCCCAATCCCTCCGGCACCGGCTCGCCAGATTCGAGATCCTGGGAAGTGTGGAAGTCCCTGTGGAAAATTTACCGGGGATCCAGTAAGTAGTTGATTTGGGAACTTTAATCCTGCCTCGTCTTTTCCACACCCTGTGGTCTGAATTGTCCTGTCGAACCTGGATCACGATGGGGTTGTCGGACCAACCATCAGACGGTATAGTCAGTAGGGTGACAGTTCCGCCGGCAGAAAGGGCAGCCCGCCGCGTCAATCTTCCCAATTTCCTGACGCTGATGCGGATCTTTTTTGTGCCGCTTCTGGTCGCCGTCCTTGTCCAGGGGGACGTCTCCTTCCGGATTGCCTCCGGGGTGGTGACCAACGAGTGGCTGGCGTTGGGCATCTTTTTGGTGGCCGCGGCCACCGACTTGCTGGACGGCTACTTGGCCCGCCGCTGGGGACAGGTCACGACCATCGGCACCCTTCTCGACCCAATCGCCGATAAGTTGCTCATCTCCGCGGCGCTGGTTTCGCTGGTCCAGGTGAGGGCCGTGCCGGGGTGGATGGTCATCCTGATCATCGGCCGCGAATTCGCCGTTTCCGGCTTACGGAGCATCGCGGCGGCCGAAGGGTACACTATCAAGGCAAGCGACCTCGGCAAGACCAAGATGGTCCTCCAGGTGGTTGCCATTTCGTGTGCCCTGATCGGCATGAGGCACGCTCCGGTGGCGCCCGCCGGGCGGTTGATGATGTGGGCCGTGGTTCTCTTCGCGGTCGTCTCCGCGGTCGACTACTTCCACAAGTTCTGGGGCAAGATCGATCTCAGCATCAAAAACCGGAGACGAAGGGAACTGCTTTTGATGGAACGGCGGAGGCGCAGGGAGGCCAGGGCGATGTCTCAGAGTGGTTCGGGGGTGGGCGGCTTCAGGGGAACGATTTCGTAGCCATCCGGCCGCAATTCAACCACCCTCACCTGGCCCCGCGGCCCCACCTGCGGGATGTCTTTTCCGTTTAGCTGAATCTTGACGCCCCCGGCATTTCCGATTAGCAGTCGAATCGGCCCGGACGCCTCGATCATCTTCGACTGATTGGCCTGCAACGCGTCGGAAAACACGCGCTTCCCGTCGGAGGTGGCCTGCACCCACGTGAGTTCGGCCGCCACTAATCCGACCCGTACCGGAACTACCGAGGCCAGTTGGATCGGCGCCGGGGCTGGGGTCTCGGCCGGAGGATCGGAAGGCGCCGGAGGAACCGCGGAGGGCTGCGGCGCAGGGGTGCTCTCAGTGGCCGGTACCGCGGCGGGCGTCGACGGGATTGTGCCAATCGGCTGCGGAGGCGACGTTCGTGGAGGGTGCTCGCTGACGTACAGGTAGTAGAGGGTCGTGCATGCGATGATCACCCCCAACACCGCCAGAAACGAACCCAGCGACGACCGCAGACCGCTCCAGTCGCGCTCGGCCACAATCGTTGGCATTTCCAGCACCGTCCGCGCTTCTTGCCGCTCCGGCGCCGCCTGTTGTTCCTGGAAGGCGGCAAGCAGGTTGAGCTTTTCGGTGATTTCGCTCAGGTCCGCTCCGAGCGCCCGGGCGTATTGAAGCACGAAGCTCTTGCGGAATACCCCTCCTGGCAGTTGGTCGAAATCCTCTGCTTCGATTGCCTGGAGCAGACGCACCCGTATCTTGATTTCGGACGCGATTTGGTCGAGCCCGACTCCCTTTTGAATGCGTAGCTGGCGGAGGGTTTCTCCTATGGAGCTGCCGGCTGCCATGCTCGCTCCTTCAACCGCGGGGGGGGGACTTTCACTCATCACCCGGCATCCCGCCGGGCGCACCCCAACCTGTAAGCGGTGCTCTTTGTATGATACTACGGAACCCTGGTATTATTGAACCGGTACTTTGCCTTATAAACTGTACGCCATTGCGACGGCGATGCCAGTGGCGACTTGATTTTGAGCGAAAACGCTGAACAATCCCTCCGATCTACCGCACCTCTCGGTCATCATCGTGAACTGGAACCGGCGAGACCTTCTGAAGGAGGCCCTTGAGGCCGTTCGTGGTCAGGACTATCCTTCGGACTTGGTGGAGGTGATCGTCGTCGACAACGGGTCTGGCGACGGCTCGCCCGGAATGGTGTCACGGGAGTTTCCCGGGATTCGCCTGATCCGGAACGGGGACAACCGCGGTTTTTGTGCCGCCAACAACCAGGGAATCGAGGCGGCCTCGCCCGCGAGCCGCTACATCGTGCTGTTGAACAACGATGCCGTCCCTGCCACCGGTTGGCTGTCGGCGCTGGTCGAAGTGGCCGGGCTGCTCCCCGGCGCCGGGATGGTGGCATCGAAGATCCTGGTCTACGAGAATCCCTCCCGGATTGACAAAGTCGGCCACTTGCTCTACCTGGATGGGCAGAATCGGGGACGGGGTACCGGACAGACCGACCATGGCCAGTTCGACCACGTGGAGGAAATTCTTTGGCCTGACGGTTGCGCTGCACTGTATCGCCGGGAGATGCTGAAGGAAATCGGAGGATTCGACGAAGACCTGTTCGCGTACGGGGATGACGCGGACCTGGGGTTTCGTGCGCGCGTGGCTGGCTGGCGCTGCTGGTACGCGCCGAAAGCGGTGGTCCGCCACCATCGCGGTTCGACACTCGGCTTGCAAAGCAGCCGCCGGATTGAGTTAATTGAACGGAACCGGGTGTTGTTGGCCGCTAAACTATTCCCTTGGAGCCTGCTATGGCTGAACGGGATCTTCTATCTGGCCCGGATCGCGGCCGGAGTGTGGGCGGCGATGAGGGGCCGTGGGGAAACGGGTCTCTACCCGGGAATCCGGGGAAAGCTGCGGATCGCCCTCGCTCTGCTGGCGGGAGACCTGCAGGCGATCCGTCTCCTTCCCCGGACTTTCAGCAAGCGTCGCTCTTTGATTCGGAGGCTGACCTCGCGGCAGACCGTTCAATTGATCCTCCGCCACCGGATCAGTCTCCGGGAGTTGAGCCAGCAGTCCACCCTCCCGTAGAGACCGGCAAGGGCGGCGAGCCGTGTCCAGCCTGCTCGTTTCCGGAATCCCAGTTGCTCTACCTGGCGACCGACCGCCTGTATCGGACGACCGAGCTGAAATTCAGCGTGGTCAGTTGCCGGGGATGCGGGCTGATCCGCCTGTCGCCCCAGCCTCCGTCCGAGGAGTTGAGCCATTACTACCCTTCCGAGTATTGGCACGACGGCGCTCAAGACGCCGCCAGCCGGCTGGAAGAAACCTATCGCCGGGCGGTGCTGCTGGATCACTTGCACTTCGTCGAGCGGGCCCTGCGCGATGCCGACGAGACCGGCCTGGTTCTGGATGTTGGCTGCGGAGGCGGGCTGTTCCTTCACCTGCTGGCCAAACGCGGGCTGCCCGTCGTGGGGCTCGATTTCTCGCTCAGCGCGGCTTCCGTTTCCTGGAGGGTGAACGGCGTGCCGACGGTCTGTGGTTCGCTGTCACGCCCCCCCTTGCCGCCGGGGTCGTGTTCCGCGGTCACCATGTTCCACGTGCTCGAGCATCTGTACGATCCGGCCGCCTACGTCGAGGCAGCCCACGAGTTGCTTCGTCCCGAGGGCCGCCTGATCGTCCAGGTTCCGAATGCCGCGTCCTGGCAGTTCCTGCTGTTTGGCGAATCCTGGAACGGACTGGACGTGCCTCGCCACCTGTTCAACTTTCGGGCCTCGGACCTGGAAACGCTGCTGGACGCCTGCGGGTTCGAGGTGTTGCGCCGGAAGCATTTCTCCCTGCGGGACAATCCGGCCGGATTGGCCACCAGCCTCGCCCCGTCGCTCGACCCCATGTCCCGAAGGGTCCGGCGCGTTCCGGAAACGCCGGGCGCACGCCTGGCGAAAGACCTCTGCTACTTTCTCATCGTTCTGGCCGCGCTGCCGCTGACCCTGATGGAGGCCGCCTGCCGCGCGGGTTCCACCATCATGCTGGAAGCCCGCAAGAAGTCGTAACCTCTCGCCCCCCACGCAGGAGTCCCCATGGGCCTGCGGCCCACCAAAACGAATCAAGAACGCGTCGCAGCCCCGACCGTAAGGGAGGGGGTTGCCATGTTCTTCAAGGGAGTGTCCATGGGCCTGCGGTCCACCAAAGGTGATGAAAAACGCGCTTGCAGCCCCGAGCGTAAGCGAGGGGGTCCCTTCCTGCGCACCAAGGCGTCCAACGGCCCAAGAGCGGTTCTTCAACGGAGCGGTGGCGTTGAGGAACGAACGACGATCCACACCCACCGCACCCATGGCGGTCGAGGCAAGTCGATCTCTCATGGGGGAGAAGCACGCGGGTTGCGCTGGGCACAACTCCCCGCCGAATTGCCGGGTACGGCCGTACGAGGTGTCGAAGAGCGCATTGTCGCGACACCGGACCGGGCACCTGGCGCGGGAACTGGCAGCGGGGCGCACGCGGACCGAAGAGGACGCGGAACGGCAGAACGAATGGCTCCAGCGGTTGGACTGGATGCGGGAACCGATGACGGGGATGTACGGGCGGCACGAGCGGAAGAAACCGCGAGTCGCCCTGGAGGCGATGAAGGAACTGGGGCGGTTGTGGTCATTGGAGGCGGGATACCGGAAGCCGGCGGGCGCTGGCGGGGAGCGAACCCGAGCCGCGGTGTTCGCGTATACTGTTGCTCGGCGAGGATGCTTGGCAGATCGGACCATAGTCTTTGAGCCCCGAGTGTTCGGCATTTCGAACCGATTCTTCTTATCTTGAGTGAGATTGGAGGCCATGTTGTGGCAAGTGCAGCAATAGCCCGGAGAGTGAGTGACCTTGTCGCTCGGAACGTGGGCTCCGAGGGCGATGTGCTTCGGTTCATAGTCCTGGTAAGAAAGTGCTGCGAGGTCCCGGCAAGAAAGCACCAAGACCTGTCACAACTCAGATTTTACTTGGACATACCGCTCCACGCAGTACTGGATCGGTCGTCCTCCAAAGGATTCCTCAAAGAGGTGGAGATTCCGGTGAAACAGATCATTGAAGCGGCCAACCAGGCGCCGGAGGGGCATGAAGTAGTCACTCCGAAAGAACATGTCGAAGCTCTAGGCGAGCTCGTTTCGTTCGCCAGGTTTCGCGCGCTGCTGAGTGCCTTCCTTCGCGACCGTGGTTTTCCTGACATCACGAATGATGACGCCCGTTGGTCATCGTTTTTAGTTGCGTATATTCGCCTGATCGCCGAGACCGGTACAAAGTTCAGGACTACCTCAGGTGACCTTTTCGAAGCATCCCTTGATGCGCCCCTCATCCCAGACGACCAGCCCCGGATGCTCGCTTGGGACTGGCGATTCAAACTGAAAAACGGCGACACCGTCCAGTTGAGGCATTCGCTGAGCATCGAGACTCTGCTCGAAAAGGACGAAGCGACCGTGAACGAAGTGCCGAAAGAACATGACCCCAAAGATAGCGTCAATCGCCCACCCCTTGGAGCGCAGCAGTTTATCAGCCGGTCTCTATCCCGTTACGACTCGAATCCCTCTATCGAATCGCCAGCGAGTAAACCGGGCCGTCCGGTAACTCCCCGAACCACAGGGGCGCGTCCCCGGGAGGCGTGTCCTCAGGCACCCGTACGGTAATTTGGTACAGCCCGAGGAACCCCGGCGCCATGCCCGAGTACAGCACCTCGGCCGGCACCCCGCCAATTTTGACTACTGGCGTCCGACGAGTGGCCGCTCCGGCAGCCGGGGCCGCCTCTCCGTCCTCCACCGCCGGCGAAGTAACCCCCCCGCCGCTTCCCCACAGGATCAACACCTCCCCCGGCGCCGCCCGAACCAGGTAATCCGCCCCCGTCAGCACTGGACCGATGAACTGATACTGGACAGTCGTTATGATAGCCAAGGCCGGGCCTTGGGCAACTGGCGTGAACTCGAAAAGTGCGAGACTCTGATCCACCACTCGGACCGCCACTGGCCGCGATTTCTGGCCGCTGGCCGTGACTGTCACCTCGCACTCCGCGCGCCCCTCCGCTGCGCGTGGAACCACGAAGTTGATCTGTCCCTGCCCTGTGTTGTGGAACAACCGAGCCTGCACCCCGCACATATCGACGCTGGCGCCCCCCAATTCAAACACCGCGCGCGCCGGCGCCGGAGCTTCTACGCCAAAGTTCGATCCGAAGACAGAGGCAAAGGTCCCTGGCGCCAACGCCCCCGGAAGGAACGACGCGCCATGGACAACGCGCGAGATCTCCGGCCCAGTCGGCAGCGCCGCCGTCACTTGAACAGTGACCGTGTTCGACAGAACAGTCCTGCGTCCGAGCAACGTGGCGCGCAACCGGACCTTCCGGGTTCCCGCCGGCCCCGTGACGGTGAACGCGACCGAGTCCGCGCCTTTCAGCGTCGAGTTGACCCGCTCGCCCTCCACCAGCACTTCAACCCCGCTGGCCGCACCCCAGAATCCTTTTACAGTCACCTCCTCCCCGGACCTCGCCGGACTGGTGACCGAATCGATCCGCAACTCCGGATACCGGGGCGCGGTGATCCGGTATAGATTAGGTCCGGCCGAACCAGCACCGGTCACCGTTGCCACAGCGTACACATCTCCGTTCGCTGCAAGCCCGCTGTAGCGGTGGAGGAACACGTTGATGCTTGCCGAGCCGACCGGGTGCCCCTTTTGGCCTACCGCCTGCTGCTGCTCCGTCGAGAGATCGAACACGACCAACCGCTCGGCGGGGCGAACCGACACCTGCGGAAAGCCGTCCACGATGGTGCGCGTCACAAGCCGACCGGGTCCTCCTACGAGGACCAAGTCGCCCTTGATGTCGAGACCCTGCCACGATTCCTGCGAATTCGCCACGTCCAGAACCTTCAGGCCGTCCGGCCGGACCACCAGCGCCCGGTCGCGATCGGTTTCATCCGTGAATCCCGCCAACGCCTGGGAGTTCACCGGGTCGCCAAGGAGTTCACAGCATTTCTTCACAGGGATTCCCGAGACGCTCCGGCCCGCGGCCAGCAGGGTGGTGGATGTCCTGCCGTCGGCGGACATGCGGATGAGTTCCTTTCCGGAACCGGTCTCGCGCAGAAGCAGGAACTCGCCGTTCGCGAGTCTCCACACGGCGGAGTACTCCGTGTCAGATGCCACCGCGAATACCCGTTCCCATCGCGTCGTCGCCGGATCAACGCGATAAATGCCGTTTACAATGGGCCGATCGGACCGGGTCCAGTCCGCTGCCGAGATGAAACCATAGGCCCACCGATCGGCGGACGGGAACAGCCCCCAGAACCGTTCGACGAGGTAATCAGCGCCCAAGCCGGGCAGGCTGACCTTGGGAGGGCCCGGAGAAAGCCAGCGGATTCTCTGGAACAAGACAGTTGGGCTATCGGTGGAGTAGTCGATGTTCCAAGCGAATCCCCGGCCTTTTGTGTCGTACAGATTGGATGGGCTGAAGTGGATTCTCTCATCCGTGACAAACAGATGATCCTGGTCCTCGCAGGGCTTTTCCGGAAGCAGTGGACCACCTGGCTGGCTGCCGGGCCGGCAAGGAGTCACTTCCGGAAAAGGCACCTGGCCCCGGATGAAGCTGGTGTCAGCAAGCCGAATCCGAAACTGAGTGAGCGTGGCTTCCTTGACGTATAGGCGCGTAATGAAGCCGAAGGACACCAGATCCGAAATAACCAGCGCGCCGCCGGGCGTCACGCGCAGCCGGCCGATCGAGCCGAGGGGCTCCCTTGACGAAGGACCCTCTATCAGATCCAGCGGTACTTGCGTGTACTGGATCGCCTGTCCAAAGGACGCTGGGTAGAGCAAAATCGCCAGCGCCGATCCTGTAAACGCAATTGACATCGTTGCGCGCACAACACACCTCCAACGGAGCCATCGCGGACCTGTTCGCTCCGAGCGGTTGTACAGCTCCCCGAAGCGAAGAGGCCAACACCAGCCGCGTTATCGAGCAAAATAGCCACTCACGTCGAGGATTACGTTAGCCATGTTACTGGCGAATGCATCAATGGAACCGGAACCCGAAGACATCACGATCGCAGCATTCGCCACGACAGAACCATCAAACGAATTCAAAGTCGAAACGATGGGCATCTGACCTCCCGCAGGCCACAGTGTCAGGTAGCCCAACGCCTCAAAGGGAACCACTGTTGCGTTTAATGAAAAGGCCTGGGCATTGGATGGAAGTCCACATGATCCAGACGTCAAAGGAAACGCGCGGTAGCCGCCGCCTTGAATGACCGGCCCACCAAAGGTTCCGTTCGCAGCCCGAGTGTCGACCATGCGGCAAGGCGCCAAAGAATAGAACGACAGTCCCGCGTCAGAGGTCGGTGCAAAGTAGCCATTAATGTCAATGATCACATCCGTTCGATCTGTAACAAACACATTAACTCCGCCGTTTGTTCCTGCCGGGACAATCGCAGCGTTGGCGACAACTGTTCCAGTAAATGAATTCAAGGTAGTGGGTCAATTTGAAATCCTCCCGTCTTGACGGTTCCGCCGAAGCGTGCCACCCTTGAAGGTATGCCAAAGCGGACTAGCAGTCGTAAACTCGACACCGTACAGAACGCCCTTCGCGTAGTCCAGGAATCCACCAACGAACCCCGCCACCCCACGACGAAGAAGCCGACGAAATCGGTCATCTCTCAGGTCATGGCCGAGATGGGTAGACGCGGCGGCAAGATCGGCGGGAAGCGTCGGCTTGAGACGATGACGGGTGAACAGCGGAAGGAAATCGCGTCGGCTGCTGCGAAGGCGCGATGGGCTAAAAGGGCTCCAGCGCCCAAGCGCAAACCATAGTACTAACCTCAGGCTAGCACACCACACAGCCCCGTGTTTATTGCTTGACATGCTAAAGCGGTGTAGTATACTTGAAGCATGAACAGGCTCAGCATGCAGAAGAAAGTGGCGGTGATCTCGGCGCTGGTCGAGGGTTGCTCGGTTCGCTCGACTTCGCGCATGACGGGCGTTGCCAAGGGAACGATACTCCGGCTGCTGGCAGACGTCGGCAAGGCGTGCGCCGAGTATCAGGATGCGGCCATCCGCAACGTGAACTCGAAGCGCGTACAGATCGATGAGATTTGGTCGTTCTGCTACGCCAAAGCCAAGAACACGAAGCCGGAGCACTTCGAGGATGGCGGCTACGCTGGCGACGTGTGGACCTTTGTGGCGCTGGACGCCGATACGAAGCTCGCCATCTCTTGGATGGTCGGTCAGCGCGATGCCGGGTTCGCGACTGAGTTCCTTGGCGACGTGAAGGACCGACTTGCTGGTCGCATCCAATTGACGACGGACGGGCACAAGATGTACTTGACGGCGGTCGCCGACAACTTCGACTGGAACGGAATTGACTACGCGCAACTCGTGAAGGTCTACGGGAACGAACCCGAAGCGCAGAAGCGATACAGTCCCGCCGTTTGCAACGGCTGCGAGAAGTTTGCGATTACCGGCAGGCCGAACCCGGACCACATCAGCACGTCCTTTGTCGAGAGACAGAACTTGACTATGAGAATGAACATGCGTCGGTTCACTCGGCTGACCAACGCATTCAGTAAGAAACTTGAGAATCATATTCACGCCGTCGCTCTCTTCTATATGCATTACAACTTTGTTCGCATCCACCAGACCCTGCGCGTTACACCTGCGATGGCTGCTGGGGTAACGCAGAGACTCTGGTCTATGGCTGATCTTGTCGCCCTAATATGTCCTCTCACCCAAGCAGCTGCTTAGGCAGCCGCTTGATCGGCTGAGGCCTAACCTCACCAATGTCAGAGAATAGCGCAATCCATTCAACAGCAGATGGACTGCTGAATTGACGACCAGCTAAGTCTCTATACTTAATATTGACTGTGATTAAAAGTATCCTATCTTTCGCTTCCGCGATAAACTGATTTGCGGCAGCAATCATATCTTTATCGAAGCCCAATGGCCCGTCGGCGTGGGCCTCCCATGCCAGGTCTGCCAATCGGTCCCATGCCCCCTTGCCAGTAAGGTGGCATGGGACCGATTCATCATCACCGAACAGAGAGAGAAATTCTCCTTTACCTGTAGACGTAGGCGGCAGATGATGAACAACATCAGAAGTCATCAGGTAGCGACCGTGACCAATCGGTTCGAGGTG
>CAZGUX010000055.1:0-17892 GCA_964529305.1 uncultured Solibacteraceae bacterium | reverse complement strand
TGGATTCCCGAGCGGCAACTCTGGTACCTGTATCTGCGGCCCTCCATTCGACCTCAAGGGGAATCGCGGAGGATTCCCGAGGGGGAACGGCACACTAGCCGGCGGCTGGCGGTCGCGACCAGTCCGGACTTGAAGAGTTGGAGCGAACCACGAACCATTCTCTATCCCGACGAACGCGATCAACCCGATTTCGACGGCGCGTACGTCTTCCGCCGGCATGGAGTCTTTTTCGCGCTCTTCTCACAGATGTTCCAGGAGACGGGACACACCGAGTCGGAGACGCACCTTGCGGTGAGCCGGGATGGGTTGCACTGGGAGCGAAGCTGGGACCGAAAGCCGTTCATCCCACGCGGGCCCGAAGGTAGCTACGACCACGGGCAGGTGGCGGCGGGCACGAGCCCGCCACTCGAGATGGGCGACGACCTGTTGATCTACTATTACGCCTCGCCGGCCGGACAGTCTGAGCCGGTGACTACCGAAACCAGCATCGCCGTTTGCAGGCTACGAAAGGACCGGTTCGTGGGGCAATGGGCCGACAGCCTGACCGGCTATCTTGTGACGCGGCAGTTCCTGCTCGAGGGCAGCAGGTTGGAAATCAACTGCATTTCGAACTTGGCGCCCCATACGCAGCCGGACTGGGGCATTCGCGTGGAGATCCTGGAGCCGCCGGATTATCAAACCAAAGAAACGCGCTCGGAGAAGAGGATCCCGGGGTTCACGCTGGAAGATTGCGACAACGTCCGGAAGGACGCCTTGTCTCATACCGTCTCGTGGAAAGGCAGATCCGACCTCAGCGCCCTCAAAGGGCGAGCGGTGTATCTGCGCTTCCAGATGAAGAACGCAGGCCTCTATTCCTTTCGCATCGCAACTTGAGCGAAGGTTCCCAAGACGTTGATTCTGCTTGCAAGATTGGCGGGATGAGCAGGCGCTTCCAGGTGTGCACTGGTTTGCTGATAGCCGCTCCACCGAAACTGGAACGCGTAGAGTTTCGCGCTTCGCATTTCAGGTGCAGAGGCTAAATGGACTTGGCGACTTTCTCCGGTTCGAACTGGGCCACTTTCGTTGCGTGTCAATCAGCATTAGCAAATGTTGAGAGACTGGTTCGTAGATCCCGCTTCCTGGGGAGCCACACCCAGCCCGCGTTGAAAACGAAATGGATGGAGAGGCCGGTGAAGGTTGGAATGGCATTGGCAACCAAACTGAGTCTCAACGAATCCCTCTAAGACTGAGTGGCGGCAGTTGCTTGACGCAAGCCAAACTTCTGGATGTTCGCGATAGAGGGCTCTGGACGGTTCTCAGCCAGGCGAGACCGACCACGATCTTACAACTCACCACCTGCGGCTTTTTCACCTCTTGTTGCCAGTTCAAGCCCCACGTGATGTTCCGTCACACGGGGGTCTGACGGAGTGAGCCGCTGGCGTCCTGGCCCCTAGCGACTGGCATCGGTTGTTCGCGACGGCGATCGCGGCGGTACAATCGAGCCTTCAACGACTCGGCCAAACCGCCACACCAGGAGTTTTTCGATGACTGAACATCACCGCATGGGGTCGAACCCGCTCTTCTCCCGTCGTGACCTGCTGGCAATGTCCGGTCCGGCGGCTTTCGCCGGCGTCGCAGGCGGTACGGTTTTGCACGGCGCGGAAAGACGGCCTCGTCTCGCCTGTGTCGTCACCTATTGGGCGGCTCCGGGATCCCATGCGGACTGGATCATCACCAAGCTGCTGGACGGTTATTGGTGGAAGGGCGCCCATACTCCTTCGCGGGTGGACGTTGTGTCCGCATACATCCATCAGTTGCAGGAGAGCCCATTGGGCCGGAAGGTCTGCCAATCGAAACGCATTCCGATCTTCAATACCGTCAGCGAAGCTCTCACGCTCGGCCGAAAGGAACTTGCGGTGGACGGTGTTGTCCTGGTCGGAGAACACGGGATCTATCACACCAATCTCAAAGGGCAGACGTACTATCCGCGCTGGTGGCTTTACCAGCAAATTATCCAGGTTTTCGAGCAGAGCAAGCGCTCGGTGCCCGTCTTCAACGACAAGCACCTCTCCACCAGTTGGGACGAAGCCAAGTGGATGTTTG
This sequence comes from uncultured Solibacteraceae bacterium, assembly GCA_964529305.1. Classification (GTDB taxonomy): domain Bacteria; phylum Acidobacteriota; class Terriglobia; order Bryobacterales; family Bryobacteraceae; genus CAZGUX01. The sequence goes on along the minus strand of CAZGUX010000055.1, from coordinate 15,810 downwards.
ACAAGTCTCGCGAGCTGAACTTTCCCTTGTTCGGCGGTTCCTCCATCCCGTTCTACTACCGCAAGCCCGAGATCGAACTGGAGATCGATACGCCGATAAAAGCATCGGTCGTGGCTGGAGGCGCCCGGGATGAGGGAAGCCTTTTCCATTGTGCCGACGTGCTGCAGTGCTTTGTGGAACGCCGCAAGGGTGGGGAGACGGGCATCCAGGCGGTGCAGTCGATTCGAGGGCCGGAAACCTGGAAGTGGACCGGCCGCAATCCGTGGGCGGGCAAACTGCTGGATGCCATCCGGACGAGGTTTGACCTGAAGCCGGGATACTTTCAGGAGGGCGACCGCGAACCCTGCGTCACCATCGTGGACTATCGTGACGGGACGAAAGCGGCGGTCTATTCGGTCCGGGGTGTAGGGTGGACCTACGCCGGCGACATTGAAGGGCGCAAGGACCCGGCAATCATCTCGATGCTTGGCTGGCCCGGGCCCTACTCCCAATACCACGCAGCCAACGCCTTTGAGCACTGGCTGATCGAGATGATGCTGACCCGAAAGGAACCCTACCATGCGGAGCGGCTCCTTCTCTCCACGGGGATTGTGTCGTACAACATGGAATCAAACTGGGAGAACGGCCGTTACCATCCCATTGGACGCCGTATCGAGACGCCGTTCATGAACATGACCTACCGCTCGACACGGGGACCGCTCTTTAACACGGGCCCGCGGCCACCGGTCATCCCATACATACGGGGCTTTGAAAGATAGGCTCTGCGCGAGAACGTGGGGGAATGCAAGTCAACCAATAGAATCAAAGCTTTGCCGTATCGCTCAGCGGGTTAGTCATGTTATTCTACCCATTCAGATTGAAACCGCCATTGCAACCGCGGTCTCTCCGCACTCACTCACCTATATGAAGCTCACATGGACCAAGACCGACGAGGCGCCGGCGCTCGCGTCGTACGCGCTGCTGCCCATCCTGCGAGCGTATTTCAAAGGGACAGGGGTGGAGATCGAGACGGCCGACATCTCGCTCGCCGGCCGGATTATCGCCACCTTCCCCGAGCGTCTTCGGCCCGACCAAACCATTCCCGACGAGTTGACGCGCCTGGGCGACTTAGCCAAGACCCCGGAGGCCAACATCGTCAAGCTGCCCAACATCAGCGCCTCGATTCCGCAGCTCCGAGACGCGATTGCGGAACTTCAAAGGAAGGGCTACAACATTCCCGACTATCCTGACGCCCCCACTACCGAAGAGGAGCGTGCGGTTCAGGCCCGGTTTGCCGGGGTCCTGGGCTCGGCCGTGAATCCCGTCCTACGCGAAGGCAATTCCGACCGGCGCGCTTCCGCGGCCGTGAAAGCGTTCGCGCGGAAGCATCCACATAAGATGATGAAGCCCTGGCCGAAGTCCGGCTCGGTGACGCGTGTCGCCCATATGAGCGACCAGGACTTCTACGGCACCGAAAGATCCGTGACGGTGGGCTCCGCCACCGGGGCGCGTATCGAATTCGTGGATTCCGCCGGCGCGGTGAAAGTCATGAAGCAAAGGCTCCCGCTGACCGAGGGCGAAGTCGTCGACTGCGCGGTCATGAACGTAAAAGCGCTGCGGAAATTCTTTGCGGAGCAAATCGCGGCCGCGAAAGCCGACAATGCGCTGTTCTCGCTGCATCTGAAGTGCACGATGATGAAGGTCTCCGACCCGGTCATGTTCGGGCACTGCGTGGCCGAGTTTTTCGCCGATGCTCTGCGGAAACATGCCGGTGTCCTCGCGGAGGCCGGCGCCAACGTAAACAACGGACTGGCCGACGTGCTCAGCAAAGTCGACCAGCTTCCAGCCGCAAAAAAAGCCGAGATCGAAGCCGATATCGCGGCCTGTTACGAAAAGGGTCCCGGTTTGGCGATGGTGGATTCGCGCGCGGGCAAGACCAACCTGCATGTTCCCAGCGACGTGATCATCGACGCATCGATGCCGGTGGTGATCCGTGATGGCGGCAGGATGTGGAACAAACAGGATGGGCTGCAAGACACAGTTGCCGTGATCCCGGACCGTTGCTACGCCACCATCTATCAGGTCGTGATCGAGGACTGCAAGCAGAACGGCCAGTTCGATCCGGCGACCATGGGTAGCGTGTCCAACGTTGGGCTGATGGCTCAGAAAGCAGAAGAGTACGGTTCGCACGACAAGACGTTTGTCGCACCCGGCAACGGAACCATTCGCCTCGTCGACGACGGCGGCAAGACCCTGCTCGAACAGAGCGTCGAGCCAGGCGATGTCTTCCGCGCCTGCCAGACGAAGGACGAGCCCGTCCGCGACTGGGTGAGGCTGGGCGTGGCACGTGCGCGGGCAAGCGGCGCCCCCGCGGTGTTCTGGCTCGACCCGGACCGCGGCCACGACGCGCAGATCATTCAGAAGGTGAAAACCTACCTGGCCGGTCACGACCTCTCCGGCCTGGAAATCAAGATCCTGAAGCCCGAGGATGCGATGAAATTCTCGCTCGAGCGAATTCGCCGCGGCGAGGACACCATCTCCGTCACCGGAAACGTGCTTCGTGACTATCTCACCGACCTGTTCCCGATTCTCGAGTTGGGGACGAGCGCCCGTATGCTCTCGATCGTGCCGCTGCTCGAGGGCGGCCAGTTGTTTGAAACCGGCGCTGGCGGTTCGGCGCCGAAGCACGTGCAGCAGTTGGTGAAAGAAGGACATCTGCGTTGGGACTCGCTCGGGGAGTACTGTGCACTGGCGCCGTCGCTGGAACTGATGGCGACAAAAGGCGGTAACCCGCGCGCGGCCGTGCTTTCGAAAACGCTGGACGAGGCCATCGGCCAGTACCTCGAAGACGCCCGCTACCCCTCGGCGAAGGTGAACGAGATCGACAACCGCGGTTCGACATACTATCTCGCGCTGGCATGGGCAAAGGCACTCGCCACCCAGGACGAGGACCGGGATTTACGGCAACGCTTCGCTCCGGTGGCCGCGGCGCTGGAGGCTGCCGAGGGCACAATCACGCAGGAGTTGTTGGCGGCGCAGGGCAAACCCGTGGACCTCGGGGGGTACTATTTCCCGGACGACGAGAAGTGTGTCGCAGCGATGCGGCCCAGCGCTACACTGAACGCGATCATCGATCGAATGTAGTAGCTTTTGTGGGGCGCGGCGCTCAGGGTGGAAGCGCGCTTCTTCGGTATGCGAACGTGATCAGCGCTCACATGCCAGAGATCCACTTTTGGCGAGCCCTGGCGGAGCATCGTTACCGGTTTGTGGCCTTCTGCTGAGTCAGTCGGCGGAGCCCTTACCGCCCAGATCCTTTCCTGAACAAAAATACTGGATACGAAGGGGAGACCGCTCGCTTAGAACGTGTGCGGAAATCGGGAAACCACCGCTCCCTTCCGGTCGCGGCTCGAAAGGAACGGGACCCCCTCGCTTTACGCTCGGGGCTGCCTTGTTCCAGGGGGTCGACGGCGAGACAAAACGAAGCCAATTTTGGAGGATAAGTAGTTGATTGTATTGGAGTCGATTGGGTTCGCCCAGTGGCTTCGATTGGCATTGATCCGGTGCCAGGCACCGGTCTGCGCTGTGGTTCCCCGCGCGCCGGGGCCCGCCTCGCTTACGCTCGGGGCTGCCTTGTTCTAGGGGGTCGACGGCGAGACAAAACGAAGCCAATGTGCAGGATAAGTAGTTGATTGTATTGGAGTCGATTCAATCACCCAAGAGAACCTCGCAGCCCCATGAGGACGGGCGACTGTGACCAGCGTAGTTCCGGATGAACAGGCGCCGTTGGTACGAATATCGTTCGATCGCCCAGCCTGAAAAACATGGGGCCGGCACAAAGGCCGGCCCCTCGAGACTAACGGGACGGAGATCGCCCCGTCTCGAAATGATTACCAGTACAGGTGCATCGCCAGCTTGATGAACCGCGGCAGGTTGCGCTGCGTAGGGTTCAACTGGCCGAATAACGGATTGGTCACGTCCGTCGAAGCCATGTCCGCGAACCAGGGGTGATTCATCATGTTCACCATCTCAAAGCGGAACTGCAGCTTGAGCTGTTCCTTGATCGGGAAGAACTTCGAAAGAGAGGTGTCCCAGTTCTGATAACCGGGACGCCGGACGTCGCTGAACAGGAACGGGAACGTGCGCAGGGTAAAGGGCTCCTGGGTAGGAACCGGGGTTCCCGACGACGTCTTCCACAGCGAGGTATTGAACCAGTTGGTCCGGGTCTGCCCGCTCGACAGCTTGGCGCTGCCGGGGGTGTTTTGGGCGGCGTTCGGATAGTCGACGACCTGCCCGCTCTGATAGGTCACGTTGTAGTTCCACTGCCAGCCGCCGATGATCTGATTGACAACGCCCGGGACGCCGGCGCCGAACTTGCGGCCCTTGCCGAAGGGCAGCTCGTAAATGCCCGCGATGACGAACTTCTGCGGGATGTCGATGGATTGATCGGACTCCTTCACCAACCGGGTGGAGTCGTAGCTGGCGATCCCGCCAAAGTGCTGCGCATTCAGGAGACGGGTCTCCCGAAGGTTTTTGCCGAACTGGTAGCTCGACAGGAAACTCAGTCCCTGCGTCAGCCGCTTGGTGATTTTGAAATTGACACCGTGATATTGCGCCCGGCCCACGGGAACCGAACTGATCGAGGGCGAATATTGCGGAAAGGCATACCACAGGATCTGCCGCTGGATGGTGGCGCCATTCAGGGCTGCGTTGTTGGGGATCAGTCCCGCCATGGGATTGGGGACCTGCGCCGTGTAATAGGCGCTGTCGATGGCGCCGGTCGCCGTGCGCCGCCCTAGTTCGTTGGTTGGAATATAGTTCACCCCGACGTTATTGAGGGGTAGCCGGCGGGTGGTATTGCCCGTGTAGCCGACCTCGAACAACATCGAACCGCCGATTTCCCGCTGGATGTCCAGGGAGTACTGATGCGAATACGGCAGCCCACGGTTCCTCAGGTACCCGGGGACGCCCTCACCGAGAAAGCTGAGGTCGCCGAGGCTGGTGCCGATCGGGTCAAGCAGTTTTCCGCCGGGCAGGGCCACGAACGGATTGGCGGTCTTCATTCCCGGATAGGGCGTCAGGCCATCGGTCGAGACAACGGCATTGGTCTGGCGGCTGAATCCGTTGGTGGATCCGACCTGATCTTCACCGAGGTAATACAGGCCGTAGCCTCCGCGCAGCACCCACTTGTCACCGAGCTTGTAGGCGAGTCCGATTCGCGGCTGGAAGGCATTCTTGCGCGTGTCAATCAATGAGTCGGGTTGCCCGTTCAATCCGGCGAACAGCGGCACACCCTTCAGGGTCAAGCCTTGCACTCTGTTGGCGATCGGGCTGGCGGCGTTCCAGTCCAGGCCGTTGATCATGCGGTTGAACCGTTCCTGGTTCCCCGATTCGGCATCCCACCGGAGGCCGAAGTTCAGACTCATCTTCGAGTTGATTTTCCAGTCGTCCTGGACAAAGCCGGCATAGTAGAAATGCCGATGGTAGGGGTCGATGTTCTTCTGCACCAAAGCGCCGCTCGGAATACCGAGCAGCATAGTCGCCAGTCCGTTTCCGGACACCGCATCCGCGCGGTTGGCATTGGCCTGCGTCCAGTTGCGGTTGAACGACCATTGACCGGAAGGATAGCCTCCACCGGAATTGGCCTTGTTATACTGCCGGACCTCAAAGCCAAATTTCAGGAAGTGGCGGCCGACCACCTTGCTGGCGTTGGGCTGCACACTATACGTGTCCCGGATTCCAGGGCTGACGGCATTCGAGCCGACGCTCTGGTAGCCTTCCATGTTGAAGTTGGGGAACTGGTACGCCTTGAACTGGGCCACCAGGTTGGAATCGATGCCAAGCTGCTTGGGATCGTAGCCTGCGCCGATGGTGCTGCCGCCGGATTCTTCCCAGCGATTCACACCCGCGCGCAGGTTGAAGGTCATGGTCGGCGAGACGGTGGACGTCCAGTCCATCATGACGTTGCGTCCATTGCGCAGCAGCGGAGCATTGCCGGTGGGTTCGGCTGGGTTGTTGATGCCAAAAACCACGGCGCGGAATTCCTGGAACGGGTTTTCGTTGTAGCGGAAGAAGACGTTGTTCCTCTGGTTGACGACCACGTCGGTGCGGCCGACAAACTGGTCGAAACTGGCCCACCAGATCGAAGGATACGGGTAGTTGTTGACGTGGGCCGGGCCGACGCCCGCGCTGGTCGGGGCCGGGTAGAACGACAGCACCTTCGCGGCTACGGGGTCGATCTGGCTGGCCGCCAGGCGGTTGTTCGGAATCGGCGTGCGCGAGCCGTCGGCTTTGGTGCTGAATGGATCGTAAATGGACACCAACTGGCCCTGTGCGTTGAACAGATCGGAGAAGTCCCCCGTGCGCCAGTTCATCAGCGGGACCTGTTTCACGTCCGGATCGGCCGAACGCTGCCGCATGCTCTCCCACGACAACATCCAGAACACCCGGTTCTTGCCGTTGAACAGTTTGGGGATCACCAGGGGACCGGAGGCCTGCACGCCGAACTGGTTGATGTGGTTCGGGGGTTTGCGGCCTTTGGGATAAAATTGGCCGGCGACGGTTTGCGGTTGATTGAGTTCGCTCTGGTTGGCGTTGAGCTTGTCGTTCTGGAAATACTCGAACGCCGTTCCGTGGAAGTCGTTGCCACCGCCCTTGGTGACCATTGTGATCACACCGCCGCTGGTGCGGCCGTACTGAGCATCGTAGGTGCTCTGCTGCACCTTAAATTCCTGGATGGATTCCGTGGTCGGAATGCTGATGACGGTCCATTCCGCACGGACATTGCTAATGCCGTCGAGCAGGACTTCGTTCTGCCCGTCGCGGCCGCCGTTAATCGAAATGCCGGTGGTGCCGCCAATGTCGAAGGAGCGAAGATAGCGGAACGCTCCACCTTTGATGACGCCGGATGCCGCCCAGGCGATCTGGAACGGGTTGCGGCCTTGGGTAGGCACGTTGGCCACGATTTCGCTGGCCAGAATCTGGGAGCGGCTCGCGGTTTCGGTCTGCAGTTGCGACACGGCTTCACTCACCGTGATGCTCTGAGAGACCTCGCCCAATTCCAGGGCGACGTCGATACGGGCCTTGTCCTGGGATTGCAGAATGATGTTATCGCGTACGAATCGTTTGAAGCCTGAAGCTTCCACCGTCAGTTGGTAAGCTCCTGGCGCGAGAAACGGGGTCACAAACGTCCCCGTCGTATTGGTCTCGGCGACGATCGGGGCGTTCCGGGTTGCACTGGTAACCGTGATCTTTGCGTTGGCAACCGGAGCGCCTGAAGGGTCAGTTACGATACCGGTGATGCTGGCTCGCACTTCCTGGGCGAGTGCGGAAGAGGCGCCGAACAGACAGAGGAAGGCCACAACCGCTAGCCAGCGGGCTAGATTTATCTTCATAATTTGTATTCCCACCTTCTTCGGCTCTGGAGGAGCCTTCAATTAAGCCCGAGTGTAGACCCTGAAGATGTGGGGGTCAATCCCCCATTCCGGTGCATTCCGGTCCGATTTGAAAGACCCTGTACCCCTTCGTCGTTTTGGGGAATGGCCGGCATACCCCGATAAACTGGGAGGACTCTATGGCCCACGACATTATTCAATCCGTGACCGGACCGATTCCGGGTGAGCAGATGGGCGTCACCCTTGCTCACGAGCATGTGTGGTGCGACATCTCCATCCACTCCGGGCGGCCGGACAACGTGCTGCAAAACGTTGCCGTGGCCGCCGAGGAACTCGGCGAGTTCCTGCGCGGGGGCGGGCGAACCGTCGTCGAACTGACACCCGAAGGGGTGGGGAGGAACGCGGCGAAACTCAGGGCGATCAGCGAAGCCTCGGGGACGCAGATCGTGAGCGGAGTCGCCTTCTACGATGAGGTGACCTCGCCGGAGTGGGCGTTGCAGGCGGGAGCCGGTGAGATCGCCGACTATTTCGTGCACGAATTGGAAGAAGGCGTAGACGGGGTCCGGGCGGGGCTGATCGGCGAGTTGTACAGTCACAACGAAGCGCACATCAACCCCGACTATCGATTCACGCCGCAGGAAGAGAAAGTGTTTCGGGCAGCGGCCGCCGCGCAGAAGAGGACCGGGGTCGCCATCTCAACGCACGCCGCGCTGGGAAGGCCCGGGCTAAAGCAGCTTGACCTTCTCGAAGAAGCGGGTGCGGATCTGAGCCGCGTCGTGATCGGTCACTGCGATGCCTGCCTGCACGAGGATCCGGAGCGGGATTTCGAATACTGGCTGGCGATTCTTAAACGGGGTGCCTATTGCCAGTTCGACATGATCGGCTGGACGGAACTGGCCGATGATGAGGTGCGGGCGGAACGGTTGGCGGGCCTCGCCCGCATGGGCTGGGCGAAGAAGATCCTGCTGTCGACGGACACCTGCCGGCAGTCGCAACTGCGGAGGAACGGGGGACGCGGGTATGGATTCCTGATGAGGTCGTTTCTTCCGCGACTGCGTGCGCTTGGAGTGACGGAGGAGCAGATCCGCTCGATGCTGGTGGAGGCGCCGCGGGCGGCTCTGGCGGGGGGGTAGCGACAATGCTGTACGATGGCTCCGAACCGCGGGTGTAAACCCGCGGGTTGTTTCGGAGCCGCGACCGTCAGAGAGCGGTGGCTCCTCACCGGTCAACAAACATCGCCACCGCTCGCGGCTTCATGGCGGCGATCGGCCGCCGGTTTAGTAGCCGCCAGACAACCGGGAATAATGGCCCGGCCTTTGGCCGGCTTTAGGCGCGCTAAAGCGCGCCGCGGGCTGAAGCGCCGCCCCACGATTTGGGGAAGGGCCAAACTCCAGGGCCGGCCTTCGGCCGGCGGGCGAACTGAAGTTCGCCTGCAAGCTGAAGCTTGCGCCACGATCCCGCGGTGTCTGCCCGGCCCGGGAGTGTTGATATCCTGAGAGCCATGGCTTTCCTCAAGAGCATCTTCGGGAGCGCCGCCGTGTGCGCCGCCGCGATGGCGGGCACGCCCCGGTTTGATGCGGAAATCCTGCCGCTGCTGAAGTCGAAGTGTGCTGCCTGTCACGGGGCGAAGTCGCCGCAAGGCAAGCTACGCCTGGACACGCACGAGGGTGTGCTGGCGGGAGGGGCCACGGGACCGGCCATCACGGTAGGGAACTCCGCGCGCAGCCTGCTGATCGACAAGATCGTCACGAGACAGATGCCGCCCGGCAAGCAGAAGCTCAGCGATGCGGAGGTGGATTTGCTCCGTGTGTGGATCGATCAGGGCGCGCCGAAGGATCCCGTCTCGGGGGCGGTGAAGGTCGCCTCCGAGCTGACCGAGCACGACGTGATGCCGATCTTTCAGATACGCTGCGTCGCCTGCCACGGAAAGCGGGAACAGCGGGGCGGCCTGGACTTACGGACGCTGGCTTCGCGGCTGAAGGGGGGCACGTCGGGGCCGGCGCTGGTTCCCGGGAAACCGGAAGAAAGCCTGATCATTCAGAAGATCGAGTCCGGCGCGATGCCCCCGCCGAAACTGCAACTCGAGTATGCGGTGCGGAACCCGACGGCGGCCGAGGTGGCGAAGCTCAAGCAGTGGATTGCCGATGGCGCGCCGGCGGGCGAACCGCGACCCAAGGCCGATGTCACCGAAAACGATCCGGTGGTGAAGGATCGCGACCGGACGTTCTGGTCGTTCCTGCCTCCGAAGCGGCCGGCCGTTCCCACGGTGAAGAACCAGAAGCAGGTGAGGAATCCGATCGACGCCTTCCTGCTGGCGAAGCTCGAGTCGAAGAACTTGCGCTACTCCGAGGAGGCTTCGAAGGAGAAGTTGCTCCGGCGCGCTTATCTTGACCTGACCGGTATGCCGCCCACGCCCGCGGAGACCGCCGAATATCTGAACGATGCGCGGCCCGATGCGTACGAGCGATTGATCGACCGCCTGCTGGGATCCACTCACTACGGCGAGAGGTGGGGCCGCTACTGGCTGGACCTGGCCGGATACGCCGATTCCGAAGGCTTCGGCCAGCACGACGGCGTGCGGCAATTCGGCTGGCGCTATCGCGACTATGTGATTCGCGCGTTCAACGCGGACAAGCCGTATTCGGAGTTTCTGACCGAACAACTGGCCGGGGATGAACTGGTGGATTACCGCAATCTGAAAGTCGCCGACCAGACGACGATCGACCGGCTGGCGGCGACCGGGTTCCTGCGGCAGACTCCGGACCAGACGGATGCTCCCGAGCGAGGCTTTCTGCCGGAGCGCATGAACATCATCGCCGATGAAGTGGAGGTGTTGGGTTCGGCGGTGATGGGGCTGACGATCAACTGCGCTCGCTGCCACAACCACAAATACGATCCGATTCCGCAGCGCGACTACTACCGCTTCGGCGCGATCCTGGGCACCTCGTTCGACCCGTACGATTGGCTTCCGCCGCGAAAACGGGTGTTGAAACTAGGCCTCGCCACCGAGTGGAAAGACTACGAGACGGCGAACGCTCCGCACCAGGCCGAGATCGAACGCCTGAAGCGGAGGCTGGAAGAAATCGCCAAACCGTATCGCGACGCTCACCCGGAGGCCAAAGGGAAAGACGTCGAGGCCCTGGTCAACGGCACGCCGGAACTGCGGATGAAGGCGGAGGCGCCTCTGAAGCAGCTTGGCGAACTCAAGGGCAAATTAAAGCCGGAGCCGGCGGTCCGGGTGCTGACGGACACGGGAGGCGATCCGTCGGGTTCGTACATCCTGCGGCGTGGCGACGCGATTCAACTGGCGGAATCGGTGGAGCCGGGCGTGCCCTCCGTGCTGAAGGTGGGGTTGACTCCGTACCGGATCGAGAAGCCGCCGATCGGGATCGACACGAGCGGCCGAAGGCTCGCGCTGGCGCGGTGGCTGACCCAGTCCAACCATCCGCTGACGGCGCGGGTGATGGTGAATCACGTTTGGCTGCGACACTTCGGCCGCGGCATCGTGCCGACGCCGTCGAACTTCGGGCGGAGCGGAATGCCTCCGACGCACCCGGAGTTGCTGGATTGGCTGGCCACCGAGTTCGTCGAGTCAGGGTGGAGCATCAAGCAACTTCACCGGCTGATGATGACGTCGACGGCGTACCGGCAATCGTCGCGCGTGACGGAAGCGGTGACGGCGGCCGATCCCGAAAACGCGCTGTTGTCAAGGATGCCGCTGCGGCGGTTGGACGCGGAGGCGTTGTATGACTCGATTCTCCGCGCCACGGGCCGGCTGGATCCGAGACCGTACGGCGAACCCGAGGCCACCGAAGTGAAGGCCGACAAAGAAGTGGTGGCCAAGGGTGGCAAAAGCGGCTTCCGGCGGAGCGTCTACGTGCTGCACCGGCGGCAGGCGGTGATGACGCTGTTCGACTCTTTCGATTTTCCCGCGATGACGCCGAACTGCATCGAGCGCCGCCAATCGACCGTGGCGACGCAGGCGCTGCAATTGATGAACGGCACGCTGCCGTGGGAGCACGCCAAGTACATGGCGGGCCGCATTATCGACGAGGCCGGCGAAGACCGCCGCAGGCAGGTGGAGTTGTTGTATGCGCGGGCCCTCAGCCGGAAGCCCGCGAGCGCCGAACTGGAAGCCAACCTGGGGGCGCTCGGCGAGTTCGAGAAGTTGTGGCCGGAGCGGCTGAAGAAGGACAACCCGGAAGCGCCCGTCGCCTACACGGCCAAGTGGATGGCGCTGACGAACCTGTGCCATACGATTCTCAATTCCGCGGAGTTCTCTTATGTCGACTAGCCGTCGTGAGTTCTTTTCCCGCCTGGTGGATGGCGTCCATGGCGCGGCCCTGGCGTCGCTGCTGGGGGCCGACCTGTACTCGTCGAACCCGGCGCTGGCCTCGGAGGGACCGCGGATCTACGATCTGACGGTGAAGAAGCCACATTTCGCTTCCAAGGCAAAGTCGGTGATTCACCTGTTCATGAACGGTGGGCCCAGCCAGGTGGACTTGTTCGATCCCAAGCCGGCGCTGGAGAAGTACGCCGGCAAGAAGGCTAGCCTGGATGTCGCCACCGATGTCTCGTCGCCGAACGAGGCGGGCGGACTGTTGCCATCGCCGTTCAAGTTCGCCAAATACGGAAAGAGCGGCATGGAAGTTTCGGAAGTTCTGCCGCAGATCGCGACGTGCGTCGACGACATCGCGGTGATCCGCTCGATGTACGGGGAGCACTTCAACCATGAGCCCGCCCTGTTCCTGATGCACACGGGCCGGACGATCGCGACGCGGCCGTCGTTGGGGTCGTGGGTGGCGTACGGACTGGGCACGGAGAACCGGAACCTGCCGGCTTACGTGGTGCTGGACGACCCGAAAGGGCTGCCGATCAACGGCATTTCCAACTGGCAGTCGGCGTATCTTCCGCCGCTGTACCAGGGCACGCGATTCCGGACCGAAGGCCCGCCGGTTTTGAATCTGGAGCCCCGGCCCGAATTGTCGACGCCTCTGGTGGAAGCGCAGCGGCGGCTGTTGAAGCGCCTGGACGATGCGCACAAAAAAGACCGGCCGTATCAGCCGGAACTCGACGCGCGCATCTCGACGTACGAGCTTGCGGCGCGGATGCAACTGGAGGCGAGCGACGCGCTGGATCTTTCCAAAGAGTCCGAAGCGACCAAAGAAGCCTACGGGCTGAATGAACCGGACAGCGCGACCTACGGCAAACGCTGCCTGATGGCGCGGCGCCTGGTGGAGCGCGGTGTCCGGTTCGTGCAGCTTTACATCGAATCGCAAATCTGGGACAACCACAGCGATCTGGACAAGGGGCTTCGCTATTGCAGCCGGAAGACGGACAAGCCGGTCGCGACGCTGCTGAAGGACCTAAAGCAGCGCGGCCTGCTGGACACGACGCTGGTGGTATGGGGCGGAGAGTTCGGGCGTCTGCCAATTTCGCAGAACGCCACCAAGACGGGGGCGGGGCGCGATCACGGACCGAGCGGCTTCAGCGTGTGGCTGGCGGGAGGCGGAATCAAGGGCGGCGTGACGTATGGCGCCACCGACGAACTGGGCCACAAGGCGGCCGAGAACCGGGTGAGCGTGCACGATTTCCACGCGACCATCCTGCATCAGCTCGGCATGAATCACCGCGATCTGGTATTTGAACGTCACGGACTCCAGGAGCGGCTGACCGACCAGTTCCCGGCGCGGGTGGTTTCCGAGATCCTGGCCTGACCGGCTGCCTGCGAGGCGCGGTGGATCGCCGTCCATTGTAGGGGCCGCATGTATGCGGCCCCTACAGTCAGGTCCCAAGAGGCCGAACTCCAGGCGTCGAGACGAGTGCCTGCGCCAAAACAGGAGTGGTCGCAACTCATCGTGAGGGCGGCCTGTCGCGCACACTCAATCGGGCTGACGAGTCTCCGCGATCCAGACGTTCCGCGTGACTTCCTGTTGCGCCATGAAGTATCGATCGGGCAGCAGGACCCCCCCCATATTCAGCCCTGAAAGGGGCCGGATCCGGCTCCGATGAAAGTGGTGGACCGCAAACGGATCGCCGGCCGGCCGTTTGGTCACCGCGTCCAGGCGCTGGGCGTAAAGGCATTGCGATCCATCCATGGTGCTGCGGAAGTACACCATGCCGCCGTCGCGCGACCACAAGGGCACGCTATTCTGCGCCTCACGGTCAACCACCGTGATCCAATCCGCCTCGCCCGCCGCCCGCCCGTCACGCATCGGCGCGATCCGGATGACCGACTTGCGAGGCAGGGGAGTGTGAAACAGGATCCAGCGTTGATCCGGTGACAGGCTTGCGGCGTGAATGTCGTACTTGGGGTGGGAAATCAACTCGGACACCTGCCGCGTCTGCACATCGAGCCAGGAAAAGCGGATCGGGCTGCCATCCCAATACACGATTCGCTTGCTGTCCGGCGACCAGCCAAACACCTGTCCCGCCCCGCGAAAGTCCAGCAACTTGGTGGCTTCACCGCCCGAAGCCGGAATCATACTCAGTTGTCTTGAATCCGAAAAGGCAACCATGGATCCATCGGGAGACATCTGCGGGCGCACGCGCGCGGAGATCAGGGTCGTTTCGGCGCCGGTGACCATTTGGCGGAGCCGGACGGAGGCGCCGTTTGGGTCCGACTGCATGTAGACGAGTTTGCTGCCGTCGGCGGAGCCCGTTGCCGATGACTGATCGCCCCCGGAGTAGAACAACGGCTCCAGTTCACCCAAAGATATTCCGGTCTTAGGATCGAGAGGAAGGCTGAAAAGACGCGAGGCGACGGTCGAGACGGTGAGGGCCATCCGTGTCTTGCCTCCCGCGAGTATGGCTCGCGCACCAGAGAATGGACCGGCGCCGCTCGTGATTTGGCGGGCCGGTCGGGAGGCCGTCCAGGTTCTCTGATCAATTTCAACCTCCCAAATGTGTCCCCTGGCGCCAAAAAGGATGCGGTTCTCGATCCAGTCTTGGGCAGACCGTTCGCCGCCCGGAGAGGCAAACAAACCTTGTTTTCGCAAGGCGGGGATCATCCCGGTTTTGATCGAGGGTCCGCCGCCAACGGGGGCAACCCACCAGTCGATCTCGCCGGTGGCGTTCGACGAAGGCCCGCCTGAGAACAGGATATGTCTGCCGTCGGTGGAGAACAGGGGCCCGTAGGCCCACGGGACATCGGTTGCGAGTTGCCTGGGGGCGCCGCCACTCACAGGCAAAAGATAGATCTTCGACTCGCCCAAAAAAGCCACCGTGGTTGCCGTATAGGCGAGCGAGTTGCCATCGGGAGAGAACCGCGGCGTGTGCCCCCCACGCACGAGCAGTCGCTCCTGCCCGCCCAGAGCGGGCGCCAAATAGATTCCTCCCCCATCCCGCCAGGAACGAAAGGCGATCAGCCCTCCGTCGGGCGAAAAAGTAGGCGTTATGTCGTCCGACTCGTGGCGGGTGAGCCGGATCGGTTCAGCGCCCTTGGTGAGCGGCTGGACCCAGATGTCGAGGTCCTTTTGCGTTGCTCGGTCCGAGGCGTAGGCGATTAACCGGCCATCCGGGGAGATAGCCGGGGACATCGTCAGACCCGAGCCGCTGGTCAAGGGGCGCATCTCGAGCGCTGGGTCCGGAGCACGAGTGCCGAACCGCCACCACCAGCCGCCTCCGGCAGCGAGCAACAGCGCGGCCGCCGTGGGGATCCACCAGAAGCGGGCGATGGCGCGGCCCGGCGCCGCGGAAGGCCCCGGTGCCAGCAGGCCGGACGCCGAGTCTTCTTTCAGCTCTTCGAGGGCGTTCCGGACGTCCCGCATAGTCTGGTAGCGGCGTTCCGGGTCTTTGCGGAGACAGCGGGCGATGATCCGGTCGAGGTCCCGCGGTGTCACCGGCGAGATCGCGCTGACCGGCTTCGGCTCCTTGTTGATAACGGCCGCCAGCGTCGACATCGGCGTGTCGCCGTGGAACGCCTTCTGTCCGGTCACCATCTCGTACAGCACCGCGCCGAAAGAGAAAATATCGGACCGCGCATCGACCTTCTTGCTTTCCGCCTGCTCGGGAGACATGTACGACACGGTTCCCACGATCATGCCCTCGGCGGTGTTCTGTCCCTGCGTGACGGTGGCGTCCTGCTCGGTGATCTCCGCCCGGTCGGTGAGCTTCGCGAGCCCAAAGTCGAGCAGGCGCACGCGGCCGTCGCCGTCGACCATGATGTTGGACGGTTTCAGGTCGCGGTGCGTAATACCCGCGCTGTGGGCCTTCGCCAGCGCATCGGCAATCGGAATGGCGATCCGCAGCACTTCCTCCAGCCGCATTCCCTGGCGCGGGATGGCCTGATCGAGCGTCCTGCCGGCCACGTACTCCATGGCGATGTAGTCCACGCCGTTATCGGAGCCGATGTCGTGAATCGCGATGATGTTGGGATGGTTGAGCGCGGACGCAGCTTTGGCTTCCTGCACGAAACGGCGCTTGCGCTCTGGGTCGCTGA
>CAZGUX010000054.1:0-13253 GCA_964529305.1 uncultured Solibacteraceae bacterium | reverse complement strand
TCGAGGAGATTCTCGATGGCGGGCCGTGCGAGGTGGGTCTGGAGTCGACGGTCGTGTCCGTCGCCGGCGCGCCGCTCCTTCTGAGGCCGGGGATGATCACGAGGCAGGAACTGGAGCGCGTGGCCGGCGTGACGTTCGCGGTTGGCGAAGCACCGGCCGCCGGCGATTCGCACGCCTCTCCGGGACTTCACCGCAGACACTACAGCCCCCGGACTCCCGTGATCGTCGCCGGCGACGCGCTGCCTCCCGGCCGCGGAGCCTACCTGTGGACTCAGCGCGAGTTGCCCAGCGCGCGAAGCGTCCGCATGCCGCGGGATCCTGAAAAATTCGCGCGGATTCTGTACCAAACATTTCACGACCTCGATGTTTTAGGCCTGGATTGGATCGCCATCGAGCCTCTCCCGGAGTCTCCCGAATGGGAAGCGATTCGCGACCGGATCTCACGCGCAAGCCACTGATTCTACGGCTTTCGATTGATCCAATCGGATTCCTGATATAATTTGGGTGTCAGTCTCCCCGAGGTTTCCCATGAAATCCAAAAGCAATTGGTGGCCATTCGCCGACGATTTGGAGACCGAAGTGTTCGATTCGATCTCCTGGAATTTGCCGGGCTACCGTGTGCCGAACCCGTGCCCCAAAGGGCACGCGAGAAATAGCAGGCCGTCGCGTCCTGCCTTGAAATCGAAGCAATAAGAAATCGGTGTTTGGATGAAATCCGGCGAGCATCGTCTCAGTCGTTGAGTTTCGAAGTGTGTCTTCGGTGCGGACTCACCGCCCCGCGCCGTCTTCTCCGATCCCACAATTGTATCGAACAGCACCCGCGGGTTCACACCCCCGGTTCGGAGCCACACACAGGATCGGTTGCCTAGCCGGAGCGGGCGCGACGGAATTTGGGCGGCAGCAACGACTCCGGATAGCTCGGCGAGAATAGGATCGCTTCCGGACGCGGCCGCAGTTCCCCGCCCTTCACCCACGCCTCTCCGCGAGGCGCCAGATGCGCCGTCAGCCGCTGCCGCCACCGCCGCAGACGTGAGGATTCAGCCGCAATGCCCGCCAGGTCCTCTGTCTCGCCCGGATCGCGCCGCAGGTCGAACAATTGCTCTTCGCCGTTCCGCGCGTGGTAGATGTATTTGGTTTCCCCGTCGGTGAGCGCGCTCCAGTGATTCTCGGCGCTGTAGCAGACGTCGTGCTCGAGGTCGATGAACTCGCGCCAGCCCCGGGCCTTGCCGCGAAGCAGGGGCAGCAGGCTTCGCCCATCGAGCGTCTCGCCGCCCGATGCCCCCGCCGCGTCCAGGAACGTGGGCAGAAGATCTCGGAGTTCAACAGGTTGTTTGAGGACCGCGCCGCGCAGATCTTTCGGTGGGAGCCCTGACGGCCATCGTACGATCATCGGGATGCGGGCCGACGATTCGTAGGCGTACGACTTACGCCACAGGTGATGATCCCCGGTCATGTCGCCGTGGTCGGAGGTGTAGACGATCAGGGTCTCGTCGAGGAAGCCGCGCTTGTCGAGCGCTTCGACGATTCGGCCGATCTGCTCATCCACCAGGGTCACCGAACCGTAGTAGCCCTGCCGCGACCGGCGGACCTGGGCGTCTCCCATGTCGCCGTGCCAGATGTTGACGCTCGAATCGCTGCGCTGCTGGTAGCGTTCTGCCCATTTGCCGACCACTGCGGGAGGTAACTCGGCGCCGTCGTAGAGATCGAACAAGCGTTGCGGGGGGTCGTACGGACTGTGCGGTCGCGCGAAGGAAACCTTGAGGAAGAACGGCTCCGGCCGCTCGTAGCCTTCCAGGAACTGAACGGCGGCATCGCCGGTCCAGCGCGTCGGGTGCAGACGCTCCGGAAGGACGTAGGCCGCAGAGCGGTAGTCGTTGAAGGTGAGGCCGGTGGCATCCGGATCGAGGTTGGGAGCTTGCGTCCAGAACCATGCGCGGTAGTCACTGCGGAACTCCGGCGACTCGGCCCGGCCGGATTCATCGAGCAGGACGTGATGGAATCCGTGCGCGTTGCGCTGGGGATGCCAATGCATTTTCCCGATGCCCTGCGTGTAGTAGCCGGCATCCCGAAGGGCGCGAGGCATCTCGATCGGGTATTTTTCCGGAACCCGGCTGTAGCCCAACAAGCCATTCCTCCAGGGGCCGAGACCGCTCAGCAGCGCCGCTCGTGCCGGAGTGCAGGTGGGCGTGCAGGAATACGCGTGGCGGAACAACACGCCGTCGCGCGCGAGGCCATCCAGGTTGGGCGTGCGGATGGCGCGATTGCCGTCGGCGCCGGTGCAGTCGGCACGATGCTGGTCGGCCATGAGGAAGAGAATGTTGGGGCGTCGCGTGCCTGTCGCTGCCCGAAGCACGGCAGGAGCGGCCGCGCTCTTGAGAAAATCCCGGCGGTTCACCTCTACAGCATAGCCGTGGCATTGCGAGGCGCCAACCCAAATCGCGCCAGCAGAGCGGACGCCCCTGACGAACTGCCAGTCCGCGATCTACGCGGGCCGAACCATTCGGGCTTGTATGTGCTAATCTGTACATACAGAGGTTCGCTTCGAATGGGCCGAGAAAAAGAATCAGAGCCACGTCGTCAAGCATGGCATCGACTTTCAAACCGCCCAGTCGATCTTCGACGATCCGCACTGCGTTACTTTCATCGAGCGAACCATCCAAGGCGAACCGCGATGGCACGGGATCGGCTCAGTGGAAGGTTTGATCCTCATCGTGGTCGTGCATACCTACCGCGAAGCGGGGACGGACGAGCTAATTCGCATGATCTCCGCACGCCAGGCGACTCGACACGAAAGGAAGCTCTATGAAGCAGCTCACGGCTAACAAGCGGGCAGAACTGCGACGCCTTGCCAAGCGGCCCGATACAGAGATCGATCTGTCCGACATCCCCGAAATCCGGCAATTACCTTCGGACGCGGTGATCGGAAGGTTCTACCGGCCCAAAAAGCAAAGCGTGACGATCCGGTTGGACGCGGACGTCCTCGCCTGGCTGAAGGCGTCCGGAGATGGATATCAGACCCGGGTAAACACGTACCTGCGGCAACTGATGGCGAAACAACGGGCATCTTGAACGGCGTCTTTCCGATCATCTGGCGTAATGGCGCGCTGTGAGTATCGCCCAGATCGTGTCCCGGAGATTCACCTCAACAGGACAGCCGTCGCGAACTCGACTCCCGCGTCGCAGAGACGCTGAACCGCAACCTCGAAATTCATGCTCTACGCTTGCGGGCGATGCCTCGGGCGGATTCCGCGGTCTGCGCCAACGCATGCATGCGGTCGCGCACGCTCTGCCGGACTCAGCTTGAGTTGTTCAATCAGCAATGTGACGTCCACGCCGAACTCCCGCGCGTCTTCCACCTTTCCTCCGGGCACCGGATTCTGCAATCGCTCGATCGCGCGAGCCACGGCGGCATCGGTCAACGGGCGCAAGAGATCCACGTGATCAGTGTAGCGCCGGCGACACCGCGTGGCCGGCAACCTCGTGCATCACAATAGAGAAATGCAAACTCAGCCGGCGCCGCCGGAGATGACGGTGAAAGCCGTCCTGGTCGGGATCTTCCTGGCCCTGGTCTTCGCCGCCGCCAACGCCTACCTGGGGATGAAGGCCGGTCAGACGGTGGCGTCCACCATCCCCGCCGCCGTGATCGCCGTCGCGTTGTTCCGCCTGCCCTACTTTCGTGGGAGCATCCTGGAACAAAACATCACACGGACGGCGGCTTCGGTCGGCGAAGCGCTGGTGGCCGGCGCGATCTTCACAATTCCCGCCTTCATGCTGGTGGAACTCGATGGCCACCGTTTGTGGTCGAACCTGCGCGAACACCTTTGGGAGGCCGCTCTGATTCTGCTCGCCGGCGGCCTGATCGGCGTGCTCTTCATCATCATCCTGCGGCGGCCGTTGTGCGTGGATGCCGGACTGCCTTGGCCCGAAAGCGTCGCCAGCGCCCAGATCGTGAAGGTCAGCCAGGAAGGCAACGATGCCCCGCGCTATATCTTCGGCGCGATGGGGTTCGGCGCGCTGATTCAGTTACTGAAAAGCGACAAAGGCTTTCTGGTTTTTCGCGAATATCTGGAGGGGTTTCTGCCCTTCTCCCGGTCGCTGGTGCAGCACTTCGACTTTCGGAAGACGCCCATCGGCGCGGTCGCGCACGGCGGGGGCATCCCGTGGGTCACTCCCAACCTCTCCCCCGCCCTCATCGGGATCGGCTACATCATCGGCCCCGAACTGGCATCGATTAACGTCGCGGGCGGCCTGTTCGCCTGGTGGATGCTAATCCCCCTGCTGCTGTTCTTCGATCCCGATCTGCCCCGGCGTCTGGGAGGCAATGCCGGCCCCGATGTCGCCGCGTACACGGTCTGGTACAACATCGTGCGGCCCATCGCCGTGGGGGCGATGCTGGTGTCGGCCTGTTACACCCTGTTCAGCATGCGCGATTCCATCCTCCGGTCGATCAAAGGGGCGTTCAGCGCGTCGGCTGCCGCCACCCACCAAACGGCCGCCGTGGATCGCACCGAGGTGGACATCCCCGGCCGCTGGCTGCTGGCGGGTTCCGCCGTTCTCACGGTTCTGATCGCGGTGATCTACTACCACTTCACTGACTCGTGGACGGCGGCCGCGATCGCGGCGCTGGTGATGGGCGCGACCGGGTTTCTGCTCTCCGCGGTCGGCGGCTACCTGGTGGGTCTGGTCGGGTCGTCGAACCAGCCGGTTTCCGGACTGACGCTTTCCGCGCTGGTGGTGAGCGCGCTCGTAATGCTGGCCATCGGCGTCCGCGGCTTGCCGGGCATCGCCGCCGTGCTGGGAGTCGCCTCCGTGGTCTGCTGCGCGTGTTGCGTGTCGGGCTCGCTGATTCAAGACCTCAAGGCCGGGCACCTTCTGGGCGGGACACCGTGGAAGATGCAGGTGGTGGAGATGATCACGGTCGTGCTGCTCTCGGTGTTCCTGATGTTCCCCATCATCGCCCTGCACGAAGCCAATCTCGCGACGGGTGGCATCGGCGGGCGGGCGCTGCCGGCGCCTCAGGCGGGACTGATGGCGCAACTCGCCAAAGGCATTGTCGGAGGACAGATGGCCTGGGGACTGCTGGCGATCGGCGCCGCGTTCGCATTCGCGCTGATCCTCTGCGGCGCACGGGCTCCCATGTTGATTTCGGTCGGGATGTACCTGCCGTTCGACACGACGTCGGCGATCTTCGTAGGCGGCGTGATGCAGGGCATCGTCTCACGAGCAACGGCGGCGTGGCCTGCGACGGATCGCGCGAGGGTGGAGGAGAAGGGCACCTTGCTGGCCTCCGGTTTGATTGCCGGCGAAGCCATTCTGGGAATTCTGCTGGCGGTGACGTTCCTCGCCGGGGTGAGTTCGATCACGCGATGGCTGACCGGCTATGAGCAACTGCCCTTTGTCGCCGAGTGGGGCGGGTGGTTGTCGCTCATTGGATTCGCGTCGATCGCGTGGGTGTTGATTCGGACCCCGATGCGGCGGGCATCGTAACCGTCACGCTGAGGGCGAGATCAGGCGGCGTGGAGGTCGACCGGGATCGGCTGCGGCCGGGCCGCACCGTAGAAGGTCAGGACCAGTTCGCTGAGTTCGCCATTGCGGAGTTTCATCGCTCCTCGCACAGCCAGGGTCTGGCGTTCTCCGGACCGCAGACGCACTTCGACGTTGCGCGCCACAGGCTCGCCGCCGAACTGGTCGCCAACCAGGCTCCGCGCGGTTTCGTGCGGCAGCAACTGGTTGAGCAAAAGCAGGCGGCTCTCCTGGTCGTTGTAGCCGAACAGCCGTTGGGCAGCCGAGTTGAGCCGCAGTACTCTGGCCCGGGAATCGCAAATGCAGATCGGATCCGACGAATTCTCGATGAGACCCTGAAGCAGGGATTCGGATTCCTCCAACGCCTGCTCCAGCAGCGTGTGCCGCGTCGATTGCTGGTCGAACCGGCCCGCCATCCAAGCAACGGCCGCGACCATGACCGCGACGGTGATGGCCACGTGAAGCACCAGGCCGACCGGGGGACCGATCAGCCCCGCCTGTTCGAGCAGGACGCGGAGCCAGCCCAGCCCCAGCGGAACCAGAAACGACATTGGCAGCAGCAGTCTTTGGATCCGCGCCCCTTCGTGCTGGGATTCCACGGCCGCCGCACTGGAGGGACTGGCGGCCGCAGGCAGTGTGCAGGCCGCCAGCAGAGTCATCAACAGCGCCGACGGGAGATCGATAAAGAACCAGCCCATGCTGGGAGCGGAAACCCGGTAAAACCCTGCCAGGCAGGCGATCATCGAGAGGGTCGCCGCAATCGAATGCAGCGCCTTGGCAAATCGCCTCCAACGATGGGTCTGTACCATCAGCAGCGACAGGCCCAGGCAGGCAAACGAGAAAGCTGCCGCCGCCGGGACCCGAATCCCGGTGGCCGGCGCCAACGAACAGCCCGCATACACGATCGCGAGGAATTGGAACGTGAGCGAAAGAGTCCAGGCCCGGGGACGCAGCCGGCCCCACCGGGAAAGCCGTGCGGCGAAACTCACCAGGATCAATAACAGGGCCGTGTCAACGGTCACTTGCGACCAGTAGGGAAGCTCGGTCCTGAGGCCCAAAGAAAAGAACAAATGCCCCGACCAGATCAGGAACGCAGTCAACAGGACGCACAATTGGCCGGTTCGGGCTGTCCGGGCGAGCAGGGCTTGGCTCCAAAACCCGGGTTCGGCTCTCAAGTGGTTGACGGGCATTCTCCAAGCTCCTTTGCGAGGCAACTAACGTATGCGGCCGGCCGGCACGCTGCGATTGCCCTAGTTGATTGCAGTGTGCCCGATTGGGAGGGCGAAGAACAATAGAACCAAAGGTTCAAATTACCCTCAAGGGAGGGCTTAGAACCTGCGATGCAGTACGGCTAAGCATGGCCTACCCCTAGGCGTTGGCCAGTCTGGCCTACTCCTGAGCCGTCCGGCGGCGGGCTTGCATAGTCGGCCCCCGGATGGTGAACTGGAGGTCCAACCCCTTTACCCTATGTGGCTCCGAACTGCGTTCACCATTGTTCTCCTCCCGATGCTCGCATCCGGGCAGGAACCCATAGATGTCGGCTCCCGTCTCGAATTGCTGGCCGACTCCTTCCTCATCCACCGCCTCACGGGAGGGGCCAGGCAGCAACTTCACCACCCCGTCCCGCGTGAAGTGGCCCTGGTTCAGGACCAACCCTGGGAAGGCAACGGTGTCAACTACGTCACCGTCTTCCGCGACGGCGACCGCTATCGCATGTACTACCGCGGCGCTCATGTCATCTACACCAAGAACGGCTATGAAGACGGCCATCGCGAGGTCACCTGCTATGCCGAGAGCAAGGACGGGATCCACTGGACCCGGCCGGCCCTCCGCCTTTTCGAGTTCAATGGCTCCAAGGAAAACAACATCGTGTGGGACGGCGTCGGCCGGCACAACTTCTCGCCCTTCAAGGACCCCAATCCCGCCGCAAAGCCGGAGGCCCGATACAAAGCCCTCGGCTACGGTGAGACCAAGGAGGGCAAGGGCTTGTTTGCCTTCCAGTCGGCCGACGGACTGCACTGGTCGCTGATCACCCCCAAACCCGTGATTACCAAGGGCGCCTTCGACTCGCACAATCTTGCCTTCTGGGATGCCGAGCGCCAGACCTACCGGGAATTCCATCGCGACTTCTTCGACGGGCGCGACATCCGCACGGGCACCTCGAGTGACTTCCTCCGCTGGACCGATCCGGTGTTTCTGGACTACACGCCGAGCCGGGTGAGTGAGCTTTACACGAACCAGGTGATTCCGTACTATCGGGCCCCGCACCTTCTGCTGGGATTTCCGACACGCTACACGGACCGCGGCTGGACGAAAGCGGCCGAGTCCCTGCCCCGCCTGGAATACCGGCGCCTGCGCGCGGCCCGCTCCCGCCGCGAAGGCACCGCGGTCACCGACGGCATGTTCATGGTGAGCCGGGATGGCTTACGCTTCCAGATCTGGCCGGAGTCGTTCCTGCGGCCGGGATTGCGCACGACCGATACCTGGTTTTACGGAGATATCTACCAGAACTGGGGACTGGTCGAGACCAAGTCGGCCATCGCCGACGCGCCCCGGGAGATTTCCATCTACGTCACCGAGAACACGCTGCAGGATCGCACCGCGTACCTTCGGCGGTATACCTTGCGTGTCGACGGCTTTGTCTCGGTGACCGCGCCCCTGAGCGGCGGCGAGCTCATTACCAAGCCTCTGCGCTTCGACGGCAAGCGGCTATTGCTGAACTACTCGACTTCGGCGGCGGGTAGCATCCGCGTGGAGGTTCAGGACGTGGAGGGCCGGCCCATTCCCGGTTTTTCCCTCGATGCCTGCGCCGAGATTTATGGCGATTCGCTGGAGCAGGCGGTGGTCTGCAAGAACGGCGGCGACTTCAGCGCGCTCGCGGGCAGGCCGGTGCGTCTGCGGTTCCAGGTGAAGGACGCGGACTTGTTCTCGTTTCGCTTTGCGCAATAGCGTTCGGACAAGTGGCTCAACGAAAACGTGAGTGCAAATTGGGATCAGCGACCGCTCCCTCACGGTCGCGGCACGGATCGCGGCACGCTCAGTCGGGCTACCGCGTGGATGCCTCGCTCACTTTCTTGCGGAGACGCTTTCTCGCCGCGCCGTCGGGGGCTAAGCGCTGCGCTTTTTCGAACGCCTCCCGAGCTTCGGCCTTCTTGCCAGTCTGGGCCAGCAAGTCGCCTGTCCGCTCCCAGGCGACGGCGCTGTCCGGTTGTACGCGGAGCGCTGTGCCCAACTCCGTCAGGGCGGCAGAGATCTGCTTGGATTTGACCAACACCTCGGCCAGCGCGAGGTACCCGGCCACGTAGCCGGGCTGCTGTTTCAGCAGGGCGCGATACTCGGCCGCGGATTCGTCCAGCATTCCCGCCGCGTCCAGGGCTCGGGCCAGCGACAAGCGGGAAGGCAGGTGCTCGGGCGACTGGCGCAGGTTTTGACGCCAAAGGTCGATGGCCTCGGCCGCGCGGGCAGGCTGCGCCGCCAACAGGACCGCCAGATTGTGCCGCGCCGACAGCAGCGCGTGCTTTTCCAGAGAACGGCGGTAGAGCCGTTCCGCCTGCTCTCTCTTTCCCGCGGCGGCGCGCAAGGTGCCGAGCGCGTTCAGAGGTTCGGGGGCGTCGGGCCGAAGAGACGACGCCTGTTGGTACAGCCGTTCCGCGTCGCGAGAGCGGTTCAGCCGTTGGTACACGAGCCCGAGGTTATACGGCAGATAGGCATAGCCGGGAGCCAGGCGCATGGCCTGCCGGTAGGTGTCGATCGCCCGCCGGTATTGGCCCATCTGGGTGTACGTCAGGGCCAGGTTGTGCAAGGGATAGGTCCAGTAGGGCGCCAGGCGGCTGGCCTCCTGGAAGGCCGCCACGGCCAACGGGTACCGCGACTGCTCGAGGTAGGCGATTCCAAGCGCGTTATACGAGTAAGCCCCCGGCGGATCGAGGCGCACGGCGCGCTCCAGCAGATCGGTCGCGCGCACATAGTTTTTGCCGAAGATCTCGGCGCGGGCCTGGGAAAAGACTTTGCGCGCCTCCAGCAGCAGCGATTCCGGGGTCAGGCGCTGCGCGGCGGCAAAGTACGCGGCCCCGCGTTCAAAGTCGGCCCTCTGCTGGGGCTTCTCCTCGCCCGCCAGGTACCGCAGCAGCACCTGCTGGCCCGCCGCCTCGAGCGCGGCGCGAAGGCGGTTCTCCTGGCTGAGATAGGCGTCGGCCGACAACTCCGCGCGCAGCCGGGGCAGCATCGAGAACGCGCCTGCCGGGGAATCGGGAAGAAGATCGCCGCGGTCGAGCGCGTCTTCATACGCAGCCAGCGCTGGCGGCAGGGACAGCGATCGCGTGGGCGGACGGGCCGCCGCGATCTGTTGAACGCCCGGCTGATACCGTGCCAGTTGGATGCCCGGTTTCCCGGTCTCCGCCAGAACAATGCGGCCGAGGTCGCCGCGCTCCTTCGGATTCTGCCGGCCGTCGGTGGCGTCTTCCACCATCCGCCGGACATAACGCACGAATTCCGGAAACTCGACCTTGCCATCCTGGTTCCGGTCGCTGGCGCCGTTCCAGCCATCCACCACGAAGTAGGTGAACGCTCCGTGGCCTCCGCCGTATTGCGGGCCTTCTTCCGCTTTTTCGTCCTTGCCGGCGGCCAGAAAACTGAAGGCTTCCCCCTTCGCTTCGCTCAATTGCTCCACCGAGTCGTTGATCGACTTGATGCTGACCTCGCCGAGTTTTCCCGCGTGGCACGCATCCATGAAGATCATCACCCGGCGCGTGGCCTGGAGTTCCTGCCGGAACAGTTTCTGGATATCGGCCAGGGGAAGCGCCGTAGCCGCAAGATCTTCGGGATCGGTGTCGTGGGTGACGATGAAGGCCTGTCCATCGCTCGGACGTACCGTGCCGTGAGCGGCGACAAAGAAGATCGCGGTGTCGTTCTTGCCGGTCTTCCGCTTCAGGAACTCTTCGAACGCAAGCCGGATGGCGGCGGTCGTTGCCTTTCGATCGGTCAGGACCATCAACTGGTCGTCCGTCAGGCCGCCGCCGCGTTCCTTCCGGAGAAACTCCGCCATGAGCAGCGCATCGTCGGCGGCATAGAGCAACCCGGGGATGCGCTCCGACTGGTAACTCGAGATGCCGACCATCAGGGCGAAGGTGCGGCCTGGACTTTCCACGGGCTGCCGCTCGGCAGGGGGCGGATCTTCCAGGGCGAACAAGCGCGCGAGGATCCACACGGCATCCGGCCACTGTTTCAATGCCGCGCGGTATTCCGTTGCCGCGTCGGTCTTCAGGCCGGCCGATTCAAACAGGCCCGCCCGCTGGACCAGGGTGAGCGGGTCGTCGCCGGCGAGGCGGCCAAGTTCCGCCTGGAGTTGCGATCGCTTGTCCGCGGGAAGGGCCAGGATTCGATCGTCGCGGGTTCCGGCCAGCACCACGAGCGGCCGGACCAGGGACGCTCCGAAGTGCTGTTGACTGGCAGCGGCGACACGAACCATGGGCGGGAGAAGACAGGTCCTGGCGGGATCGCGCCGGCTGACGGAACCGGAACGAACCCGAACGTCTTTGTCTTCCACGACGAAATCCGCGCCGGGAGCGACGGTCAGGCTGGCGGGCAGGCCGCAGTGCAGCAGCGTCATCGCGGCCGTCCCGCCGCGCAGGGAGTCGCCGGCAAACAGGACATCTCCCGGTTTGGCCGCGATGGGAAGTTGCGTGTTGGCCCGCAACAACTGGCTCCCCCCTGGGACCAGCATGAGTCCGGCGGGCTTTTCGGGCGCCGCCTGACTGAAGGCCAGGCTTACGCAAGCGCCCGTCAGCAGCAGAATCCTCATGCGTCTACGGAGCGAACTGCGGCAGGACGTAGGCGTAGACCACAACAATCAAACCTAGCAAAGATGCCAGGAAAATGCTGTGCTTCAGCGTCAGCCGGAACAGCCGGCTTTCATCGCTGGGAGGCATTCCCGTCGCGGCCGCGGCGACCGCGATGCTCTGCAGGCTGATCATCTTGCCCATGACGCCGCCGGACGAGTTGGAAGAGGCCATCAGGACCGGATTCAGGTTCAGGTGTTCCGCCGTCACCACCTGCAGGTTGCCGAACAGGGCGTTCGCCGACGTGTCGCTCCCGGTCAGGAAGACGCCCAGCCAGCCCAGCAACGCGCTGAAGAACGGGAACAGCGCTCCGGTCGCGGCAAAGGCCAGGCCCAACGTTGCCGTCGCGCCCGAGTAGTTCATCAGAAAGGCCAACGCCAGCACGGAGGCGATCGTCACTTCCGGCAGCAAGAGCTTTTTCGTGGTGGTGATGAACAGCTTGATGAACCGCATCGGGGACATCCCCAGAATCATCGCCGACAGCATGGCCGCGATCAGGCAGGCGGTTCCGGGAGCCGTGAGCCAGTTGAAGTTGTACATCGCCGCGTAGGGCGAGGCGGCCTTCACCACGGGGGCGACCCGCTCCACCTGGTTGTGCAGCCCGGGCCAGCCGAACGACAGCGTCGTGGTGTCGAGAATGCTCTTGAGCGGCTTCCACTGATAAGCCAGGATGCAAACCACCAACAGCAGGTAGGGCAACCACGCCATGAACACTTCGCCGCCTGGATGCGTTTTGGGAATGTGCTGGCTGTGTTCGCCTTCCAGAACAAATTTGTCTTTGGGCTGCCAGACTTTGAACAGGATCACCAGGGAGCCGATGGCGGCCAGAGACGAGAGGATGTCGGTGAGTTGCGGGCCGATGTAGTTCGACACGAAGAACTGCGTGAGCGCAAAGCTTCCGCCGCAGGCCAGGGCCGCGGGCATCACGCCCTTCAACGCCTTCCAGCCGCCCATCACCAGGATCAGATAGGCGGGCACGATGAACGAAACCGGAGCGCAAATCCGGCCGACGCCGGCGCTCAGGCGGTCGAGCGGGAGCCCGGTGATTCCCGCCAGGGTCAGCAGCGGGGTGCCGATGGAGCCAAACGCAACGGGTGCGGTGTTGGCCAGCAGGCAGATGCCGGCGGCGTAGAACGGCGAGAATCCCAGACCCGTCAGCATGGCCGCGGCTACCGCTACCGGAGATCCGAATCCCGCTGCCCCCTCGATGAACGCGCCGAAGGCGAAGGCGATGAGCAGCGCCTGCAATCGCCGGTCCTCGGAGAGGCCTCCCACCGAATCCTTGACGATTTCGAACTTGCCCATCTCGACGGTGACGTTGTACAGCAGGATGGCCGTAAACACCACCCAGCCAATCGGGAACCACCCAAAGGCGGCGCCGTATGCCACCGACGACAACATCAGCCCCACCGGCATGTTGTAGACGAACAGCGCCACAAAGACCGCGGCCGCCAACCCGGAGAGGGCGGCCACCCACGACGGCTTGCGTTTCAAGCCCAGCAGATAGAGCAGGACAAAAATCGGGAGGGCCGCGGCCAGCGCGGACAGCGTGAGACTACCGCTGAGCGGGGTGTAGTTTTGCTGCCACATGGAGATAAGACATTCCACCACAAACGGGGTCCGCCATGCGAGTGGTACGCCCGGCTTCCTGACAACCCACGCGGCATCTCGGGTCGAGCCAGACCTACGGCGTCACTGGTAGAACCAGTCCAGTGGGTAGACCCTCAAGATGTCCCGTTGTTCCCCGAGCTTTTGTTCCGCGCTCCCGAACTCGGGCCCGCCGCGCAGATAGGCGATGAACACGCGGTCTCCAGCAAAGGAGACATTCGGATAGTGGAAGTATCTGAACCCGTCGGGCAATTCCCCGACAAAAGAGCGTGCCCTGACCATGGT
>CAZGUX010000053.1:0-12661 GCA_964529305.1 uncultured Solibacteraceae bacterium | reverse complement strand
CATGTTCAGCAGGACGTCCGCCTGGAGGTTGGAAACATCAGCCAGGCGGTCGAGGTGCGCGCTGATCCGTCATCCCTGCAGACCGAATCGAGCAGCCAAAGCGCGGATCCGCGGAGGCTGGGAAGCGGGCGCGCGCTGGGTGGCGGCTCG
This sequence comes from uncultured Solibacteraceae bacterium, assembly GCA_964529305.1. Classification (GTDB taxonomy): domain Bacteria; phylum Acidobacteriota; class Terriglobia; order Bryobacterales; family Bryobacteraceae; genus CAZGUX01. The sequence continues at coordinate 12,511 of CAZGUX010000053.1, read as the reverse complement.
AATCGAAAGTTCGCACCCGCGCCGCCTCCTCCGCCGGCGCCCATGGATCGAAGCGACATCACGGCGGCACGCATCCGCTCGGAAGCCGCGACCCGAACCCAGGAACTGGGCGACCTGTTCGAATACCGGCTCAAGGAACCCATCACGATCAACAAGAACCAAGCGGCCCTGGTGCCGATTGTCCAATCGCCCGTCATCGTTGAGAAAGTGTCCCTCTGGAACGAGTCGAGCGGGTCGTCCCGGCCCCAGCGCGCGTTGTGGCTGACGAATACGAGCGGGGCCACGCTTGACGGCGGCAGCTTTACGGTGATCGAAGAAGAGACCTTCTCCGGCGAGGGTCTCTTCGACCTGATCAAGCCTGGCGAAAAGCGGCTGATGTCCTACGCGGCCGATCTGGCGTTGACGCCGGACTCGCGACGCCTCAGCGAGCAACAGCGAGTGACCCGAGTGCGCCTCAACCGGGGAGTGATGATCGTGGAACGCGAGGTGCGCGAGCGGAAGACGTATACGTTCCGGAACGAAGACAGCGCGAACCGCACCGTGATCGTCGAGCACCCCGCTCGTCCCCGCTATCAGTTGCGAAGCGAGGCGCAGCCGGTCGAATCCACGGCGGGTTGGCTGCGCTTTCGCCTCGACGTGAAGCCGAAGGAGACCGCTTCCCTTCCGGTGGAAGAGGCCCGGCCGGCGGAAACCACCTACGCGCTGACGAACCTGTCTTCGGACATGATCGCCTCGTTCTCCTCTCAGGGGACGATCAACCCGGCCATCGAAACGGAGCTACGGCGGATTGTGAAACAGAAAGAGGCCGTCGCCGGTTTGGAAGCACGGAAGAGAAGCCTGGAGGCGGAACAAGAGGAGATCTACGAGGACCAGGCGCGTCTCCGGGAAAACATCAAATCACTGAAGGGCAGCGCCGAAGAAAAAGCCCTGCTTCTGCGCTACACGCAGCGTCTGGACCAGCAGGAAAGCCGGCTGGAGAAGCTTCGTGAGGAGATCGAACGATCGGACAAAGAGGTGATCGAAGCCAAGAGTGTCCTCGACTGGTTGGTCGCCGAGATGAGTCTGGACGTGAGAATGTAACACGCTTGACACGATGCACAACGTATCGCAGCCTGGGCAGCGAAAGACTGCAGCTGACTTGAGCCCACGGCGTCAAGTCGTGGGGTTTGCGGTCCTACAAAGCGGCAACGGGCATTTCCACTTCCGAACCACGGTCGTTAGCTGGCAAACCGGGACATTCGCAAATTCCCGATTTCCTGGAGAGAAATCGGACGACTTCAATGTCTGCCATGTCGAGACTGGCCCTCGTGGTCGTAGTCGATTGCCCGCACCACCTCACCCAGCGGGGAAACTGCCGCCATCAGAACTGCTCTTGTTAAACTGATACAGTCGTGGCTGGCCAGCGCGGCGTCCGCCAGGGCGGACGCGCCCCCAGGAGTGCAGGCTGGTGCGGCCGGGCAGCGAGCCGCCTTGCGGAACGAAAACAAATGCCCTTGGGCCGGGGGGAATACGGTTTCGCGATTCAACTACCGGGAGCGAGTCACTGGTAGGAAACCAGAGTCACAGTCGCCCGTTCGTAAGTGAAGACTCCAAAGTCCAATCCGGTCGCGGTAAAGCGGCCGGCATTCGTGAGCGGAGTCGTTCCCACACCGAGCAGTCCGCCTGGCACACTCTGATCGCCAAGAGTGAATGTCGCCGACGCCGGCAGGCTCGAAAGCACCCAGGCGGGCACGGTGAACGTGCCCGCAGAGACCTTCTCCGTGCAGAGAAAGCCCGCGGTGGCCTTCTCGCCGGCCGCGATTCCAATGATCACCACCAATTCCTTGCTGGGATCGCCGCCGCTCCAGGTGACGGTGAGATCCTGAGTTCGGTCGGCGGAAGTCAGACCCTCCTTGTTGGTCCACGTCACCATCGGTGGCAGGCTCAGAACGGCCTTGAAGGGACCCACCTCCCGCGTTCCGGTTCCGTTGTCGACCGTGTAATCGCCCTCCGTGATGACGTTGGTCTCCGATTCGGCTCGATAGGAGGGCGCCGTTAACTGCAGGGTTCCCTGCGGTCCACTCAAGTTGAGGGTTTGCCCCGGGTTGAGTGGTTGTGCCGATGCTGGATCCCGCGGCACGTCAAAAAGGTCATCAGGCCTGGTGCGCAACCCCGGCGAAACGGTGCAACTCCCGGGAGGAGGCGGTGCGAACGATGACAAGGTGTCTCCGCCGTAGCTCGTTGGCGCCAACACGTCCCGCAAAGACCCGAAGTCAAGCCGTCCGAAGGTGCTGACGGCTCCGTCAAACACGCCCAGTGGCGGAAAGTCGAAGTGGTTCAGAATGATGGTGCCAAACCTGAATTGTCCCGACGACTGCGCCGCTTCGATGTCGGACGCCGCCAGGCCGTGGGCGTCAGAACACGACGCGCCGGTGGCGGAGATCGAGATGCTGGCGACGTTGCTCGTCACGCCGCCAGCCCGGAACGCCAGCGGGACGTAGCAGCCGTCCGGCGCGTCGTCCGGAAGCTGAAGCAGGATGAAGTCGAAGCCGGCAACCCGGACCTTCGAGATGACCGCGGCAGGCTTGTTCCCGACGATCACCTCCAGGGGAACATCCATCGCCTGCGCTAAGGGCTGTGTCTCGTCGAACGCGGCTGGTCCGAGACCCGTGGCCCCGATCATCATCCTTTGTCCGGGCCTTGCGGACCGGTGCAGAGCGTTGCCGAGCAGATCCGACGACGAGAAGAAACTCAAGGCCGTCTCCGGCGTCAGGACTGTCTCCGGCGTTGCGTTCAAGCTAAGGCCAGCCGGGCCGCTGCCGGCCTCGTTGCGCGTGTCGATTCCCACCGACGTCGTCACAATCGTGATCGGGAGTGGCGCGCTTGTGCGGCCTCTGTAGGTAACCGTCACGGTGGCCTCGCCCAGCGGTGTCGTCGAAGGGACGATCGCCATCAGTTTGTTGTTCGACGCAGTGATCATGAGCGCCGCGGTGGTCACGTCTCCCGATTGAATCTGAATGGAGGCTCCGCCGAGCTCGGGCTTGAGGGGAAAATCGCTGGGTGAAAAAGATACTTCTACCCCTTCCGCTGGCCCGATGTTCTTCCCTGTAATGCCCAAGAGGGATCCTTGTGCGACGCCGGCGTTCGGCATGCCGGGAATCGCGACGCTGAAGGCATTGAAGGCGCCTTCCGAGATGATCGGCGGAAGGATCGGCGGATCCAGAAGCACCGTGGCGCCGCGCTGCGGTTGAACCCCGGCGGGAAAGAACGCCTGGTCCAGCCGGGTCAGGCCGCCGCTGTCGGGGTCGATCGCGAGGGCCGCAACCGCGTTGGCCTGCTGCCCGGGGACGTAGAGAAACTTGCCTGACGGGTCCAGGATCACGGCGAAGGCGGTTACGATCGCGCCAAAGCTCCGAAGCTGCGTCAGCGCGCCGGTGGCGCCAATGGTAAACACAGACACCCCTCCATCGGAGGCGGTCGATACGAAGAGAAACTTGCCGGCCGGATCCACAGCCACGCCAGACACCCCGGGCCCGGCGCGAAACGGCGACCCCGTCACCGGCGTTAACGCACCGGTGGTGTCGTTGACGGCGTACACCAGAACCGCGTTGTCCTGCCTCTCGACCGCGAACAGGAACTTGCCGGCGGGGTCCATCGTCATCCAGAACATGTTGTTCCGGGCCGCGAAGGGCGATCCCTCCGCCGAAGTCAGCGCTCCGTCGGCGCCGATGGCGAAGACCGCGACTTGGCCGGAGGCGGAGACATAGAGAAACTTGCCGTTCGGATGGGCGACCACGCTGCTCGGACCCTGCGGCGTCGCAAACGGCGAACCGGAAACCGCGGTGGTTGCCCCGGTCGATGGATCGATCGAGAACACAGAGACGTAGTTGGCCGCCTGGTGCGCGACGAACGCGAATTTCCCCGATGGGTCGATCGCGACGGCCAGAGGGCTGCTTCCCGGCGCTAGGGGTGTGTTGCCAAGCAGAGTCAACGCGCCGGTTGTGCCGTCGATCGACAACGCCGCCAGACTCGGGCCGGCGTTAATGGCAGCCCGGCCCCCGTTCGTCACATAAACGAACTTCTTGTTGGGGTGGACGGCCACTGACGTCGGACTGCCGTTGGAAGCGACGCGCGGCAACAACTCCGTGAGACGCCCGCTCTCCTGGTCAATGACATACGACGAGATCGTGCCATCGCCGAAATTTCCGACGTATAACATCTGGCCAAGCAATCCGTTGGATGCTCCGGCCAAGACGACGGCCACTACCAGCAACGGGATGGAGAATCCGCGGCTCATGGAGGTTGCTCCTTTCTGACGAGTCAGCAGGAAGTCTCGCTCATCGGGCGGCGGGCAAACAAGTTATCCCTCCAAAAGAAACCGTTTCATAGCTGCCAGGTAACGGTTACTTCGCCGTAGCTCCCCCGAGTCATACTGCTCTTCGTCTCCAACAGGCTGAGAAACAGCCGGTTGCCGGCGACCCCAAATTCCACCCCGTTTTGTTTCGACAAACACTTCCGACCAGGAAGCGCCCGCCGATGTGTCCCTCCTTCTTTCGCCGTCCACCCTCACTGGTTTGCCCACGAATTCCCGGCAAGCCCTGCCGTGATGTCGTTGGGAGTGCCTCGCGGCGTCCGCAGGCGCCGTTCTTCCGGTCAGGCGCGCAGAGGGTAGTCGATGCGCCGGCGCCGGCACGGAGACTCTGCTGACGGTAGAATAGCGAGATCGCAATGGAGCGACCTGGGGCCAATTTCGAATGGGCGCGGTGGAGTCCTATCCTGCTGCTGTGGGCCTGCTTTTGCCTGGCCTACATGGCCCGCCAATCGCTCTACTCGACGTTTCCTCTCCTCCGCTCGGAACTCGGATTCACCGAGGCTCAGCTCGGCCTGACCACCACCGTCTTCGGTTGGGTATACGGCATCTCTAACGCCATCGGCGGCAAGATCGCCGACCGGGTGGCCAGGAAGCGGTTGATCGTGTGGAGCCTGGCGGGGTGGAGCGTCGCGTTGGCGCTGACGGCCTTTGCCTCGACGCCCACCGCGCTACTGGTGGGCCGGTCCGCCATGGCGCTGGCGCAATCTTTCTACATCCCGGCGGCCCTGGCGTTGATCGGCTCGCTGCATTCCTCGGCCACGCGGGCGCGCGCCCTGACGCTGCACGGAACGGCGCAGGGCAGCGGGGTGATTCTCGGCGGGTATTACGGGGCCGTGGTTTCCGAAAGCCTCGGCTGGCGCCCCATGCTGTGGATCCTCGCCGCGGCCACGGTCGGCTATGCGCTCTTCATCCGCTGGCGTCTGAAGACGCCGGACGAAACGCCCGTTGCTGCGGCCCGAACGGAAAAGCCGGCGGGATTCAGCTTGTGGCAACTCTACGCCATCCCGACCTTCGCCCTGATCAGCTTTTGCTCCATCGCTGTCGGCGCCAACGTCTGGATGCTCTACACCTGGCTGCCCGACCTGCTGCGCGAGCGCTTCCAGTTGCCGATGGCGCAGGCCTCGCTGGTGGCGACGTCGTCGATCGAGGTTTCGATGTTCGTCGGCCTGTTTCTTGGGGCGTTCGCCGGCGACCGGTTGGCGATCAGCCGTCCCGTTGGCCGCCTCTACCTGATGTGCGGCGGGCTCGCCATGGCTTGCGCCAGTTTCTTCTTCATCGCCGCTGGATCCTCTCTGGGCGAGGTTCAGGCGGCCGTCATTTCCTATGCGGTCTTCAAAGGCTTCTATACGGCCAACTACATTGCTTGTATTTTTGAAGTCGTGCCCGTTCGCGCCCGCGCCTTCAGTGTCGGCGTCGTCAACATGACCTCCGCGATCGGCGGCAGTGTCTCGCCCTATCTGCTCGGCGCGCTGAAGCCGGTCTATGGTACGGTGGGCGTTTTTGGCGGCATCTCCCTGTTCGGCGTCACCACCGCGCTGACGCTGACCGTCCTCGGGCTGCGCCGCTTCAAGAAAGATCAGGAGAACCAGCAAACAGCATGCTCGTAGGCTTTGTCAGCGACGACCGGTATCTGGCCGTGCCGGACGCACTCATTGAATTCCAACGCGACGGCCGCAGTGTCCTTGTCCGTTCGACGCCACGGGGTGCCGTGTACGCCGAAATTGAACCCGGCCCCTATCGCGTTTCGATCGCCCGGGACGGGTTCGGCTCCAAGACCATCGACATTACCGCCGACCCTTCCAAGCCGTATCAATTCCGCCTTCTGCGCGACGGCCTGCTCGGCTACATGTGGCCCAAATGGGTCAGGTCCGGCGAGCGCAGTGAGTTCCGCGTTCACGCGGTGGAGCCTTATCATCTCAGCCTCTGGCGGTACGGGTATCGCAAGGAGTTCATCCGGCCCATCGGCTGGTTCGACGAGCACGGCCCGCGCGCCACCATGCAGATCACGCCGGACGGCGACTACGTTCAGACCGGCGTCGAGTGGAACAAACGCGGCTACGGCAATCCGCATCACACCCAGTTCGTCACCGGCCCGGAGCGGTCGGGCCTCTACTACATGCACGCCAAGGGCGAGAGCGGAGCGTTCTTCGCGTTCCCGTGGATCGTCGCCCCGGCGGCGCCCAAGGCTCGCGTGGCCGTGATCGCCTCCACCACCAACTGGAACGCCTATAACAATTTCGGCGGGCGCAGCAACTACATTCACCCGGAAGGCCTGCCGGACGTGCCTCCCGTCAACGCCCGCCTCGATCTGGAACGCTATCAGACGGACGGCTTCTTCAGCTTCCGTTATCCGAATTCGCACTATCCTCCGATTTCGTTCGAGCGTCCGGAACCGGGCAACCACGTTCCGGAGCACACACAGGTCACTGATCCGATCGCGGGCCGCCAGGCGAGCCACCTCGCTCCGGCCGAATGGCGTCTGTTCGGCTGGCTGGAGCGCGAAGGCTTCGAGTACGACCTCTACTCCGAATCGCAGTTACACTACGGCGTGCTCGACCCGGCCAAATACGCCGTCGTCATCACCAGCGTGCATCCGGAATACGTCACGCGCCGGATGATGGACAAGATCCAATCCTGGGTCTACGACCAAGGGGGCAAATTCATGTACCTGGGCGCCAACGGCTACTCGTGCGACGTCGAGTTTCCGGACGAAACGCGGATGCGGTGCCTCACCCAGATGTACAAAGAGGACGGCAGCGGCTACCTGGTGGATCCGACCAACCCGGCCTGTTTCGAAAGCCGGATGGAGATGGTCTACCGGCCGGAAGCGGCGTTGCTCGGAATGACGTGCTCGGCCCTCGGCCTGATGACGGGCGCGCCGTATCGGGCGCTGGATGCCGATCACTGGGTGTTCGCCGGGACGGGCTTGAAGAACGGCGACCTGTTCGGAACCGAGAGCCTGCAGGAACGCTGTCCCGGCGGCGCCTCCGGGCACGAGATGGACCGCATCAGCCGGCATGCGCCTCCCGGCACGCGCTTACTGGCCAAGGGGCTCAATCCGGAAGACGGCGGGGCGGAGATGGCCTACTACGAGACGTCAAGCGGCGGCGCCTGCTTTGGAGCAGGATCGATCACGTGGCCGGCGGCCCTGTTAGTGGACTCCCACGTCTCGCGGATCACCGCGAACGTATTGCGACGGTTTCTGCAGACCTGACCGGATCTCATGTCACCCAGCGCGCTAGAATGGTAGCGACAGAGTACAAATTCCCATGGGCGGCTACCATCATGACTACCAGAATTGTAATCGACAGAACAGGTCGAGTGGTCATCCCCAAACCGTTGCGCGACGAATTGGAACTTAACCCCGGGGATGAGCTTCAACTCGAGTCCGATGGCGACCGGATTACTTTGTGCCCCGTTCGCCCCCAGGTTCTGCTCAAGAAGGAAATGGGAGTATGGGTTTATCAGGGCAGGCCTACCGACGCCTCCGTGACGGAACTGATCGATCGTGAACGGGAAAAGCGCCTCCTTGATGTCATCCGATGAATGAGTTCTTCGATACTTCGGTACTGATTTCGGCGTTTTGGGCGGGCCACCCTCATCATCGCGATTCGCTACGCCTTTTTGCGTCGGCCAAGAGAGAGACGTCGGCTTGTGGAATGCATTCTCTGGCCGAGGTTTTTGCCAGCTTGACGGCTTTACCGGTCAAGCCTGCGGTCCCGCCGGAACAAGCCCTTCTCTTTATCGAGGAGATGCGCCTCCGCCTTAAGGTGATCGTCCTCAATGATCGCGACTACTTCGACACAATCCACGCGGCCGCGATGCAAGGGCTCACGAGTGGAAGGATCTATGACGCGCTTCTGCTACGTTGTGCGTCCAAATCGGGGGCCCGTGCGATCTACACGTGGAACGTGAAGCACTTTCGCGCGATCGCACCCGAACTGGCCGAGCGAATTCGGACCCCGGCATCCTAGCGGCTCGAAGGGCGCGACAAAAGCACCGTTTCTGCAGAACTGACCGGATCTGCTTTCCTCAGCCCAAGCTTCTCGAGCAGGGCCTCGAAGCCCGCGTGTCCGTGAAGCGGGTGGAAGATCGGGAACACGGCCAGCCACACCACCCAGAAGTCGCGCTCGCCGGCGGCCCGCTCGAAGGCGCCCACCGCCCGGTCGAACTCACCCGCCGCCATCCACGCAAGCCCGAGATCGAATGGCGGCACTCGTTCCGCCGACGATTCCATCTCCGAGGCAATGGCGCGGGCGGTATCGCCCTCGCCGCGAGCGGCGTGAATCAAGGCCCGGAGCCCCCAGGCCCTGGCTAGCCGGGTTTGCCGATGCATCTCCGCGGCGAGTTCGAGCGCCTCCTCCCTCCGGCCGGCGTGCGCGTACAACAAGGACAGCGAGAAGCAGCTGACCGCATAGCTCGGATCGATCACGCGCGCACGTTCCAGATGGCGGATCGCATCCTCGTGCCGTCCGGCGATCCAGAGGGTGAATCCGGTCACGGCCCAGTTGCCGGCCACCGCGGGCTCGAGCGACACGGCCTGCTGTGTGCGCTGCAGCGCTTCGGCCACGCGGCCCAGGGGCAGCAACACGCTGCCCGCGTAGGCGTAGTAGAACATGCTCTCCTGCGGATTCAACTCGATCGCCCGCAGGTAGTCGGCCTCGCCCCGAGCCCAATCCCATTGCAGCCCCGCGCGAACCTGCGCCCGCGCGAAGTAGCCGAAGGCGAGCGATGGATCGAGCGCCAGCGACCGCTCCGCCAGCGCCAGTGCGTCGCCGGCGAGCGCCGTGCCGGGAACCTGTCCCCAGAATCCGCAGATCGCTAAAGTCTGGGACAACATGGCGTACGCCACCGCGTACTCCGGGTCCTTCTCGATTGCCTGCCGGTAACACTCCATCGCGCGTTTCAGCGATGACTCGTTCAGCCGGTACGTGTGGTGCCGGCCCTCGAGATACAACTGGTAGGCTTCGGGGTTCGCCGTCTGGCGCCGGCCGAGGTTGAGTTTCAGCTTCAACCGGTCCACGATCGACGCGGCAATCTCTTCCTGAATGTCGAAGATATCGGCGATCGTCCGGTCGTATCGTTCGCTCCATGAGTGAAAGCCGTCGTCGACGTTCGTGAGTTGGACCGTCACGCGCAGACGGTCGCCCGCGCGCCGGACGCTGCCTTCGAGCACCATCGAAACCTTCAGGCGCCGGCCGATCTCGCCGATGTCTCCGTTCTGGCCCTTGAATTGGAACGCCGATGTCCGCGACGCCACGCGCAGGCCTTGGACTCCCGCAAGCTGATTGAGGATCTCTTCCGCGATTCCGTCGCAGAAGTACTCCTGGTCGCGCTGCGGGCTCATATCGACAAATGACAACACGGCGACCGCCGCCCCTGCGTCCCTTGCGCTGCCACTGGAGAGCGCCGCCTTCACCTCGCTCATGCTCTGGTAGCGCTGCGGGGGTTCGCGCTTGAGGCAGCGGCGAATCACGTCGCCCAGGTCGGGCGGAATCGCGGCCATCGACGGGTCCTCCGACAGCGCGGCAACCGTAGCGAAGGCCCGCCGCCCGGTGACCATCTCGTACAGGACGGCGCCGAAGCTGAAGACATCGCTTCGAGCATCGATCGTGCCCCCGGCCGCTTGCTCTGGCGGCATGTACGCCAGCGTCCCCACCACGGCTCCGGCGAGGGTCTGGGTCTCGTCGGCGCGCGTCAATTGCTTGGCCAGGCCGAAGTCGAGAACCTTGACGCCGGCGGACGTGATCAGGATATTCCCCGGCTTCAGGTCGCGGTGCACGATCCCCCGCCGGTGGGCGGCCTCCAGCGCGTCGGCGATCTGGAGGGCGTACCGCCGCGCATCGGCGGCCGGAAGCGGTCCCTGAATCGGCTTCCCGTCGATGTACTCCATCACAAGGTAGTCGGGACCGATGTCGTACAACGTACAGATATGAGGGTGGTTCAGCGAGGCGATAGCCCGCGCCTCGTTGGCGAACCGGCTGGAGAATGCCGACTGCACCACCTTGATGGCGACCGGCCGGTCCAGCCGGGTGTCCCGCGCCTGGTAGACCTCGCCCATGCCGCCCGCGCCCAGCGGAGCGACCACCTCATAGGGCCCGAGTTGACTGCCGGGGGATAGAAGCATGAGCGTGTTCTCTTCGGTTGTCATCATACCGGACACGAGTCCCACACCGGCCGTTGCCTCTGTGGCCCTTCACCTGAGAACACTACGAATGATCCTGATGAAACGGATCTGTCATTCTACGGACGCGAGACACCAGGCAACGGTCGTCAGGCCCGGCTCCAACTTCCGGGTCAGCGCGGACTCCAGACGCTCGGTGTCGACTTCCACCGCGCAGGCTTCGATCCTTTCTTCTTCCACGTCCTGGTAGCAAAGCTCGCAGGCCCCGATGACGCCGTCCTGCCCGCGAACCGCCGGCCCGAAGACGCGGCAGGTCATGGGTCGCGCTTCGTACACATCGCAGGTGCCGTGTTCCGGGTCCAGCGCCGGACAGGGCGCATCCTCGGCGAAGTCGGGAAAGTCTTCGTCATCGAGCACTCCCGTGACCGGATCGCCGGGAAACTCGGCGGACCACCTCGTCACAAAGGCCCGCGCCCTGTCTTCCACGCGTTCGGCGCGAGTGCGGTCGCTTGCGCGGAGTGCGGCCAGGCCGGCCCGTAACCGCTGGGCATCAAGCGGTGTGATGGCGAACGGTCCCATGCAGCACTGGGTACATCCAGGACGGCAGACGACCCAGGCGCCGCTCTTCCGGACCGCTTCCGCCATGGCCGCATCCACGATCTGAATCAGGCGGCGGTCATCTGGCTGCACCTCTGGTTCGCGCACCTAGAGGTCAGGATACTGCACGCGGCTCCCTGCGCGGGTATGCCGTTCCCGACTCACTCAGAACAGGTTCTCTTCATCAATCGCCTCCTCGGCCGCAAGGGCCGCTTGCGAAGGTGGGTCGGGCCCGTTCGGGAAACCGGCGAGCCCGCCCTTTTTCGCCGGACGCGCGCCTGTCAGTCCCCGCCGCGCTAATTCGGAGAGCACCTCTCCCAAGCGGCGCTGTGAGGTCCGGGCCAACTGCCTGGCCGACTCGTAGACGTCATCGTCCAGCGTGACGGTTGTTCTCATGCCTTCAGGATGGACTCGCCGTTCGCCGAGTACAATCGTCCGGGGCAACGCCTGTGGTATGGTGATCCACAATCTGTCTCGTATGCACTTCCCGATCCTGTTGTTCCTCTCACTCTCGGCGCTCAGCGCCCAAACGCGAACTCCCGTCGTCGGAGTCGGCGGCATCATTCACGAGACCAATACCTTCAACCCCCGCAAAACCACGCTGGCCGATTTCGATATCGGCCTTGGCGCGGCGGGAATCCTGCGGGGCGCGGACGTCCTCAAGGCCAACGCCGGCAGCAACTCCACCATGGCCGGCGTGATGGAAGGCGCGGCCCGGTACGGTCTGGAACTGCATCCAACCCTCACGGCCGGTCCTCAAACCATCGGCACCGTGACGGATCAGGCCTTCGACACGCTCACCGGGGAACTCGTCCAGCGCCTGAAGTCAGGCCCGAAACTGGACGGCATTATCCTCACTCTCCACGGCACCATGGTGACCGAGAGCCATCCGCACGCGGATGCCGAAATCGTTCGCCGGGTGCGCAAGGCCTTTGGAGCGAAGATCCCAATTGTCGTCACCCACGATTTTCATGCCAATATCTCGCCCGAGATTGTCGAACTCTCCACCGCCCTGATCACGTTCAAGGAGAATCCGCACCTGGACGCCAAGGACCGGGGTCTGCAGGCCGCTCGGATCCTCGCCGACACCGTGCGGGGCAAAGTGAAGCCCGTCCAGGCCATGGCGCGCCCGCCGATGATGTACAACCTGGTTTTCCAGAACACCTATCGCGCGCCGTTCAAAGCCATCACCGACGAGAGCAAACGCCTGGAGCAGAACCCGAAAGTTCTCGCCGCCAGTGTCCCGGGCGGCTACCAGTGGGCCGACATTCCGGCCATGGGACCCGCTGCCATCGTCATCACCGACAATGACCGCGACCTGGCGAAGCGGGAAGCCCAGCGTCTTTCGGACATGCTCTGGGCCACACGCGATCAGTTGAAGCTGAACCTTCCCGATCCGGCACAAGCTGTCAAGCTGGCCATGAACAACGGCAAGTTTC
>CAZGUX010000052.1:0-24963 GCA_964529305.1 uncultured Solibacteraceae bacterium | reverse complement strand
CAGCCCACCGATGCCTCTGTCTACGCTTCGACGGCCACCTCGCGGTGGCAACCGCAAGACTCGAGGTCAAGATGGATCGCTACTCCTTTCTTGTGGGGCTCTTTCATCCCCGACAACATGCCGGTTTATCCCGGCGCACGGGCGGTCATCCCGTTTCCCGACCACAAATCGTTGGTTCTTCACCAAACGTTGATCGGGAAACGGGGTGGCCGTCCCCTTTTTTTCACGACCTCTGATCGCGCGGGTTGCGGGGAGCCGGTTGCGCCCACGACGGCTAGCTCGACGCGAAGATCGCCTCCGCCCGTACCGCCGCGCCCAACAGGCCGCCATCCTCGTTCCAACCTCCCACCAACTGCAGGCCCATCGGCATCGACGTCGCTCCCGGCATCGGAATGCTGATCGCCGGCACGCCGAGTCCGGTCCACGGGGCGTTCATCCGAGGGTCGCCGGTCGACGACAATCCAGCCGGCGCGGGTCCCACCGCCGCCGGCGTCGCCAGCCATGCGAACTCTTCAAACAACTTTCCGAACAACTGCTTCTGAGTGGCCACCAGGCCGCACGCTTCCTGATACTGCGATTCCGGCATCGCCAGACCTTCTTCCACCATTCCCGCCAACTTCACTCCCAGCCCCACGCCGTGCTGGCGCCAGAGCGGCTCCAGGGTTCGTCCCCCTTCATAAAACTGAATGGTCCGGACCGCGCTCGCCAGATGCTCCGATCCTTCGGGAAAATCGATGGCCGTCACCCGGAATCCCCCGGCGCCCAACCGGCCTACGGCATCTTTGAATGCGGCCATCATCGGCGGCTCGACGTCCACACCGCGGCGGGGAACCGCGAGCGTTGCCGGAGTCTCCGCCGGCACGGAGCGCTCGAGCAGGGTCCATAACAACGCCATGTCCGCCGCGTCCTCGGTGAAGAACCCCGCCGTGTCGAGCGAGGGTGCGAAGGGGAGCATGCCTTCGCGGCTGCACCATCCAAACGTCGGCTTGAAGCCGGCGATGCCGCAGAACGAGGCCGGCCGCAGAACCGAGCCCTGCGTTTGCGACCCCAGCGCGAACGGAACCATGCCGGCCGCCACCGCGGCGGCCGAACCGCTCGAACTCCCTCCTGGCGTATGTTCCCGATTGCGCGGGTTCCTGGTCGGGGCCGGGTCGAAGAAGGCGAATGCCGTGGTATGGGTTTTGCCCATCAGGATCGCGCCCCGCGCCCGGAGATCCGCTACCAGGGCCGCATCCACCGTGCTCCGCCGGCCGCGGAACAGCGGCGATCCGTACTCGCTCAGTAACCCCGCGGTTTCGAATATGTCCTTGGCCGCAAACGGAATTCCGGAGAGGGTTCCGCCCCCGGTGGCCGGCTGGGGGGCCACTTCCAGCCATGCGTCCAGGTCCGGGTCCAGTGCCCGGATCCGTTCCGCGCAGAGATCCGTGAGCTGCCCGGCGGTCTGCTGTCCGTCCCGCAGCCAGCGTACAAATTGATGCAGCAGAGCCATGTATGCTCTACTGTCTCACATGATATGTTCTCTTCTTGTCTTGTTCGCCGTCGCGCTTCCTCTGGCCGCGCAGGTCAACATCAAGCAGGGCTCCGACCGCATTCTGTTCGAAGTGAACGGCAAACCGTTCTCCGATCTCTTCATCGGCGCCGAGGTCACCAAACCCTACATGCACCCCCTGCGCGCCGCCAGCGGAACCGTCGTCACCCGCGCATTTCCCATGAACCTCGTGGAAGGAGAGGCACGGGACCACCCGCATCAACGCGGACTGTGGTTTACGCACGGCGACGTCAACGGGCTCGATTTCTGGGCCAACGAGAAATCGCAGACCAAGCCGACAACCGGACGGGTGGTGTTGAAGCGTGTGGGTGAAATCAAGTCCGGCAAGAAGTCCGGTTTCTGTCAGATCTGGTTCGATTGGGTCGATCCGCGGGACAACGTGTTGCTCAGCGAGGACCGCGTGACTACCGTCTACGCGGATCCGGCGCTGCGCATCGTGGACTTCGATATTGTCGTGACCGCCAATACCCAGGTGAAATTCGGGGACACCAAGGAGGGCGCCTTCGCCATGCGTATGGCTTCAGCCCTCGAAGAGCCTCGCCCCAAAAGCATCCCCAAGCCAGTGCGCACGGGCCGGTTAACCAATGCCGAAGGCGGGACCGGGGAAGCTCAGGTGTGGGGCAAACGGTCTCCGTGGATGGACTACGCCGGCGAGATCGACGGCGAAAAAGTCGGCGTCGCGATCTTCGATCACCCGGCCAACCCCAAGCATCCCACCTATTGGCACGCGCGCTCCTACGGGTTGTTCGCGGCCAACATTTTCGGCGAGCGCGACTTCTACCGCGACAAAAACCGCGACGGATCGATGACGCTCCAAAAAGGCCAGACGATGCGGTTCCTGTATCGTGTTGTGATTCACCCGGGTGACACGGCCAGCGCGAACCTCCCGGCTCTGTACGCCGCCTATTTGAAAGTCAAGCCGAGGAAGCTGAAGCCGTAAACACCGCTAGCGAACCTTCGATCAGGGGAACACAGGCGGGGGGCACCAGGTGTCTCCAGGGTTCGCCGCTTTGAATCCGCCGGCGGATTTCGGTAGAGGAAATCTCCTGAAACTGAGGATCGAGCGCCAGCAGCCGCACTTTGGAGCGGATCGCCGCGGGCGCGTCGTAGTCGCCGCCGCGCGAGGCCACCAGCAGATCGAACTCTTCCAACTGTTGCGGGAAGGAGGGGAGGCCGCCATAGTCCCAGTCGACGATGCGCTCGGCGGCGTCGCGGCCCACCAACACGGAAAGCCTCACATCGGCGCCATAGGCGGCGCGTGCGGCCTGGGCGATCTCCAGGAAAAGACCCCGTTCGGTGGCCGCGATCGAACACCCCGGCCGATCCCGAAGGGCCGCCTCCAGCCAGCGCAGCCGCAGGTCGAGGCCGGCGCCCTCCCAACCCTTGTGCGGAAACACTCGCGGCAGAACAAACAACACTTCGTCGACCACACCCAGCGCCAGGCGCGCCAGTTCGACATGGGCCAGCGTCGGCGGGTTGAAGGCCCCGGAAAACAGGGCGAGCGATTGGGGCAGTCCCGCGGCCCGGCGAAAGAACTCCATCGTCTACCGTTATAAAGGACGGCGGTACAATCAAGCCAATGAGCCTCGAAATCGGGCAGCGCGAACGGGAGGGCATCCTGATCCTGGATCTGAACGGCCGCATCATCGCGGGCGATGAGGCCACTCAATTCCGCGAGGCGATCCAGGAGCTTCAGAAAGACGGCCCCGTCTCGATCATCCTCAATCTTGCCGAAGTCGAGTACATCGACAGTACCGGGCTGGGCGCGATCGTGATTTCGTCAACTTCGGTTCGCAAGCACGGCGGCAACGTCAAGCTGCTGAACATCAACAAGCGCACGGTCGAGTTGCTGGTGATGACGAAGCTCGCGACGATTTTCGAGATGTTCAACGATGAGCAGGAGGCCGTGAACAGCTTCTTTCCCGGGCGCAAGATTCAGCAGTTTGACATCCTCAGCTTCGTTCAGCAGAACAAGAAGGACTGATGCGGCTGGTCGTCATCGGCGGGGTTGCCGCGGGGATGAGTGCGGCCTCCCGGGCGAGGCGCGCCGACCGGAGCCTGGAAATCACCGTCCTCGAAAAAGGCGAGTGGATTTCCTACGGCGCCTGCGGACTGCCTTATTTTCTCGAAGGCCGGGTGCGCAACCTCCAGGAGTTGGTCACCTACACCCCTGAGTACTTTCGCCGCGAGCGGCAGATTGACGTACGCACAGCCGCCGAGGTCACCCGGATCGCACACGCCCGCCGCGAGGTGACCCTCGCCTCCGGCGATTCCTTACGCTACGACCGCCTGGTGGTGGCGACTGGAACGCGCGCGATTCGGGACCTTCCGGGCGCGGGTCAACCTCACGTGTTTACGATCCATGATCCGGGGGATGCCGGGAGGCTGCGCGCGTTTCTCGTCGAGCGCCGCCCGCGGCGGGCGGTGGTGGTCGGCGCCGGACCCCTGGGCCTCGAGGCCGCCGATGTTCTGCGTCGAAAGGGACTGCGGGTTTCCGTGATCCATGCCGGCGAACAGGTCCTGGGCCGCGACGATCCCGCCCTCACCGCGGAGGTCCACCGGCAGTTGGAGCGGTTTCACGTGGAGTGCCGGCCCTCCACGCCGGTCACTGCCATTGAGCCCACCCGCGTGGGCGGTGTCCCCTGCGACCTCGTCGTGCTGGCGCTGGGGGTCCGGCCCAACGTCGAACTGGCGGCCGAAGCGGGCGTCCGGTTGGGCCGTTCGGGAGCGATCGCTCTCGACCACCACATGGAGACAAACCTCGCCGGCCTCTACGCGGCCGGCGACTGCGCCGAGGTCACTCACCTGGTGACAGGCCGGAACGTGTATCTGCCCTTGGGCACGACGGCCAACAAGATGGGGCGGGTCGCCGGCGCCAACGCCGCCGGCCGGCGCGAGCGTTTCCCCGGGGTCGTCGGAACCTCGATCCTTTCGTTGTTTGAATTGGGGATCGCCTGGACGGGTCTGTCGGAAGTTCAGGCGCGTCGCGATGGCTTCTCCGCCGTGGCGGTGACGGTCGAGGCGCGATCGAGACCCCGCTATTTCCGGGGCAAATCTTCCAGCGTCACGCTGGTGGCCGAACGAGGCAGCGGACGCCTGCTCGGGGGCGCCGTCGTCGGGGAGCAGGACACCGCGGGCCGCATTAACGTGGTGGCCTCGGCGATCACGGCGCGAATGGCGCTGGACGACTTCCAGCATCTCGATTTGGCCTACGCTCCGCCTTTCGCCACGGTCTGGGATCCGCTCCTGATCGCCGCCCAGCAACTTGTAAAGCTGGTGTAACCGCTGGATTCCAGGTCGCGACGACGTCAACCTTACCACTGACAATGGTTGTTAAAATCTAAATGTATTAAAATTAGCATGTTGGAGGTTTTCAATGTGCATTGCCGCTTGACGCCACGGAATCCTTTGGGCGCCATGGCGGTCCCCCTACATTCCGATCCAGCGGTTACGAGTGGGACCCTGGCGATCCGCCGCGCCCCTCTACAACAAAGCCAATCGAAGCCATTTGCGAAGCATCAAATGCACCATAGAATCAATTAGTTACACAGAACATTGGCTTCGTTTTGCAATACCGGACCGCGTCCGGTCCCGTGCCTCCGCCGGGTAGAGAATCCAACGGATGTGGAAACGCGGCCGGACGCGCTACTCTAAGGAGAACGATGCGGCTATTTCGAACCCTGGGATTGTTGGTCTGTTGTCTGCCGGCCGTCGCCGCCAACCGTTGGATGGTCGAACTGGCGGACGAACCCGCGGTCAAAGCCGAAACCCAGGCTGCGATCTCCCAGAGGGCTGCCGTGCGCGCCCGCCAGGCCCGGATGCAATCCGCACTCGAGGCGTCCGGCGCCCGGGTATTGAGCCGCATTGAGAACGTCGCCAACGCCCTGGCCGTCGAGGCCGATTCCGCCGAGTCGCTGCGGGCGCTGCCGGGCGTCAAGCAAGTGCATCCGGTTCGCCGGTTCAAACTGCACTTGGACCAGGCCGCCGTAGTCCATCGGGTGACGGAGGCGATCCGGATTGCCGGCGAGAGCGCCGATGGGCGAGGCATCAGGATCGCCATCATCGACACCGGAATCGAGGCGAGCCATCCCGCCTTTCAGGATTCCGCCTTGTCCGTGCCCGACGGCTTTCCCAAAGTGAATCATGAGCGCGACCTGGAGCTTACCAACTCCAAAGTGATCGTCGCGCGGAGTTACGCGAACCTCTTTGAGGCCCAGGAAACGGACCTGTCGGCGAGCGACCGGGTGGGACATGGGACGGGCGGAGCGATGGCCGCCGCCGGCGTACTCAACAACAGTCCCTTGGGCGCCATTGCCGGCGTCGCGCCAAAGGCTTATCTGGGCAACTACAAGATCTTCGGATCTACCGGAATCAACGACACCACCACGACCGACCTGATCCTGAAGGCGCTCGACGATGCTGTCGCGGATGGAATGGATGTGGTCAACCTCAGCCTGGGAGACAGCGTCGCCCCGATTCTCGAGGCCGATTTCGAAGTCCAGGCGGTGGCCCGGGCGGCGGCCGCCGGTGTCATTGTGGTGGTCTCGGCAGGAAACGCGGGTCCCGATCCGGGGACCATCGGATCTCCGGGAACGGCTCCCGCGGCCCTGACAGTGGGCGCCATGCGGAACAGCCGGATCTTCTCGGCCTCCGCCGTCATTGAGGGAATCCGCCCGTTCGTCGCCACGGCGGGAACGGGTCCCCGGCCCGCCGCTCCGGTGCAGGCCCCTCTGCACGATGTGGCCAATCTGGATTCCACCGGCCTGGCCTGCGATCCTCTCCCGGCCACCAGCCTGAGCGATCGCATTGCCCTGATCCTCCGCGGCGCCTGCACCTTCCAGGTCAAACTCGCAAACGCTCTACGCGCGGGAGCCCTCGCCGCGATTGTCTACACCAGCGTGGACCGGCCTACCACCCGTATGGACGCTCAGGGCGAACTATTGCCCGCCGTCATGGTCAGTTATGCGGATGGAGTCGACCTGAAGAACCGGCTCGCCGAGAATGAACAGGTGGTGATCTCGGTGGATTTCGACCTGAAGGCAGTACCGGTCGAACCGAATCAACTGTCCACGTTCTCGAGTGTCGGGCCCTCGGTGAACCAGGCGATCAAGCCGGAAATCCTCGCCGTCGGCCAGGACCTGTTGACCGCGACGGAACGCTCGGTCCCGAGCGGGGAACTGTACAGCGAAACCGGCTACGCCCTCATGGATGGTACGAGTTTTTCGGCGCCCCTCGTCGCCGGGGCCGCCGCCATTCTCAAGGCAGCGCGTCCAGGCCTCACCGCCGAGCAGTATCGCTCGATCCTCGTCTCCAGCGCGATGCCGTTTCCCGCCGCGGTTCAGCGGGCCGGCAGCGGCGCTCTCAATGTCGAGTCCGCCCTCTACTGCCAACTTGCCCTGCAACCGGCGACCCTGGGCTTCGGCGCGGGCGACGGCAATCCTTCGCTGGGCCGCGACCTCCGCGTGACCAATGTCGGTGTCGATCCGGTGGAGTACGCCGTGGGCGTTTCCTCCATGCAGGAGAACCCGCCTGTCTCGGTTTCCACCGATCTGATTCGCCTGGCCCCGGGCGAGTCGGCGACCGTTCGAGTCCGGTTGAACGGCACGGATCTGGCGAAAGGCGTCCAGGAGGGCTTCATCACGTTCACCCATTGGATCTCCGGCCACACCCAGCGAGTCCCCTACTGGTACGCCGTTCGCACGAACGCGGCCGGCCAGATCACGATCCTCGACCAGGAAACCGATGGAACCACCGGGGCCACGATTCGAAATGCTATCTTCTTCCGGATTATTGAGGAGTCCGGAGTCCCGGTCACCGATGTCAATGCCGACGTCACAGTTGTCGACGGAACCGGAACGGTGCGCGACGTGACGCGGATCGGATTCGTCTACCCGGGAGTCTTTCGGGTGTCGGTCCAACTGGGACGCGGCGTCAACGTGTTCCGGATTCGGGTGGGCGATGTCGTTCGGGACGTGACCATCGTGGGAACCTGATCCTATCGCTATAATGTAGAGGTTCAATGGACATCAAGAAGAAGCTGCAGGAACAGGTTGCAGCCCTCGATTACGAGTTGCGGCACACCCTGCCGGTCGAAATCAAGAAGGCGCGCGAGCACGGCGACCTCAGCGAGAACGCCGAGTATCATGCGGCCAAGGAACGCCAAGGGTATGTCAATGCGCGGCTTGGGCAACTCCGTAAGCGGCTGTCCGAGATCTCGATGGTCGACCTGACGAAGATTCCCAGGAATCGTGTGGGGCTCTGGTCGTCTGTGGTGGTGCTGGACCTCGAAAAAGACGAGGAGTATACTTACAAGCTGGTCACCAGCGAAGAGGCCGACGTATCCAACGGCCTGATCTCGGCCAGCTCTCCGATTGGCCGGGGTCTCGTAGGCAAAGAGGTGGGCGATACAGTGAAGATCTCTATTCCCGGGGGCATGCGGGAGTTTGAGATCGTCAAGCTGACCACCGTCCATGACGAAACCGAGTGAGGAGCATGACCTTCACGCGCGGGATCGGTATCGTTTGCGGAAAGATCATCGATTTGATCGTTCGGTGGCTTGCGCTGTCTCGCATCCATCCGAACGTTCTGACGTTTATCGGGCTGGCAATCAATATCTTCGCTGCGTTCCTGTTCGCCGCCGGTCAGTTTCGGGCGGCCGCGCTGGTAGTGATCGGGGCCGGCCTCTTCGACATGGTCGATGGCCGCGTGGCGCGGCACACCAATCGGGTTACCCGGTTTGGCGGATTCTTCGACTCGGTGTTGGACCGCTATTCCGACCTCGCTCTGCTCATGGGCCTGTTGGTCTACTACGCCAGCATCAACCGGTCCTTCTACATCGTCCTGACGGCGATCGTGATGACCGGTTCGGTGATGGTCAGCTACACCCGCGCCCGCGCCGAAAACACCATTCCCAAATGCAAGGTGGGCTTCCTCGAAAGGCCGGAGCGCATCGTCCTGATCATTATCGGCGCCCTGTTCAACCGGATGGCCCCCGCATTGTGGGTGCTCGCGGTTCTTTCGAATTGGACCGTGATCCAGCGCATGATCTACACCTGGCAGGAAGCCAAAGGGTTGGAGGAGGCCCAACTGCGCCCCCCGGGTCTTCACAGCCCTGATCTGGCCTCGACCAAATCGTCGGGTCACTCGTAATCCCATGAAATCTCCGGTTGCTTCCGGGGCTGCGCCGTCGAGCGCCGATACGGCCTTCTTCGGCCACCCGCGAGGACTGGCAACCCTCTTCTTCACCGAGTTGTGGGAGCGCTTCAGCTACTACGGGATTCGCGCGCTCCTGATTCTGTTCATGACGGCCTCGGCCTCGACCGGCGGACTAGGTTTCGATGTCCCCAAGGCGAGCGCGATCTACGGCCTGTTCACGTCGATGGTCTTCCTGCTGAGCCTCCCCGGCGGGTGGATCGCGGACCGGTTTCTCGGACAGCGCCGCGCGGTCCTGTACGGCGGGATCCTGATTGCCGCCGGCAATGCCCTCCTGGCGATGCCTGGCATGACAGCCTTCTACGCAGGCCTGGCGGTGATCGTGGCCGGCACCGGCCTTCTCAAGCCCAACGTCAGCACCCTGGTCGGGCAACTCTATCAGGCGGGCGATTCCCGCCGCGACGCCGGTTTCTCGATCTATTACATGGGCATCAACCTGGGCGCCTTTTTCGCGCCCCTGGCCTGCGGGTACCTGGGCCAGAACGTCAACTGGCATCTCGGGTTCGTGCTGGCTGCCGTCGGTATGGTATTGGGATTGGTGCAATACACCGCGGGCGCGCGCCATCTCGGTGACGCGGGCCTCCATCCGGTGCCGCCTGCCTCGCCAGCCGACGCCGCCTCCCAGCGCCTCTGGCTCCACATCGGACTGGGCGCGACGGCGGCGGCGATCGTCGTTGCCCTGCTGGCTGATTCCGCGGGGGTCGTCCATCTCACCGCCGGAGGGCTGTCGGATGTCCTGGGCGGTCTGCTGTTCGTGACGGTCGCTGCCTTCTTCGCGTGGGCGCTGTTTGCGGGCCAGTTCAGTCCGGAGGAACGCAAGCGCATGATCGTGGTCGCCATCCTGTTCGCCGCCTCGTGCCTGTTCTGGAGCGTGTTCGAGCAGGCCGGCTCCACTCTGAATCTGTTCGCCCAGCGCAACACCGAGAACCGTGTGCTTGGCTGGTCGTTCCCGGCGTCGTGGCTGCAGTCTCTGAACGCCCTGTTCATCATCACGCTGGCGCCGGTGTTCGCATGGCTCTGGATCCGGATGGGCGCCCGCGAGCCCTCGAGCACGGCCAAGTTTGTGCTGGGCCTGCTGTGCGCCGGCGGAGGCTTCCTGTTGCTCGTCTGGCCCGCGGCGGCGACTGTTGGCGGCTCGAAGGTCAGCCCCCTGTGGCTGGCCGGCGTCTATCTGCTCCACACCATCGGCGAACTCTGTCTGAGTCCCGTCGGATTGAGTGCGATGACCCGTCTGGCGCCGGCCCGATTTGCCGGACTCCTAATGGGCGTGTGGTTCGTCTCCATTTCCGTCGGCAACTACCTGGGGGGACGCATCTCGGCGTTCTATGAAGCGTTACCGCTCGAGACGATCTTCGGCGTCGTCGGCGGATTCGGGATCGCCGCTGCCGTGATCCTCGCGTTCCTGGTGAAGCCCGCGGAACGACTGACGGGTAGGTGAGCGATCAGCGGTCGGCTTTCAGCAATCAGCTTTCAGCAATCAGCGTTCAGCGGTCAGCGGTCAGGAGGCCGGGCGCCCCGCTCAATCTCAGCGAGGAGATTGCGCTTCGGAGCCGCGACCGTCAGGGAGCCGTGGCTGTTCCCGATTTCCGCACAGGCTCTCAGTTCTCAGTCTCAGTCGTTGGCAGATAGTTCGACCCCTGACCGCTGACCGCTGACCGCTGACCGCTGATTGCTGAAAGCTGATTGCTGATTGCTGATTGCTGACCGCTGACCGCTGATCGCTAACTAACGCCAACCTCCACTCAGCGCGCAGATGATGTGGATCTGGTCTCCGCTCGCGAGAGGCTTCCCGATCGCCTTCGCCTGCTCTGCATTCACGAACAGCTTGATATGCGGCCGAATCGCGTTCTGCTCGTCGATCATCCGGAACCGCATGCCCGGAAACTGACGGTCGAGATCGTTGAGCAACTCACTCAGCGTGGCGCCGTTCGCCTGGACTTCAGAAGCGTTGTGCGTATAGGAGCGGAGCGGTCCCGGCACGAACACGGTCACCGCTCGATCTCCGCGAACTCCACCGCGTGGATGCGCGGCAGGTGCGCGGCAAGCTGCGTCCACGTGGCGCCTTCATCCGAGCTACCCCAGACTTCGCCGCAGGTCGTCCCGAAGTAGACTCCCACTGGATCCGCGTCATCCACCGTCATCGCCTGGCGAAACACGGTGAACCACGCCTGCGTCTGGGGCAGTCCTTGTTCCTGGCGCTCCCAACTCTCTCCGGCGTCCCGCGTGCGATAGATGGCGGGTCTGCCGGCGACGCTCGTGCGGGGCCAGACACTGGTTCCATCCATGGGGAACACCCACGCCGTGTCCGGATCGCGCGGGTGCAGCACAATGCCGAATCCAATGTCCCCGATTTCCTTTGGCATGTTGTCGCCGATGCGCGTCCACCGGTCGGAGGGACGGTCAAGCCGGTAGATGCCGCAGTGGTTCTGTTGATACAGCCGGTCTGGCCGGAGTGGATGCAGGCGGACACAGTGCGGATCGTGACCGTACTCCGGATCGGGCACGGGCACGAAATCCGCCGCGCAACCCGCATTGAGCGGTTTCCAACTCGCGCCCTCGTCCAGGGATTCGAAGCATCCGCCGGACGACATGCCGATATACAGGTGGCGGGGATCGCGGGGGTCGATCAGGATGGAGTGCATCTTGGGCCCATCCGGAGTGCCGTCCTGGTCCCCGCCGGTCCAGGTGGCATACATTGGGTGGTCGTTGAATCCGGCCACCGGCTCCCAACTCTTGCCGTGATCCTCGGAGCGGAACAAACCTTGGGGCGAGGAACCCGCCAGCCAGACGCCGGGTTGGCTCGCATGCCCCGGCGTGAGCCAGAAGACATGATCGACGGCGCGTCCCTTCTCCCCTTCGGCCGCTTGCCGGAAGGCCGGAGGCCGGGTCGCTTCTTTCCAGGTGACGCCGCCGTCTTCGGAGTGGAACACGGTGGGTCCGAGGTGTCCGGTCTTCGCCGCGGCCAGCAGCCGCCGTGGTTCGCGCGGATCCGCAACGACATGGTGAATCACGTGGCCGAAGAAAGCAGGCTCCGCCAGGGTCCGCCGGGTCAGATCATAGAACCACGCGCCTTTTTTCGTCCCGATCAGGATAGTCCGTTCCACCGCATTCCTCCTTCACTCAGGGTAATGTACCGCACCGGCTCGGATTTGTTTTAGACGGAGCGCGCCGGGTTCCGTGAGGCCTGGCGGGCTGACCTTGGGGGAGCCTGTGTTCTGCAACGGGGTTCATCGCACTCTTGGCGGCGATCGCCAGCGCAGCTGTTCATGGAGAAAGTCAAACGTCTCGCGTTCCAGATAGGGTTTGCGCGAGTCCCAGGCGGGGTAGTAGGTCAGCCGCGCTCGCGCCGGAATACCCAGATGAGTGTAGAGCAGGCTGACCCTCGCAAACTCCGCCCACGTCGACTCGGCGAAGGGGCCCTCGCGATGAAAGATCTCCGCCATGAAGGGGCGAGGACAAATCAGCGCAGACAACTCGCCGTAGTTGAACGTGCTGCCGAGATTGAACTCGAAGATCTCGTACTCCATGTGTCCCAGGTATCCGGTTTCGAATCGGTTGGAGACCGTTCGTGTGATCCAGTCGCTGAAGTCGGAGGAGCAGATCGAGAGGGCGTACCCATCCAGAACGGCGGGAATCCGCATCGCCGACTTGCCTCCGTAGGAAATGCCGTAGAACGCAATCCGTTTCGGGTCGACGAAGTCGAGTTTCCCCAGCCAGCCGAGGAGCTGCTGGTGCTGCGCCACCATGATGGAAAACAACGAACGCTTCAACGGGTTGGCTTTGCGCTGAAGGGTTCGAAAGGCGTCACCGGCGCGATAGAGATGCTGCGGAGAGAAGGTGACAAAGCCCCGCCTGGCCAGTCGCGCGGCAAAGGCTCGATACGAAACCGAATCTCCTTCGGTAGTGAACTTCGCGCGGCCTTCGAGACCATGCTGGCAGACCACCACCGGCCGCTGTTCTCCCGGCTTCACATCCTTCGGAACCAACAGAATTCCGTAGAGAATCACGTCCGGGAAAACATCCAGGGTCACCTCGTAGCCGCGGAATTCGGGCTCATCGTACAGCAACCGGGTGCGCGGATTTGCCGGCTCCAATGGGTCATCGAAGACCCCGATGATCTCGTTCCGCAGGAACTCGCGATACGGTGCCGCGCTCTTCAGGAACAACTCAACGCTGCCGCTGCGATCGATCCTGGAGAAGAAGTTGGAGCGAATCCGGGGGCCGTCGTCGACCAGTCGTTGGGAAAAATCCCCGAGTTCCTTGAACTGCCGGCCGAGCCGGGCCTTGGGGTCGAACTCTCTCAGAAAGCTAGCCGGAGGCGGACCTGAACGTGCCAGCGGCGAGCCGGTCAGCGGCTCGAGAAACGCTTTGAGGAAGGCCGGCGAACCGAACGGTCCAGTGCCGTTGCCGCTGGCCACCAGCTTGATCGTTGGGGTGGGCCTGAGGCCGGCGACCAGGGCCTGTGCGCGTTGGACTTCCCGCTGAACGGACTCGAGCTTCGGCGTGCTCAGCATCCCGGGTGCGCTCTGTCCTCCGGCCGGGATCACGAGCGAGGGGGCAGCGGCGGCTTCGACGACCAGGGCGCGAGGCGCGATCAGCGACGCCAACTCCGCGTCCCCGAATTCGCGCAGCAGGCCGAAGACGTTTCGATCGATCGGCTCTCGCCAGATGTCCTGGCGCGCGTCGAAATAGCCGCTAACGCCCGTGACGTCGATTCGCGGATCGACGGCGGCCGCGTAGAGCGCGAGGAGACCCCCTTCGCCATATCCAACGACGCCGATTCGGGAGCGCTCTGCCGGCCGGGAGTGAAACCAATCGACCGCGGCCAGCACCTTCTGTGTTTCGTAGCCGATCAAATGCCGGCCCATCTGATATGCGGGTCGATACAGAAACTCGCGATGAGTAACGTTCGACTTTCGCTTTCCCTGGGCGTGCACCGAATACTCGTTCCCGCGGTTGATGAGCAGGGGCACCAGCACACGGCAGCCGCTCTCCGCGAGACGCCTTGCGATCTGGCTCTCGGAAGCGATGCCGGGTTGAAGGCCGGCCAGCGCCTCCGGAAGTTGTTCGGCGTCGGGAATCACCACAACATGGGCTCGGACCGGCCGGGCCACCGGTTCGAGAAGCAACCCTTCCCCGTGAACACCGTCGAGCGCGGGCCAGCGGACCGCGAACACGTCGAACCCGGCGCCCCGGCCCACGAGCGCGGGCTGACGGAGCGTGGCCATCAGTTCGAGGTCTTTCGGGTGAACGCGTTCATCCCGGAGCCCGATGATCTCGGCAAAGCGCCGCCGGTTCGGCTCCACCGAGGTCTGGTACGCCGTGCTCGAAGTGGAATCCCTGCGCCAGAGCGTCTTTCGCCGTTCGATCGAAGCATTCAGTTCGCGGAGAAGAAAGCGGTTGACTCCGGCGATCATGGTGTCGGAAATGTCGCCTTCGAGCGTTAGCGGCTTCGTTCCCTCGAGGTACTTAGGGCTCGGTTCCCCGGCCTCGACGCTCCCGGCGGTGGTCGCGACCAGCAGAAAGACGATTCGGATGGCCAGGCTCATGATACGTATTGAGGTCAGGTCCCATGGTATCCGCATCCGAGGTGCGAATGCCCGAGGAGGGCCTGAATCCCCCGCGACCCGGTAGCCCGCACGGGTCACAGCGAGGAGAAGTATGATCTAGTAATCTATGTCAGATACGCATTATGACATAGATTAGTATATCGACTGCGATGGTTGGACACAGTATACTATATCTAGAACTGATTATGATATGTCTTCACATGTCAAGAGCCGGCCAATCGGCTTGCCGGAAGATCTGATCCAAGCCCTGATTGCGGCTCGTCAGGCTCGCGGTTGGAGCCAACGGGCACTCGGCGGCCGGGTCGGCCTGCCGCAAGTCCATATCTCTGGTATCGAAACCGGCAAAGTGGTCCCCAGGTTCAATACACTGCTGGACCTTGTTCGAGTGCTCGGCTACGACCTGTTGCTGGTTCCGCGATCGTTGGTTCCGGCGGTCCAGTCGATGACCCGGGATCAACGTGATCCGGACCGCCGGGCACCCGACGACGGGGAGCGTCCTCTCTATGCTTTCCACGACGGGGAGACCAGGGATGAGTCCTGACCTGGAGAAGGTCAACGCGCTCGGCGTGTATCTGGAGGATCGCCGGATCGGGATCATCAACCGTCTGGCCGGTGACCGCCACCTCTTCGCGTTCGAGCAGGACTACGTCGATGACCCCAATCGGCCGACACTAAGCTTGTCCTACAAAGGACAGACCGGCGGGCTGGTAACGGCCGTGCGCGTGGTTGGCCGGCGGCTGCCGCCGTTCTTCTCCAATCTGCTCCCCGAAGGACACTTGCGGGAATATCTGGCGGCGAAGGCGGAAGTGAAGAAAGAGCGCGAGTTCTTCCTCATGGTCGTGTTGGGCGCCGATCTCCCCGGCGCCGTGGTCGTCAAGCCGATGGAGGCAGGCGCTCATGCGGATCGTCGCTTGTACGAGGATCACCGGCAACCCGAGAATCGGAGTCAGCCGGGTGTGCTGCGATTTTCGTTAGCGGGCGTGCAATTGAAATTCTCCGCCGTGATGGAGGCGTCCGGCGGCCTGACGATCCCCGCGCACGGGGAAGGCGGATCCTGGATCGTAAAACTGCCGTCATTCCAGTTCCCCGGCGTCCCTGAAAACGAATACCTCATGCTGGAATTGGCGCGGGCGGCCGGGATCGACGTTCCGCGGACCAGGCTGGTCCGCACTGCCGACGTTCAGGGTCTGCCGCCGGACGCCGCCCGCCTGGAGGGGTACGCGCTGGCGGTGGAACGGTTCGACCGCGCCCCTGGAGGCCGCCGCGTTCACATGGAGGATTTTGCGCAGGTGTTCGGTCTGTTCCCGGAAGACAAGTATGACGGGCGCAGTTACGCCAACATTGCCGCTGTCCTGTGGGCCGAGACCGGCGAGACCGGCACCTGTGAGTTCGTTCGCCGTCTCGTCTTCTCGGTGCTGATCGGTAACGCCGACATGCATCTGAAGAACTGGTCCCTTCTGTATCCGGATGGGCGCACACCGGTTCTTTCGCCGGCGTACGATTTCGTTTCCACACTGCCCTACCTCCCCGGTGACCAGCTTGCGCTTTCGTTTGGGAAAAGCCGGAGTCTCGACGGAATCACGCGGGACCAGGTCCGGCGCTTCGCGGATACGGCCCGGCTACCCGTGAAGCCGGCGTGGGACATCGTGCTCGAAACGACCGAACGGACCGTGCAAGCCTGGAAGCAGCTTCCTCAAAAGGACCTCGTACCGCCGGGGAGACTGAAGATCTTGGATGAGCAATTGGAGCGAGCGGCGATGAACATCGCCAACGAGACCTAACACCCTGCGCTAAACGAATGAAGAAGACGTCGCAGCTCCGACCGTCACCGGGGGAGGCGCGTTTCAGAGCCGTTTCTTCAGAGCCGCGACCGGAAGGGCGCGGGCAGTCCAATTTCCGTACGGGTTCTCCGGGATGGGGTCCTTGGGGCGCGAGTGCATACTGGGCGAGCCCATCCACGTGACCGCTGGCCCCTGGACAACCAGCGCGCCCGCGATTGCCAGGTAGACCGCTCCGGCGCCATGCACCTCGAGGCGTCTCGGCCGATCGGCGTCTACTTTGCGGGCGCCTGCCCTTTCAGCGCCACCGCCCGGTCGAGGTTCTGCCGGGCGCTTGCGTAGCCGGGGCGTAAGGCCAAGGCCGCGCGAAACCGCGCCATCGCTTCGTCCAGGCGCCCGCTCTTCGCCAGAAGAACCCCGACGTGATTCTCGATCTCCGCTTTCGGCTCGAACCGCAGCGCCTGACCGAACCGGCGGACGGCTTCGTCGACGTTTCGCTGCTGCTCCGCCTCAACCGCCCATTGCTCCCAGGCCGTGGCCAACGCCGCGCCGATTTCTTCGAAGTCCGGCCGCGATTCGCGGGCTCGCTCGAGTTCCCGGATGCCTTCTTCGAACTTCCCCTGGTCGATCAGGTTCAACCCGTTCAGATACGCGCTGCCGGCGCGTTCGCCCTTCGAACGTCGCGTCATGATCTGCCGGACCGCATCCAATTCAGCTTTTGCTCCGAGTTCGTCGCCGGATTGCCGGAGCAGGGCAGCCAGGCGGTAGCGGGCCGCCGTGAATTCCGGCTTCCGGCCGATTACCGATCGATACACGGCGATCGCATCCTGCGCCGCGCCCTTCCTTTCCAGTAGCCGGCCCAACTCGTAGCGCGCCCGGTCGAGCGACGGATCGAACCGCAGGGCGTTCCGGAAGTCGCGTTCCGCGGCGTCGAGGTGTCCCAGTTCCGCGCGAACGTGAGCCAGGCCGAAGTGAGCCAGCGCGAACTCTGGCTTCCGCAACGCAAGCTGTTGGAGGAGACCCACCGCTTCCTGCTTTTTTCCGGCGTTGGCCAGCGCCAGGGCGTGGTTGTACTGCGAGTCGAGGTCCGCCGGCTGGAGCGTCCACGCCAGCCGAAAGGACTCGGCGGCCGCGGAAAAATCACGGCGCTGCAGCAAGAGCAGACCCACCTCGCGATGGACACCGGCCAGCTTCGGATTCAACTCGAGGGCGCGCTGGAACTGCCGGAGCGCCCCCGGGGCGTCCCCGGCGTCGCGCAATTCAATCCCTTGCCGGATGAGCGCCTTTTCGGGCGCGGCGACCTGCGCCGTGACGGCGAACACACAGAGAATCCAGGCACCAGCAATGCGCACGAGTAGAATATACAACGCGTGGGGCTTCTCACTCTCGAGCAGGCCATGCACGAGCCATCCACTCGGGGCCTTCCGGGTGTTGCCGAAACGGCGCTACCGGCGAAAAGAAAACTGCTGGGAAATGCAACCCATCTCTCAAGTTCACAAGCTGCTAACCGCCTGGTCATCGTTCTGTAAGGTCGAGCGGCTAAAGACTAGACATGGCTAACCCGCAACCAATGTTGGAACAGGCCTCGCATCGAGTCTTCAACTTGCCCAAGTCCGTGGCCACGCTGCCGGAACGGTTGATGTCGCTCGACAAAGTCCGTGTCCTGTATCAACAGGCCAAGCAGCTCGAGGGCGGTTCGATTCACGACCGGCTGCTTGAATCGCTGCAGGTGACCTATCGAGTCCACGAGGAAGACCTGAGCCGGGTACCCGCCCAAGGGCCCGTCGTGGTCGTCGCCAACCATCCTTTCGGCATTTTGGAGGGCCCGATCCTGGGCTCGCTGATGCCTCGGTTACGGCCCGATGTCAAGGTGATGACGAACTATCTTCTCTCCGCCATGCCGGAGTTAGCGGACTTCTGTATTTTCGTCGATCCCTTCGGTGGCAAAGAGGCGGCCCGCGCCAACCTCCGCGCGATGAAGGAGGCGATCCAGTGGCTCAAAAAGGGCGGCATGCTGGTGATCTTCCCGGCGGGCGAGGTGTCGCACTGGTCGGCGCGCTCGCGAGCCGTGGAAGACCCGCAGTGGAGCGAGACAGTGGCGCGCCTGATCGAGATGACGGGCGCCGGCGCCCTGCCCATGTTCTTCGACGGTGCGAACAGCCTCCCCTTCCAGTTGCTCGGAATGATTCATCCGCGCTTGCGCACGGTCACCTTGGCGTACGAATTTCTCAAGAAGCGGGGCACTCGAGTGGACATCCGGTTCGGCCGCCTGATTGGCGCCGACGCGCTGGCCGCGTTGGGGGGCGCCCGGGAAGTCACGGAGTATCTCCGCTGGCGAACGTATCTCCTGGGAAAGCGCGCCAAGAGCCAGCGCAGGGTGTTTGCGTTTCCAAAGCCGACGCAGCCTTCGGCGCCCGAACCGGTGATCCGGCCCGTTCCGTCCGTGGTTCTCGCCGCCGAACTGAGCACATTGCCGCCGGAAGCGACGCTGGAATCGACCCGCGAGTACTCCGTTCACCTCGCGGCCGCCGAGGACATTCCGAATATCCTTCGCGAGATTGGACGATTGCGCGAGATCACCTTCCGCGCGGCCGGAGAGGGAACCGGACAGCCCCTCGATCTCGACCGGTACGACCACTATTACGAACACCTCTTTGTATGGAACAAACAAACTCACGACGTCGTGGGAGCGTATCGCCTGGCGCGCACGGACCGCATTGCGGCGGAACGGGGGGTGCGCGGGCTGTATTCGAGGACCCTCTTCCACTTTGACGAACGGCTGCTCGAGCGTATGGGTCCGGCGGTCGAACTGGGACGATCCTTTGTCCGGCCGGAATACCAGCGCCAGTTCGCTCCGCTCCTGTTGCTCTGGAAGGGCATCGGCCGGTATGTGACACGGCATCCGGAAGCGGCCACTCTGTTCGGAGCGGTCAGCATCAGCTCCGACTACAGCGAGACCTCCCGCGAGTTGCTGGTTCGCTATTTCCAGATGCACGACCTCGAAGACGAGTTGTCGCGCCTCATCAAGCCCAAGCGCCCCTACCGGACCCAGGGATGGGATCGCGAGGCGCTCAGCCGCCTGCTCAAAGATCTCGACGACCTGGCCGCACCGATCTCCGACCTCGAGCGGGATGGGAAAGGAATCCCCGTGCTGGTCCGGCAATACGCCAAGCTCGGAGGGCGGATTCTGGGATTCAGTGTCGATCCCGCGTTTGGCAATTGCGTGGACGGCCTGATCCTTGTGGACCTGCGGAAGACGGACCGCGTCGTTCTGGATCGCTATCTATCGCGGGAAGGCGCCGCCGCCTTCATGGCCTTCCACCGGGCCGCCGACGCGGCATGAGCCCGAAAGAGTCGTCTACATCCTTCGGGGCGCGGCCAACTTCGGCGCAGCCAGATATCCGATCACGTAGTTCTTCTGGACCTCGTTGACCACGAGCTCATAGGGAATCGAGCTCTTGTCGACATAGAACTGCACCGGTTCGTTGATGGAGCGGTCCTTCTTCTCAGTCCGGATGTCGCCCACGATAATCTCCAGGGTGAAGCGGCTTTTCTTCGGGTCCGTGCGCTTGAGAACCACCGAGATATCCCCGACCCGGCTCGGGTCCTTACTTCGTTGCAAGTGGAAGTCAAAGTAGTTCCGTTCGCCCAGTTGCCGAAGCGCGGAGAGTTCCTTTGCATTGGTCGCAAT
This sequence comes from uncultured Solibacteraceae bacterium, assembly GCA_964529305.1. Taxonomy (GTDB): domain Bacteria; phylum Acidobacteriota; class Terriglobia; order Bryobacterales; family Bryobacteraceae; genus CAZGUX01. The sequence continues at coordinate 5,163 of CAZGUX010000052.1, read as the reverse complement.
CAACCCGCTCTGCACTCCCATGTCGCCCCTCATCCGTTTCAGATCGATCACCGTACGCTCGAGTTCCTCGTGCGTGGTGGCAACCTGGGTCTTGACCTGGGTGAGCTCCGACGACACCGAGTTGAACTTCTCACTGGTGGCTTGTTTGACCTCTCCGAGTTGCGTTGCCACCTGCTGATGCTGGTTCTGCTGCTCGGCTCCCAGTTTCTTGGCCAACTGGTCGGCATGCGTAACCGCCTCCACCTTGGCGTTACGAGCGGCGGCGACCGCCATTCCTTTGGCCTCCGCAACTTGGGTCTCCACGGACTTCTTCAGGTCTTCCAGCCGCCGCACCTCGGATGCCGCTAGCGTATGTTTCTCGGGCGCCTGGGCCAGCAGGCGGATCTTGGCCAACTCCGAAAGGACCGAAAGGCGCAGGGTCATCATGTCTTCCCTGGTCCGTTCCAAAGTCCAGTAAAGGTGGACGATGGCGATGAGCATGGCTGCCGCAATCCCCAGCAGAACCGCTCCCCTGACTCGTTGCGACCCTTCCATGAGGAGACCTCCCTAGAGCTATTGCTCCTTTTCCAATGTTAGTAGTACTGGTACTAAGCGGTCGATCCGGCAATCCCTGTATGTGAGAGGCTAATTCTTCCTACTCACCATCTGGTCAGTCCCAGTCGCCTTTCGAGATATGATGTGAGGACTTCAAAAACGCCAGAAGCCTCATGACCCTTCCCCCGGTCTATCCTCTACTGGACACCAACGCCATCGGCCGGACCAAGGTGAGACTGCGTGATGCCGCCCAAGCATTGATCGACGGAGGCGCCGGGATTCTCCAGTTGCGCCACAAGGGGTACTGGTCGCGCGGGTTTTACGAGGACGCCGCGTGGATCGGTGAGCAGTGCCGGACGAGAGGCGTCTTGTGGGTGGTCAACGACCGGGCGGACGCGGCCGCCATCCTCCGCGCCGGAGTGCACGTGGGCCAGGACGACCTGCCCCCTCGTCTGGTGCGGGCGCTGGTAGGAGACGCGATTGTCGGATTCTCCACCCACAATGCCGCCCAACTCGAGGCGGCCGCCGGCGAAGGCGCCGACTATCTCGCGTTGGGACCCATCTTTGGGACCCAGTCCAAAGAAAAGCCCGATCCGATTGTCGGAACAGCCTGCCTGCGGGCGTGGCGCGGGCTGACGTTGAAACCGCTGGTGGCGATCGGAGGAATCACGCGGGAGTCGGCCCCGCGGGTGTGGGCGGCCGGCGCGGACTCGGTGGCCGTGATCGGCGATTTGTACCCGGAAGGTGCAACCGCAACCGGGATTCGAGAACGGATGGAATCATGGCAACGGCTCGCGCGGAAATAGACACAGGGCTCGTGAAGGGGCTCGGCCTCATCGATGCGACAACCATCGTGATGGGCTCGATGATCGGGTCCGGGATCTTTATTGTCTCGGCCGACATTGCGCGGCAGGTGCAATCGCCCGGACTCCTGATCGTGGTGTGGGGCGTGGCCACCGTGCTCACCCTGATGGCCGCCTTGAGCTATGGTGAATTGGCCGCAGCCATGCCGCAAGCCGGCGGCCAGTACATCTACCTGCGGGAAGCATTCGGACCCTTCAGCGCCTTCCTGTTCGGATGGACGTCCTTTCTGGTGATCCAAACGGGAACTGTGGCCGCCGTGGCGGTCGCGTTTGCCAAGTACACCGGCGTCTTCGTTCCCTGGATATCTACCGAAACCCGGCTGCTGGGGCTCCTCAACACCCAACAGATTCTGGGCATCGCGGTGGTCGTGCTGCTGACGTGGATCAACTCGCGCGGCATTCGCACCGGGGCGATGGTGCAGAACGTGTTTACGTTTGCCAAGACCGCCGCTCTGATCGGATTGATCCTCTGCGGGTTCTTCATCGGCCGGCGGCCGGAAGCCGTCGCCGCCAATTTCGGCGATTTCTGGAGGGGAGCCGACTGGTCCGCGGATACCATCCGGCTGGTGGGAGTCGCGATGGTCGGCGCTCTGTTCTCCGCCGATGCGTGGTTCAACGTGACCTACACCGCCGGCGAGACACGCAATCCGAAACGCAATCTGCCGCTCTCCCTGGGACTCGGCGTGGGCCTTGTGTGCATCTTGTACGTCGTCACGAACTACGTCTATCTCAACGTCCTCACGCTCGGTGAGATTCAAAATGCCGCCGAGGACCGGGTGGCAACCGCCGCCGCGGCCCGCATGTTCGGCCCGGTGGCCGTGCAACTGATGGCCGGCGCCATCATGATTTCGACCTTCGGGTGTGCCAACGGGATCCTGATGGCCGGCGCCCGGCTGTATTACGCCATGGCCCGCGACGGCCTGTTCTTCGAGCGGGCGGCGAAAGTGGACCCGGTCCATCACACCCCCACGTTCGCACTCTGGATCCAGTGCGTCTGGACGTGCGTGCTGACGTTGAGCGGCCGTTACAACGACCTGTTGGACTATGTTATCTTTGCAGTCTTGCTGTTTTACATGCTGACCATTGGCGGCCTGTTTGTTCTCAGGAGAACCCGGCCCGAAATGGATCGGCCCTACCGGGCCATTGGATACCCCGTCATCCCGGCTTTGTACCTGGTGCTGGCGGGAATCCTGGAAGTGCTGCTGTTGCGCTACAAGCCAAGTTACACCTTTCCCGGGCTGATCATTGTGCTGCTGGGCGTTCCGGTGTATTTCCTGTGGCGGAAACGAGGAATCCAAACGTGAGTCTATTTCGAACCAAACCTCTCCACCTGGTGACGGGAGACGAAGGACACGGCCAAACCTCACTGAAGCGAACGCTGTCGGCATCCAGCTTGATCTCTTTGGGAATCGGCGCCATCATCGGGGCCGGATTGTTCTCGCTGACCGGCCTGGCTGCCGCGCAGAACGCAGGCCCGGCGGTGGCGCTGTCGATGGTGGTTGCCGCGATCGGGTGCTGTTTCGCCGGACTCTGTTACAGCGAATTCGCTTGTATGATCCCCGTCGCCGGGAGCGCCTACACCTACGCGTACACCACATTGGGCGAATGGTTGGCTTGGATCATCGGATGGGACCTGGTGCTGGAATACGCGGTGGGCGCGGCGACCGTCTCCATCAGTTGGTCCGGATACGTCGTATCGGTCCTGAACGACTTCGGCATTTCATTGCCCGCACAACTGGTGGCGGGGCCGTTTGAACCGGTGAAACTGCCCGACGGCACGATCTTGCATGGAATGGTCAACTTGCCGGCGATGTTCATCGTGGTGGTGATTTCGCTCCTGCTGATGATCGGCATCCAGGAGTCGGCGCGGGTCAACTCGATCATCGTCGTCATCAAGGTGTGCGTCGTGCTGGTCTTCATCGGACTGGGCTGGATGTTCATCGACAAGGCCAACTACACGCCGTTCATTCCGGAGAACGAAGGCGTGTTCGGCAAGTTCGGCTTCAGCGGCATCATGGCGGGAGCCGGAACCATCTTCTTCGCCTACATCGGATTCGACGCCGTATCGACCGCCGCGCAGGAAGCCAAGAACCCGCAACGCGATATGCCGGTCGGCATCCTCGGGTCTCTGGCGATCTGTACGGTGTTGTACATTCTGTTCTCGGTGGTGCTCACCGGAATGGTCAACTATAAGGACCTCGGCGTGGCCGCGCCCGTCGCCGTCGCTGTCGACCGGACACCGTATGCCTGGCTGAAACTGGCCGTGAAATTCGGCATCATCGCGGGATTTACTTCGGTCATCCTGGTGATGTTGCTCGGCCAGAGCCGGGTGTTCTTTTCCATGTCGCGCGACGGTCTGGTCCCCAAAGTGTTTTCCGACGTGCATCCCAAATGGCGGACGCCGTGGCGCTCGAACCTGCTGTTTTGTCTGTTCGTGATGCCGTTCTCCGGATTCCTGCCGCTGTCGGTGGTCGGGCACATGACGAGCATCGGGACGCTGTTCGCGTTCGTGATTGTGTGCGCGAGCGTCCTGGTGATGCGAAGGACGCAACCCAATCAGGAGCGCCCGTTCAAGACTCCGCTGGTTCCATTTGTCCCGATCATGGGGATCTTGTGGAACTTCTCAATGATGTACTCACTGGGGTGGGACAACTGGGTCCGGCTGCTGGTCTGGCTGGCGATCGGCCAGGTGATTTTCTTCCTGTACTCCCGGCACCACAGCAAGCTGCGGAACGTGAAGGCCTGAATCATCTTCCCTACGCTTAGGAGCCCACGACATGGGCATCGGGTAGTAAGCCTTCGGAACTGGGACCGGAAGGCAGCCCCATGGGCCCGCGGCCGGCCCAAAAACGCGTCGCAGCCCCGGCCGTCAAGGGAGGGGGTTGCCTTGATCTTCAACGGTGGCTGGTTGCCGATTTCCGCACAACGCTCACTGGGGTGGGCGTTTAGTGTGTTCCCGAACTCAAGGACACTCTCTCTCATCGGCGGGATATCAGAACGGTGGCGCCGCTTTTCGATGGAACACAATCCACGTGCCCCGGGGCGACAAAGACCCTCGCCCGGCGCTGCTTCCAGCCGAACGCACCTGGGCGATCCAAGTCCACTCATCCCACAAAAACGCCCACTCGCAGGCAGGCGTCGACCGGATGTATACTGTCGGGTGCCCGGGATTACGGCTTGTGTCGGACTATAACGGCAGTCCCGCGGCAGCTACTTGCCGTTTCCGCCGTCAGCCGTTCTGGACATTCGTTTTCCAGTCGAAGTCGATCGCAAACAAGGGAGCTTCCGATGGTCAGCCTAGAAGACGCACGCAGAGTCATCGCAGCAGCAGAGAAGAAGTCACAGGAGATCGGCCAGCCGATGAACATCGCCGTGGCCGATGAAGGGGGCAACCTCGTCGCGCACGTCCGGATGGACGGAGCGTGGTTGGGCAGCATCGATATTTCGCAGAAGAAGGCCTACACCTCACGGGCCTTCGATATCACGACCAAGGACCTGGCTGCGCATTCGCAATCGGGCGGGCAGTTCTTCGGAATCCACGCATCCAACGATGGCAGGATCATGATTTTCGCGGGCGGGATTCCCCTGAAGAAGAACGGCAAGGTCGTCGGCGCCATCGGCGTCAGCGGTGGCTCCGGCGAGCAGGATCACGCTGTTGCGGAAGCCGGCGCGGCAGCGTTTTGAATTTGTCTTGGAGGAGAATCAACCAAATGGCCAGTAACCGAGGAGTTGCATACATCAAGCCGGGCGTGGTGGAGGTTCAATC
>CAZGUX010000051.1:0-8110 GCA_964529305.1 uncultured Solibacteraceae bacterium | reverse complement strand
CTTCGAGCCCGAATACGGCGAACCCATTCTGTTTGACCGGCGGAGCCAGCGCCTCGGCGCCGGCGGTCGTGTAGTCCCGGTGGACCCCCTGAAATCCGAAGCTGCCCGATAGCCGCCCGTAGCGCTGCTGATCGAACATCCCGCGGTAGATCACCTGCTTGTTGTTGAACTGGGTTCCCACCTCTTCGCCCTCCAACTCGCGGTGCTGGTAATCGCTGTAGTTGACGGTCATGCGAAAGCTGTCGAGAAAGCCGCCGAGATGATTGAATCCGCCGACAACCCGAACATTGTGCCTCCGGAAGTCGAGGTCGATCAGACTGTGCTCTCCGCCTCCGGAGTCCGCTTCGCCCGCGTGCCCAGCCTCGAACTCACCCGCGAAGGGAACGCCGAAGCGGCCCTCTTCATACCGGTAGCTCGTATCGAAGAAGCTCTTCTTGCCGTACCAACCGGCACCGGCGAAGGTGTTGGTCACCCGCGTGTGAGAGTTCTCGATCGTTCCGATCGGCGTTGAGTAATCACCAGTGCGCTGGCCGCCGCCTCCTCCCCAGAAAAGCCAGTCTTTCACTCCGAACTCGAAGCCGCCGCTGCCGCCGCCGTGACCGTTGGCGCTGCCGCCGATCCCGGTCAAATACCCGCGCAGGCCGGGGTGGCTGTGCTGGTGAGCCTGATGATGGCCCGTCACGGCGTTGACGACGCCTCCCAGCGCGTTGCTCCCGTAGAGCAGCGTGGCCGGGCCCTTCAACACTTCCAGGCGCTCGACGCTCGACGGGTCGATCGACTCCCCGTGATCGCCCGACTGCGACGACAGCGTGCCGGTGGAGATCCCGTCGTTCAGCACCAGGACCCGATCACCGTCGAAGCCGCGAATCACCGGCCGCGAGTTCCCAACACCGAAACTGCGCTTGGCAACCCCGGGTGTGTTGTCCAGCACCTCGCCGAGTGACGTCTGGCTCTTCGCCGCCAGGTCCAGCGAGTCCACGGTCGTCACCGTCTGGAATGCCTCGAACGCCGATTGCTCCTGGCCGCTGGCCGTCACCGTGATCTCCTGCTTGATCGCCCTAAGCTTGAGCGTGAAATCCACATTCAGCGTCTTTCCCGCTCCGACGGTGATCGACTTGGCCTCGTCGGTCAGAGAGTGCAGATGAACCGTGATGGTGTAGGTACCCGCCGGAACGTTCTGAATTTCGTAGACCCCCTCGCTGTCGGTTTGAGCCGTCCGGCCGGCCTGCCCGATCAGGACAGACGCGCCGTGGACCGGCGTCCCTCCCGTCGCGAGAGTGACCTTGCCCTTGATCGTGCCTCCAGCTTGCCCAAATCCGAGGGCAGAAACGCAAATTCCAATGAAAACGGTTTTGAGAATTGCCTTTTGCTCCATGAAGCCTCCTCCGTGCGCCACGCAGGCGCACGCCCGACTGCAGTCACAGCAGATGAGGAGAGTGCGGATCGCGTACGAAGATCATGAGGGACGGCCGCGCCGTAGACTGGTTTGCTCGACAAGTCCCAGCGGACCTACAACTCCGGGAACCCGATCCGCACCCTGCTAGAGCGTCTCAGGTGGAGCGCGGCTGGGCCCGGTCCAAAGGACCAGTTCCAGGACCGGGGTCGCGGGCGTTGGGGGTGCTTTCCACTCAACGGAATCCGGTGGTGGCAGTTCCGCGGTTGCCGACGGCGATTCGACCGGCAGATGGCCGACGTAGCACACGGCGCAATCGAGCGCCGAAAAGCCGCTATGCGTGTGTGTCGCGGCGATTGCCGGCAGCACCACCAAAAGGGCCGTAAGGGCCCAAATGAACACACGCGTCCACATTAGCGTTTCTCGATTATAGACGAAGGGCCGGCCCCCAGGAGTTACCCGTCATTTCTTTGGCTGGGCCGGTTGCTCCTGAGTCTGGTCCGCGGGCAGGGGCTCGGGTGTTTCGAACGTGATCGCCGTATCGGCCCCGAACTTCCGGTAAAGCCTGAACTCGACTTCGTTCTTCGTCAGCAGTCTTTCGTTCCGCATACGAATCACCGCCCGCAGCGGCAGCAGGTACTTTCGCTCGTTGATGTCCGAGTAGGAGTAGTCGAGAGTCGTCGCCGCCTGGCGGATGGGGAACGTCGGCGGGATGTCTTCCGCGTTCAGCGTCACGCGCAGAATCGCGCCCGAATCGCGTTCGACAAACACCAGTCCCGAGTACCCGACAATCACTTCGTCGCGCCGTTCGAAGTTCAGCCGCCACTGCGAGCGGGCCTGCTGCACGCGGTAGGCAAATACGTGGCTGCGCGCGCCGCGCAGAGTCGCCCAACGCTCCCACCGGAACTGCCCGTCGGTGTCGGGATCGAACAGCGATCTCAGGATGCTGCCGAATTCGCCGGTCGACGAAGCGCCGCCCAGCTTGTCATACGGCATGTCCGTCGGCTGGTTGTTCAGCAGCACCAGTTTGTAGTTCTCCTTCTGTTCGAAGAAGGTCAGCCGCGCGGTCAGCGTGTCCAGCGACTGCCAGAACTCCAGGCCGCTCGGGTCGGCATAGCGTCGGGTCACCTGGGTACAGATGAAGTCGGGTAGCGACTTGGAGTAGTTCAGGGCGTACTCGCGAGTCTGCTCGAGGACCTTCTTCTGCTCGGAGGCGGATGGCGGCGGAATCGTAGGGGGGGGCGTCGTGACCGTCTGCTTCACCGGCGCGGCGGGAAGAGAGTTCGAAGCGTCCCGGAGAATCTTCAGTGCTTCTACCGTCTTGGGGCCCGCGCCCTCGCCCTGCAACGTTTCGATCGTGACGTCGTCCAGTTTCTCGCTCAGCCGTAGCCTCTGCACGTAGCCGGCGACTTGCTTGTCGGGATGTTTCAGCCGGATCGACGACTCGATGAATCGCACCAACTGGTCCACCGTCAGCTTGGATTGTGCCCCGAGCCCGGCCGCCAGCACGGCGGCGAGCCCGATCGATCGCCACAAACACACCACGCTCTTCATTGTCGCATCGGAAGACGCACTGCCGGGCGGCCGGGTTTCTGCTATAAACATCCGCATGAGAACTATTTTGAAGGCTGTCCTCTGCGCGATGGTGAGCTTGGCTCTGTTCGCGCAAGGTGCGGGGAAGACGGCAGTCAAGGGCGGCTCCGCCAAGGTTGCGGCCAAGGCCGAACCGGCCGCCGGTACGCTGGTGGACCTGAACGCAGCCAGCGCCGACGCGCTGAAAAAGCTGCCCGGTATCGGCGACGCATACGCCGGCAAGATCATCAAGGGCCGTCCGTACCGGGCCAAAAATGAACTGCTTCAGAAGAAGATACTGCCCGAGGCGACGTACGCCAAGATCAAGGATCAGGTGATCGCCAAGCAGAAGTAGCTCTCACGCTCCTGCCCCGTCCCGAGCCCCGACGGGGAGGGAGCGGCAGCCCATTTTCTTGCCGCATGCTTCGCCAGTGCGACTCGCATTCACCGCCGAATCTCGTACCGCTTGATCTTCTCGTACAACGTCGAACGGTCAATCCCCAGCACCGCCGCCGTTTCCTTGATGTTGCCCTGCGTGCGCTCGAGCGTCGTCACAATCGCCTGCCGTTCCAACTCGTGCAGCGTGACATTCGGGGGAATCGTCACCGCGGCCCGCGCCCGTAGCGTCTCCGCCAGAAACGCGAAATCCTCCTCGGTGAGCAGGTGTCCGCGGCACGTGACGATCGACCGCTCGAGCGCATTCTCGAGTTCCCGCACGTTCCCCGGCCAGTTGTAGTCCATCAGGATCCGGAGCGCTCCTTCCGTGACGCCGCTGATTTCCTTGCGGACCTCGTTCGAAATTCGTTCGATCAGGTGCTCAGCCAGTAGGGGAATGTCTTCGCGGCGCTCGCGCAGCGGAGGAATCCGGATCTCGATCACGTTCAGCCGGTAGTAGAGATCCTCGCGGAACTGCCCCTGCCGCGCGGCGTCCGCCAGGTCCCGATGGGTGGCGGCAATCACCCGGACATCGACGGGAACCTCGGCCGCCCCGCCCACCCGGTAGAACCGGCGTTCCTGCAGCACGCGCAGCAGATCCGCCTGCAGCTTGGCCGGGATGTCCCCGATTTCATCGAGAAAAATCGTGCCGTTGTCCGCCAGTTCGAACTTCCCTTTCGCCTGAGCGGAAGCGCCCGTAAACGCCCCTTTTTCGTAGCCGAACAACTCGCTCTCGAGCAGGGTTTCCGCCAGCGCCGCGCACGACACGGTGACAAAGGGCCTGCCTGCGCGGTCGCCCGAAAAGTGAATGGCGCGCGCGATCAGTTCCTTGCCGGTGCCGCTTTCGCCGCGGATGAGCACCGTGCTGCGCAGGCTGGCGATTTCCTTGGCCAACTGGAGAATGTCCTGCATCTTCGAGTTCTTGGTGATGATGTCGCGATACTGATACTGCCGATGCAGCTTCTTGCGCAGGATCGTGTTCTCGCGCTGCAGGCGCTTCACCTTGATGATCCGTTCCACCAGCAGCGAGATCTCTTCCGGGTTGCACGGCTTGACGACATACTCCTGCGCGCCTTCCTTCATCGCCGTGATGGCCGTGTCCACGGTCGCGTAGGCGGTGATGATGATGACGGCGGCGTCCGGCTGGAGGCGCCGGATCTCCATCATGGTCTCGATGCCGTCCATGCCGCCGGGCATCTTGAGGTCGACAAAGCAGACCGCGTAGTCCTTGGCCCGGGCCTGCTCCAGCGCCGCGGCTCCGGAAGACGCCGTGTCGACCCGGTAGCCGTCTTCGCGCAGCCATGCCGCCATCGACTCGCACATCGCCTCCTCATCGTCAACCACGAGGATGTTCCAGATTGCTCTCATTTCGTCTCCAAAAAGAATCGTTCCAGGATTTCGTCGAGCGCGCGGCGGCAGCTCAGGCAATAGTCGTCCTGCTTCATGTCGAGTTGCTGGATACTGGTGGCCAGGCTCATCGAGCAGCGCCGGTCCCGGCAGTGGATGAGGCCGAACGCGTGTCCCGTCTCGTGGAGCGTCTCCGCGCGCAGCCGCGCCAGCAGAAGCTCCCGGTCGGCCGGCAGGCCGTAGAACTCCTGGCGAAGCCGGGCGACCGACACCAGTGCGGCGGGACCACTCAACTGCGCCTGTCCGAACAGAAAGGTGAGCATCGGAATGAACAGGTCGCGTTCGGTGACGGCGAATACCTTTCCGGCCCGGGGCCGCGGGTGGCTGACCACTGCCCGCAGGAACTCCACCGCGCTGTACTGGCCGCGGCCGGGATCGAATGCGCCCGGCGGTTCCTCGATCGGCGGCAGGCGCTCCGGCACGACTCCGAGGTGACGCCGCGTGCACGACGCGGCCTCCTCGACCAGCGCGTCGTCGATGGCTCCGAAGGCCGTGATGAACAGCCCTTTCACCGCGCGACACCCGCGCCCGGAGCGTCCGCCGGCGCGGAACCTTCCGGCCGCGGACCGGACTCCAGGGGCAGGCTGACCGTGAACCGCGTGCCTTCGCCCGGCGCGCTGGCGGCGTCCACTTCCCCGCCGTGTCCCTGCACGATCCCGTACACCACCGCGAGTCCCAGCCCGACGCCCTTCCCTTCCGGTTTGGTCGTGAAGAACGGATCGAAGATTTTCCGCAGGTTCTCCGGCGGGATGCCCTCGCCGTTGTCTTCCACCGCCAGTTCCACCGCTTTTCCGTCGGCCGAGCGCCGCGTGCTCACCAGAATCCGTCCGTGTCCTCTAGGCTGCGTGGCTTCGGCCGCGTTCAACACCAGGTTGAGCACTACCTGCTGCATCTGCGAGGAGTCGCACAACAGCTGCGGCAAATCGGCGTCCAGCTTCATCTCCACGGTGGTGTCGGAGAGTTTCATCTTGTGGTCCACCAGCGCGAGGGTCCGGACCACCAGCTTGTTCAGGTCGGCTTCCGTCCGCTGTGGTTTCGACCGCCGGGAGAAGGCCAGCAAATCGGACACGATCCGCCCCACGCGCGAAGTCTCGCTCACCACCTGCCCGAGATACTTTCGGAACTCGGCTTCCCGTCCGGCGGGAATCCCGTGATCCTTCATGATGCGTTGCATCAGCATCGACAGGTTCAAGACGGCGGCGATCGGGTTGTTGATCTCGTGGGCCACGCTGGCGGAAAGCTGCCCGAGTGAGGCGAGGCGGTCCGCCACTAGCAGCTTCTTGTGCGCCGCTTTCAGTTGCTCGGTGCGGTCCGCCACCTTGGCCTCCAGTTCCTGGGTGAACTGGTTGATGCGGTCCAGCGCGCCGGCCAGGCGTTCGCGCATCGTGTTGAACGAAGCGCTCAGCTCGTCGAGTTCCTGGCTGCCGTGCCGGATGCGGATGGGCTGGTCCAATTGCATCGCGGCCACCGATTTCGTGCCTTCGATCAACTCCTGGATCGGGCGGCTGACGAATCGCCGGACGAACAGCACGATGAACAGGGCGATGACCACTACCTCGAACAACGTCAGGCCGAGCACCTGAAGCCGGTAGCCTTCCGAATCGCGTTCCACCGAGTCCAGCCGCAACGCGACGTCGAGCACGCCCAGCACTTTGATCGATGTCGGGTGGGCGTGACACGGCGCCTGGCTGCACGCGCGCTCGTTGTAGATCGGCGTCACCATATTCAACGTCCGGCCGCCCTCCGGATTGGTTCCGAACCGCACGCGCGACCCGGCGCTCAACGACTCCAGACGGCCTCCCCCCTGATGACAGGCGCTGCATACCTCTGAACTCAGATTGGCGTGAGCCTCCCTCTCGGCCGGCCGTGTGGAGAACATCAGGCGGCCCTCGCGGTTGAACATGCGGATACGGTCGACGCCCTGCTTTTCGGCGATGACGCTCATCGTCTCGTACGCCGAGGACCGCTGGTCGGCGAGCATCGAATGCCAGGTGGCGCTCGTGATACTCCGGGACAACTGGTCCGCCCCCAGGACCATCATGTCCATCAGGCGCCGCTTCTCGGTCCGGACGGCGTACAGTCCGTAGAAGCCCCTCACGAGGACGACGATCACGGTGAGGGAGAGAATCAGTTTCCAGCTCAGCCGGCGGGGCATGTTGAACCGCGGCTCGTGTTCTTTTCCATGCCGTGGTCTCCAGTTTCAACCTAGCACCCGGCGTCGCGGGTGTCTGCCCCCGCAAAATGGGTCAGTCATCCGGAGCCGGCCCGGCGCATCCGCCAACAATTCCGCTTCACCGGTACTCTTGTATGCTGAGGTGACGTCAGGTCACACTGGAGAAACACCATTGAACGGACCTCGAGTAGTCTACCTTGCGAGGCACGGGGAGACCGCGTGGTCCCTCAGCGGACAACACACCGGACTTACCGATCTACCGCTGACCGAGCGCGGCGAATGTAACTCGCGCCGCCTGGGGGAACGGCTCGGGGGACTGGAGTTCACCCGTGTGTTCACGAGCCCCCTGCAGCGCGCAAAGCGGACGTGTGAGCTGGCTGGCTTTGGGCTAAGGGCGGACATCGATCCGGACCTGGTGGAATGGCACTACGGCGACTATGAAGGCCTCCGAACGGCGGATATCCGCGCGAGGCGTCCGGAATGGGAAGCGTTCCGCGATGGTTTCCCGGGAGGAGAATCGGTGGATGACATTGGGGCGCGGGCAGACCGTGTCGTGAACCGGGTCCGGGCCATCGACGGTAGCGTGCTGATCTTCTCGAGTGCCCATTTCTTGAGGGTCCTCGCGGCCCGCTGGCTGGGCCTTCATCCGGAGAACGCCCGTTATTTTCTGTTGGGCACGGCGAGCTTGAGCGCACTGACCTACGAGCACAATCATCCGGTGATCGGCTTTTGGAACGATACCCGCCACGTCGCGGAAAATTGCCTGGAGGAAACCCGATGAGCAACCCGGAGCGCGATTGAGGCCAGCACCTCGAGATCGACCAGCTTGTGTCTCCCGGTCCGGTTCAGTTTCGGGTATGAGGACAATGTACAGCGCGTCAACTCGGCACAGCGCGAGGAGTTTTGGCCGAATCGGTAGCCTTCATTGGTCGGGGCGGGGCGATTTGAACGCCCGACCCCCTGCGCCCAAGCAAGGCGGCATTGCAATTGGCACCGTTTTCGAGCGTTGAGTAAGGGTTTATTGTGTTTGCTTTTCAATGGTTTGGCGCGATAATAGGTTAGGCGGTCGTTGCCGGGAATTGCCTTTTAGCCTTACGAATGCCTTACGAGGGCTGACGGGGCGCGCGCCG
>CAZGUX010000050.1:0-38503 GCA_964529305.1 uncultured Solibacteraceae bacterium | reverse complement strand
CCATCGAAGAATTCACGGCGCTGCTGGTCCGAACCGGCTATCACAGCGTGCGCGCCCGAGGGTTCATTCTCGGAGGCATCGGCGTCCACTGGGCGACCAACGGCGGCGCCGGAACCTGATGGGACGCATCGAACGATACTTCGAGTTCGAACGATTGGGGACCAATTGGCGAACCGAGATCCTGGCGGGGGTCACGACGTTCGTCACGATGGCCTACATCGTGTTCGTCAATCCGGCCATCCTGAAGGACGCGGGCATGCCCTTCTCCGCCGTCGTGGCCGCCACCTGCCTTGCCGCGGGACTTGGCAGCATCCTGATGGGCGTCTTCGCGCGCTACCCGATCGCGCTCGCGCCGGGAATGGGCCTGAATGCCTACTTCACCTACGCGGTCTGCAAGGGCATGGGCATTCCCTGGCAAACGGCGTTGGGCGCGGTGTTCCTGTCGGGCGTCATCTTCCTGGCACTGACCTTTGCAGGCATCCGGCAAATGATCGTGGCGGCGGTTCCGCACCAACTCTACGCCGCGGTGGCGGCGGGAATCGGTTTCTTCATCGCCTTCATCGGCCTGCGAAACGCCGGCGTCATCAAGGCCGATCCGGCCACGCTCGTTTCCCTGGGCGACCTGTCCGCGCCCAACACCCTGCTGGCGCTCGCGGGTCTCCTGCTGATCAGCGCGCTATTGGCATGGCGGGTGACCGGCGCCATGTTGATCGGCATCCTGATCACGGCGGCGGCCGGGACCATTGCCGGCATCGCGCCGTGGCAACCGGCGATGTATTCGTTCACCGAGATCCGGCAGACCGCGTTCGCACTGGACATCGGAGCGGCGCTGAAGATCGGACTGCTCGAGATCGTCTTCGTGTTTCTGTTCGTCGACCTGTTTGACAACCTGGGGACGCTGGTGGCCGTCGGCAAGAAGGCGGGACTCTTCACGGCCGACAACCGGATTCCGAGGTTGAGCCGCATTCTGGTAACGGATGCCTCCGCGACCATTCTCGGAGCGCTATCGGGCACGTCCACGGTTGTCAGCTACATCGAGAGCGCAGCGGGGGTTGCCGCCGGAGGGCGAAGCGGCGTTCCCGCCGTTGTTACCGGGCTACTGTTTCTGATGGCGATGTTTGTCGCTCCCCTGGCGGGGGCGATTCCCGCCGCGGCCACGGCGCCGGCCCTCATTATTGTCGGGAGCCTCATGATGACCTCGGTCGCCGAAATCGACTGGAGCGATCCGGTGGTTTCGGTCTCCGCCTTTCTGACCATGGTCACCATCCCGCTGACGTTCAGCATCGCCAATGGTCTGTCGTTCGGGTTTGTATGTTACGCCGTGCTGCGCGTGGCCCGAGGACAGTGGCGACAGTTGCATCCGTTCGTCTTTCTGCTGGCGGCGCTGCTGGTGCTGCGATTCCTGTATCTGGGGCGAGGGTAATGAAGCGCCGTCTGCAGCGTGCGACCGGATCGCACAGGAGATACGGAACGACAGACCTCCCACCTTCGTGCGGGTCCTCCAGTAGCTGTTAGGATGAAAAGAAGCCCTTGATCTCCAGAACAATCTGAACCTGGAATGTTCCAGATCGATGTGGGCCGGAGTAGCCGATGATGGACCGTCTGCTAGACTTCACCGCGGCGCTGAGCGTCGTTCTGGCGGGAATCGTTCTGGCGTCCATACGCCGGGCGCATATTCGAGTAGAGTATTCGGTAAGCTGGCTGGTGGGCGCGGTGGCCTTGTTCGCCGTGTCGCGTTCGCCGGGCCTGCTCGATTGGGCGGCTGGATGGCTGGGCATCAGCTACGCGCCGATGGCGCTGGCTCTTATCGCAGGCTGCGTGTTTCTGATTATTTTCTACAGGTTTTCCGTGGTCATATCCAGGCTCAAAGACGATAACGTCGCCCTGGCGCAACGCGTGGCGATTCTGGAGTTCCACCTGCGGTCGCTCAGCGCGGGTTCCCGGACGTCCGAATGAAGCAGAAACGCAAAGAGCATAAGGCCCCCACGCCTCAGCCCGCGTTCAGCCGGACCTGGTTGTACTGGATTGTGGCGTTCGCCGCCATCGCGGTGACTCTGCAGGTGTACAGCCCCGCGCTCAACGGGCCGTTTGTCTTCGACGATTCGTACCTGCCCATGAACTCGCCGACGGTGGCGAATGAGGGGCTGAGTGTGTGGATCGGCGGCGTGCGGCCGGTGCTGATGGCCACGTACTACTTTAACCACACGATTGCCCGCGCGAGCACTTTCGGGTTTCACGCGTGGAGCATTCTGTTTCACGTGGGCTGCGCCATGTTGGTCTTCCTGGTGTCGCGCCGCATCCTGAAATACGCCGGCGTGAGGGAGGACTTCGCCTGGTTCGTCGCGCTGGTGTTTCTGCTGCATCCGGCACAGACGGAAGTGGTTGCCTACATTGCGGGACGATCGGAGTCGGTCAGCAGCCTGTTCTACTTTGCGGCCCTGGCGGTGTTTCTCTACCGGCCCTTGCCGCAGATCACCTGGGCGCGCGTGGCGGCGGTGTTTGCCCTGTTTGGACTCGCGTTAGGCAGCAAGGAGCACACGGTGACGCTGCCGGTCCTGTTGTTGCTCACCGACTTCTATTGGAACCCGGGCTTCACTCTCGAGGGCATCAAACGAAACTGGCGGTTGCACGCGCCAGTGCTGGCCGGGGCAGTCCTCGGGGGAATCCTGGTGCTGCGGCGCATCGATCCATCAGCCGGGTTTTCCACCGAAGGAGTCCGCTGGCACGAGTACCTGTTCACCCAGTTTCGGGTGATCTGGGAGTACGTACGGATCTTCCTACTCCCGACCGGTCTGACCGCGGACTATGACTATCCGATCTCGCACACGATCGTAGAACACGGAGCGGTGTTTGGCCTGGCCGCTTTGCTTCTGGTGACAGCGGCAGCGCTCTTCTACGCGCGCCGCTTCCCGCTGGCGAGCTACGGCTGGCTGATGTTTCTGCTGCTCCTGGCGCCGACCTCGTCCGTGGTGCCGATCAAGGACCCGATCGCCGACCGCCGGCTATACCTGCCGATGCTGGGGTTGCTCTTGATGGCTGCCGACGGGTTCAGCCGCCTCCCGCTGAGCCGCAAGGCAATGGGCGCTGCCGTTGCGGCGATCAGCCTGATCGCCGCCGCCTTCACCTACCAGCGGGCATGGGTCTGGGGCGACACCATCACGCTGTGGGAAGACACGATTTCCAAATCGCCGCGCAAGTCCCGGGCCCATTTTCAACTGGCCCACGCGTACTTCACCGCGGGACGCTGCCAGGATTCCTTGCGCGAGTACGAAATTGTCTCAAAGCTCGACAAGCCAGACGATGCCCTGCTGATCGACTGGGGGCTGGCTTATGTGTGTCTCAACCAAGCCGATCAGGCGGTGGAGAAGTTCGAAGCGGCGGCCAAACTCAAGCCCACCGCTCACGTCTACTCGCAGATCGGACTGGCCTACGGGAAGGTTGGCCGGGGAGGGGAAGCGCTCAAAGCGCTGGAGAAGGCGCTGGCGATTGACCCCAACTACGACATGACGTACGTGTATCTGGGGCACCTGTTTCTGACGGACAATAACCCCGCCCGGGCGATCCAGTTGTATGAGAAGGCTCTTGCCCTGAATCCGGACAATCCGGTGGCGCCGGATTTTCTGGTGACCGCCAAAAGCCGCCTGCAACAGCTACAGCAGCAGCAACAACAACAAGGCCCGGCTGTGTCCATTACGCCATCGACGCGCTGACACCACGATGCGAATCGGCGTGAACGCCCTCTACCTGATTCCCGGCGAGGTCGGGGGCACGGAGATCTATCTGCGCCACCTGTTGCGGGCGATCAGCGAGATCCGGACGCCAGATGATTTCTTTGTGTTCACGAATCTCGAGACGGGCCGCGACCTGTTGCCGGAGGGGAGCCGGTTTCATTGGGTTCCCCAGGAGGTGGCCGCCCGTTTTCGCCCGGCTCGCCTGTTGTGGGAGCAGACGCTGTTGCCCGCCGAATGCATGAACCTTCGTCTGGACGTGCTGCTGAATCCCGGGTTCACCGCGCCCCTGGCCGCCCCGTGCCCGCAGGTGACCATCTTCCATGACCTGCAGCACAAGCGGCAGCCCGAGAACTTCCGCTGGTTTGATCTGCCGTTTTGGCGCTTCTTCCTTTGGATGGCGGCGCACCGGTCGGAGGGGCTAATCGCCAATTCGGACCCCGTCCAGACCGACCTGCTGCGCTTTTACCGGATCGCGCCGGAGAAGGTGACGCTCATCACCCCAGGGGTCGATCCGGAATTTTTTGAAGTCGCAAAACGCCGTGTTCCGCAGCCTTATCTCCTGGCAGTATCGACGTTGCATCCGCACAAGAACCTGGATGGTCTGCTGACGGCGTTCGCGCAATTTCGGAGAGAGGCTCCGGAATTTCATCTGGTGATCGCCGGGCTCAGGGGTTTTTCCACGCAGCATCTCGAAGAACGACGGCTCGCTCTGGGCCTCGGCGATTCCGTAGAGTTCACAGGTTGGATTCCACGTGAAGAACTGTACGGCCTGTTCGCGGGCGCGCATGCTTTTGTGTACCCGACACGCTTCGAGGGATTCGGCCTACCTGTAGTGGAGGCGATGGCAGCCGGGATTCCACTGGCTTGTTCGAACATCGAGCCGGTCGCTTCCATTGCCGGCGATGGGGCGCTTCAGTTCGACCCCGGGAATCAAGACCAAATAGTGGAAGCCCTTCGGCGGATCGTTTTCGATGAAGAACTGAGGAGCCGGCTGGCCCTGGCGGGTCCGGAACGAGCGAAGGGGTACTCGTGGAGCCAAACGGCCCATCTCACGCTCGCCAGCCTGCGCCGGGCTGCCGCTCTCTCGCGCCGGATCGACGCGCCCTTGGCGAGGGGCAAAGGGGACACGTCTACCTAATCGGCTAGCGGCCCAGCCGGACCGAGATCTGTTTCATGTCGCCTTCGCGGACCGATACGATCTGCTCTACGCGCTGATCGCCTTTTTCCACCACGATGCGGTGCGAACCCGGGGGCAGATCGAGCTGGGCGGGCGTGCGCTTCGGCCAGGGCTTGCCATCGACGTGCACGGAGGCTTCGGCGGGATCGGAACGCAGAAAGACCGTACCGATCGCCCCGCGCGGCGGGACAGTCCTCGCTGGTTCGGCGTCCTCCGTTTTCTGGAACGCGATCAGAAGATCGACCGGTTCGTCGGAAACGTAGAACGTGCGGCGCACCTCCGGGTGCCCCTCCAGCCTGGCGACAATCGTGTGGTTCCCGCCATCGGCTTTCACGGTGCAGGGCGTGCGGCAGGCCGTGCCCGCCAGTCCGTCGAGAACCACGCGGGCGCCCGGCGGCTGAGTTCGCACTTTGACATCCCGCCACACGACCACTGCTTCGTGTTCGGGCTCCTTCGGTTTATCCGCGGGACGCTTGGGCTTGGCGGCCGGCGGCTTCGGTTGCTCCGTGGGCCCCGCCTTGGGCTCCTCCTGTGCGGCAACCGTCTCGGGCTTTTTGGCGGTGGCCTCGACGGGTTCAGCAACCGGCAAGGTCCGCGTGCTTGCCGTCTCCGCCGGTGGGGTCTGTGACGGAGCCGAGCCTTCGGCCGGAGTCGCGGCCACGGGTGGCGCTGCCGGTGGCGCCGCGGGTGTGGCGGCGGGCGGATCCGCCGTCGAGACGGACTCGGCCGGTGTCAGCACGTTCTCCCACACCCAGTACCCTCCGGCCGCAAACACAGCCGTGAGAACCACCAACAGGAACGTGGGAATCCGGCTCGGTGGCTCCTCTTGCAGCCGGATCTTCGGCGGAGGCGGCAGCGACACCACTGGCTGCGGCGGCGTCTCCGCCACCGCGGGAGCGGGCCGGGTAGCCTCCGTCAACGTGGGCAGGGATTGGCTTCCGCCGCGCGGCAGGCTCTTCCAACCCGGTGTCGCGACACATGCCTTTTCCAAGGCCTCCACAAACGCAGCGCACGATGCGAACCGCTCCTCCGCGGTCTTGGCCAGTCCCTGCCGCAGCACGGTGTCGATCTTCGGGCCCAGGCTGGGATTCAAACGCTGCGGCGGGGCCGGTTCCTCGCAGACGATCTTATAAACCATCGTCGGCAACTGATCGGCAACGAACGGCCGCTCTCCCGTGAGGATCTCGTAGGCAATGACGCACAGGGAGTATTGGTCGGCTTGTCCGTTGATCGGCTTGCCCTGCACCTGCTCCGGCGACATGTAGTTCGGCGTGCCCATGATCATGCCGGATTGCGTCATCTGCTCGATGTCGGTGATCTTGGCAATGCCGAAGTCGGTGATCTTCACCCGGCCCTGCTCGTTGACCATGACGTTGGCCGGCTTGATATCGCGGTGGATGATGCCCTTACGATGCGCGTAATCCAAGCCCTCCGCCGTCTCGCGCAAGATCCCGATCAAGCGCTCGCCGCCGATGGTTTCGCCTCCGGCCATCAACGCTTCGAGCGTCTTGCCGTTGACAAACTCCATGGCGATGAAAGCCTGCCCGTCCTCTTCGGCAATGTCGTAGATCGTGACGATGGAGGAGTGATTGAGGATCCCGGCCGACCGGGCTTCGCGGAACAGGCGCTCGTGTTGCTTGGCCCGTAATTCGGGGGTCGCCAGTTCCGTCATCTTGATGGTCTTGAGCGCGACTTCCCGGCCGATGGTCGGGTCCAGGCAGCGATAGACCACACCCATGGCCCCGCGCCCGAGTTCGCTGAGTACGCGATAGCGACCGATCTGCCGCATCCCGACAATCATGATAGCGTGAAACCCGCCGGAAGCCCTGCGATTTCACACGCTTACTCGGATCGCGCCACAGCGTTCCGGACGTGTTGATCGAACCAGTCGATCATCTCGGCGATGGTGTGGCCCACCGATTCGTACGCCACGTAGTTGTGAGACTCATGAGGAAGGGTCACCAGCCTGGCGGCGCCTCCGTTGCCGCGAACGGCCTGGTACATCCGCTCCGATTGAAGAGGAAATGTCCCCGAATTGTTGTCCATCTCGCCGTGAATCAGCAGCAGCGGGGAACGGATCCGGTGGGCCGCCATGATCGGCGAGAGGCGCAGGTACACCTCCGGAGCCTCCCACAGCGTCCTGGGTTCCGATTGAAAGCCGAAAGGGGTCAGCGTTCGGTTGTGAGCGCCGCTTCGCGCGATTCCGGCCCGAAACAACTCGCAATGCGCGAGTAGATTCGCGGCCATGAACGCCCCGTAACTGTGGCCCCCCACGCCCACGCGACTGGGGTCCGTCACTCCCATCGCTTCCGCCTTTTCGATCGCCGCCTTCGCACCGCTGACAACCTGCTCGATATAAGTGTTGTTCACCGTCTCGGGGTCGCCCACGACCGGCATGGAAGCGTTGTCCAGCACGGCATATCCCGCCAGCAGAAAGAAGAGATGGGACGGGCCGCTTACCTGAGTAAATCGCTGTGTGGACCCCAGGACCTGTCCCGCCGTACCGGCATCGGTGTATTCGCGCGGGTAGGCCCACAGGACCGTCGGCAGCCGCGTTCCTTCCTGGTAGTCCGGAGGGAGATACAAGGTAAAGGAAAGCTGCACGCCATCGGCGCGGCGATAGGTGACCAGTTGCTTGCGGATCTTTCGCAGTTGCGGCGCCGGATCGGTAAAGGCGGTGATCGGCCGCCGCTCCGGATCGTTCACGTCACGCAGATAGTAATTGGGCGGTTCGGACGGGCTTTCATGACTGGTGATGAAACGAGAGCCGTCCTCCGCCATGAGCGCGGCCACGTACTCGTAGGCGTTGTCTTTGCAGTGGAAGATCCGATCCGCCTGGCGCGTGGTCAGATGGAACCGATCGAGAAACGGCCGGTCGCCGCGGGCGGTCGCGCCCGAACCGTTCAGGAAGATGGAATCGCCGTGCTGCCAGATCGCCCGATGGCCGTTCGGTTGGAGACGCCGGACCGGCGTGCCGGGGTCGCGGTAGCGGTCGCGAATGTTGCGGCTGAAGATCTGGTCGAGAGGGTGATCGGGTCTCCACAGAAACGTACGCATCCAGCGGCGATCGCGATCGTAGTCGACAATCCACGCCGTGTTGTCACGCTCCAGCCAATCGATGGACGATAGCCGATGCTGCGTGCGCGTCAACTCCACTGGCGCTCCCGTGAAGGGAGCGGCGTGCGCCATCAGGCGGTCGCGGTGGTCGACCTTTCGTTTGGGATCGCCGTTGTCGAGCGCCTCGGCCCAAATCAGGGTCGCCGGCTCGGTGGGCTTCCACTCGATCAGGCGCGGCCCGGTGCGCACGCCGTCGATCGGGACTTCGGCCAGCGGCAGGCTGGCCACAGTGTGAACCCGCCTTCCGTCCCGGTCCCAGATTTCGAGTTCGACCGGGAAGTAGCCTGCCGGGTGCAGTCGCGAGAAAGGCCGGGACAGCCGCGCGACGTAGAATAGCTGCCCGTCGGGCGAGGCGATGAACTCCCGGAACAAACCCGGCCGGCCAAGCGGTCTGGCCGAACCGTCCGCTGCATTGACAATGGCGAGTTGGCTGGTGGCGTAGTGCTCGAAGAGGCGTTCGTCGTAAGCCGAGGTCAGGAGATCCTGATACGTCCGGACGGGGGCGCTGCTGCCGGACGACTCCTGAATATTCGGTCCGGCGGGCGCTTCGGGAGGCGCCGGCACGGTCCCCCGGCCGGCGGGAAGCAACTCCACCAGCAACGACTCGCTCCCGGGAAGCCAGTCGAAGCAATCGCCAAGGGCCGCGTTCACCGGATCGGGAACGCGCGTGAACTTACCGGCATCCACGTGATACACCCACAGTTCCACGCGGGTCTCGAGAAACAGGAGAAAGGCAAACCGGCGGCCGTCCGGGCTCCATTCCGGCGGCCCAATCCGGGCGCCCGGCGGCAGCGCGATCCTGCGTTTCGGGGGCAGCGGCCCTTCGCCCGGCAGCGGCTGCAATTCCAGCGAGACAAAATACGTCGGCCGGTGAGGGCCATTGTTCCTGGGGTCAATTCGATATCCGGCAAGCCGGAGCATCGGCCTGGCCAAATCGGCGATTGCCGGGTAGCGGACACCCTGGGCGAGAAGCAAGTGACGCCGGTCCGCGCTCAGCAGGACACGAGGAGTCGCCGGACTGTCCAGAACGTCGAGGATTGGCTTCGCTGGTTTACGGTAGGTCTCTTGCGACATGAGTAACGGTGTGGCCGCTAACCACAGCAGCCATCGAACAGAATGCGGCATGGCGGTTCACGCGTTTGCCGCGGGCGCACCCTCCAGCCCAAGTTGCGCGGCGCGCTCCTGCATGGCGCCAATACAGAAGGTAATGTGCTGATCCAGATCCACCCCCATCAGCGCCGCTCCCTGAAGAATGTCCTCGCGGCTGACGCTGCGGGCGAACGCCTTGTCTTTCAGTTTGCGGCGGACGGAACCCGCTTCCAGGTCGTGGATGCTGCGGGTCGGCTTGACGTACGTCGCCGCGGTGAGAAAGCCGGCCAGCTCGTCGCAGGCGAACAGGGTCTTTTCCAGTCGCGATTCACGCGAGACGCCGCTGTAGTTCGCGTGCGAAAGGATCGCGCGCCGGATCTCCTCATCCACGCCGCGCGCGGCAAGCATCGGCTCGCCCTTCATCGGGTGATCGGGCGCCGCCGGATGAATCTCGTAGTCGAAATCATGCAGCAGTGCGGTGACCGACCACTTCGTTTCGTCCTCGCCGAATTTGCGGGCATAGGCGGCCACGCAGGCTTCCACGGCGAGGGCGTGCTTGCGGAGGGAGTCGGACTTGGTGAACTCGCAGAGCAGGTCCCAGGCTTCGTCGCGCGTCATTGTTCTGAATTGACAAGGTACCAGATATCCTCGCCGCATTGCCGCTATCATGAAAAAGCCTGAAAATGAGCCCCTCTACTCAACCCGTCGTCGTGATCCTGGCCGCCGGCCTCGGAACGCGGATGAAGTCCGCGAGAGCGAAAGTGCTGCACTCGGCAGGCGGCAAAACCCTGGTCGAACATGTCGTCGACACGGCGCTCGAGATCACGTCTCCGGAGCGGATCTTTGTCGTGGTGGGCCATCAGGCCGGCGCCGTCACGGACATTCTGCGCGGCCGGGGCGTGGGATTCATTCATCAGGAAGAGCAGAAGGGGACGGGCCACGCGCTGACGTGCGGCCGGCCTCAACTGGATTCGCTCGCCGGACCGCTGCTGATTCTGTACGGCGACTGTCCCCTGATTTCTGCGGCGACCTTGCGCAGGCTGCTGGAAACGCAGGCGGCTGGTGGGGGCGGCGGGACCGTGCTGACCACCCTGCTCGACGACCCTACCGGCTATGGCCGCATCCTTCGCGCCGAAGGCGGCCGCGTGGCCGCCATCGTGGAGCAGAAGGCAGGCTCTCCCGAGCAACTGGCCGTCCGCGAAATCAACTCGGGAATCTACTGCTTCCGCTCCGAGGCGTTCTGGCGCGAGATCGATCACGTGGTCCCGAACAACGCCGCTCGCGAATACTACCTGACCGATGTCGTCGCGCTGCTGGACCGCGCGGGAGACCCTGTGTTCGCGGTCGAGGTGGCTGACCCAACCGAAGTCCTCGGGATCAACAACCGGGTAGAGTTGGCGGCGGTCGACCGGCTTTTACGGGACCGGAAGAGCCGCGATCTCATGCTCTCGGGCGTCACCATCGAGAAACCGGAGACCGTCACGATCGACTCGTGCGTTACCGTTGGACCCGACACCGTCATTGAAGCCTTCTCCCAATTGAGGGGCAAGACCACGGTTGGGGAGAACTGCCGCATCGGGGCCTGCTCGATTGTCGAGAACTCGCACCTCGGCGACGGAGTGGAGGTGTTGCCGTTCACGTCAATGACGGGCGCTACTATCGAGGCTCTCGCCCGAGTTGGACCGTTTACGCGAATCCGCCCCGGTACTCACATCGGACCTCGCGCGCACGTCGGCAATTTTGTCGAACTCAAAAACACCCGCCTGGGAGAGGGATCGAAGGCCAATCACCTGGCCTACCTGGGCGACTCCGAAATCGGGGACGCCGTCAACGTGGGTGCGGGGGCGATCACGTGTAACTACGACGGATCGCGGAAGCACAAAACGATCATCGGTCCGGGGGTGTTCGTCGGGAGCAACGCCACCATCGTGGCCCCTTTGGAGATTGGCGCAGGCGCCTACATCGGAGCAGGCAGCGTCGTGACCCATCGGGTGCCCGAGGACGCACTGGTCATTGGTCGGGCCCGGCAGGTCGTCAAAGAGGGTTGGGCGCGCGCCCGGAAAGGCGCCAAGCCGCGCACCCAGGGCCACTAGGGTCTCATCATTCCCGTCAGCGGTCTGGAAGCGTCAGCCGACTGCTGCCGCGGCGGCAACGGGCGTCGCCTTGCGCACCTGGAAGCATTCCCGGCAATATACGGGCCGCCCTTGCGTGGGCCGGAAGGGCACCGTAGTCTGTCTTCCGCATTGATCGCACACAGCGGACGTTTCCACTTTGGTGTGTGTGACTCCCGCGGACTGGCGCTTCGTCTTACAAGACTTGCACCGTTTGGGCTCGTTCTTGAAGTTCTTGTCTTTGAAAAACTGCTGCTCGCCGGCAGTAAAGACGAACTCCGCCTCGCAATCGACGCACGTAAGCGTACGGTCTGCAAACTCTGACATGCACCTGGCTCCCAACTTCGTGTTTCCGGCACCGCACTGCCGGTCGAAACGAAGATTATTCGACCCACCCTGGGCACTACCGTCTACTCAAAGTCCCGACGGCTTTTTTTGCGATTGCGCTTACGCGCCAGCGCCTGTTTCACGCGCTTCTTCTCGCCGGGCTTCAAGTAGAATGAATGTTTTTTTACTTCTTTGATAATGTCTTCTTGCTGTACTTTCCGCTTGAAGCGGCGAAGAAGGTTCTCGAGGGTTTCCCCCTCCTGAACTCTTACCTCAGCCAAACCCGAACTCACCTCCCCACTGTCTGGATCGGGCGTTCGCACCGATCCTTCAGACAATCACCCACATCAGTCAAAGGTACTGATATGATAGGTGTTTGACAGACAAAGTCAAGGACTATTTTTGAGCTTCCCCGAAAATCGCACGACTGTCAGTCTAAGTGATTCAAGGTGACAGTCTTGCACGTTGAGGCCCAAAAGAGTCCGAAACGCGGCACCAACCATGGATAACGTACTCGCGATCCTGCTCGCTGGCGGCGCGGGGGAACGCCTGTTTCCCCTGACGCGGGACACCGCCAAGCCGGCGGTCCCCTTCGGCGGAACTTATAGAATCATCGACTTTACCCTGTCGAACTGCATTAATTCCGACATTCGCCGTATCTTCATCTTAACACAGTACAAAGCCCTGGACCTCAATCGCCACATCCGCTACGGGTGGAACATCGTCTCGCCCGAGTTGGGGGAGTACATCGAGGTGATTCCCCCCATGAAGCGGCTCAGCGAGGATTGGTATCAGGGGACGGCGGATGCGGTCTTCCAAAATTCTCAGAGCATCGTGGCCGAACGCTCCGGGCTGACGCTGCTTTTGTCGGGTGACCACATCTATAAGATGAACTACCGGGACATGGTGACGTGGCACCAGTCGAACAGGGCCGACATCACGATCGCCACCATCCTGGTCTCTCCGGAGGAATCGGGCCGATTCGGAATTTGCGAAATTGATGCCGGCTACCGGATCACCGGGTTCGAGGAGAAACCGGCGCATGGCAGTCCCACTCGCTCCGTGTTTGATACGTCGAAAGTCAGCGCCTCGATGGGGGTGTACCTCTTCGACACCGAATTTCTGCTGAGGGCCCTTCACGAGGACTCGCTGAAGCCTTCTTCGTCGCACGACTTTGGCAAGGACGTGATTCCCGGCCTCATCGACCGGGCCCGCGTCATCGCCTACAATTTCGTCGACATGAATCACAAGGAAGCCCTGTACTGGCGCGACGTGGGGACCCTGGACGCCTACTACGAGGCCAACATGGACTTGGTTTCGGTATCTCCGGAGTTCAACCTCTACGACCAGGAGTGGCCCATCCGAACGTACCTGCCACAGCAACCGCCGGCCAAGTTTGTATTTGCCCAAGAGGGCCGGCGCATGGGGGTCGCCATGGACTCCATCGTTTCGGCGGGGTGCATTGTCTCCGGCGGCCGTGTCATCCGCAGCGTGCTCTCCCCCGGAGTCCGCGTCAACAGCTATTGTGAAGTGGAGTACTCGATCCTGCTGCCGGGGGCCGAGATCGGCCGTTACAGCCGGATACGGCGGGCCATCATAGGAGCCGGAGTGAAGATTCCGGAAGGGACCAACATGGGATTCGACCGCGACGCGGATCTCGCCGCGGGTTATTTCGTCACCGAATCCGGAATCGCCGTCGCCGCAACCCAGGAATACCGGGCGGGCCTTGCGTCCGCATCAGGAGTCATTTCATGAATCATACAATCACACGCATTATTGGAAGAGAAATTCTGGACTCACGCGGGAACCCAACTGTGGAGGCCGATGTCTATCTGGCCGACGGCAGCATGGGCCGTGCCGCCGTCCCCTCCGGAGCCTCCACCGGAGAGCACGAAGCCGTGGAACTCAGGGACGGGGACGCCAAGCGCTACCTTGGCAAAGGGACGACGCAGGCGGTCGGCCACATCAACCGCGAAATTGCTCAGGCGCTCCACGCCAAAGACGCTTCGCTTCAGGCGGAGGTCGACCGCATCATGATCGATCTCGACGGGACGCCGAACAAAGGCAGGCTGGGCGCCAATGCGATTCTCGCCGTTTCGATGGCCTGCGCGAGGGCGGCCGCAAACGCACAGCATACGCCACTGTACCGATATCTGGGCGGCGCGAGCGCGTCTCTTCTGCCGGTCCCGATGATGAACATTCTCAACGGGGGCGCCCATGCCGACAACTCCGTCGACATGCAGGAGTTCATGATCGCCCCCTACGGCGCCACGAAGTTCTCGGAGGCGCTGCGTATGGGCGTCGAGGTCTTCCATACCCTCAAGAAGGTGCTCAAGGGACGTGGCTACTCCACGGCGGTGGGTGACGAGGGAGGGTTCGCTCCCAACTGCAAATCCAACGAAGAAGCGCTGGAAGTCGTGCTCGAAGCCATCAGCCACGCCGGCTATCGGCCCGGAGAGGACATCGGTATCGCTCTCGATCCCGCTTCGAGCGAATACTTCAAGGACGGCAAGTACATCTTCAAGAAGTCCGACATGAGCGAGCGCTCGAGCGACCAGATGGTCGCGTTCTGGGCCGATTGGGTGGCCAAGTATCCGTACATCGTCTCCATCGAAGACGGCATGGCCGAGGATGACTGGGCGGGCTGGAAGGCGATGACCGATGCCTTGGGCCATAAGATCCAACTGGTCGGCGACGATCTCTTCGTCACCAACACCGCGCGCTTGAACCGGGGGATCAGCGAGGGCGTCGCCAACTCGATACTGGTCAAGGTCAACCAGATCGGCACCCTGACCGAGACGCTCGACGCCATGGAAACCGCGGCCAAGGCCGGCTACACGGCGATGGTTTCTCACCGTTCGGGGGAGACCGAGGACCCGATCATCGCCGATCTCGCCGTCGCGACGGGCGCGGGCCAGATCAAGACGGGCTCTGCCAGCCGCACCGACCGTATCGCCAAATACAATCAGTTGCTTCGCATCGAGGAGAAGTTGGGCGCCGCCGCGCGCTTCCCGGGGCGCCGAGCATTCCGGGCCGGCCGGGCCTGAAACGGAAGGATCGCCATGTACAAACTCGTCCTTATCCGGCACGGCGAAAGCTCGTGGAACAAGGAAAACCGGTTTACCGGCTGGACCGACGTCGATCTGTCCGAAAAAGGCCGCCAGGAAGCGCTGGAAGGTGGCCGCGTCCTCAAGGCCGAAGGTTTCACCTTCGACGTTGCCTATACTTCCGTACTGAAACGCGCGATCCGCACTCTGTGGATTGTGCTTGACGAGATGGACCTGATGTGGATTCCGGTCCATCGATCGTGGCGGCTGAACGAGCGCCACTACGGCGCGCTGCAAGGCCTGAACAAGGCCGAGACCGCCGGGAAGTTCGGCGAAGCTCAGGTAAAGATCTGGCGGCGCAGCTACGACATTCAGCCGCCCGCGCTCGATCCGGCCGACGAGCGCTATCCCGGACACGATCCGCGCTACCGGTCGCTCACCCAGGACGAACTGCCGTTGACGGAATGCCTGAAAGACACGGTGGCTCGATTCCTCCCCGCGTGGCACGAGACCATCGCGCCGGCGGTCCGGTCGGGCCGGAAGGTCCTGATCGCCGCGCACGGCAACAGCTTGCGGGCGCTGGTAAAGTACTTGGACAACGTGTCTGAACGGGACATCATCGAGTTGAACATCCCAACCGGCATTCCCCTGGTATACGAGCTGGACGCGGACTTAAAGCCGATCGGGAGCCGCTATCTCGGTGACCCCGAGAAGATCAAGGCCGCCGCCGACGCGGTCGCCAAACAGGCCAGCCGGAAGTAGCCGGTCCGGTGGTTGTCGCCGGCAATAGGGTTTCGCCCTGAGGGCGGCCCCTGGGCCGTTGCTCTGGTTGAGCCACCCGGGCGCTCAGTACGGGAGATATGGTATTAAGTTGTCAGGTGTTTCCTCTACTGTGTTTGAGCCGGGGCCGCTCGATAATTAACCTTGGCAGGTCAGGAAGTTAGGGGAACTTCGGCAGGAGCTGACGATGGAATTTCGATATCTCAAGCTACAACAGGACTTCACGGGGTTGAAGTCGACGATCGACTCGCTGGGACAGCAACTGTCCGATGCCGCGCGCGACACGGTGGCCAAAGGCACGATTCCGAACGAGCGGCTGGCGGAGAGTCTCTCGTCGGCTAGGCGTCAGTTTGACTCCGTACGCTCGGCCGTGTTCGCGCTGGCGCAGGACTTGCAGGTGGACAATGTCCCGGCGCTCGACGACTTGCGCTCGCTCGGCTCGATCGAGATTCTGTTGGGGACGACGGCAAAGACCGAGACGCAACGCCAGTCGGCGGCCGCGGAGCAGCAGGGCGCGCTCTCGATCCTGGATCGCGTCCTCTCGATTCGTCACCGGGACAGCCCGGACTTCAAGCCTCTGGCCGACTGCTTGCGAACGGCGCGGGAACTGCGGTCCTCCATCGCCACCACCGCATGGCCGCAGGCGCATCCGGACACAGCCATCCTGCTTAGCGGCGATCATGTGTTTAATGCGCTGCTGACGCTGCTGTCCGAGGGCAGCGACCTGGACGACGAGAAGTACGCCCAACTCGAGGAGATGGTGTCCGGCGCCTTTGGCCGGACCTTCGGCGTGGCGCTCTCCCGCGGCAAACTGGCGGTCGGCGACGGTTCGCCGCAAACGCCGGCCGAATCGAAGCCCGCGCCCGTGGAAGTCCGGCAGGAAACGAAACCAACGGCGCCCGAGCCCAATTTCGAGCAAGTCCCCGAAACGCGGGCGGTCGCGGTAGAAGCGAAGCGCGAGGAACCGCCGAAGCCGGCACCGGTGGTCGTGGAAGAGATCGAGGAACCGGCGTTGCCCGAGCCGCCGCCTCATCTGGAGATCCCGGGACCCGTCGCGCCTCTTGAAGAGATTCCCGCACTGGCGCTGAGCCGGGAACCCGAGACCTTCACGACGCTCAACGACACGGTCGAACTGCGGCGCGAAGATGTGCAGCATGCCATCGCGGCCAAGGCCGAAGAAGCCGCTGAAAGGGCCCCAGAGGTCTTCGAGTTTGAAACTCCGGTGATCCCCGATCGCGACGACTTGAAGTCCGTGGCGGTCGACGCAACCGTCGCTCTGGCGGAAGCCGTCGGGCAGGCCGGCGATATGACCCAGACCATGGAGGCTACCCCGGTCGCCGTTGCTGCCACCGCCGAGGCACCCGCCGCCAAACCTGTTACCCCTAAGACCGAAGAGCGAACCATGGATGCCACGACCGGTGGCGCCAAACCGCAAAGGTGGGGCTTCTGGCGCGGCAATCGCTAGATCAGCCTTACTTCTCCGCACATAGGCCGGTCTTTCGGGGCCGGCCTTTTTTTTCGCTTGGTTGCCGGCCGCAGGTCTGGGCGGCATGCATCTCTTGACATTCGGCCCTGGGAATGAGCCAATCTCGCATGATGGCCTTCCTTCACCGCGCTTCCCGGCAACAGCGGTCCGGTCGATCGTGTCGAATCGCCTGGTGGCTGCTGGCCGCCTCTCCGCTGATGGCGCAGGAGCCGGTCAACTTCGTCCAGAAAGTGTTCGGCACCGGCGGCGACCAGCCCATGCTCGGCCGCGACGCGCCTGAATTCACCCTGACCCTGGCCGGCCGGGAGTTCAAGGTGGAGCGCAGCGGCAACACCGCCCGGCTGACCGTTCCGGAAATTCCCGTCCGGTTCGAAATGCGCTATGCGCGACAGTCCGGCATTGATCTTTACCGCTTCCGGCATGCGAAAGACTCCGAACCGCGCGGCGAGCAGATCCGGTCGGGTTGGAGCTTTGCCGCGGGCTTCAACGATTCGATGACCCTCGACACGGGCGCGCTCCAAGGACAGCCTCTCTATCTGCCGGACGGCAAGGTGCCCGACAATCAGTTCACCAACTGGGGGTCGCTGTTCTATCACCGCGAGGCCAACCTGGTGGTGGGCACGAAGCTCGACGGCGCGGAAGCCGCGCGGCACGCGCGGAGGGGCCACTCGCGGTTCACCGGCATCACCACGCTCCAACTGGTGACGACCTCGGGCAATCCGAATCTGGAGATTGTCTTCTTTGCCTATCGTCCGAAGGACTCGCGCTTCTGGTGGGCCGAGTGGTTTCAACTCCGCGGCAAGGCCGATCCGGACATTCCGGCCAACTTCTTTCCCATTCCGAGTGCCCGCGACATTAGCTGGCGGCCGGGAGAGTCGCAGGGGGTCAGCGTGATTCCCGGTCCGCGCGACGCCGGCCGCGAGATGGAACTAATCGTGGTGGATGAACTCCGCCATGCCCTCACGGCGCGAACCTCCTTCCGGTACGAACTGCCGGTCACGAACGTCACGGTGCCCGTGGGCGAGTGGCCCTCCGGTCTCTATCGTCTGATCGTGGTTGCCAAAGGGACTCCCGTAGACCCGGCGGCCCTGGACCTCAACGCGAAACTGACCAACGTCATCGTCCGCCCGAGGAGCGCGCAGGGGCAGGTCCTGTTCATCGCTCCGACCGACATGTGGTGGGCCTACTCGACCAATGGCGGGCACGATTACCACGGCTGGCGAACCGGCTACGACGGCAGCGTGGGGTATTCGCCGACGGTGATGAGCAGCCGCCACCGCCGCTTGAATCACTTTTATTACAGCCTCTACGAGCGATACAACGACATCCACCATTTCCGGCACCTCTACGAACTCTCCAAAACGGAAGGGTACGGAGTCGATTTCGCTACGCAGCATGACGTCGCGCTGGGCCGTGTCCGGCTGGACGACTACCGCCTGGTGTTGATCGGCAATCACTGCGAGTTCACCACCAGGGAGAGTCATCAACGGTTCAAGGAATATCTGGGACGAGGCGGTGCGGTGGTGATTCACGGAGGGGATTCGTTCGCAGTCCTGGTGGAGTACCTGCCCAGCCTCGCCGAGCCGCGCTACCTCTGGCAGCGAGGCCACATCCGCACTCATCTGAGCGATGCCCCGAGCGATTTTCGAGCGCCTTCGCTGCTGGACAAAGACTCTGCACCGGACGCGCCGATCGTGAATCCGTCGGCCGGAGACGCCATCGACTATCTGAACGTCTTCCACACCACGGTCGGTTATTGGATTCCCGGCAGCCGGGCCGTGGTCGCCAACGTGAACCATTCCATCCTGAGCGGCATGAACCTGAAACCCGGGGACGAAGTGCCGGGCCCCTGGGGAGGCGAGGTCGACTTCCTGTACGAGCCGCGGGCCTGGGATGTGCTCGTTCGCTCAGACAAGGCCGCGCCGGAGAGCCGCGAGTTCGGCATCGATGCCTCCGATCCGACGCCTCTGCATCGCGTGGGCCTGGCGGTTCACAAGAACCTGCGGCTGGCGGTGGTGTGCGGGGAGAACTTCCCGAACATGCTCGTGTCGCCGGCCAACACCCGCTTTCGCGAACTCTATCGCCGCACTCTGCGCTACCTGCTGACTGCCGGCAGTGCCCTGGAAGGGCCGTCGATCACACCCGCCCATGGAGACGGTTCGCTGTTTGTGCTGGAGCGGGCCGAACCCGTGAGCGCGCTCCGGTACGAACTGCCCGAGTTCATCGATTTCGCGGAACCCGAGTGGCACAAGAAGCCCACGCCCTACGCGCACTACGTGGTGGAAGGCTCCGCGGACGGCCGGCGCTGGTTCTCGCTCGCCGACCGCAGGCACGGACCGTGGAGAGGCGTGCAAACCGACCGGCTCGCCGGCACGGCGGTGCGCTACGTCCGATTCGATGGAACTCTATCGGATGGCAAACCCCTTCGCGTCCGGAATCTCCGGGCCATCGTCTCGAAATCGGGGAGCCCACGATGAACAACGTGTTTGACGCCATGCGCGGCGGGTTGATCGTGTCGTGCCAGGCCGAAGGCGACGACCCGTTCAACCAACCACAGTATCTTGCCCTGTTTGCGAAGGCCGCCCAGATGGGGGGCGCGGTGGGGATCCGGGCGCAGGGGGCCGCCAATATCGCCGCGATCACCGCAACGGTCACGCTCCCGGTCATCGGCATTACCAAGAGCACGTTTCCCGATGGCTCGGTCCTCGTCACCGGGGACTTCGCTGACGTGGAAGCGATCATGCTGGCCGGAGCGGCGGCCGTGGCCTTGGACGCGACGGACCGGGTCCGGCCGAATGGAATGCGGGGCGCCCCGTTCCTGGTAGCGGTGAGGGCCGGGTGCCCATTGCCGCTGATGGCGGACATCGCGACGCTCGCGGAGGGCGATGCGGCCCTCCTGGCGGGGGCCGATGTGGTGGCGACGACGCTCTCGGGCTACACGCCGGACACGCTGGGCAAGGGCGACGAGCCGGACTGGGAACTGCTCCAGGGGTTACTCCGGATTTCGGACCGCCCGGTGATTGTCGAGGGACGGGTCTGGACTCCGGACCAGGCCAGGCGTGCCCTGGATCTGGGCGCGCACGCGGTCGTGGTGGGGACGGCGATTACAAGGCCGAGGGTGGTGACGCGCAAGTTCGTGGACGCCATGCGGGCATCGGGGTAATGCGGAGGCCGCCGCGGAGCTGCGGGCCAGAAGTATTGGTGTTGCAATAAGGAACTCTCCCAAAACACCGTTTTGTGGCCACTCAGCCTGCCGGGAGTCCTACGTAGCGACCACTCGTTAACTGGATCTGTTGTAGACTCGGATCATGACGCAGCCAGTGCGTTTGACGGCAATTATCGAACGGGAAGACGATGGGTTCGTTTCTCTCTGCCCGGAGCTCGACATCGCCAGTCAAGGCTCGTCAGTCGAAGATGCACGGGCAAACTTGGTCGAGGCGCTTTCCCTTTTCTTCGAGACTGCCGACCCTTCTGAAGTGGCCCGGCGCTCCCACCGGGAGATCTTCGTTACCCAGGTTGAGGTTCCTGTTGGGTAGGCTTCGAGTTCTGTCCGTAGACGAAATTTGTCGGTTGTTGGAACGTAGTGGCTTCGTCGCAATCCGCCAGCGCGGCAGCCATCGAATCATGCAGAAACGGACAGAAAGCACGACGGTCACGATCCCTGTTCCTCTTCATAATCCCGTAAAGCGCGGCACCCTGTTGAGTATTGTCAGACAGTCGGAATTGCCGCGGTCTATGTTCGAGACGGGTGAATGACGTTGGATGGCTCTCAATGTCAGCGATGGCGGCTAGACTGAAGACGCGATATGGAAATGCAGCTCAACGAGCGAGAAGCGTCGTTGGTGGACGCCTTCCGCCGTCTGCCTCCAGAAACGGCGACAGAGCTATCCGCCCTCGCAGAGCGATTAGCAGAATTCGCGCCTAACGGAAGGATCGACTGGTCCGATTCCTGGTCGGATGAAGACCTGAATGAATTCAGGGCCGCATCCCTGCGCCGCTTCGACGCTGACGAGTCAGCGGACCGGGATTGAAGCCTGGCGATGCCGTGGTCGGCGCCTAAGAAACTAAGGTCCGGCCGGCCGTAGTCATCGCGAGCGCGACGTATCTCGCCGAGCATCCGGACGCAGTCGAAACAAAAGATTGGCAAGGAGCGCTTGACGTATTGTTTCCATGGAAACTATACTGGTTTCCATGGAAACGATCGCTAGCCGAAAAAGCCCCCTACATCTACAGGCGCCGGCGCCGGACCTCGAGTCTCACCTTGGCTATTGGCTGCGGCGCGTCTCCAATCACGTCTCAGGCGCATTCGCGCAGGCCTTGGATAAGAAGCATGCCTCAGTTGCCGAATGGGTGGTCATCTGCCGCATCGGAGCACGGCCCGGAATCACTTCAGGGGAAGTCGCCGAAACTTTGGACTTGACGCGCGGGGCAGTCTCCAAAATTATCGACAAACTGGAAGCGAAAGACTGGATCAGGCGATCGACGAAGCCCGGGGATAGCCGCGTGCAGTTGCTTTCCCTGACCCGGTCGGGGAATCGCATTCTTCCGCAATTGGCAAAGATCGCCGATGAGAATGACCTAAGGTTCTTCGGGGTTCTGGAGACTGCCGAAAGCGACACGTTGCGGTGCCTTCTGAGCAAACTGGCCGAGCTCCACAGAATTAGAGCCGTTCCCACCGGCTAAACCCCCGGAGAATCGCGGCCCCGATTTTCCATCACACCACACTACGGGGAGAACCGTATGAGCAAAGCAATCGAAAACTTAATGGCAGCTCAGAACCACGCAATCGCCATTCGACCGAAGGTCGGAGGGTTTCCCTACGTCGCGGAGGCATTGCGGCGCGCGGGCGTGATTCGGAACCTCTGGTACTTACCCGCATGCCAGAGTCTGTACTTGACCACCGATGGCCCTGTGATCAGCCAGGGCACGCCATTGGTCGCTGGCACAACTGACGTCCCGGCGTTCGACCGCGACGCGATGGTTTCGGCGTTGCGGGCGGATCAGGCCGGACAAAGCACTTTCCCCGAATTTCTTGCAGCTTCCTGGCGCGCCGGATGCGTACGCTACGATGTCGACTTCGCGGCCCGAACGGTGGCGTACTACGGCTGCAATGGGGAAGAGTACGTGGAAGCCTATCCCGCCGTCGAGATCGAAGCCAGACCACACCAGCAGTAGGAGAAATCAAAAATGAACGAAAGACGTGCGGGTCAACTACTCGACAACGCCCTGTTCGGCAGAATCCACCCCCCGGAAGTAGTGAACCCCTTCACGCCCGGCGCGCTTCGCGGCGAAGCCCTTCATGCACCAGCATTTTGAGAAGGGTCTGATATCCGATCCCTTTTCGCGTGGCGAGTTCTCGGGCCTTGGCGACATCGGGTTCGGGCAGCCGAAGCGCAATCTGGACGCTGGCGACCTTGTTCAACTGACCGACAAGACGCGAGCCCCTCGGCGCGCTCCCTTTCTTCCCGCTCCCGGCCGACTTCTGCTTTACGAACTCCCGGCCTTCGCGGCTGGCCCACCAGTCCGCCTCCTGTGTCTCGTTGACGAACTTGGGCATGACGATCGGTTCCTTTTTCATCGCTTCACTCCCCTTGCAGGCGCCGGGCGAGGTTGTTGGAGTCCCAGTTGAACACCGCACCTCCATTGTATATGCATTGCATCACGGCCCGACGGCTATCAGACCGTGTTGAAGGAGGCCATCCGCGTGGGCTTGACAAAGGCCGGCTAAAGGCCGGCCGGGGTTTCGGACCAGTCTTGGTAAACTTGGACTCATGAATCCAGCGTGGAAAGAAGACTTCGACCGCGACGGTTTTGTGGTCATTCGCGACTTCCTCAACCAGGAAGACGTCCAGGGCATGGAAGAGGGCATGGCGCGGTTCCTGCGGGACGTTGCGCCAACCATGGATCGCGCGCACGTCATGTACGAAGATCCCGACGACCCCAAATCTCTCAAGCAGGCCGACTGCCTGCACCTCGAAGAACGCCTGAACGAGTATCGTCTGCGCAGTAAGGTGCGGGAACTGGCGGAGTGGCTCATCGGCCCCGTCGAGCCGCAGCAGGGTGAGTTCTTCGACAAGCCGCCCCACAACAACAAGCCGACGCCGCCGCACCAGGATGGATTCTACTTCTGCCTGAAGCCCAACATCGCCTGCACCATCTGGGTTCCGCTCGACGTCGTGGACGAGGACAACGGGACGCTTGCCTACATCCGCGGATCGCATCGTCTGGGCGTGCTGCCGCACAACGCCAGTTCCGTGCTCGGCTTCTCGCAGGGCCTGGTGCCCGACCCCAACACCTTCGGCGAGCGGGTCCTCTGCCCGGCCAAGCCTGGGGATGTCCTGGTTCATCATTCGCTGACCATTCACATGGCCGGAAGCAACCGCAGCAACCGCCATCGCCGCACGGTGGGGTTTGTGTACTACTCCGCCTCGGCGGAACTCGACCAGGAAGCCCACGACCGGTATCAGTCGTCGTTGAAGACCCAACGGGAAGCCAGGGGAATCGAGCACTCCGCGGCCGTCGCCCGCTGACCGTACCTGCCGGCATTGACGATACAATAGCCGGACTATGGTTTCTTCAGGTACTTTCCCCAGCCGCAGGGGTGCGCTGAAAGCGCTGACCGGCGGAGCGTTCGCCTTGCCCCTGATGGCCCAGATCAGGCGCTCGGTCAAAGTCGAGCGCGTGGAACTGATCAAGGTCATCGTGCCGATGAAGAAGGGCGTGGCCGTCAGCGAGAATTACGGCCCGGCGCTCGACATCCGGCTCCGGGATTTCGACAAGTATCCCAAGTTCCTGATCAAGCTGCATGCCGACAACGGCCACATCGGCATCGGGGAAACGGGCAGGGAAGTGCCGGACGCCTCCGTACAGGCCAACGCGAGTTTCCTCACCGGGAAGGACATCCTCGCCCTGGACCTGAGCCTGCCGGCGATGGGCCTGCCGAGCGCGCGAACCGCGGACGGCTTTGAGATCGCCATCTACGACCTGATGGGCAAGACTCTCGGCGTGCCCGCCTGCGCTCTGCTCGGCGGCTGTTTCCAGAAGAAGGTCGCCGTGTCCTACTGGGCCGGACAGAAGACCGATGCCGACATGCTCGAGGTCGTACGGCGCGCGGTGGAAGGCGGCTTCAAGAACCTGAAGTTCAAGGCCCGCGTGGGCGACGACATCGCCACCAAGATGGCCAACGTAGCCAAGGCGGGGCCGAGTCTCAGCTACATCGTCGATTTCAACTCCTCCTATCCCGACCTCGCGTCCTTCCTGCCGGTGGCGCACCGCCTGCAAGGGTTCAACCTCATCATTGAAGACCCCGTCCCCAAGCGTCTGGACTGGTTCAAAGAATTGAAGGAACGGACCACGATCCCCTTCGCCCTCACCCCTACCAGCAACCGGCAGATGTTCGAGGCCATCCGCACGCAAGCGGTGGACGTGTTCAACCTGGGCGGAAACATGCGCGACTTCGCCCGCGCCGGCTACGTCGCCAGCCTGGCGGGCATTCCCTGCTGGCACGGGTCGGGCGTGGAACTGGGCATCCGCGACATGTCGTTTGTCCACGCCGCGGCCGCCACGGAGAGCTGCACCATTCCTTCAGACACCTTGTGTTACTTGCGACAACATGATCTGCTGAATAAGCCGTTCACCGTCAAGGACGGATTCATCGAGGTGCCGCAAGCGCCGGGCCTGGGCGTCGGGTTGGATGAAGACGCCGTCCGCAAGTACCGGGTGTCCTAACATCATGACAAACAGCCGCAAGTGGGCGGTCATCGTTCTTCTGTTTTTTGGGGTTCTCGTCAGCTACATGGATCGCGGCAATCTCAGCATCGCCGCGGTGCCCCTGATGAAAGATTTCGGGATGTCCCCGGCGTCGATGGGGACGCTGCTCTCGAGTTTCTTCTGGACCTACGCGTTCTTCCAACTGCCGGCTGGATTCCTGGTGGACCGGTTCGGCATGCGCATGACCTACGGCCTTGCGTTCCTCTTCTGGTCGCTGGCGTCGACGGCGACCGGGTTCGCGACGTCGGCGGGCCAGATCCTGGCGGCGCGCCTGGCCCTCGGCATGGGCGAGGCCGTCGCCCCCCTGGCCAGCATGGCCTTCATCAAGCAGAACTTCAACGACCAGCAGCGGGGCCTGCCCACCGCCATCTACATTTCGGGTATGACGCTGGGACCGGCCATCGGAGCGTTCGCCGGCACCGCCCTGCTTGAATGGTACGGCTGGCGGACCATGTTCATCGTGACCGGACTGGCGGGGTGCGTGTGGCTCCTCCCGTGGCTGTTGGTGGCGCCGAAGGGCACCGCCGCCACGTCGTCCAGCCACGCCGTCGCCACCGGCCCGGTGAACTACTCGAGGGTGTTCGGGACTTCCATTTTCTGGGCCCTGACGCTGAGCATCTTCGTGTACTCGTATTTCTGGTATTTCGTGCTGACCTGGGTACCGTCGTACCTCGTAATCGCTCACGGGTTTTCCACGCTGAAGATGGGCGCGACCGTGGGGATTCCGCTGGTCATCATGTCGGGCGTGAGCCTGGTCTCGGGCACGCTCTCGGACTGGGCGGCAGCCAAACTGGGTTCCCCGCTGGCGGTGCGAAGAATGTTCGTGTGCAGCGGGTTTATCGTGGCGTCCAGCGTGCTCTCGCTGCTGGTGATCACCAACCGGGCGCTGGTGCTGCCGATCTTCATCGTGTCGCTGTGCGGCCTCGGAATCGCCGGCGGCAACTACTGGGCGATGTCGCAGATGGTATCGCCGCCGCCCCTGATCGGCCGGACGATCGGCTATCAGAATACGATCGCGCAGATCGCCGGAGTGGTCGCGCCGATTCTGACCGGCTTTCTCTTGGGCCCGACGAAGGACTTCACCACCGCGATCATCGTGGCAGGCCTTTGCCCGCTGATCGCAGCCGTCACGGTCTTCCTGTTACTGCGCCAATCCGGGATCGAGAAGTTCCACGAGAGCCTTGGCTATTGACCGCGCCTACTTCCGTGCCGCGAGCGTGACGGAGTACCGGATCACCCAAGCGGGCGGCGCCGCACGCGAGCGGTATTGGAAGACGCTCGAAATCATCCGCCAAACCGACGCGACCCTGTGCTCGGAGAGAACATCGACAGCAGGAACGTAGCGCAGGGCCATCGCGCCTTCCTTCCGCAAACCCCGTTTGCTACACTTCAGCCGTGCCGGGACCGCCCTGCCGATCCCGCCGAGAGGTTCCAGGGATGAAGTCCACTCGCAGTAGGATCGCGATCCTGCTGAGTCTCCTCGGCGCTCACCTGACGGCGCAAACGTACCCATCCGCCCTCCAACCCGCGCCGGTGAGCCGTGCGCCCATCCGCCCGACACCGCCGGAGGTCAAGCGCTCCCGCCCCGTCAACATCGACGCCTCCTTGTTCGGCATCCAGGCAGCGGCCGAGTTTCACACGAACCGGACCCGAATGCCCGTCAAGATCGTCGACTTGCCCCTGTTCGACGACGTCTCCTACCGCGCGAGCCTGGACCGCGCCGAAAACGCCTGGGACGGAAAGACGGTCGTCTGGTCCGGCACTCTGGAACAAACCCGCAGGGGACAGGTGATTCTTGCGGTGAACGGCAAGATCGTCTCCGGCACCATCACCACCGGTGAAGGGGCCGTCTACCAGATCCGGCATGCCGCCGGAACCCTTCATTGGGTCGAGGAGATGGACTTCACCCAACTGCCACCGGAGGCTGAACCCATTCCCGTGTTCACCCCAGAGGCGACCCGCGCTCCCGAAGCCGTCGCCGATGACGGTTCCCTCATCGACGTGATGGTGGTGTACACGCCGTCGGCCCGGCAGGCGGCCGGCGGGACCACGCAGATGAACAACCTGATTTCCGTCGGCGTGGCCGAGACCAACCAGGGCTACGCCAACAGCGGCGTGATCCAGCGGATTCGCCTGGTTCATGCGCGCGAGATCAATTACACCGAGTCCGGGAACTTCTCTACCGACCTCGACCGTCTCACTAGTCCTTCGGACGGGTTCGCCGACGAAGTGCACGGCCTCCGGGATTCGGTCCATGCGGACCTGGTGAGCTTGTGGGTGAATTCGGGGACTTCCTGCGGCATTGCCTGGCTGATGACCACGGAGTCGAACACGTTCGCCAGCCGGGCGTTCAGCGTCGTCCGCCGCGATTGCGCCACGGGCGGGTACACCTTCGGCCACGAGATGGGCCACAACCAGGGCTCCACCCACGATGTGGCGAACGCAGCGGGGCCGGGCGTCTTTCCCTACTCTTACGGCTACCAGCAAACGAGCCAGCAACCCTACTTTCGCACCATCATGGCGTACGCTTGTTCGACGGGAGCCGCCTGCCCCCGCATCAACTTCTGGTCCAGCCCGGCCAATCAGTACTCCGACATTCCCACCGGCGTCAGTTCGACCAACAATGTGCTGTCCCTGAACAGCACGCGCGATACGGCGGCGAACTGGCGGCAGGCGAGCGCATCCGGCATCAGCCTTGCGCCCACCAGCGCCGACTTCACGGCCGCGGGCGGAACCGGTACCGTGACCGTCACAGCGAGCGCATCCTGGACCGCCACGCGCTCCGACACCTGGATCACCATCACCAGCGGTTCGAGCGGAACGGGCAACGGCGCCGTGGCGTATTCGGTGACGGCCAACACCTCCAATGCCGCGCGGACGGGCATCCTCACAATCGGCGGCCTGCCGTTTACCATCACGCAGGGAGGGGCGTCGATGTGTAGCGTGACGCCGATCGGCGTCCCACAGACCGTACCCGGCAGTTGGAATGCAAACGATTGCACCTCGCCTCAGCGTCCGGGCCGGTTTGCGGACCGCTACTCCTTCACCGGCACAGCCGGCCAGCAGATCGCCATCAGCCTGTCCAGCGCCGCCGCCGACGCCTATCTTTATCTGATTGGACCGAACGGGACCGTGCTGGCGGACGATGACGACAGCGGCGGCGGGCTGAATGCGCGGATTCCGTCCAACGGATTGTTCACGCTTCCTTCGGGCGGCGCCTATTTGATCGAAGCCACCACCTTCGGTTCAGGCGAGACCGGCAGCTACACGCTTCAGGTGGACGTCCAGAGTGCGTGCTCGTACACCATCTCGCCCACGTTCCGGGCGGTCGACGCCAATC
This sequence comes from uncultured Solibacteraceae bacterium, assembly GCA_964529305.1. Taxonomy (GTDB): domain Bacteria; phylum Acidobacteriota; class Terriglobia; order Bryobacterales; family Bryobacteraceae; genus CAZGUX01. Next base: position 10,528 of record CAZGUX010000050.1, on the reverse strand, counting down.
TGAATACGGGCACAATCGCCATCACCACCTCGGCTGGATGTGCCTGGAGCGCCTCCAGCAACGCGGGCTGGATCTCGATCACCTCGGCCGGCAACGGCGCCGGCAGCGGGAGCGTCAACTATTCGGTTCAGGCAAATCCGTCCTCCGCGACCCGAACGGGCACCCTCACGGCGGCCGGCCAGACGCTCACCCTCTCGCAGAGCGGAACCAGCTCAGGGTGCGTCCCATCGAATATCAGCGCCGGCCAGAGCGTCACGGGCGCGCTCGGCGCCGGCGACTGCGCCTCTCTGTACCGTGGCGGCGGCTACTTCGCCGACCGCTACTACCTGGTGGGAACGGCTGGCCAGCAGATCCGTATCGATCTGACCTCAGCCGCTTTCGATGCCTATCTCTACCTTGCCGCCCCCAACGGAGCACTGCTGGCCCAGGACGACGACAGCGGTGGCACCAGCCAGGCCCGTATCCCTCCGTCGGGGTTGTTCACCCTTCCTTCGAGCGGCGTCTATGTGATCGAGGCCACTGGGTTCTACGCGGATTCCGCCGGCGCCTACACGTTGCAGGTCGCAAGCAGTATCGGATGCACCTACGCCCTGTCCGCGTATACTTATCAGGCAAGGTCCGGTGGAGCCTTGGGCTCCGTCCAGGTTACTGCCGCGGCCGGTTGCTCCTGGACCACGACGGGAAACCCGGCTTGGGTCAACGCCGTCTCGCCCTCGAGCGGCAGCGGCAATGGCACGGTCAACTTTATCGTCTCATTGAACTCGGGCGAACTACCCCGGTCCGCCACATTCCAGATCGCGGGCATGGCGTTCACGGTCTTTCAGGCCAGCGTTCCCAGGCCTCTCCGCTTTGTGGCGGTGACGCCGTGCCGGTTGGCGGATACCCGGACGGGACAGGGCCGCACCGGCCTTTTCGGACCGCCCGCGCTGGCGGGCGGAACCCCTCGTGAGATTCCCGTGCCCTCCGGCGTCTGTGGAATCCCGGCCACGGCCCGCGCGTATTCGATCAACGTTACGGTCGTGCCGCGGGGGCTGCTTTCGTATCTCACCGTGTGGCCTGCCGGGCAGGTGCAGCCGCTGGTGTCGACCCTGAACTCGTTCGATGGGCGTGTGGTCGCCAATGCGGCCATCGTCCCCGCCGGCGAGACCGGATCCATTCAAGTCTTTGCGACCCATTCGACCGAAATCATCATCGACATCAACGGCTACTTCGCGCCGTAAGTAGCGCCGGTCTCCGACAGTCTCCGACCGGCGTCCCGCCGGCCGAAGGCCGGCTTCCGGATCGAAGTACGGCGTGGACGCACTGAAGCGCGCCGGCACTCCCGGCCCGTTTCGTCGGCGCTTCGCAACGTATTCGGATGAGCGCCGATCAGTGATTCCCCCACATCCCCTTCGTCACCGGGAACATGCTCACTCGGAACTTCGTGCAGCCGTAGGGTGTCAGTTCGATGCGGGCCACGCGCCCACCAGTCACCGGTTCCGCCGGCAAAGGCCGCAGGTCGGTAGGCTGCCAGTCGAACTCCCTCGCCCTGACCGAAAGCCGCACGGGAGCCTCCAGCGGCCAGTTCCATTTCGCAGGCATCGCAGAGCGTTCGACCGTCACGTCGCGCGCGATGGATCCCGGGTCTATATCCAGGGCATAGTTGACCCGGGCCCCCGGCGCCTCCCGATTGGGATCTTCATCGCGGAGCGCGAGAGCAAACAACAGCGGGCCAAGAGATACGCTGGCATACGGGCTTGGGCTGACTGGCTGACGCCCAATGCGCCGTCCCTTCCGGAAGTAGTCGATGGCGGGGAATGACGTTTCACGTCCTCGCGCGACGGTCACGGGCATCGGCAGTCGCAGCGCGACCGTATCGCCCTTCTTCCAGCTCCGCTCGATTCGGAGATAACCCATTGCAGTGCCTCCCAACGGATGAATCGCTCCGTTGATGCGAACCTCCGGTGCCTGGCACCATCCCGGGATTCGCAGATACAGCGGGAACCGGACGGTCTTCTCCGGCAAAACGGTAAGCTCGATCGACTCCTGAAACGGATAAGGGGTCCGTGCTTCGACATCCACGCGCACGTTCTTCCCGGCGACGGCACTCACGCGCGCTGGGCCGTACAACGTCGCGGCCAGTCCCCCATCCAGCGATGCCATCCACAGATGGCCGATGTAGAAGGGCAGCACGCGATTCAGGTTCCCCACACAGCACAGGGTTTCGTGACCGATCGGCGTGAACCGGTACGACCCTCCGACGCTGGGATTGCGCGGTTCGTCGGCGGGAATCGAGGTGCTGTAGCGGTTCGGGCACTGATAGTAGCTCATGGTCTTGAAGTCGCGAGCCACCGCCGCGGGAGCAGCGTTGAAGAAGACCCTCTCCACGCGGTCGGAGTAACTTCCTTCGCCGGTGATTCTCGCCAGCCAAAGATACGTCCAGATCGACGCAGCCACGTTGCACGTTTCGGAATTTCGCGTTGCGCCAATGCCCGAATGAAACTCCTCTCCCGAACTCAACCCGATGGGAAGCAGGTGGTGTTCATCGTGCCAGGCAACTGTTTTCAGAGTTGCGGCCAGATCGCCGGGATCGCCGGTCCAGGGCGAAAGCAGAGCAGGAATGCGGAGATTCTCATAGAAGATCACGTTGTGGCCGGGCTGCAGATTGCCTCGCTGCCAGGCATCGGCGGTTGCGCGGTACTGGGCGCTTCTCGCAAAGGCCAACACGTTGTCGAGAACGGCGCGGTCGCCGCTCGTCAGGTAGGTCTCGATCATCGGGTCCACGTTGGTGGCGCCGGAGACGTCATCGAACGTACGACGCAGGGCGCCGATCGGATAGGTCCGGTAGACCTTGACCAGAGCTTCGAGCACCTTCGGCTTTCCCGTGGCCTGGTAATAGGCCACGAGCGCCCTCCCCATATGCGAATGGGCCCACGTGTTGAAGTTCGTCTGCAGCACGGACAGCGGCCGCCAATACACAAAGGACTCGCCGCCGTTCAGGACGCCGTCGACCACGAGGTCCAGGCGCTTGGAGACTTTCGCGATGAGGGGCTGATCGTTCAACAGATACGCCAGTCGCACGGCGCCATCCAGCCAGTAGCTCGATTGTTCGAGAGGCCAGCCGGTGCCGTCCGGGTTAGCGCCTCGCGCCTGGAAGCCGTATCCCTTCCACGCCTCGGCGAAGGTCGTTGAATATTCGTCCAGGTGTCCAGTGATCCCGTTGGCGGCGTCGGTCGCCCAGTCCCTCAGCCATCCGCTTGGGGTGACGGCTCCCGGGGGCAGGGAAACAAAAACCGGCTTCGTTTTCACCGCTCCGTCCAGGGCATACCGTTGGATTCGTTTTTCGAGCACCGCCATGCGGGCGGTTTGAGCCGGCGCGGCGCCGCCCATCCGTGCCGCGAGCGTCAGCGAGTGGTCCGCCGGATGTCGACTCCCTTGGGCTCCGGGTGCGATCGCCACGGTGAGGAGCAAGCCCATCAACGGACGCGAACCGCTGTTCAGCATAGCGATGTCCTCGATCCCGCGCGCCATCGGAGCGCATTGTCAGGATAGAGCCTGCAATCACGAGGCACAACGGCAGCACCCGCATCACACAGGAGTCGAACCGCGCGGCGTCAGCGCGCGGGTTGCTGTTTGAGGGCCGCGACGGGAAGCCTACCCACCAAAACGAATGAAGAAAGCGCCGCAGCCCCGAGCGGGAGCGAGCGGGGGTGTCTTTGCCGCGTTCTCAAGGAGCACGGCGTCTAGTCGTGAGGTTGCCTCGGCTGAAACCGGAAGGCAATTCAACGCGACGTGCGTCTGATTGTGCCGCGTTGATGTATGCACAATGCGTGTGTACGATCAGGTTGTGGGCCTTTCGAATGGGACGACGAGAACAAGGCCGGGATCAACTTTCAAAACCCGGATCACGATTCGGCTCGACCAGGATATTGTCGATCGCTTCTTTCAGATGGCGGAAGAGGCTGGCGGCACTACCGGCTATCAAACCCTGATCAATCGGGCGCTTCGGGAGTATCTCGACGGCATCGCGCCCAGGTTCGAAGAGACCCTGCGGCGGATCATTCGTGAGGAACTGAAGTCGAGCGCAGCGTGAGAGTATTCGGAGAATCCCCCGCCGCAGGGCAGATGAAGGTCAGACGTTGAAATCGAAGGCGAGCTGATCGCCACCGAGTGGGGGCCGCGAGGCTGCGCGATAGGGTTCGCCGCGAATCCAGGACAACTCCCACGAACACTCATCGGAGACCGTCTCGTCGCCACGATGATCGGCGGCGCTCCGGAGGGCGACCATCAGTTCGACACCTTCGGCAACCCGGCCGAGACGCCGCAGGACCGCGAACGCGCGCCGGCCAAGGGCGGCCGCCAACGGCCAATTGGCGCCCGCCGCCCACCGGAACGCCGGCATGACTTCAGCCAGGTACTGCTTGTCGAAACCGGGGCCGGCCGCAGCCGCCTGGACGGCCTGATGGACCGCTTCCGCATGTCGCCGCCGCTCAACCTTCAGCAAATCCCCCACGGCCGTTCTGGACAAGGCGCTGAGCCGCAGCCTCTGATGAACGTTGTCCATCGGGTCAACCAGGCGGTTCTCGATCAGACGTGCAACCGCCGCCGGCGCGGCGGCCGCGTCGACTTCCGCAATCGTCACCGCCAAATCGACGGGAAAGCCGCCCCGGCGGCAGACGGCCATCGCTCGCCACAAGCGCAGATCGTCGGGGTGGTCCGGAACCGTGAGCGGGAACTCCGGCCCCGGGTCGAGGGGAAGGAGGTGAGCCCCTGGCGCCTCAACCTGCGTCGATCGCGTCGCGACCAGCACCGAGGCGTGCCCCCGTGGACCAGTGGGGACGGCCAAGTTCGGCGGAAAATCGTCCAGCACCAGCAGCACCCGGTGTCTGCCGGCGAGCTCCACCAGGCCGGGCAGCACCTCTCTGGTTCCGCCGTCGCACTCGACCTCGATCAACTCCGCCAGTTCCCCCACCAGCGATGCCGGTGAGCGATCGCCACAGTCCAACCACACGACATCGCGAAAGTGGGGGCTGGCCTGGCGGGAGAACTCCTGAGCCAGACTTGTCTTGCCCGCGGCCGGCGGGCCGGTGACGACGGCCGTGCCGGCATGATCCACGAGGGACTCCCAAAGGGAACCGAGATCCTCCTGGCGGCCTTCGAACCACGGCAGCCGCGCGGGTACGAAGGAGCGGCGCTCCGGGACGTGGTGAAGTCCCAGAATCCACTTTTCGATCTCGCGCATCGCCTCCCGGGGCCCGGTCTCCCACCGGAAGAAGCGCCGGCTCCGCTCCAGAATCGCGGGGTGTGGGCAATCGCGGACGAGCAGCGAACCGACGGGCGGACCCGCCTGGCCGGTGACGTGGTCCAAGAGCGCTCCCCACTCGACCCGGCTGACCCGAGGCGGCACCGCTTCTGGAGACAGCAGGAGCAAAATCGCGGTCGAGGACAGTCCGCCCTCCCATTTTTCGGCGGCGCTCTCCGTCCCTCGGTCATCGAGCACCACGGTGGCTTCAGCGCCCACCCGCAGACGTTCAGAAATCACGGCGGCGACCTCCCGGTCCGCCGGTGCACAAGCGAGAAAAACCTCCACCATCTTTCAGATGGTAGCCGCTCGGCGCCTTCGTGAGCGAAAGGCGTTTCCGTGCCATCCTTGTGTGGAGTTCGTCATGTACCGAAGAACCTTCCTTGCGCTGCCGGCCACGCTGCTCCGCGGCGAGGACTCCGCCTCAGCGGTCTCCGATCGGGCCCGCGCCTTTCATCGCACTCATCCCGTCTGCGACATGCTGGGGCTCAACCTCACGCACCCCCGCTTCCTCGTCGACAACATCGACCTCGGCAAGCGCCAGGACGACACTTCCCGCGGCGACTTCGTCAAGTTCAAGGAATGGGGAATGAGCGTTGTGATGTGCAAAGGCGGCGCCGCCTACTACGACGGCACCTTCGAGGCTCTCTGGAAGAACCAGCCCGAGCGCAGGAAAGGCCGCGACGGCGATCCGATCCATTTGTCGCTGGCCATCAAGAATCCGACCCAACTGGTGCTCGCGATCCTTGACCGCTTCCTCGTGCAGGTGGAAGCCAATCCGGACAAGGTCCTGCTGATTCGAACCGCATCCGACCTCGACCGGGCCCGAAGCGCGGGTAAAGTGGCGGTCCTGATGGGCGTCAACCGTAGCGACTGGTTCGGCGACACCCCGGGCGTCATCCGGATGCTGGCGCGCACCGGGCTCCGCATGATTACGATCGCGCAGGCCACGCGCGAACTCGGCTACGACCCTTCTAACGAAACGCGCTCCGGAGGCCGTATCACCGAACTCGGCGTCCGGATGATTCATGAGATGAACCGCGCCGGCATTCTCATCGATATCTCGCATCTGAACGATCCGTGCTCGCTCGATGCCCTCGAGGTTTCCGAAGCGCCGGTGGTGGCCTCCCATTCCAATCCGCGCGCCCTCGATCCGACGCCGCGGAACATGCCGGACGACCTCATGAAGGCACTGGCCCGCCGCGGAGGCGTGCTCGGCCTGACGCCTCCGATTTCCAGGCCGCCCGGCGAGACACCCCTTCTGAGGGTCCCTCGGCAGCAACTCGATGCCGCGGTCAGGATCATCCGCTACGCCGTTGACCTGATGGGGCCGGACCACGTGGGTATCGGCACGCACTTCAACACCACATGCATCCCCTGGCTCACCGACGCGCTACTGGCCGGCGGCTTTGAAGAAGCGGACGTCGCCCGAATCATGGGTGGCAATTACCTGCGGGTGCTGCGTCGCGTATTGCCGGCGTAGCGCGAGCGCCGTTTTGATATCCTGAAAGGTCCAAATCCTACCGGCCTCACCACTGATATGCCCACGAAAGTGATTCCCCGCGGCGCACCGAAAGGCCTGGATTTTCGCACGCGCAAGGGGAGTGAGCGATGGATCTGACGCCCGAACATCCCCTGGTCGCGGTGATCATGGGCAGCAAGTCCGACTGGGAGACCATGCGGCACGCCTCGGAGACCTTGACTGAGTTCGGCGTGCCGCACGAGTGCCGTGTGATCTCCGCCCATCGCACGCCGGTGCGGATGGCCGAGTACGCCACCGAGGCCGAGGGGCGGGGAATTGAACTGATCATCGCCGGCGCCGGTGGCGCGGCGCATCTTCCCGGGATGGTGGCCGCGCACACCACGGTACCGGTGCTCGGCGTTCCCGTCGAGTCCAAAGTTCTCAAGGGCGTCGACTCTCTTCTCTCGATCGTGCAGATGCCGGCGGGAATCCCGGTGGCGACGCTTGCCATCGGCACGGCCGGGGCCCGCAACGCCGGCCTGCTGGCGGTCGCCATTCTGGCCCGGCACCGGCCGCAACTGCGCGAACGCCTGGCGGAGTTCCGCAGGAACCAGACGGAAAAAATCCTAAACGAAACGCTGCCGTGAAGCCTATCCTGCCCGGCAGTGTCATTGGAGTACTTGGGAGCGGCCAGTTGGGCCGCATGTTCGCCATCGCCGCGCGGCGCATGGGCTATCGTGTCCATACGTTCTCGCCCGACGCGGACACGCCCACCGGCCAGGTGGCCGACGAGGAGATCACTGCTTCGTATGACGACCTCGACGCTGTACGGCGGTTTGCGTCCCAGGTAGCGGCGGTCACGTTCGAGTTCGAGAACGTGCCCTCGGCGACCGCGGCGGCCGCGGCCGAGTTCGCGCCCGTGCGTCCCGCGGGAGACGTGCTCCACATCACCCAACACCGGCTGCGGGAGAAGACGTTCCTCGAACGCCATGGCTTCCCGCTCGCAGGTTTTCGACGAATCCAATCCGCGGCGGAATTGGATGGAGCGCTGAGTGAATTGGGGTGTCCCGCGATTCTCAAGACCGCGGGCTTCGGCTACGACGGCAAAGGCCAGGTTCGGATCGCGCTTCCGGAAGAGGCCGCGGTCGCTCTGTCGAGAATGAACGGGTCCGAAGCCGTGCTCGAGCAGTTTATCGACTTCCAATGCGAGCTTTCGGTCATCGGGGCGCGCGGCCATGACGGTGCGTTCGCGCATTACGGCCCGGTGGACAACGTCCACTCGCGTCACATTCTCGATGTCACCACCGCGCCTGCGAATGTCCCGCCGGACGTAGCCGCGGAAGCCGTCGAGATCACAAGAGGCGTGATGGAGTCGCTCGGCGTGGTCGGCGTCCTATGCGTCGAATTGTTTCTCACCAGGTCAGGCCGGCTGCTGGTGAACGAACTCGCGCCTCGGCCGCACAATTCGGGACACTACACGTTTGACGCTTGCGTCACCAGCCAGTTCGAGCAGCAACTCCGGGCGGTGTGCGGCTTGCCGCTCGGCTCGCCCGAGCAGTTGCGTCCCGCGGCTATGGCCAATGTCCTGGGTGACCTGTGGCAGTCCGGCGAGCCCGACTTCGCCGCCGCCGCCGCGTTTCCCAACGCGAAGCTCCACCTCTACGGCAAGATGGAAGCGCGGCCGGGACGGAAGATGGGCCACATCACGGCGCTGGCGGCCACCGCCGCCGAGGCCCGCTCGATCGCGGTCGCGGCGCGGCGGGCGTTGACCTCATGAATCTTTTCCGTCGGTCAACCAGGCCAGCGGCAGACGGACGAAGCGAATCCATTCCCGGCGATGCTTCACGCCGCCTTCGAAAATCAGACCGACGTCCCCGTTCGACAACCGGACCAGCCCGGAGTACGACGACGGCCCCGCGTAGATCAGTTTCTTCACAGGCCACGTGCGGGCCTCGTCGTAGCTGATGCGAACGGTCATCTTTGTCCGATCCACGCCATACCGCGCTCCCACGTTATCCGGGTTGGCGAACAGGATGCGGCTTTTGCCGTCCCGGCCGGCGAGGCTGTAGCGGACGATGCTCGCCTGGCAAGGACTTTCGTTGAGCGCCCGGTCCCAATAGACCGGGCCCCATGTCTCGCCGCCATTCTTGCTGATGGCGACGGCCCGGCAGCTTTTCCCCGTGCCTTGCCGCATATTGAGCATCAGGTGGCCGCCGGCGAGTTCGATGACCTGCGATTCGTTGGTATCCACATTCACAGGCTGCCCCATTCGCCAGGTACGTCCGTGATCATCGCTGTAGACGACTCGCGAGCGAGTGCCTTTTTCGTCGTCGTCGATCGAATCACCGGTGTATCCCGGAATGACGATCCTCCCCTTCGCGGTTTGAATCCCGACCCCTGGGCCCGGCACAAATGTGTCGTCATAGTTGGCGATGCTCTTGCCCAGATCAACGGGCTCAGACCAGGTCGCACCGTGGTCGCGGCTGGTCACCAGGAGGTGCGAACGATGCTCGCCGCGTTGGCCCCGATTGGTGTTGCAGGTAAACAGGAGCACGGACCCCGAAGAGCGGTCCACTACGGCGCAAGGATTGGTGATCGCGTCGGTCCCGTGGCCGCGGATGAGGTTCTGAATCGGGAGCCACGTCTTGCCGCCATCGACGCTGCGCCTGACGACCATGTCGGTCGGGCTGGCATCCTGAATACTGACCTTGCGCGCTTCACAAAAGACGAGTAACGCGCCGGACTGAGCGGCGAGGATCGTCGGAATCCGGTAGGTGTGGACGTTGTCCTGACCGGCGCTAAAGACGTCAGTCTTCACCGGTTCGGCGGCAGCGGAGAGCGCGGATGGAATTCCCGCGAGGCCGGCGCCCGCGCGGAGAAGGAAGCCGCGGCGGCCCGAACTGTTTCGGAAGAAAAAATGATTGTGCACGTGGTTCTCTAACTATAAAGAGTATCCCGCCCGGGCAGGTTCGGGCCCCCGGCTCTCCGGACAGACGGATGTACGAAAATGGGTGTCGCCGGATGCCGGCGAGCGGTTCAAAAGCAATGACGCGTCGAAAGCCAGACCTGCATGTCGCGCTGTTACGCGGGATCAACGTGGGCGGGAAGAACCGGCTGCCGATGAAAGACCTGGCAGCGATGTTTGACGCCGCCGGCTGCCGGGGCGTCACAACGTACATACAAAGCGGCAACGTCGTCTTTCAGGCGGGCCGCGAACTGGCTCCTCGAATCTCCGGGTTGATCTCAAGCCGGATCCAAGAGAAGTTCGGTCTGGCTGTTCCTGTCGTGCTCCGGACCGCTCGCGAAATCGAGTCCGTCGCGCGATCGAACCCGTGGATCGAGGCCGGCAAAGATCCCAAAGCAACCCATGTCCTGTTCCTGGCGGAGGAACCGAAGGATGGGGCAGCCGAGTCGTTGGACGCCAGTCGTTCTCTACCGGACCAGTTCGTGGTACGCGGCCGGGAGATTTTTCTGCATTGTCCGAACGGGCTTGGACGGAGCAGGCTGACCAACGACTACTTCGACCGGAAGCTAGGCTCGATCAGCACGTGCCGGAACTGGACCACAGTGCTCACGCTCGCCGAACTGATCAGAGAGGCTCGCGGTAGCGGCTGAGTGCGTTGTGGGAGTGGGCACTGTATTGCCCGTTCGGGGCGCGGCTCCGAAAAATCCAACCCCCTCCCTGAGAACGTGTGCGGAAATCGGATTGCCCGCTCCCATGAAAATCATGGTGCCGGTAGTTCAGCCGACGGTTCGGCATCGAGGGGAGTGATCGTGACGGTATA
>CAZGUX010000049.1:0-32903 GCA_964529305.1 uncultured Solibacteraceae bacterium | reverse complement strand
ATCAAAAACAGCCTTTTCCACAGTTTTTCCTCGCTTGGAGACACTGCCAGACGCCCTACAACGCGTTCTGCGGTGGCGACGAGGCATTCCGCATCCCCCCACACATTCACAAAATTGGAAAATCGATTTTCATACACGTTCTTACGCTCGGGGCTGCTTGCGCGTTTTTCATTTTTTTTTGGGGTCGCGGCTTCTCCGAAGGAATGCAACCCCACGGCTGAGAACCCGTACGGAAATTGGATTGCCCGCTCCCTTCCGGTCGCGGCTCTGATGAAACGCGACCCCCGCCATAGGCGCCGTGGATGGGTGAATCATCACAGGAATTGCCCTTCGCCGTGCGGAGGGATTGCCGCGTCCCCGCAACCGAATCCCTCTTCGTCCGGAATCAGGCTTCCGGCGTCCAGCACCACAAACCGCTTTTTTGCAGGGCCCGTCCGGCGATCGAGCGCGCGGCCCGTCGCTTCGAGGTACGGCACGCCGGAGGCGGCAAGCATCGTTGTCAACGGCTCCGCCGTTGAAGCGAGATGCTCGGAAGAGAACTCGCGGCAAGCCTGCGCGGCGATGTCCACCGCCTCGGAATCGCCGCACGCCAGGGCGAATGCCTGCTTGAACTTCAGGTAGGCGACAAACCCCGCCTCCACCGCGATATGATCGGGCGGCTCCAGCGACGCGGGATGATAGTCGAACGAGCCGTAATAGGCCTCCAGTTCTGAGATCAGGTAACCCAGTTGCAGCATGTCGCGGTGGGCGGCCTCCCGGGGAGGCGCCGGCCCGCCGGGCCCGAAGGTCGAGTGATAGAGGCCTTCGCTCGCCTGCTCGCGCGATAGGGCAACGGCCTGTTTCAGATCGGCATCCGAAACCTCCCGTGCCACTTCGTCCAGGCGGCGCGGCCAATCCGGAGAAGGACACTCGAGCAGGAGGCCGATCAGCCTCCACTCCGCCGCTTCCCGCAACAGATCTTCCACGGGAGGTTCGAGCGCGGTCATCGCGGCATCTCCTTCAGGGAAAGAGGAACCCATGCGCTTCGCATCTTGCGCCCCCCCGTCTCCTTCGCCGAGCCCTCCCAGACGGCAAACGCGATTTGGGTTCGGGTGCGGGGAGCCCAGCCAACGGGGGTCTTTCGAATCATCACGACGGACCAGCCGTCACCCATGCGTTGGCCACTCCCGCGGGAGCCCGCCCCGGGGTTGGGCGAGAGCGTGCCCGGACCTTCGGCGACCATATCTTCGACCGGAACGTCGCGCGGACCCACACGCCGATTGCCCACGGCTCCCGCGGGCGCGTAGCGCGAGGCCATCTCCTTCCGGGCCGCCGATCCCGGATCGAGCGATTTGGCTTCGAACGGGTAGTGGTCCACGGATGCATTCGGGTAGAGCGACTGGATCGTGTCCTTGCGTCCGTTGACCGAGGCCTGCCAGTCGGCCCGCCAGAACGCGATGTCGACGGTCTTTCCCGCCTGGCCCATCTGCGGATCGGGCGGATTGGCCTCGAGCACGCGAGGGATCTGAATGGCACAGCCGTCGAGAAAACGGCCGGGGCCGGGCAGGTCGTCGACGATCGGGTCGGCCCAGGAAAGACGGAAGGCGACCTCAGGGCCGTTCGAGGCCGCGCGCACGCGGACTTCCTGCGTCGACGCCTTCATCAGGCGCGGATCCACCAGATCCTGCAACAGCAACTTCGCCGTGTACTCCGGGGCGGAATTCCAGGCGGGATCGGTGGGCGAGGCCGGGAGCTTTGCCAGTTTCACGGCCACGACTTCGCTTGCCGTGGGCGCCACCGTCCGGCATCCCGAAGCCATCGCGGCCAGTGCTGCCGCTGCCAGCGCAAACTTGTTTTCGCGTATCACGGTCTCCTCCCCCGCTACGGACAGTTCGTCCGTTGGATCTGGTAGAGCTTGTCGTAGGACGCGCGGACGTAGACGGGTTCGTTCATCGGTACGCGGACGAGCGTGTTGCCCTTCTCGTCGAGGCCGCTGACAAAGTCGCCCTGCCGTTTCCAGCGCGGCATAATCATCTCGCTCGATCCGAACAGGCACAGAAGCGCCGCGAGATCCGGATCGTTCTTCGCATTGCGATAGGTCTTCACCGCTTCGTCGACACCCGGACCGAACATCTGCCGCGTGAACGAGACCGGCACATGGATGGGCGGGATGTAGTAGACGTTGGGTTCGAGGCCAAACTGTGGATACAGCGGCAGCGCGACCTTCCTGATGTGGACCAGGTAGTCGAGCGGGTTTTCGGGCCGCGCGTGCTCCGGCTTGGAGATGCTTCCGGCCATGCGGATCTTGCCGATGCAGTTGACGAAACACTGAGGCTGAATGCCCTGCTCGATCTTCGGATAGCAGGCGATGCACTTCTCCGAGGTGCCGGTCATCGGGTTGAAGAACACCTTCTTGTAAGGACAGCCCTTGATGCACTCCTGGTAGCCGCGACAGCGGCCCTGGTCGACCAGCACGATGCCGTCCTCGGGGCGCTTGTAGATGGAACCGCGCGGGCAGGAAGCGAGGCAGGCCGGGTATGTGCAGTGGTTGCAGATGCGCGCAAGGTAATAGAACCAGGCCATGTGTGGCGACGACATGGCCGCGCCGGCATCCACCTGGCCCGCGCAGTCGTCCTCACCAACGTTGGGATAGGCGTAATCCTGCGATTCGGGACGCCAGCCCTCGAGGCGCTCGCCCGCGGCCGCCGATTCGAAGATGGTCTGCCCGTCGTAGCGCCCGCCCTTCCAATTGCCACCGTCGAGCGTCTGCAGCAGATTCAGGTCCCAGGCAAGGGGATAGGAGCCATAGGGCTTGGACTCCACGTTGTTCCAGAGCATGTACTCCTGGCCGCGACCCGAAGTCCAGGTCGTCTTGCAGGCCAGCGTGCAGGTTTGGCAGGCGATGCACTTGTTGGTGTCGAACACCGCCGCGAACTGCCGTTGCGGCCGGCTCTCGGGATACCAGTAGGACATCTCCCGGCCGATTTGCCAATTGAATACGCGTGCCATTTACGCTTTCTCCTTGGTGCCGCCGAAGAACCCACCGGCGAGGTATTTCTTCATCGCTGGCGATTCGGACCTGGGGCGGATGCCCAATCGAACCGGCCGCCACGGGCTCTTCTGATCGATGCCGCCGGGTTCCGCCCTGGTAATTTTGACGATCGCCTCCCGCGGGGCGCCGGTGGGGCAGTGGGTGTCGGGCAGGAAGCCCTGACCCACCACCTGGCCGAAGATCTCCTTGCGCACGAGCGAGTCCGTCATCCACGTGGGCTTCAGCCAGCCGCGAGTGGCCGACTGGTGGGAGCCCGAGCGGAACATGGCCTGGTAGTTGGTGGCCTCGTTCTTGGCCAGGCCGTCGGCGCGCTTCTTGCGGCCAGCGACCGAACCAGGTGTGGCGCCGTACATGTTGAACCACATGCGGGTGACGCCGCGGGGCGTGCCGGGGTAGTAGCGCGCGCGGCAGAGGAGGCGCGCGAACTCGTAGTCGCGCTTGTTTTTCTGCCACCCGCGGAAGGGCCGGTCCTCGGGGTCCGAGTCGATCCACACATAGTCGCCGTCCTCGACGCCCAGTTCCCGCCCATCGTCCGGGTGGATGTCGACATACCCTTCCGTAACGAACGGGCTGCGCTTGTCGTGCCGGTAGAGGTCGCCGAACGGACCGAACAGCACCGCGATCATGTCGGTGTCGATCGGCATGGTGTGCGCGCCGTGCCGGTACTTGGGCGTGTGGAAGACGAATTTATAGCCGTCCTTGGCGAGCGGATGAGCGGTCTTCCTGGCCTCTTCCCAGGTATAGACGACATTGCGGCCGCAGCGAGTCTCGCACGACAGGTCGGTGCGCGCGACGCCGTACTGTTCGGGCCCAGCCGGCCGCATCGCCTCATGTTTGGGCGAAATGATGATATTCGGCTCGTAAAAGGTCGAGTCCACGGGCTCGCGATGGACGGGCAGGTTCTCACCGGCCTCGATGAACTCGTCCTCGCCACGATAGAACTCCAGGCGGCCGGTTTTGGTGTACCAGGGCTTGGAATCCACCACCTGCTCGTAACCCACCACCTTCGGCGAGGTCCGGCTTTGCAGAATCGCCGGGATGCCTTTCCTGGCGCGTTCCTCCAGGTCGGCGAACTTGAAGCCTTTGGTGTTGGTGGAGAAGTCGAGAATGCGTTGGAGATAGACCTCCGAGCGGCCCTCGTGCACGAACTTCCAGCAGTCGCGGAAGCGCTGGTCCCCGGTGACCTCGGCCATCTTGTCGCCGACCAGGGCCAACACGTCGATGTCGCCGATGGTATTGAAGAACCGCTTCATGGGTGTCCGCGGGAAGACGGTGAGGAAGGGATTGGTGACCGAAGCGGTCATGTCGGGCTGCTTCAGCTCCGCCCAGGAATCCACGCCGAACACCACGTCGGCCCACTCGCAGGAAGTGGACCACCACCACTCGTTGACCGCGATCATCTCGATCTTCGGCAGCATGTTGACCACGGTGTTGTAGTGCCACTTCACGTTGCCGAGAATCGAGTTGGCGTTGGCGAACCACAGCGACTTGGTGGGCGCGGGGATGTGAGTGGCGCCGGTCAGCAACTTATTGCCGACACGGAGGGGATGGTCTTCGTGGTTATAGTAGTGGGCCGATTCGGCCCGCCAGTATTGCTTCGGCCGCGCGGGCTTGGCGGGATCGAGCTCCAGATCGAACGGGTTCTCATTGATGTACTGCGGCGCGCCGTTAAACAGGGCCACCCGGTAGTTGCCCGCATAGGAGCCGATGTTGCCGCCGATTTTGCCCACGTTGCCCGTAAGGGCGGCCAGCAGAAACAGGTCGCGGTCTTTGTTGTCGTTGTTGAAGAACTGGTTGGGGCCCATTCCGATGGCGAACAAGGTCGTACCGGGTTCCCTGGCAATATCGCGCGCCAGCGCTTCGACAGCCGCCGCCGGTGCCCAGGTGATCTCTTCGGTCACTTTGGGCGTGAAATGGGCGGCGTACTCGTTCACCAGATCGAAGATGGGACGGCACCGCACTCTGTTCCCGTTGGCGAGGGTCACCTCCACCGAGCCTTCGAGGAGCGGATCGCCGATGTTGGAGTTCCGGCCCACCTGATCCCGCGTGGAGGCTTTGGGCGCATTCGCCGCCTTGTCCCACCACACGGCGTCACCCCATCCGGCGCGCATCTTCTCCGGCACGAGTTGATCGGTGTGGAGGGCCGGCGGAGGGATTTTGGCGTTCGCCGCGGTCACCTGGGTGTCCTTCAGATCGGCAACCTTCCCGCCGAATATCTCTTCGGCGCGCAGGTTCTTGAGCGTGTCCATGCGGACGAGTAGGGGCAGGTCGGTCCACTGCTTCACGTAGTTGACGTCGTAAAGCTTGTCGCGCATGATGACGTGGGCCAAGCCCAGCGCGAGCGCGGGCGTCACCCCGGGCCGCACCACGATCACGTCGTCGCCCTTGGTGGCCGTGGCCGAGTACTCGCAGGCGATGACGACCACGCGCGTGCCCTTCAGCCGCGCCTCCGTGAGCCAGTGGGCATCGGGCATCTTGGTCGTGATCCAGTTCATGCCCCACACGACGAGCGTCTTGCAGTACTCGACCGCCGAGAGGTCGAACTCCACGGTCTGCTGGCCGGTGACCATCGGGTGGCCGGGCGGCAGGTCGGTGTGCCACGAGTAGTTATCGAATCCCTTGGCGCCCACCGCCTGATCCGGCCCCACCTTGCGGATCCTGGCGTCGAGCAGCGCCATGGAGTTCGCCATCCGGTACATTCCGAACACACGGGTCATGCCGAGAAGGGGCATGCCGCCGCGGAACTTGAGAACTTGTGTGCCGATGCCGCGCGTCGCCTGGATGACGGCCTCGTCGTAGTGCTGCTCCTTCAGACGGCGCTGGCCCTCTTCGCCGGTATAGGTCTCGGCGATATTGGCGAGCGTCTTGGCTACGAGGGTTGCGGCCTCGGCATGCGAAACCCGCACCCATTGATCGCGCGCACGCTGGAAATACTTCTCCGGGGGCTTGCCGTCGGAGCCGCGCGGATGGCCGGCCTCCACCCATTGCTTGAAACCGGCCCGCACCATGCAGCCGTTAATTCGCCGATCGCCATAGAAGCGGCGGGTCAGCGCCAGGCCTTTCTGGCAGACTCGAGGATCCCAGCGGCTGCTGGTGCGGTTGCCGTTAAGGTCTGCCGCCTCGCCGTACTTCATCGTCGGTCCGATACGCGTGATCACACCCTGCCGCACGTAGGCGTTCAGGATGCAGTTGTGAGTGTCGTTGGGAGCGCAGGTGAACGTGTAGGTGGAGTCGTATTTCCACAAATCGCGATAGGCGCGCTCCCACCCACGGTCAGGATACTTCGCCAGCGGATTCGTCACGGCTTCGAGCGCCCAGGCATCGCGCACCGAGGACACCAGGCCCGAGAATCCGGCGGCTGATGCGAGCGCCAGAAACTCGCGGCGTGAGTGGATGTCGTTGTTCATGTCGTTATCTCCCCTGCCAGGATCGGATATAGGCGACGATCGCCTCGACGTCCGGCGGCGCCAGCGTCCGATGAATGGTCGACGGCTCGCCGAAAGCCGGCATGACGCTGCCAGGCCGACCCTTGGTAATGGTGTCGCGCAGGAATCCGTCGGAGGCCAATTCGAGAAATACACGGTTGGCCAGAGCCGGCCCCTTGCCTCCCTGCCCCTTGTTGCCATGACAGCCCGAGCACGAGGCCG
This sequence comes from uncultured Solibacteraceae bacterium, assembly GCA_964529305.1. Lineage (GTDB taxonomy): Bacteria > Acidobacteriota > Terriglobia > Bryobacterales > Bryobacteraceae > CAZGUX01. The sequence goes on along the minus strand of CAZGUX010000049.1, from coordinate 26,225 downwards.
AGAAGAGCGCTTCGCCTGTGGCGGAACTGCCGGCCGCTTTCCAACCATCCTCCGGCGTGCCCCCCGGCACGCCGGCGAGCGACCGGAGATGACGGACCACCCCTTCGATCTCTTCCGGCCTCAGCCCGCCGTCCTTCTTCCAACCCGGCATGCGGCGGCCGGGGCGGCCTCTGGCAATCGTTTCGGTGAGAAATCGGTCCGTCGCCAACTTCTGAAACTCCGGATTGGCGATCGCGGGGAAGACCTCGTCTCCGGTCGTGCGCCCGAGTCCCTGAAACCCGTGGCAGCCGGCGCAGAATGCGCCGAAGATGGTTGCTCCGTCACCCGCGAACTCCCGCTTGCCCATCCGCGAGACTTCGATGCGGTCCTTTGGCAGGTAGGCGCCCGGCAAGTCGCGCCGCCTAAGCGAGAGCACGAACATGGTCAACCGTTCGATGTCGGAATCGGGCGCGGGAACCGGCGGCATCTTAGAGCCAGCCACGAGGGCGCCGGGCGCGCGAAAGTGCTCGGCGATCCAGTTGCCGAGACCGCGCTGCTCGGGCACATGGGAAAAGTCGGCCTGTCCAGGGTCCTTCTGGCCGGCGAGGGTCAAGTCCGGCCCCTCATCGCCGCCGACACCCGATACGCGGTGGCAGCCCAAGCACCCGTAGCTGAAGAAAGTGGCCTTCGCCGCGGTGAGCCGGGCCGCGCCGTTGCAAGTGGCGAGGAATTTCGCCAGGCTCGCCTGGTCGTCGGCTGAGACGGGGGCGAAGGAAGTCTTCCACGGTCCCTTCTCCGCCTTGAGCGACTTCGCGAGGTGCTGGTCATACCAGCGCAGGTCGTAGCCCCTGATACCCGCGTTCGAAAGATCAGGCCCTTCCATGCCTCCGCCGTCGGGCCGGATCGTGCCGCCGCGTCCCTCGACGCGATGACAAGCACGGCAGTCGAGGCGCTCGAACACGGCTTGCGACTCACGCAACTGCGCCTGCGAAGGGACGCCCGGCGCTACGTGACAGGCGCCACAACCGGCTTGGGCCATCTTTGCCGGGATCATCGGCTCCGGCCAGAAGTGGACCTCACCGTGAGCGTCGGCTTTTTCGGTGGCCGCCCCTTGCCCGCCATGGCAGACCGTACAGCCGTATTGCGCCGGGTCGTGGACGACCGGCGGGTGCTTCTTGAACAACGGGCCGCCGGTGACACCGTCTTCGCCGGGACCCATACTCACATGACAGGTGACGCAGCGGTCCGCGGTTCGCATACTGGTGTTGACGACCTGCCTTAGTTGGATCGGAATCGGACCACTCTCGTTGCGCCCCGCGCCCTGAATGGCGCGCCACTCCTTGAGGAAGTTCTCGTCGATCGCGGCCGCGGCCAGCAGCACGAAGACGCCGATGCTCGATGCCAGCAGCAGAATCTTGTTCTTGTTCATGGCGCGGTCCTCAATGCTTCGGCCACTGGGATGGCGACCAGTAAAACACCCAGTTTGGCCCGCGGAAATAGGTACCTATGACCGTCAGGACCAGAAAACCGCAAAGGAAGCAGGTGAACAGGCCGAGCGCGCCCGCGCGCGTCGATCTGAAGCGCTTGACCAACCACACCGAGTAAGCGCCATAGATGACCGTCAACAGCGTGCCTGGATTGATGAGAGTGACGACCAGTTGGCCCACACCAGGGAACCACTCGCGAATCCAACCGAACCGGATCACAAACGCCTCGATGGCGATCGACGCGCCCAGACCGACTACGAGCGCGCTGCGCACAAGCGGCAAACCTCCCGGCCCGCCGAACCAGCGGCCGGTGCCGGTGGTCTCGCGGTCGAGATACGGAATCAAGCCGATCCCCAAGAGCACGATCGCGGGTATACCGATGCCTCCGGCGAACGCCGAGAAGGCAACCAGTTCCTGCAGGCCGAGGAAGTACCACGGCGCTTTGGCCGGATTCTCGGGCACGCTCGGATTGGCCAACTCCTTGAGCGGCGCGTCGGAAATCAGGGACAGGGCGATGCACACGAAGGTGGTCAGCATGAGGACGGCGAGTTCGGCATAGAAGAGGTGCGGCATGGCGGGCACCGTGTTCTCCGGACCGCGTCCGACGGCCGGCGAACGTCCCCGGACGATCGCCGCGAGCTGATAGGTCTTCTCCGGTGCCTGCGTGAACACCGGATAGATGGGACCGGCGGGAGGATCCAGGCGTTGGTCGGCGTCGTCGGGACGAGCCAGGCCGCCGTCCTTGCGGATCCGCCAGAAGTGGACGGTCATCAGCGCCGCGAGCGCGAGCGGCAGGATCATCACGTGCAGCAGGTAGAAACGAATGAGCGCCTCTTCGCCCACGATCTCCGAACCGAGCAGCAGGGCGCGCTGGAATCCTCCCGGATCGAACCAGTCGGTTAGGTTCAGAGCGTCGGTGACCTCACGCGGCGACTGGGCGATGTTGGCGCCGATGGTGATGGCCCAATAGGCGAGTTGATCCCAAGGCAGCAGATAGCCTGTAAACGACAGACCGAGCGTGATCGCGAGCAGTCCCATCCCGACGAGCCAGTTGAACTCGCGCGGCCGCCGGTAGGAGGCGGTGTAAAAGGCACGGGCCATGTGCAGGATGACGCACACCACCATGAGGTTCGCCGCCCAGCGGTGGATGTTGCGCATAAAGCGGCCCGTCGGCACCACGAAATGGATGTCTTTGATCGATTGGTAGGCCACGTCCGGGTAGGGTTTGTAATAAAACATCAGCAGCACGCCCGTCACGAGCGTGATGAAGAATGCCGCCGTCGTGGCGAGGCCTAGGCCCATGGTTGTCGACCAGCGAAGGGTCCACCGGTGCACCCTCACCGAGTGCAGGTGCAGGAAGACGTTGCCGAAGACAAAGGTGGAACGCGTCCGGTCGGTTGACGGGCTGCCACCGCGAAACGCCGTTTCCAGAACGCGGCGCGGCGCGGCGCGCAAGTTCTCGACGAACCCGTCGAGCGGGGACCGGTCCTGGGCGCCCGGGCTCATGCGTTTTTCACCTTCGTCCCGGCAGGGACTGTCTTGCCTTCGTCAATTTGCACCTGATTGCCCGCGATCTTGACCTGGAGCCAGGGCAGCGCACGCGGCGCCGGTCCTTTGACGACGCCGCCGGTGAGGCTAAACCGCGAACCGTGGCACGGGCACTCGAAACCTTCGGGATTGGGTTTCACGACGCAGCCCAGATGCGTGCAGATCATCGAGAGGGCGTACACGCCTTCGGCGTCGCGATAGACGGCGACCGCGCGACCGGGGGGCACCAACGCTTCACCGGCCGGCAACGACTCGGGCAGCGCCAGCTTGAAGGACTTCGAAGGCGCCGCCACGACGGCGGCCTTAGGCAGCCGCAGAGCGCCCACAAATCCAAAGAGCAAGGCCGAGGCGGCCGACCACAGCGAGGCGAGACCGAGCCAGTCCCGCCGCGGGATCGGTTCCGGATCGAGCCGCGACTTCGGTTGTCCGGCCTTGACGGTCATTGGCGCCTCCAAGTGGTTTGAGTGATCGTACGTTCCATCGAGATGGCATCCACGGGACAGCGCATCGCGCAGAGGGCGCATCGGATGCAGCGGTCCTCATCCTTCAAAATTGCCGAATCTTCGGATCGGTCGACGCCGCCGCCAATCTCCAAGTCAGAAGCGAGTTCGGAGAGCAGCGCCAGCTTCAGGCACTGCGTGGGGCAGACATCGGCGCAACCGCCGCACAGCACACACCGGGCGCCGTCGAACACCGGAGTGACGCCGCAATCGAGACAGCGCGACGCTTCGAGCATCGCCTGCTCGCGCGAGTAGGGAAGCTCCACTAGCAGATCCGGGTGATCCAGGCGCTCGGCCGGTTCGCGCACCGGAACAGCTTGGCGGCGGATCGACTCGTATCCGCGCTCCCGGCGGTAGCCCTCGAGCAGGGTATGGGTGGTCGTAATCTCGGACAGAAGTTCTTGTCCGGTCACATGACGGTAGACCGCACGTGCCGCCGCCTTGCCCGACGCCACCGCGTCAATCAAGAGGCGCGTGCCGTGGGCGAGATCACCGGCGACGAACACGCCCGGCGCGGTGGTAGCGAGCGTCGCAGCGTCGGTCCTGGGCCAACCCGGCCGCGCCATTTCGATATCCGACCCGCCGTCGTCGAGGAATGCGAGCGCAGGCGTTTGCCCCACCGCCAACAGGACCGTATCGCAGGGCACCGACCGCCGCTCGGCGTCTTCGAACACCGGAGCAAACCGGCGGTTGTCGTCGTACACGCGGTGGCACTTCCGGAAGACCACGGCCCGAGGCTGTCCGCGAGGACCCCGTTCAATCTCCACCGGCCCCCAGCCGTTGAGGCGCTCGACTCCTTCCTCATCGCCTTCCATGATCTCGACCGTGTCGGCCGGCATCTCCTCCAGCCCTTCGAGCGAGGCCAGCACGACGCGCGAGGTCCCTTCCAGCCGCGCAGCCGTCCGCGCCGTGTCGTAGGCGATCTGACGCAACACCGTCCGGGCCACGTCATAGGCGACGTTGCCGCCGCCGACCACCACCACCTCGCGCCCGATATCCATTCGCTCGCCGAGCGAAACCGCGCGAAGCAGGTCGACGCCGCCGTACACCCGCGGCCCACGCTCGCCCGGCAGGCCCAGGCCGCGGGACGACTTGGCGCCGACGGCGATGATGACGGCGGCCGCGTCGCGTCGCAGGTCGGCGAACGAGACGTCCTTGCCGATCGTCACCCCGCAGCGGATCTCCACGCCGAGCGCCTGAATTACGGCCACCTCGCGTTGGATCACCTCGCGGGGCAACCGGTAGGCCGGGACGCCGACCGCGAGCATTCCCGCCGGCACGGGTTCGGATTCATAAACCACGGGGCGGAAGCCGAGCAGCGCGAGATCGTGGGCGGCGGAGAGCCCCGCCGGACCCGCGCCGACGATCGCCACGCGCACACCGTTCACTTTGGGAACCCGATGGTTCACCGACGCGCGAATCAACGCCGCGATCTCCTCGACCTGCGCCGACACGACCGTCTGGAAGTTCGTGATCTTCGCCAGCACCTCCGCCGGCGAACCGCCGTGGTCCGGACCGGCCGCCTCGCAGGCGAACCGCTTCAACGCCCGGATGGCGATCGGGCGGTCCGGGGAGACGAAGTGGCCGTCGTCGTCGACCCGCGGGACCTTGCCCCGGCGGCATGCCGCTTCACAAGGCGCGCCACAGATCCGGCCGCAAATCGAAGCGAACGGGTTGGGACCCCGCGCAATCAGGTAGGCCTCTTCGAACCTGCCCTCCGCGATGGCTCGTACGTAGCCTCGCGCATCCGTGTGAACCGGGCAGGCGACCTGGCAGGAGATCAACCCCGCGTGGTAGCCCTCGTCCGGTATCTCGACGCGCAGCGGCAACATGGACCGTTCACCTCATCGCGGCAGTCATCGGCTGTCGGCGCGCCATCAGGCACGAAAGACCGGGAACATTCGCCATCCTTCTGGAACTGGGCCGCTCCATCAGGCCGGACAATGTCCACTCCGAAAGCGTGCTGACGATCGCCACTCGCAACTGTTCGGCGGCCAGGTGATAGGAACAAATCCCTCGCTTGTCGCAGTCCGGCCGGCAATGCGCGGCTACAATGGCGCCCTGGCAAGCTTCGACGATCTGAAGAAGAGTGATATCGCCGGGCACGCGGCCCAGGTACACTCCGCCGTGGACTCCCTTTTCGGCCCGCAGAATCCCAGCCTTTGCCAGAAGCCGGGTGACCTTGGCCAGGTAGGTCGGAGATTCACTGAGGGCTTCCGCCATCTGCCTGGGGGACCGGACCGCGTTGCCGGATTGCTGTCCCATGTGGATGAGCGTTCGGATCGCGAGCAAAGTGGTTTTGTTGATCATCTAGTTATTATCTATAACCCGGATAATCTTTATCTGGTTTAGCGGCGATGCAATCCAACAGCCACTCGATTCACGGGCGGAAGTTGACGATTCGTGGCGGCGTCTGGAGTGTTTCCACCCAAATGACTCACCCGCGTTGCGCGAAATGCCACGCCAGAGGTGTCCGCACGAGCGGTTCGCCCAAGGGTGTTCCGCCGGGTCGTTTCATTTGTCCCTGGTAGGATTTCGAGGAGCGACGCGGTGCTTCCTCGTGCGTCCTCCGTGAATCAACCTTGGGCTGGCAGGGAGAGGAGGGGCGGGTTCTGTGCAACACTCCGGTGTGGATCCGCTTACCGCGTTTGGCTTGTTTGCCGTCACGGCAATGCTGGTGTGCTATGCGTTGGAGAAACGCAGCCGATGGTACATCCTGGGATTCGCGGGCGCCTGCGCGCTGGGATCCGTCTATGGATTTCTGCAGGGGGCGTGGCCGTTCGGGGTGGTGGAGATGATCTGGTCGTTTGTTGCCTTGCGCCGGTGGTCGACCGCGGTGGATCGGAAATGAGGCAGCCAAGCACCGGGAACTGAAGTTCCCGTGCACGCCGGAAGCGTGCGCCACCAATCGTCGAAACCGCGGACCCGAGTGGCGGTGCCGGTTCTGCGCAAGTACGAGAGACGGATCACGATCGGGTTCCTGCTCAAGCTTAGTACTGCCGGCGTCACTCGCTTCGGCGGTTCAGGGGGGCCATCCGTCCTCCGCATTCCGGCAGAGGCGTGTTGTCCACCGACCGATCGTCGCCGAGTTGATCGCGAAGCCGTTCCAGGCGCCCGGACAACTCGGCGACTTGCGGTTTGTAGCGCGGGTCGTCGTACAGATTACGCCGCTCCTCGGGATCGGCCTCGAGATCGAACAGTTCGTGCCCTTGCGGCTTCTGGATGTAGTGAATCAGCTTCCAGCGTTGGGTGCGGACTCCGCGAATCTGGCCGGCGCAGTGCGGGCCCGGGTATTCGAAATATTCGTAAAGCCAGGCGTCGCGCCACTGGACGGGCTTGGCCTCGACGACGGGCTTCCAACTCTCTCCGTGCCCCCGCATCCATTCCGGCCGCTGCACGCCCGCATAGTCGAGGATGGTGTGGGCGACGTCATTGTTCAATACCATGTGGGCGGAATCCACCTGGCCCGGACGGATGCCGGCGGGGTGGCGCACCAGCATCGGAACCCGGATCGACGGTTCGTACATCAAGCGCTTGTCGAACATGCCGTACTCGCCGTGGAAGAAGCCGTTGTCGCTCGTGTAGATGACCAGCGTGTTCTCCGCCAGCCCCTCACGGTCGAGGTAATCGAGGACACGTCCCAGGTTTTCGTCCACGCCGCGCAACGTGCGGTAGTAGTTGCGCAGGAAGACCTGATAGTTGAGGCGCTTCCGTTCGTCGCGCGGAAAGGCCGGGTCGACGCCGCGCTGGGCGAAGTCCGGCATGTCCGCAATCTGCATGTCGGAGTCGCGCACGGCCGCCGGGCGGTTGGACAGGCTGGTGTGGAAGGTGGGCGGCTCGGGAAACTGGACATCTTCGTAGAGATGCTCGAAGCGCTCGGCCGCGCGCCAGTCGCGGTGCGGCGCCTTGAACTGATACAACATGCAGAACGGTTTTTGTTTCGGGCGATTGCGAAGGGTCTCGAGGGCCTGGTCGCCGGTGACATCCTCGCTCTGGCCGCGAAAGCGCGCGCTGGCGCCGTTGACCCGCATCACGGGGTCCTGATACTGGCCCTGCCCGGGGAGGATGCACCAGTGGTCGAACCCTCTCGGTTCGGAAGCGATATGCCACTTGCCGATCAGGGCGGTGAAATAGCCGGCCTGCTGCAGCAGCATCGGGAAGGTCACCTGATCGGGCCGGAGGCGGTGGCTGGCGCCGCCGTTGGTGGTGACCCCGTGCGCATGTGAATACAGCCCGGTCACGATGGTCGCGCGGCTGGGGGAACACAGCGCGTTGGTGACAAACGCGTTCTGGAACCGGACGCCTTCGTGCGCGATCCGGTCCATGTTCGGAGTCTGGAGGAAGCGGTTGCCGGCGCAACTCATCGCGTCGTAGCGCTGGTCGTCGGTCATGACGAACAGCACGTTGGGCCGGCGGTGCTGCGGCCGAGCGGTGCGCGGAAAGGCGGCCGCCGCCATCGCCGCGAGAGCCGTCCTGCGGTTCAAGGACGAGGCAGGCATCGCTCAGGCCAGACGAATTGTCCCGTGGTCGTCGCAGTGGCCGTCGTGCGCATGGTGAAGGTGACCGTCGACCAGATAATCGAAGTGATCGCCGTGCGGGACCTTCTGGTGCCCGCAATTGTCGCCGTGTACGTGGGCGGCGGGATGTCCCCCACAGGAGTGTCCTGGAGTGCAGGCGACCGGATTCACTTCCGACACCTCGAGGACGTGCTCGTCGAAGTGATCGTCGTGCTCCCAGTGCAGGCAGCCATCGTGCAGGTAGTCGACGTGATCGCCGTGACGCACGGCGAGGTGGCCGCATCCCACTCCATGAATGTGTGAATGAGCTTCGTGGATTTTGTGCATTGGATTATTTTCCTGCTGAGAGCGCGCGGACGCGTGCTCGCTTGCATGCTCCAGGGCGTTGGAGACCAGGTCAACGACGTGCTGATCGGCCAGGCGGTAGAGAATGTGCTTGCCGTCCCTTCGACGGGCAACCAGGTCTTCGGCGCGCAGGACCCGCAGGCGCTGGGAGACCGTGGAGAGTCCTTCCTTCTGACCCTCCGCCAGTTCCGTGACGCAGGCTTCGCCCTGGGCGAGCAAGGCCAGCAGGCGAAGCCTGGGCAGATCGCCGATGGCGCGGAACAACCGGGCCGCGCGGTCGAGAGCGGCGTCACTCACTGGGCGCAACCGATCGCCGTTCGCGCGGTGATCTTGGGGACCGCAGGCGGATCGCGGGGTGATGTGCGCTGATTTCATTTCAACACTTCTTCAACTGTTTAAGTTATCATGGAAGTGAAGCCGAGTCAAACACAGGCCGCCGGCACAAGGAGTGCATCATCCGCAAAAAGCTTCAGTTCCGGATCCGAGGAATGGACTGCGCCGAGGAGGTGTCGCTGCTTCGCCGCACGGTGGGCAAGGTGCCGGGTGTGCGCGATCTGACGTTCGACGTCATCCACGGCACGATGTTCACGGAATACGACCCGGACTACACTACGCCCGAGCAGATTCGGAAGGCGATCGAAAGCACCGGCATGCGCGGCGAGCCGTGGTCGGAGCCGGAAGGAAACCGCTGGAGAGACCACGCGCGGACGATCCTGACCGCAATCAGCGGCCTCAGCCTGCTCGCGGCGATGTTGATGCACGCGCTGTCGTCGGAGAATTTTCTGCTGGGCCTGCTGGTGCACCAGGAGAACCACGAAACCGTATCGCCGGCGCTGGTGATGCTGTGCCTGGTCTCGATCGTCACGGTCGCGATCTTCACGGTGCCTAAAGCGATCGGAGCCGCCCGCCAGTTGACGCCCGATATGAACGTCCTGATGTGCATCTCGGTCGTCGGGGCGATGTACCTGGGCGAATGGCTGGAGGGCGCGACGCTCTCCTTTCTCTATACGCTGGCGAATTCCGCGGAAGCGTGGAGCCTGGGCCGCGCGCGCAAGGCGATCGGGTCGCTGATCGAAGCGACTCCTGGCGAAGCGATGGTGTTGCACGACGATCACGAGCACCGCATGCCGGTGTCGCAGGTGCCGGTCGGCGCTACGGTACGGGTTCGGCCGGGGGCGCACATCCCGTTTGACGGAGAAGTACAATCGGGGACCTCGGGAGTGAATCAGGCCATCATCACGGGCGAGTCGGTGCCGATTCTGAAGCGTGGAGGCGACCGGGTCTTCGCCGGAACGATGAATGGCGAAGGCGTGCTGGATATCCGCACGACGCGGCAGGCGATGGACACGGTGATCGCCCGCATCGTGCGGATGGTGTCCGACTCGACGCCGCGGCGCGCCCCCAGCGAGCAGTTCGTGCAGAAGTTCGCGCGGATCTACACGCCGGCTGTCATTGCCCTGGCCGTGCTGGTGGCCACGGTCCCGCCGTTGTTTGCCGGGGGCGGATGGACTCATTGGTTTTACCAGGGGATGGTCATTCTGCTGATCTCCTGTCCGTGCGCGTTAGTGATTTCGACGCCGGTGAGCATTGTGGCGGCGCTGGCTTCGGCCGCGCGGCAAGGGGTGCTGATCAAAGGCGGCGCCTACCTGGAGACCGCGGCCAAGCTGAACGCTATGGCGTTCGACAAGACGGGGGTATTGACCACGGGCGAACCGGAAGTCCGGAAGGTGGCTCCGCTCAACGGGCACTCGGTGGAGGCGGTACTCGAACGCGTGACCGCGCTCGAGTGGCGCAGCGAACACCCGTTGGGCAAAGCGATTGTCCGCTACGCGAAATCACTCGGCATCAAGCCCGCGGCCGCGGACAACTTCCAAGCCCTGCCCGGACGAGGCGCGCGGGCGGAAGTCGGCGGCGGCGAATTCTGGGCGGGCAGCAGCCGCATGCTGGAAGAGAAACTCGACGGCGAGCAGTTACGGACGCACCTGGCGGGATTCGAGGATTCCGATCATACGCTGGTGTTCTGTGGGTCGGGTAACGAAGTATGGGCGGCGCTGGGCATGGAGGACCGGGTGCGGCCGGACGCGGCCATGGCCATCCGGCTCCTGCGGGAGGACGGGATCGACCACATCACCATGTTGACCGGGGACAACGCGGCCACAGCGCGGGCGGTGGCCGGAGAACTGTCGATCGACGACGTGCGCGCCGAGATGATGCCGCAGGACAAAGCCTCGGCGATCAGTGAACTGATCAATCGCCACGAACGGGTCGCGATGGTGGGCGACGGGGTGAACGACGCTCAGGCGATGTCGGCGTCCTCGCTCGGCATTGCCCTTGGCCGCCGCAGCACCGACCTGGCGCTGGAGACGGCCGACGTGATCATCATGAACGAGGACCTGACGAAGCTGCATTTCCTGCTTCGCCACGCGCGGCGGGCGCTGGCGGTGATCCAGCAGAACATCGCGTTCTCGCTGGTGACGAAGGCCGTGTTTCTGGTGGCTGCGTTGTACGGAGCGGTGAACCTGTGGATGGCGGTGGCGGCCGACATGGGCGCGACGTTGGTGGTGACGGCCAACGGCTTGCGGATGCTGCACGCCCGGGGATACGGCAAGCGCTGAGTCGACAACAGGCTCGTCAGACGCTCTAGCCGGGCTTCGCCCCCGAGTTACGATGGGTGGCGTGAACCGCAAGGACTTGCAGTTTCTAGCCCAAACCCGCCTAGCTGAAGCAAAGACGCTATTGAGCGCCGGCCGCCCGGACGGCGCATACTACCTTGCGGGTTACTCAGTGGAGTGCGCTTTGAAGGCGTGTATCGCGAAAGCGACCCAGCGCCACGAATTTCCAGACAAGAAGAGCGTGGACGCAAGCCATACGCACAATTTGAGGGACCTGATCAAAGTTGCCAACCTTGAGTTGGCACGTTTGGAACAGGCGAAAAGAGATCCGGCTTTTCGCAACCATTGGGATCTTGTACAGCAGTGGTCGGAGCACAGCCGCTACCGCAGGTTTGGCTCAGAAATGGCGCAAGCGCCGGTGGAAGCGATTGGCGACCGGAAACATGGAGTAATGGTTTGGATCAGACGGCACTGGTAATTGCTGATTTTACAAGCGGGTTGGAGCTTCTCAATGCCCTGGATCGCTCCGATCTGTCGATCAGCGTGGCGCTGTGGCTCTTTTCTCCGGAGCACGAAGACTGGCGATTCGTCCTCGCGTCACGCCGACTAGACGAAGCCCAGGCTTCGGAAGCATACGGCTTGGTCCACGATGCACTCGCTACCGCGGGAGTATCGCTGGAACGAACTCCAGCGCTGTTGATTCTGAAGATGTCGGATCCGTTCATACGCGCATTACGGCGGATCTTCGCGAAAACGAAAATCGTTGAGGGAATGCGATTGGGTGGCCAGCTAATCGGAGATCGGTTTGTATCGGACACCCTGGTATACCGGATTCGCTAGAGCATGGTTACCGGCCGCAGCGCGGCACATGCAGGGCACCCGCCAGATCTTCGGGAAATTGGTCTTCTCTGGTCGCCATGGGTTTAGTGATCCTCCGGCGATGCCTGCTTGAACCGAAGCGGCGTGGCAAGTGACGCCTAACTAATCTAACCCCATGGCGGGCCAGGGGCCCGCCCGCCCCACGTTTCGAAGAAAAGGGCCAAACTCGATAGGCTGTTCAGACAGCCCAGCTCGAATCCAAAACGGTCGTTGGCGTGGTCTGGCCACGCTCGGCGGCGCGCCAGATTTCGAGCGCGATGCCATCGGCCAGGGCGCGCCAACTTGCTTCCAGCAGATTCTCCGAAATGCCGATCGTCACCCAGTCGTGCTCGCCGTTGGACCACTCCGTAAGAACCCGGACCTTGGCGGCTGTGCCTTTTCGGGGTTCCAGGACCCGGACCTTGTAGTCGGTCAGGCGCACCTCCATGATCGCCGGGTAGAGACTGGCCAGGCACTCGCGCAGGCACCGGTCCAGCGCGTGAATGGGGCCGTCGCCTTCGGCCTTGGCCGAGAGAATCGACTCGCCGGCCCGCACCGAGATCGAAGCCGAAGTCTGCACCTTGGCCGCCGGAGGCTTGTGCGTGGAGACCTCCCAGTAGATGACTTCGAACGGACGAAGCTCGGGGTTGACCGTCTGGTGGATGAGCAGTTCGAGCGTGCCGTCGGCGGCTTTGACGTCGTAGTCCTCCTCGTCGAGCAGTGCGACTTGCTCTTCCAGGCCGCGCAGGGTCTCGTCGTGGAACTGGTATTGATCGATGCGGTACACGAAGGGATGATTGCCGACGGCCTCGGCGGAAACCACGCTGCCGGGCGCCTCGGGGAACAGTTGCCGCCAGCGCCGGCCCGCGGCCTGGGCAAAGGCGAGGTGGCCGACAAACGGCCGCTCCGGCGGCACGGCAAGGTTGGCAAATTCGGCGACGACGTGCGCCAGACGGGTCATGTCCTGCAGGTGATCGTGGGCCCCGGTCAGGTGTCCGAGTTTGAGTTCCAGAACCGGCAGCAGGGAGCAGAGATTCGCGCAGCCGCAACGCTCGCCATAGCCGTTGATGGTGCCTTGGACGTGGGTGAGGCCGAGGTCGACGGCCGCCAGCGTATTGGCCACGGCCACGTCCGCGTTGTTCGAGGTGCGAATGCCGAGGATGCCGGTGAACCGGCGCCGGACTTCATGGCACACCTCCGCGACCTGATGGGGCAGCATCGCCCCGGAACTATCGCAAAGACAGAGGATATCGGCGCCCGCGGAGCGCGCGGCCTCCAGAAGGTGGAAGGCGTTTTCGTGATCGTGGTAGTAGGCCCGGAAAAAGTCGCCCGCATTCAGGATCACTTCGCAGCCCTCCCCCTTGAGCCGGCGGACCGCGTCTCCCACGCGCCCGGGCGGGAGGTCGAGCGTGTCGACGTGAAGCGTCACGGCGGGAGTCCGGGCGTCGAGCAGATGTCTGAGGCCGGCGTCATCGTCGCGAGAAGCCAGACAGCCGAAGGCGGTGAGGCGGGCGTGCCGCAGTTCCAACTCGCGGGCGCAGTCGAAGAACCGGCGGTCGTTGGGTTCGAGCGCGGGTTGGCCGGCCTCAATGTAGTCGACGCCGAAGGTGTCCAGTTCCCGGGTCAGCATCAGCTTCTCGTCGACGCTGAACGAGACGCTTCCATTCCGGGCGCCTTCACAAAGGGTGCTGTCGAGAATATGAATCTGCATGAAGTCCTTTCAGGCCACACGGCCCAGGTGTAAGGGTTGATAGATCGGCAAAAGCCAATGACGGTAGCGCGGCAGGTGGCCGTGCGTCGCTTCCTGATACAGACGGCGAAGTTCCCGGCTGACGGGGCCGATCGAACCGGCTCCGACCGGGCGGTGATCCACGGCAGTGATGGGTCCGACTTCCACCGCGGTGCCGGTGAAGAACGCTTCGTCGGCGACATAGAGTTCGCTTCGGTCGATGGAGCGCTCGATCACCTCGAGGTTCAACTCCCGCCGCGCGAGTTCCATCACCGAAGCGCGGGTGATGCCTTCCAGAATGTTGTCCGAAGGAGGCGGCGTCACCAGCACGCCGTGTCGCACGAGGAACAGGTTGCAGCTTGCACCCTCGGCGACATGGCCGGACTCGGTGAGGAAGATGGCTTCGTCGAACCCGTTGCGGCGGGCTTCGTCGCCGGCCAGGGCGCTGTTCACGTAGGCGCCGCAGATCTTGGCGCGGCCAGGGATGGCGTTGTCCTCGACCCTCCGCCAGGAGACGACCCCGGCGTGGAGGCCGCGGCTGCTATCGAGATAGTCGCCGTACGGAACGGCGATGATGGCGAAGCTGTCCTGGTCGTCCGGCGCGACTCCAATGCGCTGGGCGGACTTGTACACCAACGGCCGGATGTAAATGTTGGTCCGATACGCGTTGCGCCGCACCAACTCCGCGGCGAGACTGGCCAGTTCGGACGCCGTTAGCGGCACCTGGAGGCGCAGGATCCCGCCGTTGGCCTTCCAGCGCTGGAAGTGTTCGAGGGGGCGAACGAGGTACAGCTCGTTCCCTGCCCCGTCCCAGTATCCGCGAATGCCTTCAAACACTCCCGTGCCGTAGTGGAGCGCGTGCGTGAGAATGCCGACTTTGGCTTCGGCCAGCGGAACAAAGCGGTTCTCGAAAAAGACGATGGTGCCGGGGCTCGCCTCAGCCTGCATGACAGACTCCTTCCCGGACGGCCCGGCGGCCTCGCGCCAAGGCGCGGCGGTCCAACTCCAGCCAGCGCTCCGATTTCACTTTCCGGCACAGCGCTCCGTCGACCACCGGTTCCGGCAGCAGGTTGGTGGCTTCCAGCAAGGCCCCGAGCATGACAATGTTGGCCGCGCGGGCATCCCCGAGTTCATCGGCATGCCGGACGAAGGGTTCCGCGATGACGTGAACGCCGGCGCGGCGGCAATCCTCCGGGAGGGCCGCGCCGTTGTAGAAAATCCATCCGCCGGGGTCGACCGAGGCAACGAATTTCCGGAGGGATGGTTCGTTCAGCGCCAGGAGCACGTTGGGGTGCGCGACCAGCGGGGAGTCGATGGCGCGGCCGGAAATGCGGACGTGGCAGTTCGAGGTGCCGGAGCGCATTTCGGGCCCATAAGAGGGCAGCCAGGAGACCGCCAAGCCGGCGGCCAGTCCGGCTTCGGCGAGGACTTCGCCGAGCATGAGGACGCCCTGGCCGCCGAATCCGGCGATCTTGATCCGGAAGTCCATGGGGGCTTCTGCACGAGATGTGCCGCTGCCGTCCGTGGCGCGACCGTCAGTGCCGCAACCGTCAGGGAGCGGTCCCCGTTCATTGGACTCGCCTGCCCCGGCCTTGTCAGAGCGCCCAGCGCGACCGCTCCCTGACGGTCGCGGCACGGATACGGGAATGTCAAGGATGCGGGGAATTTCGTCGAGTGCGGGAGCGGGCGGCGGGGCCGGGCGAGCGGGCGCCTCCTTCATCCGGTCTCGGAACACGCCGAGCGGATACACCTTGGTCATCTCCTCCCGGACCCAGCGCTGCGCGTCCACCGGGTTCTTCTTCCAGATGGTCGGGCACGGAGAGAGAATCTCCACGAATGAGAAGCCGAGGCCCTTCACCTGCGCCTCGATCGCGCGCCGCACGGATTTGGCCGCGACCTGGATCATCTTGTTGTTGCCCAGGGCGACGCGCTCCAGATACACCGGAGCTTCCAAGGCGGCCAGCACTTCACAAACGTGCAACGGATATCCTTCGTTCCAGATGCTGCGGCCGAAGGGGCTGGTCGTGCTCCGCTGACCGATCAGGGTCGTGGGGGCCATTTGCCCGCCGGTCATGCCGTAGATCGCGTTGTTCAGGAAGAAGACGGTGATAGGCTCACCGCGATTGGCGGCATGCAGAATCTCGGCCGATCCGATGGCGGCCAGGTCGCCGTCGCCCTGATAGCTGAGGACAATCGCCTCCGGCCGGCTGCGCTTCACGGCGGTCGCGACGGCAGGCGCCCGGCCATGCGCGGCCTGGATGTTCCCAACGTCGAAGTAGTAATAGGCGAACACCGAGCAGCCCACGGGACTTACCAGGACGGTGCGATTCTGCAGGCCCAGTTCGTCGATGGCCCGGGCGATCAGCTTGTGCGCGATGCCGTGTCCACAGCCCGGGCAATAGTGCGTCTGGTGCTGTAACTCGCTCTTCCGCTCGTAGCGCGGATAGAAGCAACGAGCTTTTGCGTGCGACACCTGATAGTCAGACATGGATCATCTCCCGGAGAAGGGGCTCAATCGAACGGCCCGCGACGGCGCGGACAAACTCGTAGACCTCATCGGCGGCGGGAACGTTGCCGCCACACCGGCCGAAGAATTCCACGGGCCTGCGCCCTTCGAGCGCCAGCCTCACGTCCTCCAGCAATTGGCCGGTGCTCATCTCGACGACCGCAAAGACGGCGGCCGAGGCGGCCAGGCGGCGGATGGGTTCGACCGGGAACGGATACAGGGTGATCGGGCGGAGCAGGCCAACGGGGAGTCCTTCGGCGCGGGCTCTCTCCACCACGGCTTTCAGGACGCGCGCCACAATGCCGTAGCCGATCAGGATGATTTCAGCGTCTTCGGTGCGATAACTCTCCGCGAGAACCTCCTCGCGTTCAGCTCGCTTGTACTTCGCGTCGAGATGAAGGACATGCTGTTCGAGTTGATCGGGCTCGAGGAAGATCGAGGCCACCAGATTCGGACGCGATGCCTCGGTTCCCTCCACCGCCCAATTCATCTGGCGCGGAGGCCGGGCTTCGGCGGGAAACTCGACCGGCTCCATCATCTGGCCGATGTAGCCGTCCGTGACGACGAACACGGGGTTCCGGTATTTGTCGGCCAGATCGAAGGCCAAAATGGTGAGGTCGGCCATCTCCTGCACCGAGTCCGGCGCCAGGACCAGCGTGCGGTAGTTGCCGTGCCCGCCGCCCTTGACCACCTGGTGGTAGTCACTCTGTTCGGGGGCGATGTTGCCAAGACCCGGGCCGCCGCGCATGATATCGGCTACCACGCAAG
This sequence comes from uncultured Solibacteraceae bacterium, assembly GCA_964529305.1. Taxonomy (GTDB): domain Bacteria; phylum Acidobacteriota; class Terriglobia; order Bryobacterales; family Bryobacteraceae; genus CAZGUX01. The sequence goes on along the minus strand of CAZGUX010000049.1, from coordinate 9,376 downwards.
GCAACTCCGCGCCTGCGATGTAACTGAGGCCTTCCTGCATCAGGCTGATGCCGGGCCCGCTGGAGGCGGTCATGGCGCGGACTCCCGCGGCGGCGGCGCCGAACACCATGTTGATGGCCGCCACTTCGCTTTCCGCCTGGATGAACACGCCACCCGCGCGAGGCATATCGTACGCGGCGGCTTCGGCGATCTCGCTGGCGGGCGTGATGGGATATCCGTAAAAGGCGCGGCAACCTGCCAGGATCGCGCCCTTCACGATCGCTTCATTTCCTTTGATCAGTTGTCTGGACATGATGCGGCCTCCTCGTCACGCCGCCAGTACGAGCTTGAACACACGGATGGCTCCCGGCTCCGGGCAGGCGTAGAAACACAACCCGCAACCGTTGCAACCGTGTCCCGAGTACACGGCCGGATGGTATCCGTAGCGATTCAGGGCGTCGGCCAGGCGCAGCACCTGCAACGCGCACGACTCCACGCACAGGCCACAGCCCTTGCACTCCTCGGGGTCGATCTCCACCCTACCCTTGTCCGGTCTCGGCGTCTCGATCATAGTTCCTCTCATCTCGGGGGGATGGTGTACACGAATTTCGATTCAATGCGGTCTTCCCACGCCGGGCGGAAGCCGAACTTCAGCAGACCCTGGCGGGCGGCGGCGTTGGTGTTGTCGATCAGGACCCAGATCGCCGCGATCCCCGCGGGGCCGGCCGCCTCGACGGCGGCGCGGGCGAGCATGGTGGCAACTCCCTGCCGACGGTAGTCCTGGTGAACGAAGCAGACGAGTTCCGCCTCGTGGCTCTCCGGCAGGAGAACCAGGTGTCCCGCGAGCATGCCGTCGGCGAAGGCGACGAACTCCAGGCCGTCATGCAGGCAGGCGAGCCAGGCAATGCGGCTTTCGGGGTCGGGCGGCGGCAGGCCTAGCGGGCCGCCGCGGGGTTCGAAGGATTCGTACATCGCATGAAGGGCCGGGCTGTCGGAAGGCGCGAAGCGGCGAACGACCGGGACTAAAGTCCCTTTGCACGCTGAAGCGTGCGCCACGAGGCTGGGTTGAGTGATCACCATTCCCACCTTTCAATGCGCCAGCGCGGGCTGGCGCTCCAGATAATGGGCGCGCGCGGCGAAGTCGTACAATTCGTCGCGGAACTGCGGCGCGGCGATAGAAATCAGCGCCTCCGCGCGTTGGCGCAAGGTTCTGCCATGCAGGTAAGCGATTCCGTATTCGGTCACGACGTAGTGAACATCGGCGCGCGAGGTGACGACGCCCGCGCCCGGGTCGAGCACGGGAGTGATGCGCGAGATCGTGCCGCCCTTGGCGGTCGACGGCAGGGCGATGATCGGCCGGCCACCGCGCGATCGGGCGGCCCCGCGGACAAAATCCACCTGGCCGCCGAAACCGCTGTAGGGCCGGGTTCCGATCGAGTCCGCGCACACCTGGCCGGTGAGATCCACCTGCAAGGCGGAGTTGATCGCTATCATGTTGTCGTTCTGTGCGATGACAAACGGGTCGTTGGTGTAGTGCGTGGGGTGAAATTCGAAGATCGGGTTCTCGTCGAGGTAGTCGAACAGGCGTTTGGTGCCCAGGACAAAACCGACGACGACTTTCCCGCGATGCAGGGTCTTGCGCTCGCCGTTCAGGACGCCGGCCTCGATCAGGTCGATCACGCCGTCGGAACACATTTCGCTGTGCACGCCGAGGTCGCGCTTGTCCCCGAGGCAGGCAAGGACGGCATCCGGAATGCCGCCGATGCCCGTCTGCAGAGTCGCGCCGTCGGGGATCAGGGAGGCCGCGTACTGGCCGATGCGCTGCTGAACCTCGCTGGAAGGCTCGGTCCGCAACTCCAACAGGGGCCGGTCCGTCTCGATGATGAAGCTCGCTTTGCTGACGTGCAGGAAGCTATCGCCGAGCGTTCGCGGCATCTGGTGGTTCACCTCCACGATGACGTGCCGGGCGCTCCGCGCGGCCGTGAGGGTGCAGTCGACCCCAACGCCAAAGCTCAGATAGCCGTGCTCATCGGGAGGCGAGGACTGCATCAGAACGACATCGAGGGGCAACGCTCCCGAGGTGAACAACCGCTCGATTTCTCCGAGGAAGATCGGCGTATAGTCGGCGCGGCCGCAGGCCACGGCCTCGCGTACGTTGGCGCCGAGAAACAGGCCGTTGTGCCGAAAGTGGCCTTCGTACTCGGGTTGAACGTAGTCGGCGCGGCCGAAGGTCATCATGTGGGCGACTTCCACGCTGCGCAGTTCAGGCGCGCGGCGGACCAGGGCATCGACCAACGGCTGCGGCGTCGCGCAGCCCGGATGGATGTAGACGCGGTCACCCGAACGCACCGCCTCGAGCGCCTTTTCGGCGGTAGTGAGTTTCTCCTTGAACAGCCGGAGCCAAGTCATACGGAAGTCTTCCTTTGGGCCGAGACCAGATGCAGGAGGTCGCAGAAGGGCACCTGCCAGCGCTCGGCCACCGCGGCGTGCGTGCAGTGACCATCGAAGGTGTAGACGCCGCGCGCCAACTCGGGACGACGCGAGAGTGCGGCTTCCACGCCGCCGGCCGCAAAATCGAGGACGAACGGCAGACAGGCCTGAGCCAGGGCGGCGCTGGCCGTGTGAGCAATGTCGGCGGTCAGATTCGGCACGCAATAATGCAGCACGCCCTTGTGAACGAAGACGGGATCGTCGAGCGTCGTGGGGCGGCCGGTTTCAAAACATCCTCCCTGGTCGATGGAGAGATCGACAATCACCGTGCCCGGGCGCATGCTTTCCACCATCGCCCGGCTCACCAGCAGCGGCGTACGTTCGCCGTGCAGCAACACCGCGCCGATGACGACGTCGGCACCGGCGATGGCTTCGCCCAGCAGGTCGACGTCCGCAAAGCGGGTGATCGCCCCCGGGGCCGCCAGATGGAGGCGTCGCAGCTTGACCAGATCATTGTCGAGCACCGTGGTCACCGCGCCGATCGAGAGGGCGGATCGGGCAGCCCACGTGCCCACGACCCCGGCGCCAAGAATCACGACGCTGGCCGGCGGAATCCCGGGAGCCCCACCCAACAGAATGCCTCGGCCCCCGGAGGTGGAGCGCAAGAGATGGCCGGCGACAGCCACCGCCATCTGCCCGGCGATCTCGCTGATCGGTTCCAACACGGGAAGTCGCCCATCGGCCGTTTCGATAACCTCGAAGCCGATGGTCGTGAGGGCCTTGTCGAGCGCCAGCAGCACATCCTGTCTGCGGGCGACAGCCATATGCATGAAGGCCATCACTGCCTGATGGGAGTGGAACTGCTCGAACTCGGTCAAGGCCGGGCGCTCGACCTTCACGAGCAGTTCTGAACGGTCAATGACTTCGACGGGAGTAAAGGCGATTTGGGCGCCCGCGGCGGCGTACGCGCTGTCGGGAAGATGACTGCGCGCCCCGGCATCGTGTTCAACCACCACGCGATGCCCCTTTTCCACCAACCGCCGGACGGAGGTTGGTGTCAGGGCGACCCGGCGCTCGCCCACCGTGGTTTCTTTGAGCAGACCGACGGACATGGGGTGGACGGCCCCCTTTTCGATGTCCTGGAGAGCACGTTTCCAGCCAAGGCACAGAATGGTGTGATCCGCTGAAGCTGTTAACTAAATCAATGGTGTACGACAGGAGTTTGAGATTAGCCCCACCTTTAGGTGGATGCTTGCCTTGCCGAGAGCTGAAAACTGGCTCAACTGGCGCACTCGAATGCGGAAGTTGACGCAGACCTCAATCGACCGCGACCGTGGGCACGACGGGTCCCGTTTTCCGCGGTGACAGCCGGCAGGGCTTGTTCTTCCTGCTCCTTATTCATAAGACGGATCTGCGCCTCCGGTCTTGACAGGTCTGTGGAGAAACGGAATCCGGGGCGCCGGGGGCTCCCACCCGGGCTATGCGCAACATCGCTGCGGATGTGTAGCGGATCAGGGCGGATCTGTTGCGGATAAGAGCGCTTTCGCGCGGATTGTTGCGTTCCGCGCCCCGCCGTGTTGTTGGTTTTAAGGCAGTTACGGCTTATCCGCAACAATGCGCAACAACTTCCGGACGTTTCAGCCGGAAGCGGGAAGCCCTCTCCAGAGTAGTGATTGTCTCATGCGTGTCAAGTGGGGTTGATCAAGAGGGACACCGTGACGCGAAGAACCACGATCACCGCACTCGCCGCGGCCGTCGCGGCGCCGATGCCGGTACAAGGAAAGGACCAAAGAATGTATCATGAGCTTTGGGAAAGTCAGCCAGTGTGTAGTTGCGGAGCCGCGAATACAGCCGGATCGTGGTGCGTCCGGACTCGATCGACGCGGTGGCCCTGTCGTAGGAGCGCCCGTTCTTTGCTTCCTGCAGCGGATGTGTAGTGGCTCCCCGTGTTTGCCTCTTCGGGTGCCCCTTTCGATCACCCAGCCGATACTCCTCTTGTGATGGAAATCGATCCGTGCCAGTATGTACTTGTACTTGTATACAACATTGGTGCAAACGGCGACAGCCAAGCGAAACGTCGAGTTGCCTACCGACATGTTCCCCCCAGCGACAATGAGGTTCCAATGACTACTCTCGTTGCCCCGCAACAGCGAAAGACCCGCGGCAGAACCAAGCCGGCTGCCGCACGGCCGAGGCACCGGAAGGAATACCTGGCGGAACGGATCTACCGGGAGATGCGGGAGCGCATCTACACCGGTGTCTACCGGCCCGGGCAACATCTGAAAGAAGAAGATCTGGTCGCGGAACTGGGCGCCAGCCGGAGTGTGGTCCGCCAGGCGCTCACCCAGCTTGCCGCGGAAGGGCTGGTGGATGATCGGCCGAAGCTGGGCAAGTTACGTTTGCGAATTCACCGAAGAGATGATCGCCAAGCTGGTGCCGATCCGGGTGGCCTTGGAGCAGGTGGCGGTTCGCGAGGCGATTCACAATCTGACCGCGGCGGACGAGAAGGAGTTGCGCTCGTTGGCGACCCGCATCTGCCAGCCAGGGCTGAGTCTGGCGGAACAGGATGCGTTGGATGTCGCCATCCATCGCACGATCTGGAAGGCGGCGAGCAACGAGGAACTGGAGAAACTGTTGACTCGTGTCGTCGGACCTTTCCACATCGTGGGGGCCGCGGTGTACGTGTCTCCTTACTACCGTCGCGGCGCGGCGGTCATCTCCGCCCAGCAAGTCCTGCTGGAACACGAACGGCAGCCCGCGGGTCATCAGCCGCTCGTCGACGCCATCTGCGCAAGGGACACCCCCGCGGCTCTCAAGGCGATCAGCGAACACATCATCAGCAGCTACGAATGGTCTCCGGAGGAGTTTTCGCAGCGGATTGGCAAGTTACTGACGACGCGCATCCGGGCCGATGGACCCGGTTGATCTAGAGAGGAGAGTCGAGTTGTCATGAGATACGCACCACTGGGCGGTTCGGGCATTCTGGTCTCGCGGATTTGCCAGGGGACGATGACCTTCGGCAATCCCCTCGGCGCGCACATTGCTTTGCCGCGGCATACGCGCGGGCAGCGTATGCCAACGCGGAGATGATCGCGGAAACCGTCGAGCGCAAGGTATCGATTGCGATTACCGGCGCCGGGGGTGGGTACAGGTGCCGGGCCCGCAGGGACTGGAGCGGCTCGAGAAGTCGACGCGCATGGCGGCGACGACAGGGTTCGCGGATTGGGTCAGAATCAGTCCGAGCGAAGTGTTTGAACGGGCTGGACTGACCACCATCCGCGACGCGGGGCTTTTCGATCGGCGCCGCAACCTGGGACCCAGCCAAGTGGGTGTGGGGTCTGATGCGCGTGGCCTTGGCCTCGCGGAACATCCAGCTTTTCACCCGGACGCCGGTTCTGGAGGTGGCCGATCAAGGCGGCTGGTACGCCGTGCGGACCGCGCGCCGGACCGTCAGAGCCCGCTTTGTGATCAATGCCACGGAGGCGCACACACCCCGGTTGTTTCCGCAATTCCACGACATCATCCTCCCCATGCAGACACAAGCCGCCTGGGGCAGGAGCGACGGCGGAACGATGAAATCGGGCGTCGGCATCAGTAGCGATCGCGCCTTCTACGGAGGGCACAGAGAGGGAGTGCTGTTCGGCTCCGACGCCACTCGAGTCCCCGATGACGAGGCGGGCCGCAACCAGCCGTCGCGCTTCATCACCCGGTTTGTCGTGACGGAGATGAAGCCCCGGTTCGGCATCCAGGGTATCGAGGTCAGCCACGAATGGAGTGGGACGGTCAGCTATGCCCCGGACGAGTTCCCGCTGGTGGGGCTAATGGACGGGAAGCGGTTATACATGGTGGGAGGCATGGCGGGCTCGGGATCGGCGGTCTCCTTCAATGGCGCGCGGCATGTCGTCCATCAGATCCTCGGGCTCGACGGCCCCGACTACTACCCCGCGGAGTACTTCTCTCCGGAGCGTTTCCGGGGGGCGCCGTCAGAGCACGGCGAGAGGTGACTTTATGAGCGCTTTCATCGAACCGGATGTGAACCAGACCGTGCTCAACCGCCGCGCGATCCGCGCGGTCTCCGGCGATCCCGTCGTGCATGGCAAGATTCTGTACGTCAGCGAGGACCGCAAGGTCACACATGTCGTCTGGGAGAGTACGCCCGGCATCTTCGAGATGACCTTTCCACAGGATGACTCCGGGTATGTGCTTTCGGGGCGCGCGGTGGCCATCCTGGAGGACGGCAGGCGGCTGGACCTTAATGCGGGGGCCCTCTATACCTTCAAGGCCGGTTCCCGGGTGCGCCTGGAGATCACGGCAACGTGGCGGAAGCTGTTTTTCAGCTATTATGCGGAGGGCACCACGCTCGAAGCCGGTTACTGACGAAGACGGCCAGCGCCCTTGGGCAAGCGGATAGTGAGCGGCAACGCGGTGAGGGCCGGCGGGCCCGTACACCGGCGGGCCCGTGCACCGGCGGGCCCGTGCACCAGAAACCGATCTCGAATCCGGGCCAGTCCGTCAGCGCTCCCTAAAACGCCCGACACCCGCACCTCAGGGCGTCTCCCCGAGGAGTTCGGTTCGAGTGGCGCCGATCACATACTGAAAACGGCTGACGCTCACCGCGGCACCGAGCCCCTTGTCGCCGGGTCCGGGGTCAAAGCGCGCCCGCACCGTGTAGGACACATGGGCATTGGTTTCCCCCGCGAACCGGCTGGTTAAATCGATACGCGCTTCCCCTGACTCATTGGTGACGGAGGTGATCTCCACAGGCTCGGAAGGCGATCGCCGGGTGATGGTGAATTTCACGGTTCGTCCCTCGAGGGGACTGCTCCCGAGGCTGAGCGTCGCGCGGAAGGAGTGGGTGTACCGCCCCTTCGTTTCGTCCATCTCGCGGGTCAACAGCAGGCGGGGGCGATCGGGAAGGCTGCCCTGTAACCGAAAGCTATGCGCGCCGATCCACAGGTCGTGCTTCCCGACGGCGACGTCTCCCCCGCCGCCGTGCCAGGCGCAGAACAGCCGGCCATCGGCGAGGCGTGTGATCAACGGCTGATAGCCCGCTCGGGGCAGACCCTCGATTTTGTGCCACGTGGCGCCTTCATCCTTCGAGCAGAAGTAGTCGCCACCCCGGACCGCGCCGGCGAGCAGACCCGAATCCGTGAGGACCACCGTCTCGGGAACCCGGCCGGCTTCCACGTCAAAGAGCGGGCCGGGCACCCAGCCAAAGCGGGTGCGCCGCACATACTGCCGGGCCTGCGCTCCCCCTTGCACGGTCGAGTTCATCACCAGCAGGTCCCCGGAACGAAGTTCGATAAAATCCGGTTCCCAGGCTTCGACAACCCCGGGCAACACCGGAAGGGGGGAACTCCATTTCTTGCCATCGTCGCGCGAGAAGAACAGGGACGGAGTTCCCTCAAACCGCACCTGCGGCCTTTTGATATGCCGGCCCGCCCTCTCCGTTCCCGGCCCCCAGGGCGTCGTGACGCTTGCCAATTGCGCCAGCGTGCCGTCACGCAGGCGCCGCAGCCGGTGCGGGCTGCCGGAGCCGTTATGACCTTCGAAGATGTCCCCCTGCCGGCGCCATGTCTTTCCACTGTCAGCCGAGGTCTCGAACCACGTCATCATCGTGTTTCCCCGAGGCGTTGCCGAGTAGTCGTTCGAGATGGACCGGCCGATCCTGCCGCCGGGAAGGCTCGTCCAGGAAAACGTGCTCTCGGACTCGGTCACGCTCCGGCCGATCTCCTTCCAGCTGGATCCATGGTCCGCACTTTTCAGGATTACGAACTCATAGACGATGTCTTTCGCGGCGTTGCCGAATCCGGTGTGGTAGCCGTACGGCAAGCCAAAGGCTTCCCACGTCTCGAGCGAGAACGGCTTCCACAGCCGGTTCACCCCGCGTTTTTTCTCAACGAATGACAAGTACAGGCCGCCCGTGTCGTCGCTCCAGGTGGTGACCCAGGCAACATATCCCGGTCTGACGGCTGGCCGGTAGATGTCGTGCTCGCGGAAAGCGTCCGCCTGGATCGCGAATCCGCCGCTGGCGTTGAGCAACCCGGCGATGAGCACGGTGCAAATGTGGTTCATGAGCGTTCCTCTCCGGTCTTGTTCACCCGCCGTCAACGGCATCGAGCCAAGCGCTGGACAAAAGCTAAGGAAGCAGTCACCCAGGAGGGGCGTGGGAAGGAGGATGCCGGGAGGGCGCACACCGTACTATTACAGCATGAATGAAGAGCACAGACACATTTGTATACATGGCTCAAACATTCGTACTTGACTCAAGCGGCGGTGCTGTTGTCAGGGTTGGCCGAAACTCGGCCTCGCGAAGAACGGCTCCGAGCCGCGGCTCGTGAGGCTTTCGAAGAACCGGCGCTGTGTCAAGCTGGACCCAAAACGTCGAGACGGACGCCGCAGACACGAGTGCCTGTGCCACAACATTTTGGCCACTGCGATCAGTTATGTCAGCGTTATGGGGCTGCGGCCCACTAACCAGGTTGCCGCCGGTTGTTATATGTATACTTTCTGTATGTTTCATCTGGCTCCCAGCACACGCTCCACGGACGGCGGCCGTTGTTGCTCTACTTGCGCTCGACCGATCTGGCGAAGAAGTGGTCACCGTGCCGACCGGTGACGGACGATTCGAAACGCAGCTTGTTCAGTGGCGACGCCTGCGGCTGGCGGACGGCCGCTGGGTCCACCTGGTCATCGAGGTGGATGTCCAGGTCCGGCCGGTGGCGCCAAGTGACCTCGGCGCGATCGGCTACGAACAGGCCGCCGACAACTGGGAGCCCTTCTGACACTCGAAGGGATCCGGTAGGCTTGGAAGCCGGGGGAGCAGTCCATTCTGCGAGTGCGATGACCAGCCGATTTCCGGCGTTGTTCTTTTCTGTAGCCTTGACCGCCGCCGATCTGCCGCGAACCATTGTGGACGGCTCCTTCGCGGATTTCGTCCGCGGCTCCTTCGAAGACGGCGGCGCCG
>CAZGUX010000048.1:0-106764 GCA_964529305.1 uncultured Solibacteraceae bacterium | reverse complement strand
GGCTCCGGTCTGGCGGCCGAGTTCGTCCCAGTTAGGGGGAAACAAACTGAGCAAGACCGGCCAGTCTTCAAGAAGTGCGTTCATGCCCTGAGACTAGCGCGGAAGGTGGTCGGCCGGCAATCCTTATTTTAGCGCTTATGGATCTTCGACCCGCAACGGGCGAGCTAACGCTCGCCGAGGAGGGAACTAAAGTTCCCTTGCACGCTGGAAGCGTGCGCCACGAGTCTCGTGCGCGATCAACCGGTGACTTCGTCTCAAACAATCTGAGACAGTCCCGTCCCAGTGTTCCGAATCCAGCCAAGTGGCGGTGTATGGGCGTCTGTCTGCGAAGGAGTCATGTGTTCCCCGGACCCTTGAGCGCCCGACCCGCAACCCCTGCCGAGGCGAACACTGGCACTGCCGGGGGGATACCTGATACAAGGCCGCGAACGCCCGCGGCCGGGATTCCCAATGTAAGATAGGAGGTTCACGAAAGGCACCTCGTATGACCTCCCGATTTGTGTTGTCGCGTCTCGCCCCCAGCGCTGCGCTGGCGCTGGTCCTGCTGCTGCAAGGATGTTCTTCGCCTCCACCCGCCCAGAAGGCAGAAGAACGCGCGGAACCGGCCAAAGAACCGGTGGAAGCGCCCAAGCCTCCGGAGCCGAAAGCCGAGCCGGCGAAACCTCCAGCCGAAGAAGCGAAGAAAGCGGAGCCGGCCAAGAAAGCTGAACCCCCGAAGAAGGCGGAGGCGCCCAAGAAGGATTTGACCAAGCCCTCTGCGTTCACCGAGAAGGCTCCGGCCACGTTCAAAGTACGGTTCGAGACCAGCAACGGCAACTTCGTCGTGCAGGTGACCCGGGACTGGGCGCCGATCGGCGTGGACCGGTTCTACAACCTGGTGAAATACGGCTTCTTCGACGAGTCACGCTTTTTCCGGATCGTGCCGAACTTTATCGTGCAATGGGGCATGCCCGGCGATCCCAAGGTGGGTCGGGCATGGGAGAACGCAAACATCAAGGACGATCCGGTGGTGAAGACCAACCGGAAGGGATTGATCACGTACGCCAAGACGCAGATGCCGAACTCGCGTTCGACTCAATTGTTCATCAACCTGAAGAGCAACCAGTTCTTGGATTCGCAAGGGTTTGCTCCATTCGGCGAGGTGGTGGAAGGGATGAGCGTGGTGGAGACCTTGTTCAGCGGCTATGGCGAGCGACCCGACCAGGGCCGCATCACGAGTTCGGGCAACACCTACCTGAAGGGCGAGTTCCCGAAGCTGGACTACATCAAGAAGACCGTGATCTTCTAGTTCGAGGCGCGGATTTTGTACCGATCGGTTCAACTGGCAGCCGGGTCCCTGCGGTGTGCGCCCGCCGGGCGACAAAAAACGTCGCCCGGCGGCACTCTGCCCGAAATCCAATGCCGGGCTTCGCCCGGCGGGCCGGCCAGGGGGCCGGCCGCGGTCCAGGGGGACCGCCCCACCTTACCAACGATCCTTGAAAAGAAAGGCTCCCCGATGAAGCGTCGCACGTTCGTGATCTCTTCCAGCGCCGCCGCGGTGACGGCGAGTTGCACCTCCGCGCCGCCGCCCGCCGCGCCGGCAAAAGCCGAAGGCAAGAAACCTCGATTCGTTCTCGGTTGCCAGAGCGGCCCGACGGACGACAAGCGCGTCCAGTTCTTTGCCCGCCACAGCGTCCGCAACATCTGCGGCTATCCGCTCGAATCGAAGGAGCGCGGGTATCCGACGGTGGAAGAACTGAACAAGATGAAGGACGTGTGCGCCAAGTGGGGCGTGTCGGTCGATATGGTGCCGCCCTCCTTCCTATCGTCCTCGCACATCGACAGGACCGAGCGCGGGGCCATCATGCTGGGCCAAAGCCCGGAGCGCGACCGGGACATCGAGAGGATCCAGAACCTGATCAAGAACTGCGCGCAGGCGGGCATCCCAGCGGTGAAGTACAACATGAGCCTGCTGGGCGTGCTGCGCACGGAGAGGACTCCGGGCCGCGGGGGCACGACGCTGTCAACGTGGCGTTTGAAGGAGGCCAAGGAGCAGCCTTCACTGACGCGCGCGGGCAAGGTGACGGCGGACATCTATTGGGAGCGCATCGACTACTTCCTGTCGAAGGTGGTTCCCGTGGCGAACGAATACAAGATCCGGATCGCCTGCCATCCGCACGACCCCGGCGTGCCGCCCGTCAAGGGCTATCAGGGAGTGGACGCCGTGCTCGGCACCTTCGAGGGCATCAAGAAGTTCGTCTCCCTGCACGAAAGCCCGTATCACGGCCTCAATTTCTGCCAGGGGACGGTCTCGGAGATGCTGCAAGACCCGGGCAAGGAGATCTTCGACGTGATCCGCTATTTCGGCTCGCGCAAGAAGATTTTCAACGTTCACTTCCGCAACATCCGCGGCAAGCGCGACGATTTTCAGGAAGTGTATCCGGACGAAGGCGATATTGATTTCGTGGAAGCGCTCAAGGTCTATCGCGAGGTCGATTATCCGTACATGCTGATGCCGGACCACGTCCCCCATCACGAAGACGATCCCGACGGAGCGCAGGCATTCGCATTCTGCTACGGCTACATTCGGGCGCTGATTCAGGCCGCGGACCGGTTGGCGTAGAGAGATGAGAATTGTCATTCCCGACGATGCGCCTCCGGTGATGGGGCTGAGCCGGGCGTATCAGGACCTCATCCAGCGTTGCGTGGTGGACTACTACGACACGCTTCCAGGCACGGAGGAACGGCTGCTCGAGCGAATCGCGGGCGCCGAGGCCGTGATCAATATTCGCTCGTCCGTGCGGTTCACCGAGAGCGTGTTCGCGGCGTGCCCGGCGCTTCGATTGCTGTCGATTTGGGGCACGGGCACCGACAACGTGGACCTGGCCGCGGCGCGCCGGCACGGCGTGCGGGTCACCAACACACCGGGTGTCGCGGCGCCCGCGATCGCCGAACACTGCCTGATGCTGATGCTGTCGGTGGCGCGGCGCATCGTGGAAGTCGACGCACGAGTGCGCCAGGGGGAGTGGCCGCGGGCTCAGGCGTCGCTGCTGCGCGGCAAAACGCTGGGGGTGATCGGGCTGGGCGCGATCGGCCGGCAGATGGCCTGGCTGGGACAAGGCATCGGCATGAAGGTGATCACCTGGACCATGAATCCGAAGCCGGAACTGGGGTTTGAACACGTGCCGCTCGAGACGCTGTACCGCGAGAGCGACGTCGTCAGCCTTCATCTGCGGCTGTCACCCGAGACGCGCGGTTTTCTGGGCGCGAACGAATTCGCCATGATGAAGCGCGGCGCCATCTTCATCAACACCGCGAGGGGACCGATTGTGGACGAGGCGGCGCTGATCGATGCGCTGCGCGGCGGACAGTTGAGCGGCGCGGGCCTGGACGTGTTCGAAACCGAACCGCTGCCGAAGGAGCATGTGATCAAGTCGCTCTCGAACGTCGTGCTGACGCCTCACTCGGCGGGAGTGACGCCGGAGACGCTGGAAGCGGGGCTACGGCTGTCGATCGAGAACGTCTGGAAGTTTGCCGAAGGGACTCCGCAGAACGTGGTGGCGTGAGCGGTCGTGGAACGGGGAAAGACAAACCGGTCGGCGGCGAAGTAATTGGCCAGATAACAGCCGCAGATGGAAATGACGTTGGCGGGGACCGGAGGAAGGCCGGCGCGGTCCACCAGCCAGTACATTCCGATGAGGTTGCCGATGACCGGGATGATGCCATTGGTCACCTGGAAACGAGCGAGGGCCCAGAAGACGGGGCCGCGGGCGCGGTCGGCCCAGGTCCATCGCCAGTGCCAGTAGAAGTTGTGCAGGACTGCCGCCTCGACGGCCAGCACGGTCCCCTGCAAATGGTCACCGCCGTTCAGGCGCAGCAGTAGCCACAAGAGTGATAGTTGAACGCATACTCCGGCCGCGCTGACGGCGTTGAACCGCATCCAACGCAACAACGTTGACGTTCGCGCGATCGGGTGACGGGGGCCGGCAGCGGGCGAGGGCGCCCGCCCAACAAAAATGCCGGTGCGATTTGCAGGGACCATCAGATCCTCTCCGCGCGAAACAGAGTACGTGTGTTGTCCGCCACCGAGTACAACAGCGCTCCCGCCATCCCAATGATCGCTCCCACTCCCCCGATATCGAAGAACAGGCGCTCGTCTCCGAAGAACCGGACGGCGGGGCGGGCAAGGACGTAGCAGTTGCCAATCGCGAGCAGAATCCGCAGTTCCGTGGGGCTGAACTTCCAGAAGGAGATCTGGAACGAACCGATGGTGTAGGTGGCGAGATAGGAGTTGATCGAGAGCAGGAAGTAGACGACGACCAGGGCGCAGGCGACAGAGGGGCTCATGTAGCCGGACAAGCCCATGCCGCCAATGAGGAAGAGCGTGCCAAAGGCATCCACCATGTGATCGACGTAGAAGCCGTAGCGGGGCCGAAGCTTGTTACGGACCCGGGCCAGCGTGCCGTCCAGCGAGTCGCCGAACCAATTGACGGCGAGACAAACGTTCACGGCGAGAAGCGCCAGGGGCCAGCGGGCCGCGAGGACGTAACACACGCCCGCCGCCAGCATGGATGCCAGCCCCAGAGCCGTCAGGTGATCGGACGTCACCCAGGGCGGCATCCGGTTCGCCAGCCAGATCAGGCACTTCTTCTCCACGGGCGCCAGCAGGCTGTGCTGCGCGCGGGCGGCGTCACGAAAGGATTCTTTGTTCATCGAGGTTGCCAGTCGTAGTCGAAATAGTCGATGCCTACCCGGGCTTTCCCGAGGAGGAGCAGTTCCGCCTGTGCGCGATGGCGGGTCTGCAGCCAGAACGGACCGAAGGGAGTGAACTCATGAACGAATCGAGTCCGGTTCACCAGGGCCGAGGGAGACTTCGCGGGCTCGCCTTCGATGCGGCGAACGGCGTAGTCGCGGGGGTCGATCCAGATCAGGCCGCGGAACAGGTAGCGGTTGGCCGTTTTCGGTTCGGCGCGAAACACAAAGGTTCCGTCCACCTCGGTGCGTACCCAGGTGAATTCGTAGTTGCGGCGGCAGATCTCGACCGACTGGCGCTTGGGCTCGGCATCGTTCGAGGTTTCCGCGTCGATCAGCGGCTGGAAGACCTTGTGGTGGATTTCCGAGGGCCCGTGGCGCTCCAACACTGTGAAGGAGTGTTTTCCGTCGCGGTATTCTTCAGCCACCAGCAACGAGGTATCTGCAGGAAGCAGCGGATGCTGCACGTAGTAGCGCCTCTTGCCCTGAAGGGTGCGCAAGGCGCGGAAGCGCTGATCCGCGGCCTCTTCCATTCGGGCCAGGACGCTTTCAGGCGAGGGAGGGGTCGAATCCGCCCAAGCCACGGTCACGAGAGCTAGAGTCCAAACGCACATCCCACCACCCGATTGCAAGCTGGTGGCCAAAGGACAGCCCCCTTGGAATCAAACAATTGAGAGGTGAGCGAACGGAAGCGCGGGCCGACAGTGAAGGAATCTCCTGGCGGCGGGGCAGATCCTTCCACACACTTGCAATTCCCGCCTGGGCCTAGTACAGTTCGGTGACGGAGGGACACATGGCGTTTTGCCAGAACTGCGGCGCGGAAGTTACGGGGAGATTCTGCGGGAAGTGCGGGACTCCGATGGCTGCCGGTGCGCCGAACGCGGGGTTTTCGCCGCAACCGCAAGCCAACTACAGCGCGCACCAGGCGCAAGCCGGCGCCGGCCTGACGGACAACGTTGCGGGGACGCTGTGCTACCTGGTTGGACTGGTCACGGGAATCATCTTCCTTCTGATCGCGCCCTATAACCAGAACAAGAAGATCCGGTTCCACGCATTCCAGGCGATCTTTCTGCACCTTGCCGTCATTGCCGTAAGTATCACGCTGTCGATTCTTGGGTTCATCACGAGTGGATTCGCGTTCATGCTGTACCCGTTGATCTGGCTGGGAGCGCTGGCGGTGTGGATCTACATCATGGTGATGACCTATCAGGACAAGAGGATCTCGCTGCCGGTCATCGGGCCGCTGGCCGAAAAACAGGTGTAGCCGGACGGCCCGGGTTCACGTCTAAATACTGTGCCCCCGCAGTTCTGGAAGATCCTAGCGGCCTTCGCCGTGAGCGCCGCGCTCGCCCAGGCACAATTCCCGAAGGTCGAGTCCATCGATTTCTACGGCGTCAAAAAGACCTCCCTCGAGCGCCTGCAGAAGGCGCTCGGACTGGAGGAGGCTGAACGGCTGTCTGCTTCCAAGACCACGTTGGAGGAGCGGCTGGACAAGGTCTCGGGCGTGGTGGCCTCGCACGTGGAGGCGATCTGTTGCGAGAACGACGGCGTGCTGCTGTTTGTGGGCGTAGAGGAAAAAGGCGGCATTCACTTCGCGCCCCGGAGCGTGCCCTTCGGCGATGCCGCTCTGCCCGCGGAGATTCTGGAAGCGTACGGCGAGTTCACCGAAGCCGCGGCCCAGGCGGCTCAAACCGGGAGCGTGGCGGAAGATCTGACTCGCGGACACTCTCTGCTGGCGGACCCTGCCGCGCGCCGGACGCAGGAGCGGTTCATCGGACTGGCCGAGTTGCACGTTGGCGCGCTTCGCAAGGTGCTGCGCGAATCGGCCGATGAAGACCAGCGAACGGTGGCCGCCTATGTGATCGGGTACTATCCGACCAAGCGCCTGGTCGTCGATGATCTGCAGATCGCCTTGCAGGACCCTTCGGCCCATGTACGGGCGAACGCGCTTCGGGCGTTCGGCGCGATCGCGGTTCTCGCCGTCAGCGACCCGGACCTCGGAATCAAGATCCAGCCCACATGGTTCATCGAGTTGCTCAACTCGGTGGTGTGGAGCGATCGCGTGAAGGCCGTGAGCACACTGTTGAACCTGACGGATACACGCCAGCCGCGCATCCTTGAATCGATCAGGGACCGTTCCTTGGAGTCGCTGATCGAAATGGCGCGCTGGAAGAGCCTGCGCCATGCAATCGGACCGTTTACCCTGGCGGGCCGGATCGCGGGGCTCTCCGAAGAGGAGATCCGGCAGGCCTGGACGGAGGGTGATCGCGAGCGCGTGTTCCAGAAAATCCGCAAAGACCTCAAGGAAGCGAAGAAGCGTCGCGACGTGGGGCCGCCGCCATTGCCGGCGAACTACCCGGGACCGTTCCCCCCGCGGCCGGGGCGGTAGGAGCGGGCCGGGGGGCAGCTATCAGCAATCAGCGGTCAGCAATCAATCAGGGATAGGCGGCCAGACTTGAAAGGGCAGTTCTCTCTCGCTGCGCCATACCGCGAACCTCGGCGCGTGCGTTACACAACAGTCTAAGCTCATGGCTGACCGTTGATCGCTGACCGCTGATAGCCGACCGCTGATTGCTGTCCGCTGATTGCTGTTAGGATGACGAGTTATGCCAACAGGAGCCGAACTCTTCGTCCAATCCATCCGTAAGCTGGGAATCGAGCACATATTCACACTCGTCGGCGATCACCTGAACGACGTCCTGCCGGTGGCCCAGCGCGAAGGAATCCGCCTCATCGACATGCGGCATGAGTCCGGCTGCACCCACGCGGCCGACGCAATGGCTCGCGTGACGCGCAAGCCGGCCCTTTCGCTGGTGACCGGCGGACCGGGCCACACCAACTCGCTGACTGGTATCGCCACGGCGCAACTGGCCGCCAGCCCGTTGATCGCGGTCTCGGGAAGCCGGGGCACGCTGCTGGGCGGACGAGGGGCCTTCCAGGATATCGAGCAGGTAGGCATGGCGGCGCCCGTGTGTAAGTATGCGGCCGAGGTCCCATCGGCCTCGCAGATCCCGTTCTATCTCGGACGCGCGTTCAAGGAAGCCTCGTCGGGACGCAAGGGCGCAGTCCACCTGTCGATACCCGTGGACGTGTTCGGCGCATCGACCGAAACCCCGTCGGCGCTGCCATGGCCCCTGACGGATCCGGTGTGCGCGCCAGGGTCGCGCGAGGTTGGCGAGGCCCTGGCATTGCTCGAGAGCGCCGAGAGACCGATCGTGATCGCGGGCAGCGGCGTGTGGTGGGGGGACGCCGGGCCGGAGCTACAGGCGTTTCTCGAGAAGTCCAATCTTCCGCTCTACACCATCACGATGGCGCGCGGCGTGGTGCCCGATTCGCATCCGCTGTGCTTCGGGTACGGCGACCCGGCCTTGAACTACGCGGTGCATACGTCATTCAAGGAGGCCGATGTCATCCTGATGCTCGGCAAGCGGATCGATTACCGGATGGCATTGGGGGGGCCACGGCTGTTCTCGCCCCAGACGCGGTTCCTCCAGGTCGACATCCACCCGCAGGAACTGGGGTTGAACCGCAAGCTGGATGTCGCGATCTGCGCGGACGTCAAGGCGACGCTGCGGGCCATGACTGAAGAGATCGGGACCACGTGGACTCCCAAGCCGTGGCTCGACCGCCTGAGAGACCTCAAGGCGCAGTGGGCGGAAAAGGTGGAAGCGACGGCGCTCACCCGATCGAATCCGCTGCACCCGGCGGCGTTCTACGGTGAGTTGCGGAAATGGCTGCCCAGGGACCTGTGCTACGTGTGGGATGGCGGCGATTTTGTGCACTGGGGCCGGGTGATGCTTCCCGCCCTCGATCCGGGCCGCTGGCTGCGGTTAGGCCCGCTGGGGACGATTGGGTCGGCCCTGCCGAACTGTGTGGCGGCCAAGGTGCAGTTTCCGGACAAGCCGGTGGTGATGATCACCGGCGACGGATCGCTGGGGTTCTACCTGGCGGAACTGGATACGCTGGTGCGCCACAATCTGCCGGTGGTCATCATCGTGGGGAACGACGCCGGGTGGGGTGTCGAGCGCGAGCTGCAGGGCGGCGGCGCGAACACGGTGGTCTGCGAATTGAACCGCACCCGCTACGACCTGGTGATGCGGGGCCTTGGCGGAGGCGGTGAGACGATCGACGCGCTCGATCAGGTGGGCCCGGCGGTGGAGCGGGCCTTTTCCTCCGGAATGCCGTACCTGTTGAACGTGAACGTGGCCGGAGCGGGCTCGCCCTTTACCCAGTGGCAACTGATGGGCAAGAAGAAGTAGACCGGCCCGGAGGGCCGAAAAATGCCCTATACTAGGTGGTTGCGGATATGTTGTTTGTACTGTTGGTCACGATTCACGTACTGGTCTGCCTGTTCCTGATCGGCGTGGTGTTATTGCAGAGCGGCAAGGCCGCGGATCTGGCAGGAGCATTTGGCGGGATGGGGTCGCAGACGGCGTTCGGGCCTCGCGGTTCGGCGACGCTGTTGTCGAAGCTGACGACCGGTTCGGCGGTGATGTTTATGGTCACGTCGCTATCGCTGTCGATCATCGAGACGCGGGAATCAGGCGGGGCGGGATCGAGCGTGCTGGACAAGACGGGCGCGACCCAGTCGGCGCCGGCCAAGAAGAGCGCGCCGGCATCGACGCCGACGCCTCCGGGCGTTCCGGCCGGGCAGCCGTTGAGCCAGCCGGCGCAGCCTTCCGTGACCTTGATGGACGAAAGCACGGGCGAGAAGAAGACTCTGCCGCTGAACATCCCGCCAGCCGAGCAGGCGCCCCCACAGGGCAAGCAGGCGCCCGCGCCGGCGAAGAAGTAGAGCGTCGTTGACGCTCGAGGGAAAAGCCACACAATGCGGAGGTGGCGGAATTGGCAGACGCACTAGCTTGAGGTGCTAGCGGGAGAAATCTCGTGGGGGTTCAAGTCCCCCTCTCCGCACCATAGATTCTAAAGCAGCTAACCAGGCCGGGACGCAAGTTCCGGCCTTTCATTTTCTCGACTTTGTAACCGTGGCTCAACGTCGAAAACATTAGCTTTCTGCCGATAGACAGCACTTCGGGTTCACGCACGGCGAAAATTGTTCGCAAGCCATGCTGGCCTATGTGATCTCGTCAGAAAGATAGACCGCCGAGGGAAAGCAATCCCGGAGCGTCATCTCCTCTGCGATGAAAGCCTGATGCGGACTTCGCCGCGGGACTCATACGGCACCAGGGGACTCTCCCTGGCCTCCCGTCAGAACGGCAGATCGTCGTCCATTTCGGGCGCGGTCCGGCGGTTCCGCTGGAAGAAGATGCTCGCGCGGCCATCCGCCTGCGTGCGCTTGACAATACTCAGTTCCACCGCCCGCATCTTGTCCAGGTGCAGCGGCAGGTCCGAGAGCTTGGCCAGCATCACGCCACAGGTGGCAAGCTCCTCTTTCACCCAGGGCAGCGTCTTGTCGGTGATCACCCGGAACTTCCAAAGCATGCGGTCCTGCGACATGGGCGCCAGGATTCGCATCTTCCAGGTAATCATCGGGTTACCCGTGCTTTGGGTCTTCCCCAGGCGCACTTCCTCGATGCTCACCGAGTAGAGGCCGTCCGGAATGTCGTGACCCGGCGGGTCGTTGTTGAGTTCCGCGCGTTCGAAATCGCCGTCGAAGCGGGAAAGGTCGATCGTTTCGTCTAAGGTGGTGGTGTCGTGGCTCACGGCTTCCCCCACTACTTAAGTCGGCTGTACGCGCCGGAACTCTCATAGAATCTCGCGAATATTGTTGTATCCCGAAAGGAATAGCGGGTTCGACGATGTTCGGCGAGAGGGCCGCCCGGCTCATTCTCCCAGGCGCAAGACGAAGCCGCCGGACACGGCAATGTTATGCTGGCGGCCCGGGACCCTTACGTTGAATGCGGGGCTGCCGGTGTAGAAGTCGCGAATCTCGCCGCGCAGGGCGAGCCACGGCTCGAGCCGGACGTCGACGCCGCCGCCGTAGACGAAGGCCGCGCGGTGCACGTGGCGGGGCGCCGGATTGGGTAGGCCGTTGCGCTGATGAGTGCTCTGCTCATAGAGCGCATAGCCTCCGCCGAAAGCGATATAAGGCGAAACCGAAGATCCCGGCGCCAGCTTGACCCTGAGCCCCGGCGTCAAGTAGAGCGTGGCGAAGTCGCGAGTGGCCAGCGAGTTGGGGCTGGCGACGTCGCGCAGGGGACTCGCCAGCAGCGTAAATTCGCCGTAGAAGGCCGCGGCGCCGCCTCCGGCAATCCGGACGCCGTAGTTTGCCTGTAACGCCGTGCCGCCGCCGAGATCCACCTCGCCACGGCTCCCCCCGGTCAGACGGCCTAACGTCAAACCCAACTCGTGTTTCTGCGAATGCAGGGGAAGGGTCAAAGCCAAGCCGAGCAAGAACAACCCCGAAAGTCTCATACCCATGGTTAGTCGCACGAAAAGGCGAAAACCCTCCCAGGAAGTACATTCTTGCTGGCGGGCACGGTTCTCTAAACTCAGCGAAGCCCCTGTTTGTCGGAAGCGGCGAACGACCGGCGGGAGGACCAAGCGCCGTTATACTGGTAACCAGAGAAATGCCGGAAGTCCCTTTCGTCCACCTGCATTGCCATACCGATTATTCCCTGCTGGACGGCGCCTGCGAAATCGGCCAACTGATGGACCTGGTCGCCAAACAGCAGGCGCCCGCGGTCGCCATGACAGACCACGGCAACCTCTTCGGCGCCGTCCAGTTCTACAACTCGGCCAAGGCCAAGGGGATCCACCCCGTCATCGGCTGCGAGGTCTATGTCTCGCAGCAGGGTCACCAGGTGCGGTCCGAGGGCGATCGCTACAACCACCTGGTGCTGCTGTGCGAGACCCAGGAGGGGTACCGCAACCTGATCAACCTGGTCTCGACGGCGTACCTGGAAGGCTTCTACTACAAGCCCAGGGTCGACAAGGATCTGCTGGCGGCCCACTCCAAGGGGCTCATCGCCATGTCGGCCTGTCTCCGAGGCGACATCAATGAGACCATCCTGGCCGACCGTTTCGAGGATGCCCGCCGTCTCGCCTACACGTATACGGATATCTTCGGCGCCGATAATTTCTTCCTGGAAATCCAGGACCACGGACTGGATGCGGACAAGCGTCTGACGCCGCTGGTTAACCGGCTATCGCAGGAAACGGGCATCCCGCTGGTGGCGACGAACGACTCGCACTACCTCCAGCGCGACGATGCACGAGCGCACGAAATTCTGATGTGCATCCAGACCGGTAAGACGATGAGCGATCCCAACCGCATGCACTGGGACCGCCCGGAGTTCTACCTGAAGACCCGGCAGGAAATGATGCAGTTGTTCGGCGAGTTGGAGGACGCCGTCAACCGCCCGTTCGACATAGCCCAACGCTGCCGGGTATCGCTCGAGAAGGTCAAAGAGCCGTTCCCCCGGTTCGACGTGCCTCCGGAGCACTCCGCCGATACGTACTTCGCGTACGTCGCCCGGATGGGTTTCGAAAAACGGCGGGCGCGCCTGGAAGCCATGCAGGCCGCGGGCGCGCTGAAGCACGCGATCCCGGAGTACATCGAGCGGCTGGAGCGCGAGATCCAGATGATCCAGCAGATGCAGTTCTCGGGCTACTTCCTGATCGTCTGGGACTTCATCCGGTTCGCCAAGTCGCGATCGATCCCGGTGGGTCCCGGGCGCGGCTCGGCCGCGGGCAGCCTGGTGAGCTACGCGATGGAGATCACCGACGTCGACCCCTTGCAGTACGGTCTGCTGTTCGAGCGCTTTCTGAATCCGGAGCGCATCAGCATGCCCGACATCGACATCGATTTCTGCACGCGCCGCCGAGGCGAGGTGATCCAGTACGTCACGGAGAAATACGGGCGGGAGCAGGTGGCGCAGATCATCACGTTCGGCACGCTCGCCGCGCGGGCCGCCATCAAGGACGTCGGCCGCGTGCTCGACCTGTCGTTCCAGGACGTTGAAAAGGTCACCAAACTCGTCCCCAGCGTGCTGAACATCGAGCTGAAGGATGCCATCGCCGCCGAACCGGGGTTTGCCGAAGCCGCGAAGAAGGACCCCCGCGTCGACGAGATTCTGAAGGTGGCGCTCAAGCTGGAAGGCCTTGCCCGCAACGCCTCCGTCCACGCCGCGGGCGTCGTCATCGGACCGGAGCCGCTGAAACACCTGGTGCCGCTGTACCGCACCAACCGCGACGAAATTGTGACGCAGTACGACATGTCCGGTCTCGAGAAGCTCTCGCTGCTCAAGATGGACTTTCTCGGCCTGACCACGCTCACGATCATCGACGACGCGGTCAAGCTGATCGAGAAGTACCGGGGCGTCCGCATCGATATCGAACAACTGCCGCTCGACGACCCGAAGAGTTACAAGATCTTTTCCGATGGATTCACGTCCGGCGTGTTCCAGTTCGAATCGGAGGGCATGAAGGACATCCTGCGGCGCTACCAGCCGTCGCGGATCGAAGACCTGACGGCGTTGAACGCACTGTACCGGCCCGGGCCCATCAAGGGCGGGGTCGTCGACGATTTCATCGACCGCAAGCACGGCCGCAAGCAGGTCACCTACGAAATTCCCGACCTCAAGGAATTGCTCGACGAGACCTACGGCATCATGCTCTACCAGGAGCAGGTGATGCAGATCGCGCAGAAGCTGGCCGGGTACTCGCTCGGCGAGGCCGATATGCTGCGCAGGGCCATGGGCAAGAAGAAGCCGGAGGAGATGGCCAAGCAGCGCGAGCGCTTCGTGCGGGGCGCCACGGCCCACGGCTTCTCGCAGAAGAAGGTGGAAAAGCTATTCGACCTGATGGCCCAGTTCGCCGAATACGGCTTCAACAAGTCTCACTCCTGCGCCTACGCCTACGTCGCCTATGTGACGGCGTATCTGAAGGCGCACTTTCCGGTCGAGTTCATGGCCGCGCTGCTGACTTCGGAAACGGGCAAGCCCGACAAGGTCGTCAAGTACATCAACGAGTGCCGGGACATGGGCATCACGGTGCTCCCGCCGGACATTCACACGTCGGATTTCAACTTCACGCCGGCCAAGGACGCGATCCGGTTTGGCATGGGCGCGGTCAAGAACGTGGGGCAGAACGCAGTCGAGGCCATTGTCGCCGCCAGGGCGGAGACGGGCAGATTCAAGTCCATCTACGAATTTGCGGAGACGGTCGACCTGAGCGCCGTCAACAAGAGGGTGATCGAGAGCCTGATCCGCGCCGGCGCCATGGATACGCTGGAAGGCACGCGGGCGCAGAAGTTCGCGGTCATCGACCCGGCGATCGAGAGCGGCCAGCGCGCCTGGCGCGACCGCCAGAGCGGCCAGGAAGGGCTCTTCGGCGATCTGATGGCGGAAGAAGAACACGCCGAGCCGCGACTGCCGAATGTCCCCGATTGGACGCCAAAGGAAAAGCTGGCCGGGGAGAAAGAGATGATCGGGTTCTACGTCACCGGCCACCCGCTCGACGACTACGCGGACAAAGTCAGCGAACTGGCCACGCACGACTCGAGCACGCTGGAGGGATTGGAGAGGAGCAAGGAGGTCGCCCTGTGCGGCGTGTTGACCGGCATTCAAAGGCGGCGGAACCGGGAAGGGAAGCCCTGGGCCTCCATGCAACTGGAGGACCGCGGGGGAAGCATTGAGACGATGGTCTTCACCACGCAATACGAACGTCTCGCTCCGTCTCTGGTCGAAGACCAGGCAGTGCTGGTCCGGGGGCTGGTGCTGCCGGAAGAGAACGCAGCGCCCAAGATCTCCATTCAGGACATCGTACCCCTCGACGTAGCGCGCGTTCCCCTTCCGTCCCTGATTTCGATTCGAGTCTGGCTGGGGCGGAACGGCGAAGTGGACCGGGCGCAATCACTTCACGATTTGTTCGCCCGCAAGCCGGGAGAGACGGAGGTCCGGTTTCGTCTCGACCTCGCGAGAGACTTTTCCGTTATCCTGGATATTCCGGCCAAGGTTCGGCCCGATCGTGAATTCCGGAAGGAGATCGAGCGCCTGTGCGGCGCGGATGCTCTGGAAGTGCTCGCGAACTAGTCACCCAAGATGGCACCTGATCAACCCGCTCCTGCCGGGTCCCCCACACCAGCCAACAAGGCATGGCAGCGTGTCCAATTGGCCCGCCACCCCAAGCGGCCGCATTCGCTCGACTACATCGAGCGGCTGTTCACGGACTTCCAGGAGATTCATGGGGACCGGTCGTTCGGCGACGACCCGGCGATCGTGACCGGGAGCGCTTTCTTCGAGGACCGGCCCGTGATGGTGGTCGGCGAACAGAAAGGCCGCGACACCAAACAGAAGCTCTACCGCAATTTCGGCATGCCGAAGCCCGAAGGCTACCGCAAGGCGATTCGCACGATGCAAATTGCCGCGAAATTCGGGCGCCCGATCGTCACGATGCTGGACACGCCGGGCGCTTACCCCGGCATCGATGCGGAAGAGCGGGGCCAGGCCGAAGCGATCGCCCGAAACCTGCGGGAAATGGCCCGCCTGGCCTGTCCGGTGATCTGCATTTGCATTGGCGAAGGCGGCAGCGGAGGCGCTCTCGCGCTGGGCGTCGGTAATTATGTGTACCTTCTGGAAAATGCTGTCTATAGCGTGATCTCACCGGAGAGTTGCGCCGCCATCATCTATCGCGATTCCTCACGGGCGGAGGCCGCCGCCAGCGCCCTGAAGCTGACCGCGGAAGAGCTGCTCGAATACGGGCTGATCGACGGCATCATCCCGGAGCCCGAAGAAGGCGCGCAAGCCGACTACGATGCCGCGGCGGCGTCGGTTCGGGAGACGTTACGCTGGTCGCTCGATCAACTGGAACCATTGACCGGCGAACAACTGGTGGCTCACCGGTACGAGAAGTTCCGGAAAATGGGAAACTTCTTTCTGTGAAGAAGACGGTTCTGCTGGGAATTGCGTTTGTCGTCGCCGTCATCGGCATGGTTGTCTATTCCTCGCTGCAGGTACGGGGCTTTCGAGTCGAAGTCTGCATGGACTTTCAAGGCCGCTCCTCGTGCCGGACCGCTTCGGCCGCCACGGAGATAGATGCCTTGCGAACGGCGAAGACGAACGCCTGCGCGCTGGTTTCCTCCGGCGTCACCGACGGCATTCAGTGCGAGCAATACACACAACCCACCCGCGTAACCTGGTTGCAAAGGCCGTAGTCATATCATTAACAGCGCCTGAAAACCCGCATGCTACGATTGAAGGAAAGTGAACCTTCCGCCGGCAACACCCGTATCTAATCGCTGGAGCCGCGACCCGTGAAACTCAAGTGGAAGATCCTGATCGGGGTGGGTGTCGTCATACTGGCCGGCGCCGGCGGGTTCGGGGGCTACAAATACAGCCAGCGCGGCGTGGTCACGGTGCAAACGGGCCGGATTCTTCGGCAGGATCTCGCGGCCATCGTCACCGCTACCGGGGAAATCAAGCCGCGAAACTACGTCAATATCGGCGCCAACGCGATGGGCCGCATCACCGAGATCCTGGTGAAAGAGGGCGATCGCGTTCGCAAAGGCCAGATGCTGGCGAAATTGGAGTCGATCCAGCCGGAGGCCGACGTCAACGCCCAGCGGGCCGCTCTCAGTTCGGCGCAGGCCGAGTCGGCAGCGGCCGAAGCGACGGTCAAGTCGGCGGATGACAATCTGGCGACCTTGCAGGCCACGGTGGACCGGGTGAAGGCGGACCTCGACAAGACGCGCCTCGACGTCGAACGGGGCGAGAAGCTTTTCAACGAAAAGCTGATCGCGCAGCGCGAGTACGAGCAGTACAAGGCCGCGTTTGCCGCGCAACGGGCAGCTCTGCGGGAAGCCGAATCGAGGGTCGTGGGTTGGCGCGCCGGCCGGCAGGAGGCCGCGGCGCGGCTTTCGGCGGCACAGCGGCGCGTCGCGCAGAGTCAGGCCATCCTGACCCGCGTCAACGATGTCCTGGAGAAACACTTTGCCGTGGCCCCGCTCGATGGAATGGTTACGAACCTGCCCGTCCGTGTCGGCGAAACCGTCGTCACCGGGATTCAGAACACGCCGGGAAGCCTGATCATGACCATCGCGGACATGTCGCTGATCACCGCGGAAGTAAAGGTGGACGAGACGGACATCGTCAACGTCAAACTGGACCAACCGGCGGAAGTGAGCATCGACGCCATTCCGAACCGGGTTTTTCGGGGACACGTGATCGAAATCGGGAACACGGCCATTCTTCGCTCGACCGGCCTGGCGGCGTCGCAGAGTACGATTTCCAGCCAGGAGGCGAAGGATTTCAAGGTCGTGATCGCTCTGGAGGAGCCGCCCGAGGAGATCCGGCCCGGCCTCTCGGCGACCGCGAGAATCGTGACGGCGACTCGAACGAACGTCGTCACGGCGCCCATTCAGGCGCTCACCTTGCGCAAGAAGGGCGATCTGGAGCCCCTCAAGAACGGCAAGGAACCGGACACGTCCAATCTTTCCGCCGCACAGATCAAAGCCCGCAAGGAAGAGATGCAGGGAGTTTTCGTAATCACCGGGCAACGGGCCACGTTTCGCAAAGTCGAGACGGGGATCACTGGGGCTACCGAGATCGAGATCGTGAGCGGATTGAAGGAGGGCGAAGAAATCATCACCGGCAGTTACAAGATCATTCGCACCATCCGCGACGAGACGCGAGTTAAGATTGACAACAAGCAGGCAACGAAGAGCGAGGGGTAAGTCTACATGGCACGGGCAGCGGCGGAACTGATCGAGCGCGGCGAGCAACTCAAGAGAGACGGTATCGTCATCCGGACGTTCGATCTCTGGAAGACCTACATCATGGGCGACCAGGAGATCAACGCCGTGGCGGGCGTCGACATTACCATCCGGCGCGGCGAGTACGTGGCGATCATGGGTCCGTCCGGCTCGGGTAAGTCCACGCTGATGAACCTGATCGGCTGCCTCGACACGCCGAGCAAGGGCGAGTATTACATCAACGGCCGCCTGGTCAGCGACATGACCGACGACGAACTGGCCCACATCCGCAACAAGGAGATCGGCTTTGTCTTCCAGACGTTCAACCTGCTGGCCCGCGCGACCTCGCTCCACAACGTGGAACTGCCGTTGATTTATTCCGGCATGGCCGCGCGCGAACGCGAGGAACGTTCAAAACTGGCGCTTCGTCAGGTCGACCTCGAACCGAGAATGTATCACAAGCCGAGCGAACTGTCCGGCGGCCAGCGCCAACGCGTGGCGATTGCCCGCGCGCTGGTGAACAACCCCTCGATCCTGCTGGCCGACGAGCCCACCGGGAACCTCGACAGCGCCACCGGCGTGGAAATCATGGGCCTCTTCGAGAGGCTGTACCGGCAGGGCAACACGATCATCCTCGTCACGCACGAGCACGACATCGCCTTGTACGCCCACCGCATCATCCATATTCGCGACGGCAAAGTGGAAAAAGACGAACAGGTGAAGTAAGCGGTCAGCGGTCAGCAAACAGCGGTCAGCGATTAGGGCGGGAACGCTGCAAGGGAATTCGAACCAGACCCTGGTGCGTCACGGCGAGCAACTGGCGTCCATCGAGCCAGCCGCGCACGATCGGGGTCCCCGAAACAACCTGTTCTCTCTGTCCTCCGGCGTACACAAACACCCGGCCTTTCGGCCCGCTTTCGGCGGCGACGACATCCTCCCGCCCGTCGCCATCGACGTCGGCGGCCAGAACTGTCCCCGGTTTGTCGAGATCGGCCGCGAGTAGTTCTTCCGCCCAGAGGGTTCGCGGGTCCGGCGGTTTGCGATATACGGCCAAACGCCCCGGCGACAGGCTCCGCTGCACAGCCGCGAGATCGCCGCTAGCGAACCGGGCGAAGCGAGTGAGGGCCGAGAGCGGCCCTTCCGGCCACAACTTGATGGCGAACAACGGCCAGGGCAGTTCGAATTCCGCCGGCCTTTTCATCCAATAGTTGCCTGCAATCAAGTCCTCCCGTCCATCGCCGTCGACGTCGGCAAACAGCAGGCCGCCCTGGCGGGAGGCACTGTAGAACGAGTAGAGATCCCGAACGGACCACGGTCCATCGAGTGTCGAGGGAACCTGGTAAAAACGGACCTGCCCGCCGCGATGGATCACCACCACGCCCCGCTTTCCGCCGAGGGTCGTGAACTGTGCATCCGCGGCCTCGACACTATGGTCGATGACCCTGCGGGTCCAAGCCGGAGCCTGAAACCAAACCAGAGCGCCCCCGAGTTCCTGAACGATGAGGTCTGGCTGCCCATCTGCATCGACGTCGGCCAGGCAACCGCCCTCGTCAAACCCGGGCCTTGCCGGACCGCGGACAACAGTCCATCGCGGCCTGGCGGAAGTTGTGATCAGGCAGCGGTCGCCCCACGCGGCAATCCACGCGCCGGCGCGGTCGGCTCCGCGAACCGTGGTTCCGCGAGGCGCCGCCAAGCCAACTGATTGCGCCAGGGCGGCCAGCGGGAAGCAGATTGCGGCGACCAACAGGAGCCGGGTCCGCAAGTCAGTGCGCCGGCTCGAATCGAGGCTCCACCCAGCGAATCTGGGCGGGGCGCGCCAGTTCCGCCAGGCGGGGGTAGTCGAACTCACGCTGGAAATCGAGGACAAACACCTCCGGGTACTTCACATAGTCGAGGCCCAGCGCGAGGACCCGATCGATGCTGCCCAGTCCATTCCGGATCACCGTTTCGGACACCAGGCCCGGCTTGAGCGCCACGAGCGACAAAACGGAAATCTCGGTTCTCGGGCCGGTCGTATCGATGCGGAGTGTGGCCGGCCGCCTGGCGTCCGTGAACCACTCGATGACGCCGGCCAACTGCGCGGCACGCAGTCCCGCGGAGCGCTCACCGACGCAGTTCAGCATGCGGTCGAGATTGGGGTAGTAAAACTTGGGTCCATCGGCATCGCCTGTGAAGATCGGATCGAAGGCGACCACCTGTTCGCCGCGATTCACCCGGTCGGAGATGAGCCCAGCAGCTTCCTTCTTGCCGCCGTCGTTCAGGACGAAGACCATCGGCGCGTTAGCCGGTGTTGTCAGGGCTCGCAGCCAGACGGCGGTGGCGCTCAGGCCATTGTCGAAGTCGAAACGATAGCCGACGCTCTCGAGTCCCTGTTTGTTCCCGTTTGCCAGCGGCCACGCGCCCGCAACCCGGGCGGGCCGGTAGCGAATGACCTCGGTCAGCCGGTTGCGGGCCTCCTGGTGGGAGAAGAACTCACGCCGTTTTCTCCCTTCAGCGAACCGGCGCGCCAGTCCCAGCATGGTCAGTTGATCCGGAGGCAGGCCGATGGTCAGTTCCTCCCCCGTCTTAATATCCGAATCGGCCGGGATCTCCGTGGATACCGAGGGCAGGCCGAAGTGGCGGGCGAAAAAGCGGTACGACTGCATGCGGTTGTCGAGTTGATAGTTGTGGTCGCCCGGATCCGTGTTCTCGTACCAGACCAGGCGGTCCTCGGCGCCGAAGAGGCGATACACGGGCGCGGCCAGGTCGAACAGGAACGGCTTCACCTTGGGAGCGCGAAAGCAGCAGTTGTCCTCCGCGTTGTAGATCATGAGCGTCGGCTTGGGGGCCCGCATGGCGGCGATGTGGGAGTAGTCGACCGTTCCCAGGAAATCCGTGGCCGACTGCTCGTTGTCCCCGATATTATCCCGGCCGGCGTAGGTGAGGCCCGAGTGATAACCCGCGTTGGGGATCGCCGCCGTGATCCGCTCGTCGAGAGCGCTGAGAACCGCGGTCTGCCACCCACCGCCCGACAGTCCCGTAATTCCGATCCGCGCCCGGTCGACATTGGGATGGTCCCAAAGGAAATCCAGGCCCTTACGCATCTCCAGATAGAACAGGCCCAGGCCGTTGTAGCCCGCCAGATCCAGGTGCGACGCCCACCAGTGGAGATTCTCCCGGTGCCGGAGTTCACCCATGCCGATCCACTCCAGGTTCAAGGCCAGCATGCCCTGGCGGGCCTGGTTGATACAGCGCTTCTGGATGTACTCCATCGACTTGCCTTCGGCCTCGTGGCCGTTGACGTTCAGAACGGCGGGCGCCTTGCCGGAGAGGTTCTCCGGTTCGTACAGCAGAGCGACACTGGTGAAACCGGGGACAACCTGGTAACGAAGCTTCCGCAGGCGATAGCCTTTGCCGGACGGGATCAGGCCGAGGTCCTCAAAACGGGGCGGTGTGTTGACCAGTTCCGGCGGCCAGCCGTGATAAACGACCTCACGCAACACTTTCTCGCGCAACCGCTTCGCCTCGGCAGTCCAGGCTTCCGCGCTCTCGGGAAGTTTGAGACGAGGCACGTGCCGGACGACATACTGCCGCGCCTGGAACGCGACCACGTCGGCATTGTGCAACGATTCGCTCATGCGGGCGGAGACCATGGAAGCGGTCGTCTGCGCGTACGCACACAAGGGCAGGGCAAAGGCGAACATCAGAAGTCGGGTCATCGGTCCTCGGTCAACGGTACAAACCGTGTTCCCGAATATACTCGATTACCGGAGGCGGGATCTCGGCGGGGGTCTCCCCGGCGGCCAAACGCTGGCGAAGGTCGGACGAGGCAATCGGCAAAGCGAGAGAGTCGAGGCGATGGACCCGCGCTCCCTCCGGTGGATCGTAGCGGAACCCCGGCCGGCTCACCACGACGAACTCGACCGCGCGGATCACATCCTGCCAACGGACCCAGGTCCGGATCTCCGCAAACGCATCCGCGCCGATCAGGAAGAACAACTGGTCGTCCGGATGGATGCGGGCACGCACTCGCTCGATCGTATCGATGGAGTAGGAGTGCGCGGTCAGCGCTTCGAGACGCGAGGCCTCGAGCACGGGATCGCCCGCTACCGCGAGTTCGACCATCCGGTAGCGGTGATCGTAGGGCGTGTGCAGCCGTTTGTGGGGTGGATTCGCCGCGGGAACCACCAGGACACAATCCAGCGCGCACAGCGATGCGGCTTCACGAGCCACCGTCAGGTGCGCCGCGTGGACGGGATCGAAGGCGCCTCCAAAGATCGCGAGTCGCAAGTTCAGGGCAGCACTTTGATTTGGATGTTGCGGAAGTAGGCTTCCATCGGCGGTCCTTTGTGGAGCTGGAACGCGATGATGCCGTCGAGTTTTGCCTGATCCTGGAAATCGGCGGTCACGGCGCCGTTGAGTTTCAACTGAATCGAATCGCCGCGGCAGGTAATCTCGTAATCATTCCAGTCTTTCAGCTTGACGATCTTCTCCGCCTTGTCCTTCCAGCCGTTCACCAGGATGCCGCGCGTGCCCTTCTCGTCGTACACACAGCCCCAGTAGTTGTTTTCGGCCATGTCCGCCTGGTAGCCCTTCACCACCCACCCAGGCAGCGCTTCGCTGCGGAATTGGATACCGCTGTTGTGATTCCGCAGTTTCACCTGAGCCTTCAGGATGAAATTTTTGTAGCTTTTTTTGGAAATCAGGAATTGGTTCTTGTCGATCGTGACCTTCTCGGTCGATCCGACAATCATGCCATCGTGGACGGACCAAATCCTCGGGTCGCCGTCCCACCCTTTTAGATTCTTGCCGTTGAACAACGGTTTGAAACCGTCGGCGCCAAAGGCGCTCGCGGCGAGCGCCAGACATAGCAGCCACTTCATGGCTTACACCCTTTCAATTTTGACCGAGTTGACCACAATCGGCTTGACGGGACGGTCCATCGAACCCGTCGGCGACTTGGCGATCTTCTCGACGATGTCGTAGCCTTCCACTACTTCTCCGAACACGCTGTGTTTCCCATCCAGCCATTTGGTGGGCGCAACCGTAATGAAGAACTGGCTGCCGTTGGTATTCGGTCCCGCGTTCGCCATGGAGAGGATTCCCGGCTTGGTGTGCTTGAGGTCTTTATGAAATTCGTCGGCGAACTGATAGCCGGGGCCGCCGGTTCCCGTTCCCTGCGGACAGCCTCCCTGAATCATGAACCCATCAATGACCCGATGGAAAACCAACCCGTCGTAGAACGGCTTTCCCGTCTTACGGCCTTCCGCGAGGTCGACAAAGTTCGCAACGGTGCGGGGTGTCTTGTCCTCGTGCAGTTTGATCTTGAACGACCCTTCGGTGGTGTCGAATACGGCGAATGTGTCGGGCATACGTCCCTCATTGTACGCCCTGGCGGCGTCAGGTCACTGGCGAGCGTCCCGAAGGACAGGACGGATCCATTTACTTCCAGGTGCGCCGGGCATACAATCACGGCTCTGAGGATCGATCTGAACTTGCAGAGCCGTGACCAAACAGAGCCGCGACCGTCAGGGAGCGGTGGCTCCTGGGTCAACATGCATCGCCACCGCTCGCTCACGCTCGCGGCTTCCAGAAGGCTTCATGGCGGCGATTGGCCGGTTTTTTCACAGCCTCTCGCGGTGGCCGTGCCCCAAGAGTCTCTGTTTGTCTCCGGTTCATGTCACTTCGGGTTGGCCTATGACTGAACGAGAACGACTGCTGGCGGTGTACCGGGGCGAAATGCCGGACCGTGTCCCTTTCTTTCTGGATCTGTCGCACTGGTTCTATCAGAAACACAACGTACCGTTCGACCTTTCGCAGGCGCTGATGGAGCCGGACTGGCCGCTGCTCGACTATCATCGCAAAGTCCGGGCCGGCTTCTACGCGCCCAATCTGATTTCGTTCTATGACGCGAGCTACCCTCCCGAAGTCCAAGCGACCACCACGAAGCAGAACACCGAATTCGGGCCGGAGATCACGTGGCGGATCGAGACGCCGATCGGAGTGATTGAGCGAAGACGGCGTTGGGAAGAAGAGAGCTACTCGTGGAGCATCTCCCGGTGGGGCGTGTCGACAGTGGAGGAGTTGCGCGTGCTGGCCTATGCCTTGAGCCGGCTCCAATTTCGCCCCGCGTTCCACCGCTACGAGGGGTGGCAGAAGGCCATCGGCGATCTGGGCGTCCTCTACCTGCCGCTCGGCTACAGCGCGATCGGCCACTTGCTGAGCTACTGGGCCGGAGTGGAGCGGACAATCTTCCTGGCCGCGGACTCGCCGGTGGAGTTCGAGGAGTGTGTTTCGGCCATCAATCACAACCTGTTGCATTGTGTCGAGGTGCTGTGCCAGAGCCCCGCGGAGGTGATCTTCCTGGGCGACAACTTCTCGAGCGACATTCAGTCGCCGCGGTTCTTCGGCCGCTGGTCCGCTCCGTTCTATCGGGAGACGGCGCGCCGCATTCGAGAGGCAGGCAAGTTCAGTTCCGTGCACGTCGACGGGCGATTGAGCGGACTTCTGGGCGCCTTCGTGGAGATTGGAGTCGACTGCATCGACGCCGTCACCCCCGCGCCGATGGGCGACCTGACCCCGGAGGAATGCCGCGACGAAGCCGGGCCTGGAATGATCCTCTCGGGCGGGGTCCCTCCTCCCGCCTGGATTGAACCTGCGAGTGACGACGACTTCCGCGATGCCGTGAGGCAGTGGCTGGCGCTCCGCGCGCGCAGCCCCCGGCTGGTAGCCGCCGCGGGCGACCAGGTTCCTCCGGGAGCGCTCGAGCACCGTATCGACATCATGCGGGAGATGGTGGAACAGGCGCGCTACTGACATCCAACCGCCTGGACCCGGACCGCCCCCGTTACGAGCCATAATGGGCACACCATGGCTACGCTTTCGCTGCCCGAGACTGCGGTGCGCTTCTATAACGACGGCTTCGTCGTTCTGGAGAACTTGTTCACGGAGGAGGAGGTCGCCCCCATGTCCGATGAGGTCGACCGGATCGTCGAGGGCCGCGCCGGCTACATGCCGGATCACGACGTGATCTACGAACCGGACTCCAACCCGCCGCGCCTGCGCAACGCCTTCCGCATGCACCACTACAGCCCGTTCTTCATGGAGGGAGCTCGACACCCGAAACTGGTCGGCGTGATAGCGGAGATCCTGGGCAAGCCGGTCCGTTTGTACGGCAGCCAGTTGTTTGCCAAGCCGCCCATGGTCGGCACCGCTGTGCCGGCCCATCAGGATATGCCTTACTGGCCCTTCACTCCCTACGAGCTGGTCACGGCCTGGATCGCGCTGGATGATACCCGGATCGAGAATGGCTGCGTGCGATTTGCGGTAGGATCTCACAAACTGGGCATTCTGCCGCACGCCCCTTCCGGTGTGAAAGGGAATTCCCTGGGGCTGCTGGAGCATCCGGAGGTTGCGGAGTTGCCCGAGCAAGCCGTGGAGGCGCCCCGCGGTTCGTGTGTTCTGCACCACTGCCTGACCGTGCACCGCAGTGAGCCAAATTCCAGCGCGAAGCCCCGGCGCGGTCTGATCTACGTGTACATGTCGGCCCAGGTCCGATTGAACGAGGGGGCCCAGTTGAAGGGATCAACCGACTTTCCCGTGGTCAGCGAAGCCGGTGTATAAAGGATAGAACCATGCAACGCAGAGAATTCGTCCACACGTTGGCGGCTTCGTCCGCCGCCATGCAAGTCGGGTCGGCGCAAGGATCCGTTACCAAGTACGTCCGTTTCCGAAAGGGCAACACGACCGGGTACGGCATCCTCCGCGGCGACACGGTGCATGCCATCAGCGGCAGCCTGTTCGGCGCCCACAAAGAAACCGGCGCCAAACACAAGCTGGGCGACGTGAAGTTGCTCTATCCCTGCGAGTCTTCCAAGGTCCTCGCGCTGGCAGGCAACTACAAGAGCCACATGGGCGGCAAGGCCCTGTTTGTGAATCCCGAGATCTTCTACAAGCCGGTGACGTGCCTGCAGCACCCGGACGATTCGATCGTCATCCCCAAGGGCTCGGTCAATGTCCACTACGAAGGCGAACTGGTCATCGTGATCGGCAAGACCGCGAAGAACGTTTCGGTCGAGGAAGCCAAAGCCGCCATCTTCGGGGTGACGTGCGGCAACGACGTCAGCGAGCGCGACTGGCAGAACGGCGCGAAGAAAGACGTCCAGTGGTGGCGCGCCAAGGGCGCCGACACGTTCGGGCCGCTCGGGCCCGTCATCGCCAAAGGCGTCAACTACGCCAACCTCCTCTTGCAGACCCGCCTCAACGGCCAGGTGGTTCAGAAGGAAAACACTTCCGACCTGTTATTCGACTGCCCGACGATGGTGAGCTTTATCAGCAAGTACGTGACGCTGGTGCCGGGCGACCTGATCTTCACGGGGACGCCGCAGACCACGAAGAAGATGAATCCCGGCGACACTGTCGAGATCGACATCGAGGGCATTGGCGTATTGAAGAACAAGGTGGTCGCCGGATAGATCCGATGACGCGGCGGACATTTCTGGTGGGCGCGGCCGCCGCTTCCCAGCGTTGGGCCGGCGCGAACGATCGCATTCGCGCGGCGGTCGTCGGCACCGGGTGGCGGGGAATGGATCTGGTCCACAACCTGCTCCGCATCCCCGGGGCGGAAGTGGCCGCGGTCTGCGACGTCGACGATCTTCGCACCGCGCAAGCGGCGGCCGCCGTCCAGAAGAAGAGCGGGAAGACTCCGGCGCAGGTGGCGGACTTCCGCCGGATCCTCGACGACAAGACCATCGACACCGTTTCCTTCGCCACGCCTGACCACTGGCACGGCTTCAACACGATTTGGGCGTGCCAGGCCGGCAAGCACGTCCTGATCGAGAAGCCCATCTCGCACAACTTCATCGAAGGGCAGAAGATGGTGGAGGCGGCGCGCAAATACAAGCGGGTCGTGCAGGGCGGGACGCAGCGCCGTTCCAGCGGAGGCTATCGCAAGGCCATCCAGTTGCTGCACGAGGGCGTGATCGGCGACCTGTACCTTGCCCGTTGGACCATTTGCGTCCGGCGCAAATCGCTGGGATTTCTCAAACCTGAGCCTCCGCCCAGGAATCTACACTGGGACTTGTGGCTCGGCCCCGCGCCGGAGCAGCCTCACCATTTCAACCTGGTCCACTATAACTGGCACTGGTTTTGGGATTTCGGCGGCGGCGAGGTGGCGAACAACGGCGCCCACTACATGGATGTCGCGCGCTGGGGCCTGAACCGCGGGCTACCTCAGCGCGTGTTCGCTTCGGGCGGCCGTTTCGGCTACAAGGATCAGGGCCAGACGCCCAATACTCTGAACGTCGCGTGCCAGTGGGACGATGGGGTCGAGTTGATCGGCGAAGTTCGCGGCCATCTGACTCCCGAGACCAACAGTCTGCACTTCTACGGAGCCAAGGGGTACATGCACCTGGCCGACGGAGGCCCCGGCGCACACGATAACCAGAAGGGCGTGTGTCAAATCTACTTGAACGGAAGCAAGACTCCGGAACCTGATCCGGGGCGCCTGGAGGACGTCGACCACACGGCGAACTTTCTGGATGCCGTTCGTAGCGGCAAGCCCGAGACTCTGACCGCGGAACTGGAGCAGATTCACCTGTCGGGCAGCATGTGCAACTTCGCCAACATCTCGTACCGGCTCAAGCGGCAGGTCCGATTCGATCCCAAGACCAATCGTTTCCCCTCGGACGCCGAAGCGAACGGGATGCTGGGACGAACGTATCGCCGGCCCTTCGTGCTGCCCTCGACCCTCTGAAGGATTTGGCGCACGCAACGTGCAGGGGAACCTTCAGTTCCCGACCTGTGGGGCGGTTTTTAAGCCGCGGCGTGCTTTAGCGCGCCCTTCGGAGGGGCCGGCAGTATGGCCGGCCGCCCATCAACCGATCTTCCCGGCGATGCCGTTGTTGGTGTCGTCCGCTTTCTTTTGAACGCTGGAAGCCAATGTTTCCGCCTGGTTGTACTGGCTCATCAGATCCTGGATCTCGAAATTCCCGAGTTTGTCCTGCGCCTCGAGATCCTTCATCTTGCTGTCGAACTTGTCAGATACCTTGGGTTTCCAGTTGCGCGCAAAGGCGGCGGCGTAGTCGGGGCGCGCCTGGCTTACGGCCGCCGAACGCTCGGGAACCGGCGACGTGCCAATCGGGGGAAAGCACGCAACCCGGCTCAACGGATTCAGTTTCATCGGTAGGACCCTCCAGCCTAGTTATCGGGCACGGCCCGGAGAAGTTGCGGCGACGGGCTTCCGACAAATGATGAGGTGCGGGTGTGGATTGGCCTCGAGGGTTAGACACGGAACACGGATTGGCGTAGGATCGGGACGGCAGACTTTGCCTGCCCGGCGACGGGCGGGCGCGATCTTTTCAACCCTCATTTTTCGATTTCCGCAAAGGAAGGTCCCTATGACGGAACCCATCGAACGCCGGGAGTTCCTCGCCGCCAGTGCCCTGGCGATGGCGGCCGGCGCCAAGAACGTCCCCAAACTGAACACAGCCGCGATTCGCAGCTACAACTCCAACATGGAATATCGCCCTCTCGGCAAGACCGGCCTGATGTTTTCCGCCGTCTGCCTGGGCGGGCACTGGAAACGCGTCGCTACCATGATGCCTCAAGGCTTCAAGGGCGTCGGCTACGCCAAGGAAGACCTCGACAACGTCAACAATCCGGTCTTCCTGAAGAACCGCGCGGACATTGTCTCGCGCTGCACGGAACTGGGCATCAACTATGTGGACGCCTGCGCGCCGCCCGAGATCCTGGCCTATGCGAAGGTTCTGAAGGGCCGCAGGGACCGCATGTACTTCGGGTTCTCCTGGTATACCCGCGAGCCGCGGTTCCCGGAATGGCGGACCGCGAAGAAGTTGCTCGAGGGCTTCGACATGAGCCTGAAAGAAGCGAATCTCGATTATGTCGACCTGTGGCGGATCACTCTGCCGGTGGAGGGCATTCCCGAAATGGGCCTGCTCAACCAGGTGGAAGAAGCGACCATCGAAGCACTCGACCAGGCCAGGCAGCAGGGCAAGGCCCGGTTCACGGGCATTTCCAGCCACAACCGCTCCTGGCTCAAGTATCTGATCGAACACTACCCGAACCAGATCCAGGTGGTGCTCTTCCCCTATACCGCCGACTCGAGCGTCTTGCCCGAAGAGAGCGTGTTCGAGGCGGTCCAACAGCACCAGGTGGGCGTGTTGGGCATCAAGCCGTTCGCGGACAATTCGCTGTTCGCGGGCGATGGCTCGTTGAGCAGTCCCCAGGCGGAAGAGGACAGCAAGCGGGCCCGGTTGGCGATCCGCTACATTCTGGAGAATCCGGCAATCACGGCTCCGATTCCCGGATTGGTCAACCCGCGGCAGGTGGAGAACGTCGCTCAGGCGGTTCTGGAGCGAAAGCGCGAAGGCAAGCTATCGCCGAAGCAGCGGACGGAACTCGAGCAGGCGACTCGCGGAATGTGGGCGCGGCTGCGTCCCGGCTATGCGTGGCTAAAGGACTGGCGGGAGGTCTGACCGGCACTTCAGCTGGCGGTGAACATCGTTGGCTCTGCCTCAGCCCCGAACGTCTTTGGGCCGGAGTCCCTTTCGCAGGTGGAAGATCCGATACACGACTACCCGCTTCCCGTTGTAGTCGATGCCGAAGATGATGCGGTGAGAAAAGTAGATGAGGTGTCGAATCTTCTCGTTGAACGCGTTGGCTTCAGGAATGATTGGGCAACCGCTCGGAAATTCCTCAAGGGAGTAAATGGCGGTGACGAGCCCGCGGGACCAACGCTCGGCGGCGTCCGGTTCCTTGTTTACGTCACGAATCCGCCGGACGTAGTCCTCGGCATCCGCGAGCGCCGAGTCCGTGACGTCAACGTGAAATGCCAAGCTTCGCGCCCAGTTCTTCTAGTGCCTTGCGAGCCGGTTTGACGCGACCCTCACTCGAAGCCTTCAGACCGCTAAGAATCGTCTCGACGGCGTCGAGTCGGTCGAGTCGGTCGAGAATCTGTTGATAGCCTTGCGCGTCTTGGACGACAAGCTCGGCCTTGCCATTAACTGTAAGGACCAGGGGTCTCTTCGTCCGCTTCATCCGCTTGACGAAGGCGGCGGTGTTCCGCTTGAAGTCGGTTAGCGGATGAATATCCTGACTCAAATTAACCACGGTGTGCCCCGCACGTGACAAGCATCTTATAAGATGCTATCCCTTGACCGGATCTTGGTCAATCAGAGTGCAGACGGGTGAGTTGCGGACTAGCCCCAGATTCTTACTGCAGCGGTGGCGCGCCCTGCTCGTGAAGGCGTTCGCCAAGGCCGAGGAATGCCACGATGCCGTCATCAATGGCCGCGATCTCTTGCTCGGCAAGATTGCCGAATAAACGACGGATCCTCCTCTTGTCGATCGATCGTAAATGGTCGATCAGCGCGAAGGACTTCTTGGCGAGGCCGCTCATGCCAGCGGCAAGGGGCGGACAGAGCAGTCCTTCACCCGGAGTCGCCGTTACCGGTACTACACACACCAGCGGAAAGCGCTGGTGTGTGTTGACGTCAGGGTCGCTCACCACGATGCAGGGCCTTACGCCGCGCTGTTCGTGGCCGGCTGTGGGGTCTAGTTCCACCAGGACAACAGCGCCTCGTCCGAGTCTCACTCGCTGCGCTCCACCCAGCCCTCGCCAGGCACCCATTGAACCGGACGGCCTGCATTGCTGTCTACCAGGGCCTCGGTATCTTCCTCTGGCAAGCTGAGCGCCCATGAATCGAGTCCGTCATCGGCGAGCGCACCGCTTTCAGGATGAGGATTCTCCAGCGACCTGTGAAGGTCCTCGCGCCGGCGATGATCAAGTTCCCGGCGAACGGCCTCAGCGACGAACTTGCTTCGGTTTTTCTCACGCCGGTCGATGTCTCTGACAAGTTCCGCGGGAAGGGTCACGGTTACACGCTCAATCGTAGCCATTTCATATTCCTAGTATGATCATACCTTCCCTGCGGCCTCTGCCAGTGCGACCACCGGCGCGCACTCGCTGGCTCGAGGCATCTAGACGTCGCCGAACTCGGACTTCCAGACCGCTTCCCGGTTGTTGTAGAGAGCCGTCCGGCCGAGGATCGCGAACAACGTGCTGATCGCCGACCGCTCCGCCACGTTCTCCACCGTCCCCGCCAGCACACGGTCAAGAAACTGCTCGATTCCGTCGATGGTGATATCGCGCTTCGACTCGATGGTCTCCACGTCGTTGGGGCCCTTGGTATGCACCACCCGGCCGCGCGAGGTCGCAATCACACCTTTGGTGCCAGTGAATTCCTCGCCCACGCGGCTGAAGCCCGGCGGGCTCATCTGGTTGGCCTCGAAGTTCACGTGAATTCCATCCGGGAACTCGAACGTCAGGCTGAGGTGATCGAGAATTTCCATCGACGTCCGGACCTTGCGGCCCCCCCACCCGACCACCCGAATCGGCCGCGCATTCAGGAACCAGTGCAGCACGTCGAAGTTGTGACAATCCTGCTCGACGATGAAGTCGCCGGAGTACTCGCGATAGCAGAACCAGTTGCGCAGCTTTTCCACTTTCGGATCCGGATAGGGCCTGCGCTTGAAGGGATCGCCGCCGATCCAGTAGCCTCGCGCATTCACCAGTTGCCCGATGGTGCCATTCTGAATGCGCTTGTACGCTTCCTGGTACACCGCCCCGTAGCGCTGCTGGAATCCGACCGAGACGTTCTTGCGGGGATCGGCCTTGCGGCCGGCGGCGATCACGCGGCGGCACCCCTCGAAGTCCACGCCCATGGGTTTCTCGCAATAGACGTGCTTTTTTGCCTGGACCGCCGCCTCCAACATGCGCGGGTGTTCGAACGGCGGAGTGGCGATGATTACCACGTCAAGATTGGAGGCAAGCAGTTTCTCGAAGTCCTTATAGACCGCGGGTTTTTCCAGGCCGAGTTTCTGGGTGCCGACCTCGATGCGGTCATCGAACAGGTCGCACAGAGCCGTGACGCGCGCCCGGCTGTCCCGATGAAAGACACCCGCGTCGTAGGTGCCGCGGCCACCGACGCCGATGAGGCCGACGGTGACTTTGGAATTCGCCTGACTGCCGCGAACGGATTGCGGCTGGACGATCGTGAAGGCCGTGCCGGCTCCGGCAAGCACGTCCCGGCGGGAGAAGGGTTGCGTCATGTGATTCGTCTCCGGAACAAAAGATGAGAGCCGCTTCCGTTGTAACACTCGCGGGCGCGGCGTCACAAGCTTGTGGGCGGAGCGGGCGGTCTGCCACAATGGAGGTTCAGGAGACACAGCATCGTCCAGGTTTGTGTGCTGGCCAGCGGTAGCTCGGGCAACTGCACGTACGTCGCGAGCGAGCGGACGGCGGTGCTGATCGATGCCGGCCTGAGCGTTCGGGAAACAGAGCGCCGCCTGACCGCGGCAGGTCTGGCGCTGGGACGCATCAACGCGATTCTGGTCACCCACGAGCACTCGGACCATGTTTGTGGACTGGTTCGGCTGGTGCGCAAGTTCCAGTCGGCACATAAGCTGAAGCTGCCTGTCTACCTGACAGAGCGCACCGGGCAGTCCATCGACTGGGAAGGTCTCGAGGCGCGGGTCGAACGGTTCCAGGCCGGCTCGACGTTCTCGGTCGGCGATCTGGAGATCGACAGTTTCACGATTCCGCACGATGCGATCGACCCGGTGGGATTCAGCGTACGGGTCCAGGGAGTGAAATTCTCGGTGGCGACCGATCTGGGCTATGTGACGGACTCGATCCGGTTTCATCTGGCGGGCGCGAACCTCCTGCTGCTGGAATCGAACCACGATCTGGAAATGCTGAAGGTCGGGCCGTATCCCTGGCCGGTCAAACAGAGGGTCATGAGCCGCGTGGGGCATCTGTCCAACGACCACGCGTGCGATTTCATTCGCAACGATTTTGATTCGAGGGCGGGCATCCTGGTTCTGGGGCACCTGAGCGAGCAGAACAACCATCCGGAAATTGTGCGGCTGATGGCGGACCAGGCGCTGGCGGCGCGCGGCCTTTCCACCCGGCTCGTGGTGGCGACCCAGCGGCAGGCGACCGAAGTATTCACCTTGTAAGAGAAGACTGAAGATGATTCGACGATACACGCGCCCGGAGATGGGACGCATCTGGAGCGACGAAAACAAGTTCGCGACCTGGCTGGAAGTGGAATTGGCCGCCTCCGAGGCGTTGGCCGAGTTGGGGATCGTACCCGCGCAGGCGGCCCGATTGTTGCGCCGGCATGCGGCCTTCGATGTCGACCGGATCGACCAGATCGAGGCGGAGGTGAAGCACGACGTGATTGCGTTCACGACGTCGGTGGCCGAGAAAATGGCCGCCGCCAAAAAGGCGGAGGTGTCGCGCTGGCTGCACTACGGGCTGACCTCGAACGATGTGGTCGATACCGCGCAGGCGCTGCGGATCGGCCAGGCTTCGCGTCTGATCGGGCAAGGCCTGGAGAAACTACGCGAGGTCCTGAAGCGCCGCGCGCTCGAGTTCCGCCACACCGTAGAGATCGGCCGGACTCACGGGGTCCACGCGGAACCGATCACCTTCGGGTGGAAGATCGCCATCTGGTACGAAGAGGTCGGCCGCAACCTCAAACGCTTTCGAGCCGCAGCCGAGGACTTGCGGTATGGCAAGATTTCGGGCGCGGTCGGCACCTTCGCGCACATCGGGCCGGACGCCGAGGAACTCATCTGCGCGAAACTCGGTCTGCTGCCTGCGCCCGTTTCGACCCAGGTCCTGCAACGGGATCGCCACGCCGCCTATCTGTGTACGCTGGCGGTGATCGCGGCGAGCCTCGAAAAGATCGCGCTGGAGGTGCGGCATCTGCAACGAACCGAGGTGCGGGAAGCCGAAGAGTTCTTCTCCAAAGGCCAGAAGGGCAGTTCCGCGATGCCGCACAAGCGGAATCCCGTTCTCTGCGAGCAGATCTGCGGGCTGGCCCGGGTCGTCCGCTCGAATGCGCTGACGGGCCTGGAGAATGTCGCGCTCTGGCACGAACGCGACATCTCGCACTCTTCGGCGGAGCGCATCATTCTGCCCGACTCGACGATTCTGGTCGACTACCTGCTCGCCCGGACCACCTGGCTGGTCGACAAACTCATCGTCTATCCGGAGCGAATGCGAAGGAACCTGGACCTGACGAAAGGCCTGGTGTTCTCCGGCCAGTTGCTGCTCGATCTTGCCGCGGCCGGCATGCTGCGTGAGACGGCCTACCGGTTGGTCCAGGGCCACGCGATGAAGGCGTGGGAAGAGGAAAGCGACTTCCGCGCCGCGATCGAGGCCGATCCGAAGATTCGCAAGACCCTCGGGCCGGAAAAGATTGCGGAGACCTTCTCGCTGGAGCGGCAACTCCGCAACATCGACGCGATCTTCCAGCGCGTGTTCGGCGAGTGAGGCGCTATTTCCCGAAAGCGTATAAGGTCCCTGCCGTCCTGTTGCACAGCGTGTTGTCAAGGATGGCCGGTGTTGCGTAGATCGGCTCGTCGAGACGACTACGGGCGAGCACCTTCACCCATTCGGCCGATAGCGAGATAGCGATAGCCGCGGGGTCTCTCTTGGCACAATCCCGCGCGGCCGGTTCCTCAAGGTCAAGGCGAGGCATGACTCCGGGAATCACGGGTGTTAGGATCAAGTCGGCATTCAAAGCCTTCTCTTCGAGGAGAATGACGTTCATGAAAGCGCTGCTACTCAAAGGTCCCAGGCAGCTCGAAATGACTGATCTGCCAAGGCCGGAATTAGGCCCGCAGCAGATCCGGATTCGCGTACGCAACGTAGGTGTCTGCGGATCCGACTACTCGAGTGTCGCGGGCAAACTGCCCTTTACGAGGTTCCCCATCGTGCCGGGCCACGAGGCGAGCGGGGAAATTATCGAAGCCGCTGCCGGCTCTCGATGGAAATCCGGCGACCCTGTCCTGATTCACCCCATTTTGTGCCTGCGTGAAGATCCGGCATTTACCAAAGGCGAAGTCCACCATTCGGACTCCACCGAGGTGCTGGGCGTTGTCTCGCGCAACGGTGCGTACGCGGAAGAAGTCGTAGTCGAGGACTACATGGTCCGGGCCATGACGGCCGGGATGGACTTCGAGTCGGCCGCAATGGTGGAACCAGTCGCGGTCGCGGTCAGAGCCGTGAAGGAAGGCGCCGTCGGGACGGGATCGCGCGTGCTGGTGTTGGGCGCCGGCAATATCGGACTGCTCGCCGTGCAGGTGGCAAGGGCCTACGGCGCTTCCCGCGTGGCGGTGACCGATGTGGTCCCGTCACGCCTGGAGTTGGCGCGGCGGCTCGGCTTTGACGAGGCGATCGATGTTCGGGACGGATTTCCCTCGACGCAACTCGAGCGCCAGTTCGATGCGGTGATCGATGGTGTCGGCCTTGAATCCACCGTACG
Organism: uncultured Solibacteraceae bacterium; assembly: GCA_964529305.1. GTDB lineage: Bacteria > Acidobacteriota > Terriglobia > Bryobacterales > Bryobacteraceae > CAZGUX01. The sequence goes on along the minus strand of CAZGUX010000048.1, from coordinate 72,045 downwards.
CGATGCGCTCACGGCGTGTGGGCGGGGCGGCCGGATTGTGGTGTACGGAGTTCCCGCCGGTGACATCAGTTTCCCCCTGAAGGTCGCGTTTTCGAAGGACGTCCGGCTGATCACCAGCCGGCTGTACGATGCCGATTTCGAGCCGGCCGTGGACCTGATTGCCAACGGCAGGATGCAGTTGAAGGAACTGATCACTCACCGTTTGACTCTCGACCAGACGCCTGCTTTTCTTGGCCGGGTTCTGGACGGTCAGGAAGCGCCGGTCAAAGTCATGATCGCGCCGTAGTCAAGAGAGGCCCTAACCTATGCAGGACTTGTTCAATGTAAGCGGCAAAGTCGTCCTGGTCAGCGGCGGATCGCGCGGCATTGGCCGCGCCATCGCCGAGGCCTTCCACCGGGCGGGCGGGCGCGTCGTCGTGACCGCGCGAAGCGAAGAAACCCTGAAATCCACGGGACTCCCCTACGAAGTCTGCGACATCGGGGACGCAAGCCAGGTCAGCGCCTGCGTGGACGCGGTCGTGCAAAAGCAAGGCCGCGTCGACGTCCTGTTCAATGTTGCCGGTATCAACTTTCGTCACGCCGCGGAGACGTTTCCCGAAGAGAAACTGGATGACATTCTCCGGATCAACGTTCGCGGCAACTATTTGATGGCGCGGGCGTGCGGAAAGATAATGGTCGATCAGAAGCAGGGAAAGGTGATTAACATCGCCAGCCTCCACACGCACGAGAGCCTTGCCGGAATCAGCGCGTACGGCACGAGCAAGGGCGCGATTGGCTCGATGACCCGAGCCCTGGCGGTGGAGTGGGCGGCGCACAACATTCAGGTGAATGCGATTGCGCCTGGGTTTATCCGGACGGATCTGAACGCGGCGCTTTGGGAGAACACGACTCTGCGCGGGTGGGTGGAGGCGCGGACGCCCGCGGCGCGCCTGGGGCAGCCCTCGGACCTGGTCGGAACGTCGATCTTCCTGGCGAGCGCGGCCAGTGATTTTATGACCGGCCAGGTGCTGTACGTCGATGGAGGCTTCACGGCTGGATCGACCTGGCCGCTGACGGTACCGAGGTAGCCTGGGCATTACGCGGTTCCGCGCCTGGCAGGTCCCGGACGTCTTTAGATCACGTCCCCCACCTTTTCCGAAACGACCGCGCCAATCGCCAGAGATGCCGTCGCCCCGGGACTGGGGGCATTGATCACATGCACCGCCCGAGGCCCGAGGACGAACTCGAAATCCTGAACCAGGTCGCCGTTCGGCGCCAGCGCCTGCGCGCGCACGCCGGCCCCGCCGGGCGCCAGATCGTCCGGCTGAATCTCCGGAACCAGACGCTGCAACGAACGGCAAAACAATTCGCGGCTGAACGAGCGGCGCAGTTCCGCCCAGCACATCGCCGGGTACCGCCGCAGGAAGTTCCACATACCGGGATACGTCAAAGCGTCCCACAGGTCGCCGGGCCGGATATCGGACTTGCGATAGCCTTCGCGCGCGAACGCCAGCACCGCGTTGGGCCCGGCTTCGATGCCGCCATGAATCATGCGCGTAAAGTGCACGCCCAGAAACGGGAACTTCGGGTCGGGCACCGGATAAATCAAATGCCGCACCAGGTGCTGGCGCTCCGGCGTCAGGGTGTAATACTCCCCGCGAAACGGGACGATCCGGGTCCGCCGGGGAACTCCCGCCAGTTCGGAAACGCGGTCACAATGAAGACCGGCGCAATTGACTAGAACATCTCCGAAGAACTCGCCTGCCGCCGTATCCGCAATCCACTCGTTGCCGCGGCGGCTCAGGCGCTTGACCCGCGCACGGGTGACCACACGGTCGCCATGGGAAGAGATCTTCGCGACGAGCGCTTCGCACACCTTCGCGTAGTCGACAATGCCTTCCTCCGGCACGCGCAACGCGGCCACGCCTCCGGCGTGCGGTTCGATCTCGCGCATCTCGTCCGGCTCGAGCCATCGCAGGCCGGCGAGGCCGTTCGCCGTCCCCCGCGCGTGGAGATCCTTCAGCCGCGGCACTTCCTCATCGGTCGCTGCGACCACGAGTTTGCCGCAGATTTCATGGGGAACCCGATTCTCCCGGCAGAAGGCGACCATCTGGCGGATACCGGACACGGCCAAGCGCGCCTTGACGGAACCCGGCTTGTAGTACAGGCCGCAATGCAGGACGCCGCTGTTGTGTCCCGTCTGATGCTGCCCCACCCCGTCTTCTTTCTCGAGCACGGTCACCGGCGCCTCGGGAAAACGCTCGCGCAGCCGAAAGGCGGATGCCAGGCCGATGATGCCTCCGCCCACAATCAGGATGCGCACTACCGGAATCCCTTTCGATACAGAATGTCCATGCCCAGAATCCCATTGTCCTCGCGCACCACCAGCACCGAGTACTCTTTGTTCACCGACCACTCCATGCGGACGATCTGCTGGTTGGTGCGCTGAACGTCGGTGATGTAGGTGAAGGTGATGTTTCGCGTCACCTGCTGCTCGATGGTGACCCTCGCCTGCGGGCGATTGTCGACGCCGGTCAGGTTGGGGTCGAACTTCAATCGGCTGACGCCGAAGAAGCGCTGCAGACGGTTGGTGACCGGCGTCGCGATCGCCTGGCCCACCAGCGCCGTCGCCCCGAGTTGCGTCAGGCTCTGCGTTTGCTGCTCGCTGCGGGCCGCCAGCGTCGGACTGCTGGTTGGCGTCCGTCCGGTCGCCAGCAGCGCGATGACCTCGGAAAATTGCATGGGCGGGTCCGCGCGGTGCGAGAGGTTCACTTTGTTGATCGGCCCGGAAAGCGTCAGGATCACGTCGATCCCGCGTACCCGGGTCTCCAGATCGATGTTCAGCAGCGGCTCGAGCTTCAGCGGATTCAGGAAATCGATGGTCCCCTGGTTGATGTTGTACCGGGTCCCGAAGAACGTAACCTCGCCCTGGGTGATCGCGATGCGCCCGAGCAGTACGGGATTGAAGGGCGTGCCTCGAAGGCGAAGCGACGCCTCGGCTTGGATGTCCTGGGCCAGTGCGCTCTCGAATGTCAGGTTCGGCGCCGAGTCCACCAGAACATCGAACTGGATGCCGGCGGCAATCCCGGTTCGGGAAGACGGGGTCCGTACCGGCTCCGCCGACTTCGCCAGGATCGACGAAAGGTCCGTTCGCGGGTTGAAACTGGCACGCAGGATCGTCACGCGTCCCGACAGCAGACTGTTCTTCCCGGTCCCCGACCACGTCAGGCTTGCATCGGAACTCGTCGACACGCCCTCCGGGTACCTCACGCGAATCTGCTTTGCCTTCGCTTCGATGCGAAACGCGTAGTCATCTTCGGCGAACTCCACAAAGCCGGAGCCTTCCAGACGGCCGCCTCCGGCCTCCGCGGTCAGTTTCTGAATGTTGGCCTCGCGGCCATTGAACACAATAATCGTATCGACATCGGAAAGGCCGCCGGGACTGTCCTCGAGACCCACCGTGGCGCCCTTTGTCTCGAGCCTTCCATTGAGAACGGGCCGGGCCAGCGTGCCCCGCACGGACGCGTTGATCGCGACCGAGCCTCCCGCCGTGAGGTCGCGGCTGAATTCGTCGACCAGACGCAAGTCGAGGCCGCCCTTCACCTGAAGATCGAGCGTCCGCTTTTCATCGAATCCGAAAGTCCCGGCGGCCTCCAGGTTCGTGGCCACGCCGGTCATCCGGGCTCGCACCAGGCGCGCGACCGAACGATCCAGCGTCAACTCGATCGGGCCTTCGTTTCGCAGGGTCAACCGCTCCGGGGGCAGATCGCCGGTCCGTCCGACCGGAAAGATCCGCAAACCGGGGACAACCAGGCGTCCCTTCCAGGTATCCGCGCGGGTGGCCGGGCCGGACATCTCCAGCTTCGCCTCCGCCGAGCCGTCAAACTCGAGAGATCCTGGCTTGGGCGCGCCGCCGAACCAGCGCCGCAATGCCGCTATGGACGTGATGCGTGTCTCCAGATTTGCGCTGGCCGTGTATTCCCGGTCAAACCCGATCTGTCCCGTGCCCGTTACCCGGGTATCCAGTAACCGCGCGTCGAGCCGTAGATTCAAGTGGTCGCGGACATGGGCCAGGGCAATGATCAGGTTGCCCACTTTCTTGCTTTCGTGCACGATATTGGCGGCGGCGACATGACCTCGCAAATCATCCAGGCGAACGCCTTCGGGTCGAATGTCGACCGAACCGAACAGGTGTGTCCGAAGCTCGGCGGTTGTTTCCGGGAGAGCCTTCTTGGCAATGGCTAGCTTTTCGAAGACGAAAGCGGTGGTTCTGCCTTCGAATCGAAGCTTCCCTGTCCGTGCGTCCCCGGGCGGGTGGTCATAGGATCCTTCCACTTCCACGGTCCCAGCGGGAAGCACCAGCCGGGCCTGGCGAAACTCGATGCGCGATTCCACCGATGCCAGATCGGCTTCGAACCGCTCGAACGGCTCATCGCCGAGTTTGCCTCCGGACAACCGTAACTTGCCGTCGACACGCGGGTCGCCCAGCGTGCCTCCCACCTCGGCCGACGCCGTCACCCGCCCGGAGACGGCGGTGTCGCGAGCGCCTGCCAGACCCAGCAATTCCTTCGAGTCCACTTCCTCGAGCGCGAGGCTGGCCGAGACCGGACTCTGCGCGGACGGCTTCCAATCGTTCAGCGCGAGCCGGCCGTCAATCTCCACCCGCGCCCCGGACTGCGTCCACGCCGCCCGGCTCAGTTCGAGCGACGAACGGGAGATCCGGACGCCACCGGCGATGTGTTCCAGTTGCCGTTCCCGATAGCTGATCCGATCGAGCGAGACCTGGCCAATGGCGGTGGGATCCTCGAGATTCCCGGCCAGTGTGCCGTCGAACGAAGCAAGAGCCGCCGCCGGGAATACCACATCGTATTTGGACAGATCCACCAGATGGCGAAAGTCAGCCGGATCGCCGGTCGACAGCCGCACTCGTAGCTCCGTGCCAGGCTTCCCGCTGAACTCCAGCCGCGTCTTGCCGGTCACGAGAAACGATTCGCCAAAGGAGAGCGCGCCATCGTAGTTCGCGTTCACCTGTCCTTCGAGGGGCGCGCCGTCCGGCGCCGGCAGCAGGGTCAAGCGCCCTTCGGCCAACCGGAGCCCACGGCGGAAATCTCCTTCCAGTCGCACGGGGCCGCCGGCAAACGCATTCCAGTGCCGGACCGCCTCCGCGGTCTTCTCAGGGATCGTCGCAACCACGCCCAGCAGGCGCCGCGTCGTGAATTGTGCGGCGGTTCCCTCGACGACGTAACGGTCCAGGTCTTCGAGCTTCGCCTTCCCGCGGAACTCACCGCCGAGCGCCCGCGCCCGGATACCGTCCACAGCCAGCACACCCGCCTCCCACGACGCGCGGCCGGAAACCATCGCGCCGGCCACCGCGAACGCGTCCGTGCGAATCGACACCCGTGAAACCGCAACGTCGACATCGGCGCGCGGTTCCAGGCCCGTTCCGAATTCGGCGGTCCCCTTGAACTTCCCCTCCCCGCCGGTCATCCACTTCCAGCGGGTCAGCTTCGCCGCTCGAGCCAGGTCCGCGTCGCCCTCGAACCGCACCCGGGCCACCGGAGACGTGAAGCTTGTCAGGTCGACGCCGGCCCGGATGGTGATCCCGTCCTGCGAGAAGCGTCCGTTGGAAACCAACAGACGGTTGCGTTCCAACTCGACGTCAAAGGCTGCCGCCAGTTCCATCGTTTGCAAGCCCGGCAGGTCCACTCGCAACGGCCGCGCTTCCACCTTCCCTTTGTATTTCGGGCCGGTCCATTCATAGAAGATGCCGACCCGCAGATTCTCGCCCTGCACCCGCAGGGGAATCTTGCGATCGTCGTAGAGAATCGAACCATCGGCGATCGCGAACCGGCCGATCTTCAGCTCGAGCAGCGTCTCGATCGCGTTGCCGCCGCTTCGTTTGACCTTCGGCTCCGGCAGATTGGTCGAGCCGTCGGGGCGTATGAGTAAGTGAATTTGAGGGCGATCGATTTCAAGACGAGCCAGATCGACGTCCCTGCTCCAGAACGAGATGATCTTCAACCCCAGACGCGCCGCGGGCGTCTCGAACAGCGGCGGCGTCTCCGGCGGCTCGGTTCCCCGGATTCTCAGCCGCTCGACTTCGACCGTCAGGGTTCCGGGATGAATCGTGAACCGGCCCAACTCGACCCGTCCCCCCGTGGCCCGCTCCAGTTCCCCGGCAATCCGGGCGCGAATCTGTTCTTCCATCCATTGGCTTCGCGCCACTTGCCAGGCAACAAACGCCAGGCCCGCCAACAGTACCGAAACGATAACCAGGGCCTTTATAACCTTTCGAAACGATGGCCGCCTCATTGAAACACCTCGGGATGAAAATCGATGACCGTGCGGCGGCGGGTTTCCCGCAGCCAGTCATCGGCATGCTCATTCGCCTGCTGGTGGCTCATGGACTCTTCAATCTGCTCCCGATAATCGTCCGGATTCTGGGACGCGCCCTCGGGCAGCTTCGGCTTGATTTCCTTATCAAAGTACGACTTTGCCTCTTCAGGCGGAATCTGAATCCCCGCTCCAAACCGGAGGGTGACAAACCTCACCACGGTCAACTGCCAGGCGAGGTGAGCCAGCAGAGCCTCCTCGGTGAGCCCGTATGCCGCCAATGCCTGCGCATACGCCTTCCGGTCGTCCTTGAACAACTGAGCCATCGCCTGGTTCAGGGCCTCCTGAACGCTCTCCGCGGGCGCGCCGCCGTACCGGCTGTTGTCGTTTTCCTTCCGGATGAGGAACTGGTCCACCAGGCGCTCTCCCACGTCTCGCAGAATGAACGCCCGAAAATCCAGAGGCTCGCCGTTCAGAAATTGCCGGAGCCGCACCGCCTGGCGCAGTTCGCTTTCCGTGATCACGTTGGACCCGACGGTGATCGCGATCCGGTCGATCACCTCGGCGCCGGCGGTGAGCGCGGTCAACAGCCACAACAGTGTCAGGCGTTTCGTCTTCATCAGAATGACTGCCCGATCGAAAAGTGAAACTGAAACCGGCTGATCCGGTTGTGCCGAATCTCCTGGATCTCGTCGGGCTTGTTTTTTTGGCATATTTCCTGCGTGCCCGCGATGAAGCACTGGTCGAACCTCGGTGAATTCATGCTGTAAGCAAGGTCGAGACGTATCGGCCCGATCGGCGTCCGGTACCGGACGCCGATTCCGACCGCGTGAACCATGTAGTTGAAGTCGGCTACGTCGCGCTGCCGGTAACGGAGTGAGATGTCGCGAATCCGGCTGTAGACGCCCCCGGCGTCGTGAAACAGAACACCCCGGAGATTCGCCCCCACCAGTGGCAAGCGCAGCTCCACGTTATTGATCAGGACTGCCCGCCCGCCTACCGGGAATCCGGTGTCGAGGTCCCGCGGCCCCGCCTGGTTCTCCGGAAACCCGCGATGGGTGTTCGCGCCTCCGGAATAGAAGCGCTCCGCGATCGGAATGTCCGCCTCCGTGGTTGTCGGGTCCAGGCGCCTCCCGAAAGGCTGCTGCCACCCGAATGTGAGCGACCTCGCCAGCACGTATTTTCGAGGCCCCAGGGAATGGTAGGTGGTGTTGCGTCCTAGGAAGCGCGTGAAATCGGCTTGGGAGCCGAAGTATCGCGATGCGAGTCCGAGATCTACCGTGTTGAATACGCCCCTGGTCGAGTCCGTGGGATCGTCACGCTTGTCCTGGATAAGGTTCGCGCTCAGGATTCCGATCCGTACCGGCTGCGAGTAGATGGGCAGTTGCGATTCCGCAATATTAAGGTCATCTACCCCAACCCTCCGGTAAGCGAATCGGAAAAACGCCGTGTTGGCCTTGGAGAGTCGCTGTGACAACTGCACGGAACCTTCCAGACGGCGGGAGACGAACGTTCCGATCTCACTGGCGTTCTCAGCCAGCAGGCTGAACGACAGGTCGCGCCCCGGCACGTTCGCCAATCTCGGAGCCGCATAGCTGGCGAGAGCGCGTTGTTGAATGTTGGAGAAACGGCTCCGGAAACTCAAGGTGTGCCCGATACCCCGGAAATTCAACCGGCTGACGTCGAGCGACACCCGCGGGCTGAAGCCGGTCGCCCCGGCCGGGGCGCCGAGGTTGTCCTGGCCTCGGCCGATCCGTGCAATTTCCGCCCCCAACCCACCGGTAACCGAGTAGCGGTTGGCTTCTTCCACCTGGTACAGCACATACTTTTCCCGCACGTCGCCTTCGGGGTTTTGGACTGCGGTGTTCACACGTGCGAAGATCCCCAGGTCGTACAGCCGCTGTTGCGTCTCGGCCATCTTCGTCGACGACAGCGGATCTCCTGGATTCAACGTCAGATTGCGGTTGACCAGATCGGGCCGGGTTGTCTGCAATCCGCTGATCAGGACCTGCCGGACGTATTTGCGTTGCCCCTCCTCAATGACGTACTTCACGTTGACGGTATTTGGTTCCTGTCCGGGCGTGGAACTCCACTCGAACAGGGCGTCGGAGAAGCCCTCGCCATAGTAAAACGCCAGGATCGCGTCGCGGTCGATCGCGATCTGAAACTCGCTGAACGGCTGTCCTTCCTGCGCCGTGCAAAGCTCCAGCAGTTTCTTCGGCTCGAACGATTGGACCCCTTCGATCTGCAGCTTGGCCACGCGCCATTGCTTTCCTTCGTCCACCGATAACGTCACATCCAGCCGCCGCTTCCGGGCGCCCATTGGCCTTACCGTTGAAGTCACCTGCACGTCCCGAAACCCGTTCTCCCGGTACAGGCTCGCCACCACCTCCTCATCCCGGCGAAGCAGGGTTTCGCTGAACCGTCCCCGCCGGAACTGGAACGACCGCGCCAGGGTGAACATGCGTTCTCGAATCGTCGCCTCGTCGAAATAGCGGTTTCCCGTGACGGCAACCTTTTCCACCCGCTGCCGCGGCCCCGTGTTGATCAGGTAGTCGATCACGGCTCGATCGTTCCGCACGCGCTGCTGTTTGAACTCCACCTCGGTTGCGAAGTACCCCTGCGTCTGGAAATAGTCGCGTAAATTGCGGCTCCCTTCCACCAGCAGGTCCCGGTCGACGGTTCCCTCTTCGTAAATCGGAATCAGTTGCGTCAGCTTCGACCGCGAAACCTTGGCCCCCACCGGATGGACTTCCACCTTCGGGCCGGCCTCGATCGACAACGTGGGCTTTACTCGAAACGTCGCGGGATCGTAGTTCATCCCGTCCAGGCTGATCTTCGCCATCAGACGGTCTTGGCTGCGGTAATAGCGCCGGATGCCATCCAGTCCCCGCTGGGTCCGCGACAGAGTCACTGCCCGCCACCCCAACCAGCCGTGCCAGCGCGTAAACTTGACGATCCGGTCGACTGGCAGTTTGAAGTCGCCCTGGATTGCAGGCTTCTGGAAGTAGGCCCGCCGGCCCGGGTTCACGACGAAGCGGATGTGAATCTGCTGGGTCCGCGCTTCGTATTCGAAACGGGGCTCCACCCTCGATTCGAAGAATCCATTGGATTCGAGCAGGTGCTGCAGGTTGTCGGCGGCGTCCTGCACCCGCTCCGGCTGGTACGCTTCGCCCAAGCGCAGACCCGTGGACGTCACCAGTTGTCCGTTGTTCGGCGGGTCCTTGACCGTCTTGTCTACCGCCACCCGCCCGATGAACCAACTGTTCTGCGTCAGGAACGTCAGCGCCACCTCCTCACCCACCAGCCTGGCATCTACGCGCAGATCCGAATACTGGCCGGTCGCGTAGAGCCGGTAGATGCTCTCCCGCACGTCCGCCAGGCGCAACGGCTGGCCGATCCGTAGCGGTAGAATCCGGTGGATGGTATCGGGTTCGATCGGCTGAGCCGCCGGCTCAAAGCGAATTGTAAGGATGCGCCGGCCCTCGTACTTCTCCTGCTGCGCCAACGCAGGACGGACGACCACTGCCGCCAACGCAGCTACCACTCCCATGGTCAGCGCGCAGACGCGGGCCATCTCCTTAGTCTCGCAGATCGCGCCCGTTCGAGTGCTTGTTACCATCGATAGTACGAATGTCTCCAGCCGATAGGGAGCGTTACTCCCGCCAGATCCTCTTTCCAGGCATCGGCGAGACGGGTCAGGAGAGGCTGATCGGCTCCCGCGTGGCCGTCGTCGGGTGCGGCGCGTTGGGTAGCTTCCACGCAGCCTCCCTCGCCCGGGCCGGTGTCGGCGCGCTCTCCGTGATCGATCGCGACTATGTGGAGTCCAGCAATCTCCAGAGGCAGTGGCTCTTTGAGGAGTCCGATGCTGTCAATGCCCTTCCGAAAGCAGTTGCCGCTCAACGGGCGCTGTCGCGGATCAACTCTTCCATCCAGGTCACGGCCCATGTCGCAGACCTGACCCCCGACAACGTGGAAGACCTGTTGGATGGGGCCGGCCTGGTCATGGACGGCACCGACAATTTCGAGACGCGGTACCTGATCAACGATTTCTGCGTGGCCCACCGCGTTCCGTGGCTTTACGGTGGGGCGGTCGGCAGTTACGGAATTGTGATGCCCGTCTGCCCCGGCGGCCCCTGCTTTCGCTGTATTTACCCCGAGCCTCCCGGCGGGGTCCAGCCCACCTGCGAGACGGCCGGGGTTCTGAACCCCGCCACTTCGGCGGTTGCCGCCTGGCAGGTCGCCGCGGCGTTACGGATCCTCTGCGGCGAGGCCGCCCAGCCCAGAATTCTCACACTGGACGTCTGGTCGGGAGCCATCCGCCACGTCGACCTGCCCGACCGCGATCCGCAGTGCCCCACCTGCGGCCGGCATGAATTCGATTACCTCGAGGGCCGCCGCCGCGCTCCCATCAGCCTCTGTGGCCGTAACGCCGTCCAGATTCATGAGCGGTCAAGACCGTTGGATCTCGATCAATTGCGGCTGCACCTCGAACCTCACGGCGAAGTCCGCACCAACGAGTTCGCTCTCCGGTTCCGTTACGGAGCTTTTGATCTGACCGTGTTTCCCGATGGACGGGCGATCATCAAAGGTACCACGGACGTCGGAGTTGCCCGCAGCCTCTACTCCCGCTTCCTGGGGCATTAGCCAGTTGAAGGAGCGTGATGACTCGCTCTCATCACAGTGATGAATAATTCCACACTATCGGAGTGCAAATTCTGCGGGTTGATCTTGACTCCGGCGACTCTCAGTCCGCCCCTGATTTCGCTCGCAACTTGCTAAAACTTCAGGTCCAGCGGCTTTCATGTTCCTATTCTCCGGCCTCGGCCCAGGAGGCTCCGACCGGGGACCGGAGGCGTCCCCAGCTTTCCATTAAACCCGGAGACACTGAGATCCACCCACCGGGTGTACTGCTCGTTACCCTCAAAGGGATATCTTGCGACCCCTCAAATAAGCCGATATTTGATCGAGAAAAGAAACACGGATTCTACACCATGTAACTGTACAATCCAATCAAGCAGAGGGGAATACATCCAGGATCAACATAAGGAGAGACCGTGGCTGTCGGCGAAACAGAACCACGGCAATCGGAGAATATGAAAGCACAGACGGTAGACGTTAAGAACTCGAACGGGCGAATTCTGTGTTGCACGGTGTTCCGCTCGGGCGGCAAGAAGTTGCTGGCCAAAGGGCACGTCATCTGTGAAGAAGACATCCGGGTTCTCGAGTCCGAAGGCATGGACAGTGTGTGGGTGACCGAACTCGAGGATGGAGAAGTCGGTGAAGATGACGCCGTGTGCCTGATTGCCAGTGAGATGGGGTGTGGCTGCTTCGAGATCCGGATCGCTGCCGGAGGCCGTGCCAATCTGGTGGCGACCGAGAACTGCTGTGTGCTGGTTGACGACGAACTCCTCAAGCAGTTGAACTGTACCGCCAGCGTCGTCATTTCGACATCCCTGAACTTCAGCTACTCGATGGCAGGCCAGCGAATTGCTACGGTGAAGAGCGCGCCGTTCGCCGTGGCTCGCGAGCAGCTTGACACGCTGGTTTCAATTTTGCGCGAACGCGGCCCGATTTTGCAGGCCCGGCCGGTGCGCAGCCCGTCGATTGGAGTTCTCTACACCGACCCGGTCAGTGGCGACCGCGCCAAGCAACTATTCGAGGCCATCATGCGCCAGCGCCTGGAACGGTTCGGCGTGACTCCCAACTTCGCCCTCGCCTGCTGTGAGGAAGAGACCGCGGTGGGCCGCGCGCTGCAACATCTCTCGCGCTCCAAGCCTTCCGTGATTCTGGTGGCTTCCACCACGGCCCCGGCGGGACCCGAGGATGTCATCGGGCGATCCATGGCTCGCATTGGGGGCCAGATCGAGCGGTTCCTGGCGCCGGTGGAACCTGGGAACCTCCTCCTGCTGTCGTACAAGGAAGAAACCCCGATCCTGTCGGCCCCTGGTTGCTTCCGCTCCGCCAAGCCCAACGTGATCGACCTGTTACTGCCCCCTCTGCTGGCCCGATACCGGGTTTCCGGCTGGGAGGTTGCGTGCCTGGGCCACGGCGGGCTGCTGGCCTGACGTTTCTCAACCGGCCCGGGCGACACCAGGTAACTCGCCCAGCCGTCGGCGATGCCGGTCAGTCGAAACCGATTTCGCCGTTCCCCCGTCACTACAAGTGAACAGGAAAAGCCGGATTGGTTGTCGCGCGAGTCGCGCCGGAAGGGTGGTTGCGCGGCAACTGGTTCAAGCTTTTCACGCGGAGGCTCCCTCCAGGCTTCCGCGTTGCCTTGTCGGACGCCGGAGCCGAATCCGGGCCCCATTGGGGGAGGTCCGGTTCCGCCAGATGCACCTCTCGCGCGCGAGAGCCGCGGGTTACCTCCGAGCCCCCTCTCGTCCGGAGGTGTTGGGCGTTCGATAACCCAAGCTGCGGGCCCGGGGAGCCCTCCGAAGTTACCTCCGAGCTTCGGAAATCGGGTGGTCCCCTATCCGCAGCTTGGGTTTTTTCTTTGTCCCTCGCTCACTTCTGGCTCAGCCCTCCATCGACGGCGACCACTTGCGCCGTGATGAAGGTCGTTGCGCTCAGAAAGAACACGACGGCCTCCGCCACGTCGCCGGCCGTGCCGGCGCGCCTGGCGGGCGTGTTGCGAACGAATCGTTGAATTTCGGCCTCGCCGCTTTCTTCAAAAGGTATGACGCCCGGAGCTACCGAGTTGACGCTGATTCCAGGCGCCCACGCCTTTGCCAGGGCGCGGGTCAACATGATGACTCCGGCCTTTGAGGCGCAGTAGTGGGCGTGCCGCGACCAGGGCCGGAGACCTCCCAGCGAACTGATGTTCACGATCCGGCCGCCTCCGTTCTCCAGCATTCGCTTCGCGGCCTGTTGGCAGCAGAAGAACGTCGCCTTCAGGTTGACGGAATGGACAAAGTCCCACTCGGCCTCGGTGATGTCCAAAGGGTCCGCTTCCGAGAAGCGAGCCGCGTTGTTCACCAGGCCGTCCAGGCGTCCAAAGTGCGCGGCCACCGACGCCATCAGCCTCTCGACCTCCGGCACCTTGGTCAGGTCCGCCTGAAACAACGGCGCGTTGCCCGAGGCGGCCGCCGTTTGACGCGCTTCCTCCTCGCGAGTGCCGTAGTGAATGGCTACCTTCGCGCCGCGGGCGGCTAGTTCCCGCGCGATTCCCGCCCCGATCCGCCGTGCCGCGCCGGTTACCAGAATGACCTTACCCGCGAGATTCGACGGGGCGGTGTCCATACTCTTCCTCCTGGCCCTGCCGGCTGGACTCTTCCGGTTCGGCGATCAGCCCCTTCCGCATCGCCCACCACCAGTAAACTGCCGTGGTGGTGCTGAATGCGCCCGCCCATAACCCGATGATCCTCGGGTCGGTGTACTGCGACGTGATTCCGGCGATCATCATCGAGATCATCATCGTCGACCAGACGATCGTCTCCATGGTGGTGAACACCCGGCCGCGGTATTCGTCGGCGACATGGTGGAGCAGCATCCCCCAGTTCAACACCGAAGAGATGGCGATCGTGAGCCGCGACAGGCCAATAAAAACCAGCGCCAGCCAGAACTGTTGCATCTGGCTGAAGATCATGTACGTCAATCCGTGCAACAGATAACACACCAGTACCAGGCGCGCGTACTGCTGAAAGGTCAGATATCGCCCGATCCGATGCGCCAGGGTACCTCCGATAATCAGACCGATTCCCGCGCATCCCCAGATGATGCCGATCCCGGCGGCGCCTTTCTTGAAGACCAATTCGCCAAACAGGCTGAACAGGATCTGCGCCGCGCCGCCTCCGCTGGCCCAACCCACGCCCGCCAGCGCGATTGCGAGCATCAGGCGCGAATTCTTCAGGTACTTCAACCCCTCGACATAGTCGTTCCACGGTTGGATCGCCGGTCCCTCGTCCTCATCGGTGTGCGCCGCCGCTCCTTTCGCCGCCGGGATCCGCATCCGGTAGATCGACCACGCGGAAAACAAGAACGAGAGAGCATTCAGGAAGAATGCGCCCTTGTACCCAAGTTGATGCACGCTCAGTCCCGCTGAGAATGTGCCTAGCGTTAACGTGCTCCACTGGGTCGTTTGCGTCACGGCGTTCGCGGTGTGAAGTTCCTGGGGCGTCGTGATGGTCGGCATGATGGCCGACCGGCCGCTGGTGAAAAACGGCGAGGCGAACATCAGGAGGCCGCTCAGCACATACAGCAACCAGTGGTCGCTCCGGTCCACGGCAACGATAAAGCCGAGCCCCACAAAGAAGCGCACCAGGTCGCTCGCGATCATCACCTTGCGCCGGTCCAGGCGGTCCAGCAATACGCCGGCGAACGGCCCCGCCATCACCGCGGGAATGGCCCGCGCCAGCATCACCCCCATCACGACCAGGCCTGACCGCGAATTCTCCATCGCCAGGCTGAACACCGCGATGTTGTTGAAGTGGTCCCCAACCTCGCTCACCACCTGGCCAAGCCACATCCGCCGGTAGTTTGCGTTCGTCCGAAGAAGGTCGGCGAAACTCGCCATTTAGCTTCTCTCCGCGATAAACACGCCGGAGCAAATTACGGCTCCGGAGGCGACCACCGGGACCGTAATCGATTCACCCAGGGTACATGCCGCTAACGACGTCGCCAGCAGCGGCTGAAGATAGGTCACCGCCGCCAGACGTGTGGGACCAATGTGCTTGAGGGCGTATGAGAAGATCATGTACGCCAGCACGGAAGGGAACAAAGCCATATACACCACGCTCAACCACGCGCCCGTGGAAACGCGGTGGAACGCGAAGTCGCGGTACATCCATAGGCTGATGGGCGTCAATGCCAGTGCCGCGCCAACGTAGGCGCAGGTCGTGACGGTGATCGCCGAATGATGTCCGATCACTGGCTTTCCCAACACCATGAACGCAGCCAGCATTAGCGTGGAAAGCACGATGAAACTGTCCCCCAGGAGACTGGGTCCGCTTTGCGAAGCAACCGCCGGCGACGACCATAGCTGCAACACTAGAACCCCGGTGGCGGCCACGCTCATCCCGGCTACCCGCCGCGCCGTCAGACGCTCCACGCCGAAAAATCGCGCCATCAGCAGCACGATGATCGGATTGAGCGTCACCAGGATCGAGGAATGAGCCACGGTCGTGTTTGCCAATCCCACCATGAACAGCACCTGGTTCAACGAGATTCCGCCGACGCTGAACAACAGCATCATCGGCAGTTCCGTCGTGGTGGGCCGCCGATGGCCATCCCGCCTCCGGTCCCAGAAGAATAGCGGCAACACAAATGCGCTCGCGCACACCACTCGCAGCGCCCCGGCAAGCACCGGCGGCAACTCCCGCAGCGCCCATTTCCCGATGATGAAATTGCCCGACCAGAACGCCAGCATCAGCGAAAGGAGTCCGTAGATCAGCCGTTTTGACGGTTCGCCCTCTTGGCGTTCCAAGCCGGAGTCGCCTTCCATTACTGAATCGACTCCTCGCGAGACGTGATGCTCTTCAAGAAGTCGAAGTCGATGTCGTACCCGAAACCCGGTTGGTCTCGCACCACGATGGTTCCCTGCGGCGTCGTCTCTACCGCGGGCACAATGATGTCTCGCTTCCAGTAGCGTTTGCTGGCCGAAACGTCACCCGGCAGCACGAAATTCGGCAGCGTGGACAACGCGATATTGTGGGCCCTTCCGATTCCCGACTCCAGCATCCCACCGCACCAGACCGGGACCCCCGCGGCCTGCGCCACGTCATGAACATGGCGCGCCTCTCCGAATCCGCCAACGCGTCCCAGCTTGATGTTGATGATCCCGCACGCGCGCATCCGGATCGCCTGCCCGGCGTGATGCGCCGAACGAATACACTCGTCCAGACAAATCGGCGTTTTGAGCCGTGACTGTAGGGCGGCGTGGTCGATAATCTCATCGTGTGCCAGCGGTTGCTCAATCATCATTAAGTAGTATTCATCAAGTTGGGCGAGCCTGTCAGCATCCCCGAGGCTATACGCCGAATTCGCGTCGGCCATCAACCGGATGGTGGGAAACCGCTCCCTCACTTGCCGGACCACGTCGACATCCCAGCCCGGCTTGATTTTGATCTTGATCCTCTGATACCCGTCGGAGACTTCCCGATCAATCTTTTCAAGCAGTTGCTCCACCGAGTTCTGAATGCCGATCGATACGCCGCACGGAATCTCCGGGCGCGCAGATTCCGGGGTCTCACCCCTATGAGCGCAGCGCCACAGGGAAATCCCGCGCTGGCGGGCTTCCAGGTCCCACGCCGCGGCTTCCACGCCTCCACGAGCCATCAGATGTCCGCGGATATGGTCGGTCAACGGCCCGATTTCCTCCGCGGAACCCACTTCCTGGCCAATCACCCGGGGCGCCACATAATCCCGGACGATCGACCATGCCGAGAGCGTCCACTCTTCGTTGTAGAACGGGTTCTCTCCGGCGGTCACCTCGCCCCAGCCGGAGATCCCTTCTCCTTGCACTTCCACCAGGATGATGTCGCGGTGATAGGTTCGGCCAAAACTGGTCTCGAAGAAATGAACCAGCGGCATCTGGATCTGCCGCAGGGTGATCCGGTCGATTCTCATCAGTATTTTCCGAAGAGGTACGTGCCGGCTTCCGGTGTGCGCTGAAAGCCGATGACGGCGAGACCAGCGTCGAAATACTCCCGGAAGCCTCTTTCGAGTCCCTGTTGGATTTCCCTGGCCTTCTTCAGGTCCTGACTCCGCAAATCTCCGATATCTGCAGGGACCGGTAGTCTGCCTTCCACGACCGTGGAGGGATTCCCCCGTCCCTCAATGATAGCCTGTGTCCGGCCGTTCGTGACCCACCATTCGGCCACCAGGCGGTCCGTCGGCAGGCCTCCGTGGAGACGGCTGCTCGACACGCCGTACTGGTTGGGCACATATCGCCGGACGATTGCTCCCAGCCGCTCGATGTTGAAGTAGGCGTTCTTGAGTTCCAACGGGTCGAAGGTCCACTCGACCAGGTCGACGCCGGTCTCGACGGCGATCTCCCTCTGCCGCAACTTCATCGTCCGGCCCAGGCCCCGGTTGGCGTACTCGGGCAGCACGCCCAGCATGTGGCTGTGCAGGTAGGGCATCGGAGGCTTCGAGCCCTCGTGCTTCAGCCCCGGGATCGCCAGCAGAAACGCGATCATTCGATCTCCGTCATACGCTCCCAGCGAGTGGCCCCCGACCTTGGTCGCGACGACAAACAAGCGCCTCGGCAGCAATTCCAGATCGGAGAATCCCCAGATTCTCCGCTGCAGATCCACGGCGCAATCATACTGGTCGCGAGTGGTCAGCGCCTCAATTCGGATCATGCTCTTTCCAACTGTTTGGCTTCCTGCCAAAGCGCCTCCAGTTCGTCAATCGGCGTTCCGTCGACCGATTTTCCGTTCTCGGTCAGCCGTCGTTCCAGATGCGAAAATCGGCGGCGAAACTTTGCGTTCGTTCGGCGCAGAGCCTGTTCCGGATCCACTCGCACGAAGCGGGCCAGGTTGACCAGAACGAACAGGAGGTCGCCCAGCTCGTCCTCCAACCGTTCGTGCTTCGCACCGCCGGCGCGCTCGGCTTCAAACTCGGTGAGTTCCTCGTGCAGTTTGTCCACCACCTGCCCGGCATGCTCCCAGTCGAAGCCGGCGCTGGCCGCCCGGGAGGCGATCTGTTGGGCTTCCACCAGGGCCGGTAGAACTCGAGGCACCCGGTCCAATAGCCCTTGGGGCGTCCCATCCTTCTTCTCCAGAGCCTTTACCTCGTTCCAGATCTTCTTGACGTCGTTCGCGTCTTTGGCTTCTCCATCGGCAAACACGTGAGGATGCCTCCGCACGAGCTTGCCGTTGATGGCGTCCAGGGCGTCTTCGATCGAGAAATGGCCGGCTTCCCGCGCCATCTGCGAGAAGAACACCGATTGCAGCAGCAGGTCGCCCAATTCCTCGCGCAACTCCGGCCAGTCGCGCGCGTCGATCGCTTCCAGGACTTCGTAGGTTTCTTCCAGCAGGTAGGGTTTGATGCTGTCGAAGGTCTGCTCCCGATCCCAAGGGCATCCGTCATCCGCGCGGAGCCGCGCCATGATCTCGACTAGTCTCTGAAATTTTTCGCCGGCGGCGTGACTCATGCCCGATGTACTTGGGGAAGGTGAATGTTCTCAATCTATCACAGAGCCTTGCCGCCGCCCCGTTGTACACTGGTCTCGTATGAGTGCCCCGAGCGCCGCATTGCCGCCCGCGACGTTCGAATTCCTGGTCCTTTCCCTGAGAGCCCAGGCCGAGATTTACCTGGGTCTGCTGCCAGCGCCGGAAGGCGGCGAAGAGAAACCGGACCTGCCCATGGCCAAACATGCCATCGATCTGCTGGCGGTCCTGGCGGAGAAGACCCGCGGAAATCTGGCCCTGGACGAGCAACGCTTGGTCGACAACTCCCTGACCGAGTTGCGATTCCGTTACGTCCAAGCCGCCAAGACCCCTGCATGACGGGCAACGGAAATATCAGCCGGATTCGGATTACGGTCCTCGGCTCCGGCACCAGCGTCGGAGTGCCGACGATCGGATGCCACTGCGACGTCTGCCGCTCGTCCGATCCCCGCGATCACCGCCTCCGCCCCTCGATTCTCGTCCGCTATAGTGGCCGGTCGGTCCTGATCGATACCACCCCCGACCTCCGGATGCAGGCCCTTCGCTCCGGAATGGAGCGGCTCGACGCGGTTCTGTTCACCCATGAGCACGCGGACCACATCATGGGCCTCGACGACGTCCGTCCGTTCAACTTCCGGCAGAAAGGCCCGATCCCCATCTACGGTTCCGGCCCGGCGCTCGAGGCCATTCGCCGCAGCTTCCGGTACATCTTCGACGGCCAGCTTTCGGAGTCTTCCGTGCCGAGGCTCGAAACCCGCACCATCGACGGGCCGTTTGACTTGTTCGGTCTGGTTTTTCACCCGGTCCGCCTGATGCACGGCAGCGGTTGGGTCTACGGCTTCCGATTCGCCAATGCCGCCTACCTCACCGACCACAGCGAGATCCCCGAAGAGTCGCTCGGGCTCCTCAAGAACCTCGACGTCCTGTTCCTCGACGCCCTGCGGCACAAGCCCCACCCCACTCACTCCACCGTGGAGCGATCGAAAGGGTACGTGGAACTCCTGAATCCCAAGCGCGCGTTCTTTACTCACATCTGCCACGACCTTCCGCACGAACGCACCGAGCAACTCCTGCCCTCGCGCATCCGCCTGGCCTATGACGGCCTCGACATCGAGGTTCAACCGGAGGCGGGCCCCTGACATGAGCGTCCGTCTCTACCGCGGCCTCGACGAATTGCCCGGCGATGTTGGGCCAGCCGCCATTTCCATCGGCAACTTCGATGGCGTGCATGAGGGACACAAAGCGCTGGTCCGCAAGGTCGTCGCCGTCGCTCGATCCAACGGGTGGAAGGCGGGCGTTCTGACGTTCAGCCCGCATCCGGCGACCGTCGTCGCCCCTTCCCGCGCGCCCCTGCTGATGACGACGCCCGAGCAGCGAGTCGCGTTGATGGCCGGCTGGGGCATCGAGGAAGCGATCATTCTGCCCTTTACGGGCGAACTTGCCCAGTTAAGTCCGGAGGAATTTGTCCGCCGCGTCCTGATCGAGCGGATGCGCGTTCGCGCCGTGGTTGTTGGGCACAACTTCCGCTTCGGCCATCGCGCGGCTGGGGACACCCGCCTGCTCGAGGAACTGGGGCGCCATTTGGGATTCGAGACCTACGTGGTGAACGATGTGCAATTGCGCCACTGGGCCGTCTCTTCCACAGCCATTCGCAACGCCGTTCGATCCGGGCACGTCTCCCGCGCCAGCCGCATGCTCGGCCGCTGTTTCTCTCTGGAGGGCGCGGTCGTGAGCGGCCACGGGATCGGCTCCAAACAGACCGTTCCCACGCTCAATCTTGCCGCCGACTCCCAGTTACTGCCGGCGCACGGCGTCTACATCACGCGAACCACCAGCCTGGCCGACGGTCGAGTCTGGGAATCGATCACCAACGTCGGTGTCCGGCCTACTTTTGACGGCGACCGGGTAACCGTCGAGACGTTTCTCCTGTCCCCGTTCGACGGCCGCACTCCCGACCGTATTCGCGAAGAGTTTCTGTGGCGGATTCGGGACGAACGAAAGTTCGAGAGCGGGGAGGCGCTGAAAGCCCAGATCGCACGCGATGTGGCGCGCGCGCGGCGCTATTTCAACCTGCGCGGCCGACTCGTGACCTGAAGCAGAAGGCTGCTCTTCTTCGGCAGCGTAGAGAATACGAAGCTATGACCGGGGGCCCCCAGGCTGTCCAGCAGTGCCAGAACGCACTCGGCTCTCTCCCGTCAGCACGCGTACCAACTCAAACATCAATGGGTTGACCTCCTAGCCTGGCACTGCCCCTGCTGCCCATGCTTAGCATAGGGCACGCCGGATTCGTGCTACCATATTGGATCAGTGCGCCGCAACTGGAAGCAAGCTAAGAACTTATTGGCGTCTGCGCCAAGGAGCGTCTCATGATGCATGATACAGTCCCGAGGAAGTTTGCAGTCTTTTTGAGCTCTTCCTTTAAGGATCTACAGAAGACAAGGCAAGAGCTAGTCATGGAGATCCTCCGGATCGGACATATTCCAGTTGGAATGGAGATGTTCCACGCCGGGGATGTCACAAATCTCCAGGTGATCGAGAGGGCAATCCAAGAGTGCGATATCTTTGTACTTTTGGTTGGCGCGAGAATGGGGGAGATTGTAGCCGGCGCTAACAAAGTAGGATATGTGGAATGGGAATACGATCTCGCGTGTAAACTTGAGAAAAATATCATTGTCTTCCTGCTAAACAAGAATGAGTACGAGAACGTCCGTAACAGCCTCTCCAAGGACGATCCTGAAAGATCCCATGACAAGGCGTTGGATGACTTCCGTGCAAAGGTCCAGGAGGTCTCCGATCGGGAGGGAAAGCGACTGGTCGAGTTCTTCTCGTACAACGACCCAGGAGACCTTCGGGCGAAGCTGTCCGACTCGATCACAGTGGGCTTCACCAAGGCATCTGGTGGTTGGGTTCCAGGTACCTATCTTGATGAACTCGCAAAGCGGGTTCACTTTGACGAGACCGTAAGCTCGAATCCGTTTTTTCGACGGTTTGCCAAGCGGCTGAACTCTTTCGGCAAGTTGTCGACGCGAACCTTGATTGAGGAACCGTTAAAGCGAACTATTTCGAGATATTTCTGGGGATTGTTCCTGCCGAAGATTGCCTTGACCGACATCTCGAGGTTGTTTTTTGAATCAGGGTCATCGATAGCGTACGTCTCTGAGGATTTCATCCGCCTTGTTGGTGACGCACGATGGGGGCGTGATCTTTCAAGCAAACTTCGGATCGCCACGAATAATATTTTGACGTTCTTTGATTTTGCTTTGATCGAACCGAGAAGTGACTTGTTTAATGTATCCCTTGAACCCAAAGGGCCGTTCGAGCCGTCCTATGGCGCGACGTTCGGCGAGTTATCGGGCGCGGTTGAACTTCCATTCCCAAGAGCTCCAGAATCTTTGCATCCTAATGCTCGACCCTTTATCGACACAGTGATCGCGAATTTGAGGAAGTTTTTTGATGCCCCGGGGATGATCCTGATGACAGCATCAGGTGTTGAACTTGACGAGAACTCCCCTTTTGCCGGTCCCCACGTAGGAAGCTACTATAACAAGTTGGTTAAGCGTGCACTGCTTGAGGTCAAAGTGCCAGCTGTAATGTTCCTGGACCAAGCTAAGTTCCCTTACAAGTTTCAGGTCGGTAAGTGCCATCCGGTATGCGGGCCCGATGCCGAATGGGTTAGTGTACGAAATGACGTACCGTTGGCGATCGCGTGCGCGTTCAATAGCGAGGAAGAACTGAAAGCCGCCACCCAGCGGTTGCGATCTATTGGGTTTGAAAGTGACGAGCCAGCGATTCAGGATGGGGGTATCTGGCCGATCATTGCTGGCAATCAGAAGTTCAGAACTGCGGTTCAGGGATGATGTCAAGGCACCTATGAGGGTTCGCCTCGCGCCAGTGTTCAATCGCCTGCCAGCAGTGGCACGTGAACCTGACGCCAATCTATGTGGTGCTGGGCGTTCAGAGTCCGTTGCGGGCGGGTTCGCCAAAGGGATAGGATTGACTACAACGAACTTGAATGGTGCTGAAGAAAAAGCAACGCGAGGTCACAAGTGCGCGGGGCTTGTGCGAAATCTGCTGTAGCCGGTAAGAGGTCGTATCAATCGACAGCCTGCGGTTGTTGGTTGTTTGGGCAAGAAAAGCGAGTCACGCTGCTAGAAAAGTGACCTGTGCAAAGGAAAGGAGTTTTGAGTTGAGCATTCCACCGGGTAAGAAGGCGCGTCTCAAGAAACTGTCGAACGCTTCGGGAGTCATTGCCGCCGCTGCCATGGATCAACGAGGCAGCCTGCAGAAATCGATCGCCGCCGCCAAAGGGATCGACAAGAAGGCCGTTACCGACCAGATGATGAGCGAGTTCAAGGTCGCGGTCTCGAAGGTCCTGACACCCCACGCGAGCGCCATCCTGCTGGACCCCGAATGGGGTCTGGATGCGGCCAAGGCCCGCTCGGCCAACGCCGGCCTGCTCCTCGCCTATGAAGAGAGCGGCTACGACAATACCCGCCCCGGCCGCCTTCCCGATCTGCTGCCGCATGTGTCCGCGAAGCGAATCAAGGATTGGGGCGCCGACGCCGTCAAGATCCTGATTTACTACTCTCCCTTCGACGATGGGGGCGTCAACGACATCAAGCACGCGTTTATTGAGCGAATCGGCTCCGAGTGCGTGGCTCAGGACATTCCCTTTTTCCTTGAGTTTGTCGGCTACGATCCCGCCGGGGGCGATGAGAAGGGCCTCGAGTACGCGAAGAAGAAGCCCGAAGTCGTGCGCAAGAGCATGGAGGAGTTTTCCAAGGCCGACTACCACGTGGACGTGTTGAAGGTGGAAGTGCCCATCAACGCCGAATTCGTGGAGGGCTCCGCCGTATTCAAGGGGCAGAAAGCGTACTCCTTTGCTGAAGCGCTCGATCATTTCCGCGCCTGCGCCGCCGTCGCCTCCAAGCCGTTCATCTATCTGAGCGCCGGTGTCAGCAACGCGCAATTCACCGAGTCCCTGCGCATGGCGGGAGACTCCGGTACCGATTACTCCGGCGTGTTGTGCGGCCGCGCGACGTGGAAAGAGGGCATTCCGGTCTACGCCAAGCAAGGCGTCAAGGCACTGGAAGACTGGCTCTCCAGCGAGGGCGTGAAGAACATCAACGCCGTAAACGACGCCATCAAGACCGCTAAACCCTGGTATCAGAAGCTGGGCATTCCCAAGCCGTAAGCGTAACGTTACTGACGTCAAGGAGTGGCTCCGAATCGCGGGGATACGCAGCGTATTACTGCCCCTCGCGCCACCGCCCTCCTCGCATGGTTTGGGGGCAGGATGGTTCACTCCTGTGTTCGGGTCTCCGACCGGCGCTGACGGCCGGCCTTCCCTACCCCATCGTGCCGGATTCCCTTGACCTGTTCGGCCGCAGGGAGCGACCCTTGACGACCCCTTGCCGCAAACATCGTTCACAGTGGCAACACCCCCGGCGGGCGCGGGAGCGGGTCCTGCCGCAGGATCTCCGGCCACTGGCGGACGGCGTACCAGGAGGCGAGCGCCACGGGCATCACTAGGTCATCGTGATCGGTCTCGCGGCGAGCCTGGAGACGAACTCGCCCCGAGGGTCAAGGGCGCGCCCGAAACGACTCCATCTCCCGAACGAATGCCGGGGCCAGCGAGAGGGCCCGGTCGGCGAAGGACGTGTGCTGCTCCAGAAGCACGGCCAGCGCGGTGACGAAGCCCATGGCCCGGCGGGGGTGCTGAGGGCGACAAGAGCGCCCTGGGTGGCGGCCAAGGCGGGCCGCGTGGCGGGGTAGGTTTCGTCGGGGACGAGGGCGGCTTCCTCGACGACGAGGAGATCGGCGGAGAACCCGTTACAGCGAGCCGTTGATGCGAAGTGGCGCGAGCTTTAGCTCGCTGCGGAACTTCAGTTCCGTGACCACGGCGAAGCCGTGGCAATCTTGCGCCGGCTAAGAGATCACTGTCTCGTCCACGTTCTTCCCGCTGCCTTCGTAGCCATCGCGCTTCGGGGCGTTTTTGACCACGCGCTCCGTCATCGCGTCGAAGTTGATCTGCCTCGACTCGCGGTACGCCTCCACGCCCAGGCCGATGGCCACCATCACCTTGTAGCCGAAGTCCGCGTCCAGGTTCGGCTGCTTCCGCGACCGCATCGACTCGAAGAAGTTGATCATGTGGGCCGTCTGTAGGTCGCGAACCTCGCTCGCGATCACCAACTGGTCCTGCCCGGTCTTGTCGCGGAACTTCTTCCGGTAGATGGGCTCCGGGGCGATCACGAGTTCTTTCCCGTTGAACACGATCGTGCCCTCGTGTCCATAGAGAATCGGCTTGATGTGAGAGCCCGGCAGGTCCGCCGCCATCGAAGACGCCATGACGACCTGGCACTCGGCGTACTCGATGGTGGTCGAAACGGTGTCCGGCACCTCGCGGTCCTTGTGGATCCAGATGCCTCCGTTCGAGGACACCCGCACCGGGAACTGTGGTCCCAGCAGTCGCATGAAGGGCACCAGGCGGTGATACAGCAGGTCCGTCGCGATGCCGCCCGAGTAATCCCAATACTTGCGCCAGCGGAAGAAACGATCCTGGCTGAACGGCCGCTTGGGAGCCGAGCCGAGAAACCGCTTCCAGTCAATGTTCTCCGCCGTTCCCTCGTCGTCGATCCTGTAATTCCATTCGCCGTGATACGTATTCCGGCAGTAGGTGCCTTGAGCCCACAGGGGCTTGCCGATGAGCCCTTTTTCCACCGCCTCCCGCCCGCGGAAGTATTGGTCCTCCGAGGCGTATTGGCTGCCCACCTGCAACACCCGGCCGCTCTTCTTCACGTAGGCGGCGATGGTCTTCGCCTCCTCGATCGTGTACGTCATCGGCTTCTGCACGTACACGTCCTTGCCCGCTTCCAGGGCGTCCATCGCCATGCGGAAATGCCAGTGATCCGGTGTCGCCACGAACACCGCATCGATGTCGCTCCGGGCGATCAGGTCGCGATACTCGTGGTGAATGTCTTTCTCCGCCAGGCCGAGAAAGCCGCGCGACCTCTCTTTGCGCTTGGTGTACAGGTCGCTGACCGCGTTGACCTGGATGGTGGACGTCTCATCCGCGTACTTTTTGAGCAGCCGGACATGCCCGAATCCCATGGAACCGAGGCCGATGACGCCGACCTGGATCCGATCGTTGGCGCCGATCACACGAGCGGCGGGGCGAGCCGCCAGCAACGGCGCCGCCGTCGAAATCGCGGCCGTCGCCGTGCCTAGAAACTCTCTGCGGGATTTCATGCAGCCATCCTAACACCAGCCGCATCAGGCCACCCGGTCCGGACGAATCCCGGTCAGCAGCCATGGGGACGCGCGTTCCAGACGCCGGACGGCCAGAGCCATCCCGGTGAGTTCCTCGGCCAGGCGCCGCAACTCCGCCGGAAGGGCCGAAACATCTCGCAGCGCCTGCCGCCGCCGGGTGTCGATCCGCTTCGCCGCGATCTCCACCGCCCTGGCCCTTGCCAACTGCTCGACATGTTCGGTCATCTGGTGGAGACTGTCCTCGAACCGGGGCACCGCGCCCGGCGCGGCTTCGTTCCTCAGCACCTTCTCCAGATTGGACAGCGCCGCCTCCACTCCCGTCGCGAAGACGTCCAACCCCGGCAATTGATGCTGGCCGCTGAACCACTGATGGTAGGCGCTGAGCGTGGTCACGTCATCGCAGAAGCGCTGGTTGTAGGAGACGAGCGCATAGTAGGGCTCGACGCTCCCTTGCCGGTGCGCCGGATCGCTGAGCAGCCTCTGGAACGAGACCGCGACGTTGGAGTTTTCCACCTGCGCTTCCTCGTGCGCGCGCCGGATCGCCTGCGGGTCGGCGGCGCCGCCCAGATAGCCGTCAATGACGGTCCGGAAGTACTGGCGGTTGGCCGCCACGCACCGGGCCATCTGATCCGGCAGGGACTCCAGCGCCCAGGCAGGCCACAGCGTGTACCCCGCGGCCAGAGCGATCACGCCGCCGGCCAGCGTGTTCGCCATCCGCGTCAGGCCGATCTGCCAGTCGCCGGGATGGCCGAGGCTGATCAGAATGACGACAAAGGGCGTGAGGAAAAAAACGAAGCGGTGATACTCGAGCGCCATCTGGGAGAACGTCGCGAACGAGAAGAAGACCAGGATCGCCAGGATCAGGACGATGTTGTGGACAGAGTGCGCTATGGCGATGCCCACCAGGCCTCCCGCCACCGTCCCGGCGACACGCTGGATGGCGCGATCCCGGGTCCCGCCGAAATCTGGCTTCAGGATCACGGCCACCGTCAGGGAGATCCATGCGCCGTGGTCGATGCGGAGAATCGTGGCCACCGCTACGCTCACCGAACAAGCCACCGCCAACCGCAAAGCGTGACGGAACGTGAGCGAATCAAACGTCAGGTTGTCGCGCAGGCGTCCCTTCGCCACATTGGCGGGATCCTCGTCGCTGTCCTCTCCATGATGCGCGCGAAGGCGGCGGGGCTTTCCTAAAGTCGAGGCTACTTCCGCGGCCGTGACCAGATATTCGGCCGCCGCGCGGAACGCCCGGTCGAGGTTCCGCAGCGCCAGCAGTGACGAGAACTCGGTGGGCAGATCTTCCGACGCATCCCGCAATTGGCTGATCGCCGCATCCACCGCTTGGACCGCCGCTTCCATCGGCGCCAGGTCGATCCGGCCTCCGCCCGTCTCGGCGGCATCGGCGATCCGTTCCGCCGCCGCGGCCAGTTGTTCCAGCGCCTGGCGCACTCGCTCGCGGATATGCGCGAAGTGAATCCGGTCCGCGGCGATGTCCAGAGTCTCCGCGAGGGCGATGGTGGCGGTCAGCAGGCGATCCGAATACCGGGTCAGAATCAGCAGATCCTGGCCAATGAAGGTGGCGCCCTGGCGGCGGCTTCGCAGGTTGGCGGTGAGATCGCGGGTGGTCTGGACCGCCGCGGCGACCGCGGCGCGCTCATCGGCGAGCGTGGTCGACCAGCGCGGCCCACCGTCGCCCACAACGGCCACATGGTGCTCGACGCCCTTCAGCAGTTTCGCGACCTCCCGGTAGGCTTTGGTGACGGCCTCCTGAACCGGAAGGTAGGGCCGGATCGGCCACAGGTAGAGCGAGAGCACCGCCGCCCACAGAGCGCCCAGCAATGTGTAGCCGGCCTGCCCCCAGGCGCCGGCCACCGTCGATGGTGAGCCCACGGCGAACATGAAGGAGACCATCAGGAGCGAACCCACCGCGCTCGGCGCGTTCCCGTAGACGGTCAGCATGGCCGCGGAAAATGCGAACACGCACATCAGCGGGATGGCCAGGATCGGGATGGATGCCACCGCGGCGCCGATGAGGGCGGTGATGGTGATGCCGATGGCGGTCACCGTCAGCGCAGTGGCCTTGGTGCGGTACGTTCCGCCCGAGTCCGCGAGCCCGACCCACAAGCCACCGACTCCCGTCAGCACTCCCGCTTGTGGATTTCCGAGCAGGTAGCCAAGCAGGAGCGGCCCCATGCACGCGGCGGTAAGACGCAGTCCCGTCGCCCGATCGATCTGGTTGAGCAGCGTCACGGAAACCATCGTCGCATGGCGCGGGCGACGGATAGCCGATTCGAGACTCGCGCGGCGCATCCAGAAATGGCTCGACGCGGGGGTGATCGAGGAGGGGTAATGGTCGGATTCTGGTATGATGCGCTCAAACGGCGCAGCCGGCGCCGGCCCACCTGGGAGAAGCTGGGGAAGTTGTTCGACGCCTGGCTACCGACTCCGCACCTGGTCCAGGAGTTGCCGGACGCTCGATTCGACGCCAGCCGCGTGGGGGCACATCCAAGGTAAGAACCGTGTGCGGTAACGCTCGAGTCCGGGTCCGTGCGGGGGGGGGCTGGTGGCAGTCATCCCTACCGCGACGCTTGCGACTGAGCGAGGGCTCGCGAATGAGATGTCAGGGCAGAATAGAAGCCGAGTGTGGTGATGCCGGTCGATCGCAAAGGAAGGCTTTCAAAGGGAGAACTTCATGCCAGAAAAGAAGACGATTGCCGTGGTGGGCGCCACCGGCGCGCAAGGGGGAGGATTGGTGCGCGCCATCCTCAACGACCCGGAGGGAGGATTCGCGGCGCGAGCGATCACCCGGGATGCCGGGTCTGACAAGGCCAAAGCGCTGGCCGCGCTAGGCGCGGAGGTGGTATCCGCCAGTGTCGATGACCCGGCCAGCCTGGAACGAGCGTTCACCGGCGCGTATGGCGCGTTTTGCGTGACGTTCTTCTGGGACCACTTCTCGCCCGAGAGGGAGAAAGCGCAAGCCGCGGCCCTGGCGGGCGCCGCCGGCAAGGCGGGCCTTCAACACGTCATCTGGTCGACCCTGGAGGACACCCGCAAGTGGGTTCCGCTCGACGATGACCGCATGCCCACGCTTCACGGCAAGTATAAGGTCCCTCATTTCGATGCCAAGGGCGAATCCGACCGCTACTTCACGGACCCGGGCCTGCCGGTGACGCTGCTGCTGACGTCGTTTTACTGGGACAATTTCATCAACTTCGGCATGGGCCCGCGGAAAGGGCCCGATGGCAAACTCGGGATCACGCTGCCGATGGGCGACCGGAAGTTGCCGGGCATTGCCGCCGAGGATATCGGCCGCTGCGCCTACGGAATTTTCCAGAGCGGCCCGGAGTTCTTCGGCAAGACCCTGGGCGTCGCGGGCGAACACCTGACGGGCTCGGAAATGGCGTCCGCGTTCAGCCGCGCCCTGGGCGAAGAGGTGGTTTACCACGCGGTGCCGCCCGCGGTCTATCGTTCGTTCGGCTTCCCCGGCGCCGACGATTTGGGCAACATGTTTCAGTTCAAGCACGATTTCAACGAAGCGTTCTGCGGGGCGCGAAGTGTCGATCAAACCCGTGCGCTGAACCCTGCGCTCGAGACGTTCGAAGCGTGGCTAGGGGCGAACGCCAGCCGTATTCCGCTGGCATAGCCGGGCCTTCGGGAGCAGAACGGGTGTGACACAAATCATGAAAGAATGGTGTTGCACCCCCGATGTTGACGGCCACAGCCTACGACACCCACGTGGAACAACTCTTTGAGCGACTGCAGCAACTGCATCGAATTCTCAGTACCGCGGGGATTCCTTACCGCATCGTCGGAGGCCTCGCGGTTTTCATCCATGTGTCTGAACGGGATCCGCTGCGGGCGCGGCTGACTTCCGATGTCGACGCCGCCATCTATCGCAAGGATCTTCCCGCGGTCCTTGCGGCGGCTTCCCGGGTAGGTTGGCACTATCGCCATGTGGCCGGCGTCGATATGCTCGTGGAGGCAGACCGGCCCAAGGCTCGTTCGGCGGTGCACCTGGTATTTCTGAACGAGAAGGTTCGGCCCGAGTATGTCGAAGCTGTTCCCGATTCCCCGCCGGCATCAACCGAAGAAGGTGTGCTTCTGGCGCCAGTCGTCGACCTGGTTCACATGAAACTGACCAGCTATCGCCTGAAGGACCGCGTCCACGTCCAGGATCTCGACGCAGTAGGCCTGATCACGCCGGAGATCGAGGCCGGGTTGCTGGAACCTCTCCGCGCGAGGCTGGCCGAAGTCCGAGCCAGCGACTGAACCAGGGCCCGCTCGCCAATGTCATTCACCGTGGAGACGAACGTGTCTACGCCGGCGCCGCCGGACTTGCCGCCGTTTCCCCGCTCGCGTGCAGGACGACGCTCCGCCGGTGGGCCGATGTTCGATGCTCAAACAGGTAGATCCCCTGCCAGTTGCCCAACATCGGCCAGCCCGAGGAGATCGGGATCGAAAGCTGGGTCGCCGTCAGCGCCGCGCGGATGTGGGCCGGCATATCGTCAGGACCCTCGATGGTGTGCCGGTATAGCTTTGTGTCGTCCGGAACCAGCCGTGAGAAGAACGTCTTCAAATCCTCCACCACGTCGGGGTCTGCGTTCTCCTGGATCACGAGCGAGGCGGAGGTGTGCTGCACAAATACGGTCAACAGTCCCGTGTCGATGGCGAGTCCGCGAGCCCATCCCACGACGCGGGGGGTGATGTCGTACAGACCTTTCCCTTGGGTGGGAATCTCCAACCGGGTGATTGCGTGTTTCATTCCACCGTGACGCTCTTGGCCAGATTGCGCGGCTGATCGACGTCGCAACCGCGCCGCACTGCGATGTGGTACGCCAGCAACTGCAGGGGAACAATCTCGAGAATCGGCGCCAGAGTATCGGAGGTTTCCGGAATCTCGATGAGATGGTCCGCCAGCCGCCGTACGTCGGTATCGCCCTCACTGACGACGGCGATGACGATCCCTTCGCGGGCCTTCACCTCCTGGATGTTGGACAACGTCTTCTCATACAGGATGTGACTCTCGGGGCTCGCAGGATCGCGCGTGGCCAGGAACACGACCGGCAACTCTTCGTCGATCAGCGCGTTGGGCCCGTGCTTCATCTCCCCGGCCGGATAGCCTTCGGCGTGAATGTAGGAGATCTCTTTCAACTTCAGCGCTCCTTCGAGCGCGATAGGAAAATGAATCCCGCGCCCGAGGAACAAGAAATCCGTGGCGCGAAACAGCTTCCGCCCCAACTCCTCGAAATGGGCATCCTGGGAGAGCACGGCCTCGAGTTTGCCGGGAATGCGCAGCAGTTCCTGCACCAGCGAACGAGAGACCTCTTCCTTGAGTTCGCCGCGCAGTTGGCCCAGGTACATGGCCAGGATGAACAGCGCGGTCAACTGGCCGGTGAAGGCTTTTGTCGAGGCCACGCCGATCTCCGGCCCAGCGTGCGTGAAGATGGATCCGGCCGCCTCGCGCGTGATCATCGAGCCCACCACGTTGCAGATCGCCAGGGTCTTGGATCCCCTGTTCTTGGCCTCCCGCTGCGCGGCCAGGGTATCCGCCGTCTCGCCGGACTGCGAGATGACCACCGTCAGGGTCTCCGGCCCCAGTATCGGCTCCCGATAGCGGAACTCGCTGCCGTAGTCGACCTCCACCGGAATCCGGGCCAGCTTCTCGATCATGAACTTGCCGGCCAGCGCGGCGTGCCAACTGGTGCCGCAGGCGACGATCCGGACCGAACGGAACGTCCGGAACTGCTGGGGCGTGATGTCCATCTCGTCCAGGAAGATCCGCCCCGATTCCTGGCCTACCCGGCCCAGCACGGTGTCGCGGACCGACCGCGGCTGCTCGTAGATCTCCTTGAGCATGAAGTGCTTGTAGCCGCCCTTTTCCGCCAGGATCGGGTCCCAGAGAATGTGCTGGACGTGCCGGTTCACCGGCCGCCCGGCAAAGTCGCTCATCCGGACGCCTTCGGGCGTGAGCACGGCCATATCGCCGTCGTTCAGAAAGAACATGTCGCGCGTATGGCTCAAGATCGCCGGAACATCGGAGGCCACAAAATACTCGTTGTCGCCGAGACCCACCACCACGGGCGGCCCGGAACGCGCGGCGACAATCTTGTTCGGGTCTTCCGGCGACACCACGGCGATGGCGAAGACGCCGGTCAATTTCGCGACGGCGCAGGAAACCGCCTGCTCCAGATTTCCGGTAAAGTGCTTGTCGATCAGGTGGGCAATCACTTCCGTGTCGGTCTCGGTCTGGAAGATCCGGCCTTCAGCCTCCAGGCTGTGCTTGAGGGCCAGGTAGTTTTCCACGATCCCGTTGTGCACCACCACGACATCCCCGGATCGGTGGGGATGGGCGTTCTCCTCCGTCGGGCGGCCATGGGTCGCCCAGCGGGTGTGCCCGATGCCGTAAACCCCGTCGACGGGATTCAGGCGCACTGCGTCCTCGAGGTTCCGGAGTTTCCCGCTGGCCCGGCGAATGGCCAGATCCCCGTTTTCGCCCACCACCGCCAGTCCGGCCGAATCGTAGCCGCGGTATTCCAGCCGCCGCAACCCGTCCAGGATGATGGGAACTGTTTTCCGCGAGCCGATGTAGCCGACAATTCCGCACATATGGTTCGTTCAGGTTCTGATCATTCGATCAATTCAAACCGGTAGTCTTCGATCACCGGGTTGGTCAAAACATCCCGCGACATTGCATCCAGTTGAGCCTGCGCCTGTTCCGGCGTCAGACCTCCGGAAAGAGCGATCTCGAAGTACTTTCCCTGCCGAACCTCGGCGACGTGGTCGAAGCCCAGACTGTGCAGGGCGGACCGTACGGCCTGCCCTTGCGGATCCAGAACCGTCGGCTTGAATGAAACGAACACCCGGGCCTTCATGCTCCCCGTATTATAGCGGCCGGCCCGAGTCCGCCGGCCTGTTTGCTCTTTGATCGGCGGGAGTGTCGAAGAACTGTATTCCGGGTCAGCGGTTGGTGTGGAACTCGACGGATTCTAAGGCCAACTGCCGGACCTGCTCGGCCAGTCCGCCGTATTTGAGCAGCGCCGCGGCATCGCGAATCCTGGCCCGCTGCTCCGCCGGCACGTCCATCCGGTAGCGGTCCGCGCGAAGCCGGTACGAGTAGTCGACGTACCGGAAAGGGCCCTCCAGGTCTACCAGGCACTCCCAGAACGAACGGCGGCGCAGCAGGCGCAGGGCGGTCCCGGCTTCTTTGCTGATCTCGATCTGGCGTGCCGGGGCGGTGAGAATCGCCCGGACCGCCGCCGCCGCCGAGAAGGGCCGCTCCGGGTCCGGATCGGGGTATCCGGCCAACAGGCGTCCAGCGCTCGCGGCGTCTTCCTCCCACCCTTGCCAGCGAAAGCGCGTTCCGCCGCTGACCACGGTGCCCCGCAACAGGAGTTCGCGCAGGCGCGCCTCGTCCTTTCCCGCCTGCGCGACGATCTGGTCGACCAGTTCCGTCAACGGCATCTCGCGCACCACTACCTGCGTCAGGGCGATGGAACCCGCGTCCTCGCTCGACAGCTTGACGCGAACGATGCGCCCCGTTTCCGTCATCGACTTCAAGCTAGCATAGGGGCGTGGATTCCCTGGATCGGGTACGCGCCGAACTGGCCCGGTACGATCACGCCCTGGTTGGCTTCGACGCGCGGGAGCGCAACGGACAGGTGGAACTGTTGATCGAGGTCAAGGAGAAATCGCTCGGCCTGCACACCTATATCGCGCCCGTTCACCCCCGCGACATCGAGCATCCGCAGTTCCCCTGGACGTTTCAGAAGTACCTGTACGACTGCCTGCACGACTACCTGGTCGAGATGTTCCTCCGCACCCCCCAAAGCCGCGACCAATGACCCCGCTTGCCGAGATCCTCCGCGACCGCATCCGCCGGGACGGACCGATTCCCTTCCGCCACTTCATGGAGGCGGCGCTCTACCACCCGGAGCACGGCTACTATCGCCGCGACCGCTTCGGCCGGCGCGGCGACTTCTTCACCGCCGAGCAGGTTCAACCGGTGTTCGGCCGGATCGTGGCGAAACATCTGGAAGCATGGCGCTCACAGATCGGAGAACCGTTCCACGTCGTGGAACTGGGGGCGGGCCGGGCGGAAATGGCCGAGGGCCTCGGAGGGTTCCACTATGTGCCGGTCGACATCGACCGCGGAGCGCTTCCGTCAGCGATCCGTGGCGTCGTGTTTTCCAATGAGTTCTTCGATGCTCTGCCGGTCGATCGCGTGTTTTCGAGGGACGGCCGGGTCGTGGAAGCGCTCGTCGGCTGGGACGGTGGTTTTGTGTGGACGGAAGGTGCGGACGCGGACGACCGGACGCGCGAGTATCTGGCGCGCTACGTCCCTCATCTGCACCACAGCGCGGAGGTCAGCTGGGCCGCCGTCCAGTGGATCGAACGCATCGCCGGAGCGATGACCGAGGGCTTCCACGTTGCGATCGATTACGGCTACACCGCCCGCGAGTCTCTTCGCTTCCCCGACGGCACGCTGATGAGCTACCGGCGGCACCAGGCAACCCCGGACGTCCTGGATTCGCCCGGCGAGCGCGACATCACCGCGCATGTCGCATTCGATGCTCTGATCGAGTACGGCACTCGGGCGGGCCTCGAGTTCGTATCGCTGGGAACACTGGCCCAGTTCACCCTCGACGCCGGCCGCGACGACGAGTTCGCAGCAGTGCTCGGCGGCAAGAGCCAACTCCGGCAGCAACTGAAGACGTTACTATTCGGGATGGGCGAGTCGTACCGGGTGCTGGTTCAGCGGAAATCGCACCGGCCGCTGCCGGCAGATAGTCGAGTGGCTCAGGCGCCCGCCGAAACGCGAAGCCTGTCGACCGCCAGACCTCGCGGCGCGCCAAAGTAGCGCGATATACTTGGAACCGATGGCAACCGTGACGGAAATCGGCAGCTTGATTTCCCGCCGCCCCGACATTCGCGGTGGCAGACCGTGTGTTGCCGGGACCGGCGTCTCGGTTCGAAGAATCGCCCAGTGGCACAACATGGGTCAGATTCCGGAAGAGGTTGTCCAGACGTTCGGTGGGCACCTTACGCTGGCGCAGGTCCACGCGGCCTTGGCGTACTATTACGCCAACCAGGCGGAAATCGACGCGGACCTGGCCGCCGAAGAGCGGGCGACCGAAGCTCTCGAGCGAGAACACAGCGCTGAACCTCACAGGTGAATCAGATCAAGCTCTACTTCGACGAGGATGCGATGAACCATCGTCTGGTCATGGCACTGCGAGCCCGTGGTGTCACCGTAGTCACTGTCAGGGATGCAGGCCTGACGGAAAGGACCGACGCCGAACAGTTGGCTTACGCTACTGAGTTGGATTGCGTTCTCTTCACGTACAATGTCGGCGACTTCTATCGGCTGCACACGGAGTGGACCCGCTCCGGCAAGGACCACGCCGGTATCATTCTTGCGCGGCAGCAAGAGGGAGTGGGAGAGCAGTTGCGGCGCTTGCTGCGCCTACGCGCTGCGGTCACTGTTGCGAGAATGCGAAATCAGGTCGAGTTCCTCGCCAGTTGGAGGTGAAGGTTTCCAACGTGATTCGCGGTACCTGGAGGAGCGACCCGCTACCTACTTCTCCTGATGTGACGAGTACTGCGGCTGCGGAGGATTCAGCTTCACTTCGATCAGCTTTTCTTCTTCATCCACCTGGATGAACTCGCCGAACGTCTGGAAGCCCTTCGCAACCACCTGAACGCGAATCTTGCCCTGCGGGATGGGCGGAATCCGCGCGATGCCGTCCTGGTTGGTTCGGAGTTCCCAGGACGTCATGATCTTCTTGCCAAGCTTGGCGACGGAACGGCCTTCGACAAACCGTACGATCACGCTGGCGCGGTCAACCGGGCGGCCGCTGTGCGTGGTGACCTTGATCCGGAGAGCGGTCATCCCTTCCTCGGCCTGAGCCAGAAGCGAGCCCAGCAAAAGCGATCCAACCAACAGCAGCGCTTTGTGCATGACCCTATTATCGCAGGGATTATTGCTTGTGCCGGACGGTCTCGATCCGCGCCTGTGCGCGTTCGAGAGCGTTCAAGGCGCGAGACATGTCGATGCCGGGAGTCAGGTCGCCCAAACGCTTCTGGGCGCGCTCCAACGAGGCCTGCGCCCGGGCGACGTCAATCTCATCGGCGCGTTCCGCGGTTTCGGCCAGGACGCGGGTTTTCCCCGGCATTACCTCGACAAAGCCCCGATGGATGGCCATGTAATGAGTCCGGCCTTCGGCGACGTAGCTCAGCATGCCGCAAGCGAGTTCCGAGAGCAACGGCGCGTGCCCGGCCAACACCCCCAGAAAGCCGTCCTTCCCCGGGATCTGCGCTTCGCTGACTTGCTCCTTCAGCACCAGCCGGTCGGGCGTGGCAATTTCGAGTTCGAACGTCTCGGCCATCTAGCCCTTCTTGATCTGAGCGGATCGCTCCAACACGTCTTCGATCGTCCCCTGCATGTAGAACGCCTGCTCCGGCACGTCGTCGTGCTTGCCTTCACAGACTTCCTTGAATCCACGAATCGTATCCTCGAGCTTTACGTAGCGGCCCTTGAAGCCCGTGAACTGCTCGGCCACGTGGAACGGCTGGGACAGGAATCGCTGGATCTTGCGCGCGCGCGAAACCGTCAGCTTGTCTTCTTCGGAAAGCTCGTCGATGCCCAGAATCGCGATGATGTCCTGGAGGTCCTTGTAGCGCTGCAGAATTCCCTTTACGAGTTGAGCGCATCCGTAGTGCGCGTCGCCGATGATCCGCGGATCGAGAATGCGCGAGGTCGACGCCAGCGGGTCGACGGCGGGATAGATTCCCAACTCCGAAATCTGGCGGGAGAGATTGGTGGTGGCGTCAAGATGGGCGAACGCCGTGGCGGGAGCCGGATCGGTGTAGTCGTCGGCCGGCACGTAGATGGCCTGCACCGAGGTGATGGAACCCTTGTTCGTGGACGTGATGCGCTCCTGCAACTCGCCCATCTCCGTTGCCAGATTCGGTTGGTAGCCCACGGCGGACGGCATGCGTCCCAGCAGCGCCGAGACTTCCGAACCCGCTTGCGTGAAGCGGAAGATGTTGTCGATGAACAGCAGCACA
The DNA here is from genome assembly GCA_964529305.1 of uncultured Solibacteraceae bacterium. Classification (GTDB taxonomy): domain Bacteria; phylum Acidobacteriota; class Terriglobia; order Bryobacterales; family Bryobacteraceae; genus CAZGUX01. The sequence continues at coordinate 35,284 of CAZGUX010000048.1, read as the reverse complement.
TCCTGTCCCTCGACGTCGCGGAAGTACTCGGCCACCGTGAGGCCGGTCAGCCCGACGCGAAGGCGCGCTCCCGGCGGCTCCGTCATCTGGCCGTAGATCAGCGCCACCTTCGACTTGGTGTAATCGTTGGGGTCGACAACGCCGGATTCCTGCATTTCCAGCCACAAGTCGTTGCCCTCGCGAGTGCGCTCCCCCACGCCCGCGAACACCGAGACGCCGCCGTGCTTCATGGCGATGTTGTTGATCAACTCCATGATGATGACGGTCTTGCCGACTCCGGCGCCGCCGAACAGGCCGATCTTGCCGCCCCGAAGGTATGGCTCCAGCAGGTCGATGACCTTGATTCCGGTCTCGAACATCTCGAGCTGGGTCGACTGCTCCTCAAACGACGGAGCAGGACGGTGAATCGGGTAGAACGTCGTCGCCGCCACCGGCCCCTTCTTGTCCACCGGCTGGCCGAGCACGTTCATCACGCGGCCGAGGGTTTGTTTCCCGACCGGAACCGTCACGGGTCCGCCCAAGCTGATCGCTTTCATCCCGCGCACCAGCCCTTCGGTAGGCTGCATCGCTACCGTGCGGATACGGCCCTCGCCGATGTGCTGCTGCGTTTCGCAGATAATGTCGATAGGGTCCGGGACGTCGAACCCTTCGCTGGTGATCCGGATCGCCGTATAGACCAGCGGGATCTGCCCTTCCGGGAACTCGCAGTCCACCGCGGGTCCCGCCACCTGCACGACTTTGCCGATTGCTTGCGCTGTTGCTGTCGCCATGTTCTTAACGCATTCCTTAACTGACTACTCCGACGCCGCGGCGCCGCTGACCACTTCGATGATTTCCTTGGTGATGCTCGCCTGCCGCACCCGGTTCATGTAGAGCGTGAGCTTGTCGATCATCTCGCCGGCGTTCTTGGTGGCCGCTTCCATTGCGGTCATGCGCGCGGCGTGCTCCGATGCGGCCGATTCGAGCATCGCCTGAAACAACGCCACTTCGACATACCGGGGCAAGAGCGTGCCCAGCAGTCGCGCCGGCGGCTGCTCGTAAAGATAGTCGACGGTTCCCTTGCCCTCGGGAAGTTCCGCCGGCAGAATCCGGTCTACCCGCAGCTTCTGGGACATCACGCTGCGGAACTCGTTGTACATCACGTAGACGGCGTCGATTTCCTCGGCGCGAAAGCGAGTGATCGCCGCCGTCGCCACCGCCTGCGCGTCGGCGTACTTGACGTTGTTCAACGCGCCGACGAGTTCACCCGTCACGTCCACGGGCCGCCGCCGGAAGAAATCGCGGCCTTTCTTGCCGATCAGCTCGAAGGCGATCTGCGCGTCGGGGCGATCGGTGATAAACGTCAGCGCCGCCTTGATCAGGTTGCTGTTGAACGAGCCCGCCAGGCCCTTTTCACCACTTATCAGAACGAGTTGGATCCGCTTCTCCGGGCGCACCGACAGCAGGGCATCGCTCGCTTCTTCCATTCCCTGGACCGCTGAGGCGATGTTGGCCAGCAGTTCCCGCAAAAGCCCCGAGTACGGCCGAGCCGCGATCACGCGATCCTGCGCCTTCCGCAGCTTGGCCGCCGAGACCAGCTTCATGGCCTTGGTTATTTGCTGCGTGTTCTTGACCGAACGGATGCGGCGCCGGAGATCGATCAGGCTGGGCATGACCTACTTGCCTTTCGCCGACACGAACCGCTCTTTTGCCGCCTTCAGCGCGCTGTTGATTTCCGCCTTCAGCGCGTCGTCGAGAATCTTCTTTTCGCGGATCTTCGGCAGCAGGCCGGGGTGCGCGTTCTCCACGTGGTTATACAGAAAATCCTCGAACTTGCGGCAATCCTCAACCGGCAGATCGTCGAGGAACGCATTGGTGCCCGCGTAGATGATCAGAACCTGTCGTTCTACAGGCACGGGCGCGTACTGGGGCTGCTTCAGGATCTCCACCAGACGAGCGCCGCGGTTCAACTGCTGCTGGGAGACCTTGTCGAGCTCCGAACCGAATTGGGCGAACGCCGCCAGCGCGCGGTACTGGGCGAGTTCCAGCCGCAGCGAGCCGGCCACTTGCCGCATGGCCCGGATCTGCGCGCTTCCGCCGACGCGGCTCACCGACAATCCGACGTTGATCGCCGGCCGGACGTTGGAGTTAAACAGGTCGCTCTCCAGATAGATCTGGCCGTCCGTAATCGAAATGACGTTGGTGGGAATGTACGCGGAGACGTCGCCGGCCTGCGTTTCGATGAACGGAAGCGCCGTCAGCGAGCCGCCGCCGTTTTCGTCGTTCAGCTTGGCGGCGCGCTCGAGCAGGCGGCTGTGCAGATAGAACACGTCGCCCGGAAAGGCTTCCCGTCCGGGGGGCCGCCGGAGCAGCAACGAAATTTCGCGATACGCGGCCGCATGCTTCGACAGATCGTCGTAAATGCACAACGCGTGGCGGCCGGTGTCGCGGAAATACTCGCCCATCGCGCAGCCCGTATAGGGGGACAGATACTGCATCGGGGCAGGATCGGATGCCGTGGCGGCGACGACGATGGTGTACTCCATCGCCCCGTAATTCTCCAGCGTCTTCACCACCTGGGCCACCGTCGACCGCTTCTGGCCGATCGCGACGTAGATGCAGATCACGTCGCCGCCCTTCTGGTTGATGATGGTATCGATGGCGATGGCGGTCTTGCCGGTCTGCCGGTCGCCGATGATCAGCTCGCGTTGCCCGCGGCCGATCGGAATCATGCCGTCGATGGCCTTGACGCCGGTCTGCAGAGGTTGCTTGACCGGTTGGCGGTCCACCACACCGGGCGCCAGCCGCTCGATCGCGTTGAACTTGTCGCTATGGATCGGGCCCTTGCCGTCGATCGGCTGTCCCAGCGCGTCCACCACCCGACCTACCAGCGCTTCGCCCACCGGCACCGACATGATGCGACCGGTCCGGCGCACCTCGTCGCCTTCCTTGATCTCGGCGAACTCGCCGAGCAGGACCGAGCCCACCTGGTCTTCCTCCAGGTTCATCGCGATGCCCGACACGTTGTGCGGGAACTGAATCAGTTCGCCCGACATCACACGCGACAAGCCGTGAATGCGCGCGATGCCGTCGCCCACCGAGATCACCGATCCGGTTTCGGATACGTCGATCGCCCCGTCAAAATTCTCGATTTCCTCGCGAAGGAACCGCGAAATCTCGTCTGCTCGCAGTTGAGCCATATACTCCTCAAAAACCTTTCGACCCGGAGCGGGAACAGGGGGGCCCGATCCCTTCCGGTCACGGCCAAGCCGGGCGGTCTATACTTCCCGCAGCCGCCGTTCGAGAACGTCCAACCGTCCGCGCACCGACGCATCCAGCAGCAGCGAGCCGATGCGCGCGATCACGCCCCCGATCAGGCTCTCATCCACCCGGACGTCCAGCCACACGCGCTTTCCCGTTGCCTGCTCCAAACCTTCCGCCAGGTGCTGCTGCTGCTCCTCGGTCAGCGCCCGGGCGGACGTGACCTCCACCTGTACGATTCCCAGGTGCTCGTCCATCATCTGCTCGAACGCCGCGATGATCGCCGAAAGGGAGTCTATCCGCCGGTGGTTGACCAAGACCAGCAGGAAGTTCCGGACCAAGGGCGACATGTCGGAGGCTCCGGTGATGCGTTGTACCAACGCGCGCTTCCGGGACGCGGGCACGCCCGGGGTTGCCAGCACGTTTCGCAGGTCCGGCGACTCGGCGAGCAGGGTTTCGAATTCGTGCAACTCGTCGACGACGATTTCGGCCCGCGGCGGCGGAGCCACGCGCGCCGACGGCCTGACCAGCGCGTCCACCAGGGCGCGCGCATAGCGTTTGGCGACCAGGCTCGAAGTCATGGCGTTATTCGGTCCTCATCGAAGGACGCTTGCGGACGTCGGCCGAAAACGCTCGCACCAGCGAATCCTGCTCCGCGGCGCCCACTCGTCCAACGGCTTTCTTGCGGGCCAGGTCCACGGCCAGGTGGGCGGCATATTGCTGCAATTCCGCCTGCGCCGACTTCAGCGAGGAGGCCATCTCCTGCTCGGCGTGATGCCGGATTTTTTCCATTTCGCGCTGTGTCTCGAGACGGAGGCGCTCGGCCTCGGTCGCCGCTTCGCGGTGCGCCGTCCGGCGCAGGTCGGCGATTTCTTCGCCCAGATTCGAGAGACGGGATTCCACCGCCGCGGCCCGGGCGTCCGCAGCGGCCTTCATCTTGCCGGCTTCGTCAATTCCTTTGCGGATCTCCAGGGTACGGCCTTCAAAAAAAGCGCCCCCGAATTTCCGGGCGGCGTAGGCGATGAGCCCCGCGAGGATGGCGAAGTTGGCCCATTTCCAGCCGTCCACATTGTCGTGGGCCCCGCCGCCTGCATGCTCGGCCTCGGCCGCGTGCCCGGAGCCGTGCTCCTGGGGCAGCGCCGCCGGGCTCAGCGTCAACACCGACGCGAGCAGAAACATTCTGGCCACCCTGGTGACGTTCATGCCGCCCTCCCGGGCAGCACCGTGGCCAGGATTTCTTCCGACAACGAATCCGCCTCGCCGGCCAACTGCGTCTTCAAGGTCGCCACCTCCGCGGCCAGCACCCGTTTCGCCTCCGCCACCCGTGCGTCGGCCTCATCCTTGGCCAGTTTCACGGCCGCCGCCCGCTCATCCTGCAACTGGCGCCGGGCCTTCTCCTGCTCCTGGTAAAGCTCGGACCGGGCCGTCCGCAGCGCGGCTTCGTGCTCGGCGGATTTCTGTTCAGCTCGCGCCAGGCTGTCCGCCGCGGCCTGGCGTGCGCCTTCGGTGGCCTCGTACCGCTGCTTCAACACCTTCTCGAGCGGCTTGAAGAAAACGAATTTCAGGTAGAAGTGGAGGAAGACTACCAGAAATAGCGTAGGCAGAGCTTTGAGGAAAAGCCCTTGTAGGGCCTGTAGTGTGGAGTCCATGAACTAATTCAGGGGATCCGTTGAACGCACCTATACCGTCGGTGATTTAATTGTCAAGAATAGCACACCGCCTGGGGTGCTCTCAAGAGGTCAGGCGGTGGAATCCCGTGTGCGCGACCGGCCCTTTCAACTGCGCCTCCACCGATCCGCACCCGAGCGCTTTTGTCAACTCCCGGAAGGACTCCTCGCAGGCTGCCAGGTAGGCGTCCACGTGGCTCGGTTGGTGCGCAAAGGTTACGTACAGCGAGTTGGTGGCCAGGTATCCGCGTTCCAGCATCATCTGCGTGAACAAGGTTCGCGCCGCCTGCGCGTTCGGGTAGTTGAGCGCGAACCGCGGCAACTGCGGAAGGCCCGACACGGTGATGTCCAGCCCCGCCCGTTCCGCGGTCCGCATCCATCCCTGCTTGACCCGGTTGCCGATTTCCGCCAGATATTCCGGCACGCGATGTTGCCGCAGCTTCCGGATCGTCGCAATGGCCGCCGCCGGGCCCACCCGGTCGGTCCAGTAGGTGCTGCTGATAAATGTGTTCTGGGCGGCCTCCATCACGCCGGCCTTCCCGATGATGGCGGCCATGGGGTGCCCGTTGCTGATCGCCTTGGCGAACACCGCGATGTCCGGGGTGACCCCGTATTTCATGTGCGCTCCGCCGACGGTCAAACGCCATCCCATGCTCACTTCGTCCATCACCAGCACCGCGCCGGTCTCGTCCGCGATCTCGCGCACCTTTTCGAGAAACCCGTCCTCCGGTTCGCGCTCCCGCAGCGGTTCCATCACGATCACCCCGAGCTTTCCGGGGTGCGCGTCGACAATCGCCTGCAGTTCATCGATCCGGTTGTAACGGAAAGGAAGCGCGGTACCGGTCAGTCCTTTCGGCACGCCGTTCGGCGCCAGCCCCGGCATCAGGTGTCCGATCAACGCCTCGTCCGAACTCAGGTTGGCCGCCAGGTACCAGTCGGTCCACCCGTGATAGCCGCAAAAGGCGACCAACTCGCGACCGCTCGCAGCGCGGGCGATGCGCACGCCGACGCTCATGCCCTCCCCGCCGCATCGGGCATACCGGACCATCTCGGCCCAAGGGTGAAGCTCGCACAGCAAGTCGGCCAGTTCCACCTCCTCCGGTGCGTTCAACGTGCACATGGAACCGGCATCCACGGCCTTTCGCGCGGCTTCGTTGACGTCGTCGTCGGCATAACCGAGCAGACACGCGCCGACGCCGGAGATGGACATGTCGATGTAGGTCTTGCCGTCGAGGTCGGCGACGACAGCACCCTTCGCCCACGAATAGTAGGAGGGCCATTGGTCGGGGAGAAACATCTCGGGGCGTTTCGACAGCAGTTGCGTGCCGCCGGGAATCCTGCGCCGGGCGCGGCGATAGAGTTCGGGTCCTGAATTCATGTACGTCAAGATTGTCCTTCAGATAGAAGGATGTTCGCCACTCCGCATCTCGAGCGGTGAAGCCGGCCTTGGGCTGACCGGCGGGGAAAACATCGCTCGCTCCGCCCGGGAATCGCGCGGCTCCGCGTCGCTCGAATGCTCCCGTACGCGACCGACGCCGGTGATCTTACGTTGCGCCGGTCTTCGGCGGAAGCACGCTTCGGGAACGCTTTACGACACACCCAGGGGATCCGGCGTCCCGGAGGGCTCGTGAGCCGGACCGCCACCCGGCGTGGACGACGCCCATCGCTCCAGCGCCTTTCGAAGCGATTCCAAATCCGTCGGTTTGCTCAGGCATGCATTCATTCCGGCAGACAGGCACGATTGGAGATCCTCCACGTTGGTGTGCGCGGTTAGCGCAATGATCGGAATCTGCGGATCCGGGGAGGCTCCGCTCCGGATGATCCGCGTAGCCTCGAGTCCGTCCATATGCGGCATCTGGACATCCATGAGAATCAGATCGTAGCGGTTCTTGCGATATGTGCGAACGACGACATCGCCATCTTCGGCAATATCCACCGTGTGGCCCAAACGGTTCAACATCCGCGCCAAAACCACCTGGTTGATCTTGTTGTCCTCAGCGACCAGAACCCGCAAAGGCACGGTTGGGCCCCGTTGCGTCTGTGGCGTTTTTTCCTCGGAGGCAGACGGAGGCACGGCGGCATCGAAGCTGAATGCGAATCGGGATCCCTCTCCCGGGCGGCTGGCCACTTCGATTTCGCCGCCCATCAGTTCGACCAGGCGCTTCGCGATCACCAGTCCCAAGCCGGTACCTCCATAGCGGCGGGTGGTCGAGGCATCGACCTGGGTGAACGACCGGAAGAGGCGATCCATCTTCTCGGGCGGTATCCCGATCCCCGTGTCCTCCACCCACACCCGGACCCGGTGCAACGACTCCCGCGGCTTCTCGCGAGAACATTCGGCGCCGATTTCAATCCAGCCGCGCTCGGTGAATTTAACCGCGTTGCCGATCAGATTGACCAGCACCTGCTGCAGTCTGGCGGCGTCGCCAACCAGCCGCTCCGGTACGGTGTCCGCCAGACGCAGCCGGAGCTCCAGGTTTTTCTCCAATGCGCTCTTCCGGAAGAGTTCCAGACTTCGCTCGAAACACTCGCCCACGTCGAACGGCTCGTGTTCCAGTTCGAGCCGGGCGGACTCGATCTTGCTGAAATCCAGAACGTTGTCCAGAACACGACGCAGCATCTCTCCGGCCGACTGAATCATCCGCGTGGTAGACAGAGCGCTCTCCGGCAGTTGTTCGCCCTGCAGCATCGCGCTCAACCCCAGAACCCCGTTCAAAGGGGTCCGGATCTCGTGGCTCATATGAGCCAGAAACTGGCTCTTCGCGCGCGCCGCCTCCTCTGCTTCCGTTCGCGCCGCCAGCATCTCCAGTTCAAGGCGCTTCCGTTCGGTGATGTCCAGAATAAAGGAAAGGTAGTGAGGAGTCCCGCCGAGGTGAATCGACCGCAGCCAGACAAGACACGTGCGCGATCCGAGTCGCGGATGACTCAGGGCCGCCTCTTCTCCGTTGATTTCGGAGACAGGCGAAGTCCTGCCGGCGAGACCGGAGTTGCCGGTGAGACCGGAGTTGCCGGCGAAGCCGGCCCTTCCGCAGCAGAATCCCCATTCCGAGGGACGGTGCCCAAGGATCTCGTTCTTCGGCAAACCGAAGTACTCCTCAAAGGCCTGATTGACATCCATGCAGCGGCCGTTCGCGTCCGAAAGACAGATCATGATCGGGCTGGCCTCGAAGATCGTTCGAAACGCCTCATCGGCTTTGGCGCGGCGTTCGATCTCCTGGAGCAACCCTCGATTCGACATTTCCAATTGAGCCGTCCGTTCCGCGACCAGGCGGTCCAAGTCCACCAGCCGTTTCCCGGCCTGTTGTGTCAAGAACCATTTCCGCGTCAGCGTGTGGGCCAACTGGAGAACCTCGATCGTGTCAAACGGCTTCTTCAGGATCACCAGGTTGTCGGAATGGCCCAGCTTGCGAACGATCTCGGGCCACGAATAGTCCGAGTATGCGGTGCAAATCACCACCTGCAGCTCGGGATAGGCCTCCCACAGCCGTGGAATGGTCTCGACACCGTCCCAACCCGGCGGCATTCGGATGTCGACGAATGCCAAAGAGTAAGGCTTGCCCTCGGCGACGGCCCGTTCCAGCTTTGCCAACCCTTCCTCGCCTTGAAATGCGGAGTCCAGTTGAAAGGTCGCTACCGGGATCGAGGTCGTGCCGAACAGCAGGGCTTCATCCTCCTCGAGGTCCACCCCGGTCGAGGCAGGTCCGGACAGCACTTTTCTGAGGTCTTCGTGAATCGCTGGGTTGTCATCGATCACGAGCACGCGATGATTGGGTTCTACGTCCCCGGAGAAATTCATGTCCTGCTCCTATCGTCCCGGCGGCACCTCGTGTTGAGGGGAAGTTCGAGTGTGAAAACCGCGCCTAGGCCGGGGCCCTTGCTCTCCACCGATAGCGCCCCGCCCATCTCGCGGGCCGCCAGGGCGCCGGAATGGAGGCCAAACCCGTGGCCGTCGCGCTTGGTGGTGAACCCGTGGGAAAAAATCCGCGTCAGGTTCTCCGGGGTCAGGCCGACCCCGTTGTCCCGCACCTGAATTCGAATCGCGTCCTCGTTGAGGCGGCGGATCCGGACGCAGATCTCCTTCTCTGGTTTGCCGCTTTCCCTGGTTGCGTGCTGCGCGTTGCGAAGCAGATTCAGGAGAATCTGAAGAACCTTGTGCTTGTCCGCGCAGACAGGCGGCACCTCGTCGAAATCCCGGAGGAAGCGGATTTCGTGACGGTCGAAACCCGCCCGTGTGATTCGGACCGCGTCTTCCACCAGGCCGCTGATGCCAATCGACTCCACCACGCCCGAGACGCACGCGTAGTTCTGCTGCACCGCCACGATCTCCTTGATATGCTCGACGTGCCTCGTCAGAAGTTCCAGTTCGCCGACTAGCGCCGTTCGCTCCCGCTGGAAGTGCTGAGCAAGTTTCTCCAGGTATGGAAGCACTCTCTGGCCCTTGGGGTCGTTAGCCATATACTCCGTCAGCGAAGGAGCATGCTCCCGCAGCATGGCCACCAGGGCCGTCATTCGATCGACGCGCCACTCGCGAATGCGGTCGGTGACGACAGAAGTGGAAACGTTGACGCTGTTGAGGACATTGCCCACGTTATGCAAGACACTCGTGGCGACTTCGGCCATACCGGACAGTCGGGACATTTCCATCAACCGCTGCTGCGCTTCGGCGAGTTCGGCGTTCGCGCGGTCTTTGGCGACAACCAACTCGCTCAACTCCGCGGTCCGCTCGAGGACGCGCAATTCCAGGGTCTGCTTCGCCTCGAGCAGGGCCTGTTGAGACCGTTGCCGCAGAATCGCCGCTCCGATCATATCGGCCGCCGCCTGGAGACTGTCGCGCTCCGCGACGCTCCACTCGCGCCGCCGGCGGCAGTCGTCAAGGCCGAGAAAGCCCCACCACTGTCCGCCCACCCGAATCGGCATCGATATCAGCGACTGGATGGACGGGTCGAGGACATCCCGCATCGGCTTTCGCAACAACTCCACATGGGCCGTCACCACTTGACCCTGTCCGAGTTGGTTGGCCCAGTCTTCGAACCCTGGCTGGTACCACCGGAATCCCTGCCATTGTTCGCGGTCGCGCGTTGTCGAGATTCCTTCGGCCACCCACTCATAACGCTGGGTACACAGCAGGGCGCCATCGTCTCCAAGGTGGTTCTTGAACACATAGCTGCGGCTCGAGTGGGCGGCCATGCCGATCTTCTCCAGAACATCCTCGATGGCCGTCCTCCAATCCTCCGCGCTCAACAGGCGCTGAGCGGCAAATCGGACGCTCTCCAGGATGCGATTGCGCTGGAGCAGGGAATCCGCCATCGAGTTGAACGAGTGGGCCAGGCTTTCCACCTCGTCACTGCTTCGAATCACGGCCCGCGCGGAGAAATCTCCTTCCGTAACCCTCCGCACCCCCTCGCGGAGACTGAGGATCGGCTGTGTCATCCTCCGCGCGAAGACCAGCGACGCCGCAAGGCTCAGGCTGACGCAGACCACTGCCAGCAGTCCGGTCCGTTGATACCCCTTGGTAGCACTCCGGTCATACGCTTCCAGGGACAGCCCGACGTGAATCCAGCCCCATTGCAGCGCAGAGTAGTCCAGCGGACGTGAATAACGGAACACTCTGCGGCCGAACAAGGCGACCGTTTCAATGCCGGAAGCCGGCTGGCGGCCCGCGGGCAGCCACTCCTTTCCGAGCCCCTCCGATCGCCAGCCGCTCTGCTCGCTGACAATGGCCAAGCCATCGCTCTTCGCGATGACCACAAAATCGATAGCCCGATCGCCGCTCAGCATCTGCATACAGTGTTCGACGAGACTGCTGTAGTCCTCGCTGACCGCCGCGCCCGCGGCCACATCCTGTAACGACACGGCAATCCCCCGCGCCTTCGACTCCAGACTGTCAAGCAGGCTCCGCCGTTGAATGGGAATGATCCCGCTGACGAACACGATCAGGGTCGTAATCGTGACGGTCCACGACAGCAGCATGATCTTGAAGGCGATGCCTTTGAAAGGAGGCGTCATCCTCGAATCCCGCTGCCGCAGTCCCCGGACAGCACGCCGGAGAGCCGGAGATCTCGAGACCCACCCGGCGAGTACCATCGCGGGCGGCGCCTCGCCAAAATGACCGCCTCGTGCCACGGGCGCCGGCCGGCAACTGGCAATTCCGCCCCTCGCCAGGGCACGCTCATCGCACCTGACCCCTCGCCGGGATTTGTTCCAGGGGCGGAAATGGCGCCGGCGTCCGGACGCAGGACACCCCCCTTGCACCTCGGTCGCTCGTTGAGATGGCCGGCGGGACGAAAACGGGTTTGCCAGTGTCCGGCGTCATTTGACCGGCCTCCCGCCGCTGGAGCCCCGGGGCGCGCCCGCGGCTTCCCGCCCCGACCGCGCCCGGATGCGGTCGTAGGCGGCCACCAGTTCGAGGACCTCCCGCATGCAGGAATCGGTCTCCGGCACAAAGGCCCCGCTTTGGAAAAGCGTCGTCACCTGCTTCCCAAAGGAGGTATTGCGCAGGTTCATCAGAGCGTTCTTGAACGTTTCGCTCTCGGGCGACGGACAGTGCTTGTGCAGTCCGAACAGTTCCGTAATCAAGTGTGGTGACGTAGCCACCACCCGCAACTGCCGCCCCAGTTGAGGGTTGAGATCGCACATCGTCCGGTAGCCCGATCGCCGCACGACACAGGCATCCACCTGGCGAAAGAAGACCGGAAGCAGCACACGGGCCAGCTTGGTGTTGAATACGGTCCTGCCAAAGAACCGTTCCGGAGGATCGAGACGTTGCGATGCCAGCAGAGTACTGACCCAAACGAGCGCGAGAGAAGCTGCCTTGTTCTGATGAATCGCCAGAGATACACCCTTGAGTTGCTGGACCCGGGTGATCCCGCTCTTCGCGTGGACCAGGAGCAGGTACTCGCTCTCCTCGCGGCTGTTGGCGTCGACCAGGAGCCAATCCGGGCTGACAAATTCGGCGACCCGCACGTATTCCAGTGCCGTGATGACAAACGCATCCAGATCGCCCCGTCGAATCTGGCGTTCCATCTCATCGGAGGGGACAAAGACAGCAGGAGCCAACTCCAGCCGTACCGCGGTACCTTGCGTCGCGTTTTGAATCCACACCTTCAAGGCGGCCCTGGCATCGGCCTCGTTGACGTCGCCCAACGTGCTGGCCGACAGGGCGAGGCGAATCGGGCGCGGGGGGGTGCCGGCGCCACCCGGCTCTGGCGCCGCCGGCCGTGCGCCGAAAGGCGTGGTCAGGCAAGCCGCGAGCAGCAGATCGCGCCTTCGGCACGTCAATGGGCGGCGGCCGGCCACGTCAGGGCTCCCTTGACGGCCTTCCGCCGCCCTCCCCGGACACCGCGCCGAAGTGCCCCTGAACTTCTCTGCCGACCACGAGATCGAGCCTCGCTTGCAGAGTGGCATGGTCGTATCGCGCTCTGTAATGTTGTGCCGACATGAACGCTTCCATCAGTTGCGCCCGGATGACCTTCTCGGTTTCCACCAGCTCGTTCTGGTAAGCGCGGGTGTTCAACTCCCGGTTTTCCTGAGCCGCTTTCATCGCCGCCCCTGTCGCCCGGTATGACTTGACCGCGGCGTTCAGTCCGAGGAACAAATCTCGGACTTCAAGGCCAATCCCTTCCTTGAGCAGAAACCCCTGTTGCTGGAGCCGTTCCAGGCGGGCCCGGGCTTCGCTGACCTTGTTTCGGGTCAAGTTCCCGTCGAACAGAGGAAGCTCCAGACCAGCCCCTACGGTCCAGCCGGCCTTGTTCTGTGCCGTGGCGATGCCTCCGTCGAAATCGTTCCACCAGCGGCGCAGATTGCCGGTTAGCCCGATCCTGGGATGGTGGCCGCTTTGAGCGGTTCGGACGGCCCCTTCCAGGGCGCGGACTCCTGCCTCCAGCGCCGCCCAGTCCGGGTTGAACTGGTAGGCGCTTCCGACCAACTCGTTCAGGTCTCCCGCGTAGGGGCGAAAGGGGATCTCTCCGGCCGAGGGCCGGATGGTTGCGCTCCAGGGCAACCCTACCGTATAGGCGAGGGCCGCCTCCGCCGCCTGCTCGTTCTTAGCCAGGAGCGCGACGGCTGCACGGAGCGATTCGACAACGACCTTGTTCTCCAGATAGTCGGCCCTCGTCACCTTGCCGGCGCCTTCTTTGTAAACCGCTTCCGTCAGGGCCAGCGTTGCTTCCATCCGCGAAAGCGTATCCTCTCCCAACTGGCGAACCTGCCGGGAGAGCACGGCGCCCCAGTACAGGCGCGTCACCCCTTCAGCGATCTCCAGGTCCGTACGGCGAACTTCCTGTCGTGCCGCGTCCACTTGCCCTCGCGATTGCTCTCTCAACCCCTTGCGCATCCCCCCGTCGTACAAAAGCCAGTTCAGGTTCATCGAGGTCGACAGGACGTTGGGATCGAGGACCTTGATGTTTTGGGCGGGTATCGGAAATGTCTGCGGCGGCGAGGTGAAGGATTGCCCCGGATAGCTGATCGGAAGCTGAATGGCGGCCGGAGGGAACCCCGGCGCGAACGCGTTGGCCGGAATTGTCACCTGCGCGGCGCCGCCGGGGACCGTCACGGATTGGGCGGGACTCGCCACTCCCGAGGCCGGAAAGACAAAGTTGAAGGGCTGGTCGATTCGCTCGTAGCCGGCTCGCAGACTCGCCTGTGGCCAATAGGCCGCCAACGCCTGCCGGTGTTGGGCCTCCGCCACGGCCACCGCAAGACTCGAAACCTGCCCCCGGCGGTTTTTCGCCCGCGCCATCTGGAGGCACTCTTCCAGCGACATCTCCGCAACGCCCGCAAGTTGGCCATCGGCCGCGGTAGCCGCGACGCCCGTCCCCGCCACCGCCGCGGCCAAGCCGGCCGCCAACAACGCGGCAGCGCCGATTCCCGCCATCTGAGCCTTCATGTGTCACGATCTTTCGCGCTGCATCCAAGCCGAGGTCGTCCTGGTTCGCCACATCGTGGCGGCCAAAGGACGGACGGTCCTACCTCATTGATCGGCCGGCGCCGTGGACGCATGAGTCTTTCCAAAGGGGTATTGCGTCCGATGCCACTTCCGCGGCGGGGCGAGGGACCTCAACGGCCGAGGTGCGCGGTGATCACTCGGGGAATGCCGGCGTAGTCGTAGCCGATCGACACGTCACGCCAGTCCCGCGCCAGCATCCGGGTCACCTGCCCGGAACTCTTGAACCCGAGTTCCATGATCAGGCGCCCGCCCGCGGACAGAACTCGGCCGGCTTCGGCGATCACGCGCTCGTAGAGCTCAAATCCGGACACGCCGCCGTTCAGCGCGACGTATGGTTCGAAGTCCCGTACTTCCGCCGACAGGGTCGCGATCTCCGGTTCCGGAACATACGGCGGGTTGGAGACCACCAGGTCGAACGTCGCGGCGGCCAGAGCCGAGGCGACGTCGCAGCAAACGAAGCGCACGACTCCGCCCAACTGCGTGCTGTTGGCCCGGGCGATGGCCAGCGCCGCCGGAGAGATGTCGGTCGCCCACACCTCGGCCCCGGTCTCGACCGCCAGGGTCACGGCAATCGCGCCCGATCCGCAACCGATGTCCAGGATTCGCCTCGGCTTCGGATCGAGCGCCAGGGCCTGCTCGATGACATGCTCGGTCTCCGGACGGGGAATCAGCACGGCCGGGGTCACCCGAAACTCCCTGCCCCAGAACTCCTGCTTCCGGGTGATGTATTGCGTGGGTTTGCGATTCAACCGCTCGTGGAGGTAGCGGCCGTAGTGCAGCCACTCCACCTCGCGCAGTTCGTACTCCGGATGGGCGTAGAGAAAGCTCTTCTCCCGTTGGATCGCGTGGCAGAGCAGGACTTCCGCGGTCAGCCGGGGAACGGCGATGCGGGCTTCCTCCAGTAACTCGACGCCTTGGCGAAGTGCGGTTTCAAGGTTCACGTCGATCGCTTCAGGGCCGCACCTGCGCGGAGGTTTGAAAACGGCCGGCGGACGCGCGCCACCGCTCCCTCACGGTCGCGGCTCACTTTCGAATCTAGGCGGCGACGTCGCCCTCGCTCTGCTGCTTCAGCCGTTCGGTCTGGTAGTGCGCCACCAGCGCCGACAGGATCGGCTCCAGGTGCCCTTCCATCACCAGGTCGAGTTGATGCAGCGTCAGCCCGATCCGGTGATCGGTCACGCGGTTCTGCGGGAAGTTGTACGTCCGGATCTTCTCGCTCCGGTCGCCCGAGCCCACCATCGCCTTGCGCTCGGCGCCCAACGCCTGCTGCTGCTTCTGGAGTTCAATCTCGTACAGCCGGGCCCGCAGCACGCGCTCCGCCTTCTGCCGGTTCTTGATCTGCGATTTCTCGTCCTGGCAGGAGACCACCACCCCGGTCGGCAGATGCGTCAGCCGCACGGCCGAATACGTCGTGTTCACCGACTGGCCGCCGGGCCCGGACGAGCAGAACGTGTCGATCCGGACATCCTTGGCCTCCAGCTTGATATCGACGTCATCGGCCTCGGGCAACACGGCCACCGTGATCGCCGACGTGTGCACCCGTCCCTGCTGTTCGGTCGCCGGGACCCTCTGAACGCGATGCACGCCGCCCTCGTACTTCATCTTGCTGAAGACCTTGTCGCCGCTCACCAGCGCGATGACTTCCTTCAGGCCGCCCACGCCGGATTCGCTCGTCGACGTCACCTCCACCCGCCATCGCTGCGTTTCCGCGTACCGGGTGTACATGCGGAAGATCTCGGCGGCGAACAGGGTCGCTTCATCCCCGCCCGTCCCGGCGCGGATTTCGATGACGACGTTCTTATCGTCGTTCGGATCTTTCGGCAGCAGCAGGACCTTCAACTCCTGCTCCAGGTCCGCCATTCTCGGCTCGATCCGCGAGATCTCCTCCGAGGCCATCTGCCGCATCTCCGCGTCGCTGTCGTGGAGCATGTCGCGCGCCGAGATGTGGTCCGCGTCCAGCTTTTTCCACTCGCGATACACGCCCACGATCTCTTCCAGGTCCGAGCGTGACTTGGCCGTCTTCCGGTACCGCTCGCCGTCGTTCAGGATCTCGGGATCGGCGATCTGCCGCGTCAGGTCGTCAAAGCGCTCTTCCAGTTGATCGAGCTTCTTGGAGAATTGCATGTTCGTTCAGGCGATTACGGCTTGGCCGCCCTGATCGGTCTCGAGCTTCATGGCGCCCTCGAGAGCGTGGATCGCGACGCCGGTCTGCTCGTCGCTCGGCGCCTGCGTCGTGATCCGCTGCAGCCACAGCCCGGGCGCCGTCAGCACCGCCATCACCGACCCCGGCCTTCTGGCGGCGAACCGGATCATCTCGTAGCTCAACCCCGCGATCACCGGAATCAACACCAGCCGCGACAGAATCTTGCCGAGGAACGTCTCGAAGGGGATGAACATGTAGACGATCATCGACACCACCATCACCACGATCAGGAAACTGGTGCCGCACCGCGGATGCCATGTCTTGAAGTTTTGGGCGTTGTCCACCGTCACGGGTTTCCCCGACTCGAAATTGAACACCACCTTGTGTTCGGCGCCGTGATACTCGAACACCCGCCGGATCTCTTTCCATCGGGAGATCCCGAATAGAAACCCGATGAAGATCAGGATCCGGACAATGCCATCCACCAGGTTGAAGGCGATCCGGCCGTGAAGCTCCGGATAGACCTTCTCCAATTGGGAGACCACGAACAACGGCACGATCTTATAAGCGAAGAAGAAGAAGCCGAACGAGATCGCCAGGTTCATCGCCATGGCCCAACCCGGGATTTCTTTGGGCTTTGTCTGCTTGGCCGTATCCCCTTCCTCGTCCGCCAGGGCCGCATTGGCCGAGAATTGAAGCGCCTTAATTCCCAACGACATGGCCTGCCACAGCGTCCCGATGCCCCGCAACACCGGATACCGGTAAAGCGGATACTTCTCCGACATGCGCGGCACGGGCATCTGGTCGGTCACCAGTTCGCCGTTCTTGCGCCGCACGGCCACGCAGTAGCTATGGGGCGCCCGCATCATGACGCCTTCCATCACCGCCTGGCCTCCGACCAGGGTCTCCTCGCCGCTTTCCAGCACCGGGAGAAGCTGGACATGGGCCGCCATTCGCGCAAACAGCCGTGGTGACAAAACGTGAGACTCCTATGTTCAGTATACGATGGGACCGGTAGGTCAGGTTTCTTCACCTTCTGTGCTAAAACATTCTTTGCGGCGGCCGATGGAGATAGACGTGCTCTCGCATTCGTCTCCGGCGGCTGACGGCCGGACCTGCGGGCACAAGGAGCGCTCTTCCATGTTTTCCCGGTTCGCTTTCGTCGTTGGGCTGGCAGCGACGCCTCTGCTATGGGGGGCCCCGGCCCACCCCGAAATGGGCGACTTCCACGCTTCCCTCCGGAAGCTCACGCAAGGGAACTCCCGTTACCGGTCCAACCATCTTCTGCACCCTCACCAGACAGGAGTCTTCCGCGCCCGGTTGGTGGCGGGCCAACATCCGTTTGCCTGCGTGTTGAGCTGCGCCGATTCGCGCGTCCCCCCGGAAATCGTGTTCGACGAGGGATTGGGCGATCTGTTCGTGGTCCGGGTGGCCGGCAACATCGTCGACGATGCCGTCACCGGCAGCCTGGAGTATGCGGTCGAGCACCTCGGGGTCCCGCTCGTTGTCGTGATGGGCCATACCGGCTGTGGCGCCGTCAAGGCAGCCCTTGCCGGGGGCGAACCCGACACACATATTCAAGCCTTGGTCAAAGCCATTCTCCCTGCGGTCGAACAGGCGTCGCACCAACCCGGGGATCGCGAACTCAACACGACCCGCGCCAACGTGCTCCTGGCGGTTCACGAACTCGAAACCGCCAAGCCGATCCTGTCGAAGTTGGTCCACGAGGGCAAGATCCAGATCCTCGGCGCGGTCTATCACCTCGACACCGGCGCGGTTGAACTGCTCGCTCCGCCGCACAAACCGTAAATAGTACCGCCCGCACGCGTTCGGATCACCCGCCGTGCCGTATCATGTGAAGTTATGCTCTTTCCGGGTGTCCGTACCCTTGTGCCCGCAGGGGTGTGCCTGATTGGCCTCGTGGCGTGCAAGTCGACGGCCCCCGTCAACGTCGCCGCCGAAGTGAACGGGCGGCCCATCACCTATCAGGAACTTGACAAGCAGTACGAATCCCGCTTCGAGCCGGGCAGTGAAAAGCCCAGCGAAGACCAACTGGTCCTGCAGAAGCTCGAAATCCTGCGCGGCCTGATCGACGCCGAGATCATGTACCAGAAGGCCGAGAAGCAAGGCCTGCTCGCCGCCGACGCCGATGTCGAGACCAAGCTCAACGAGCTGAAAGCTCCCTATACCCAGGAGGAATTTCAGAAGCTGCTGGCTCAGAGAAAGCTCAAGCTGGACGAGTTGAAAGCCCAGTTGCGCCGCGATCTGAGCATCGAAAAGCTCATCAACAAGGAGATCACGTCACACATCGCGATCACCGACGCCGACGTGGGCAACTATTACAACGGCAACAAGGCCAGCTTCAACTTCGCCGAGCCGCAGGTGCACCTGGCCCAGATCCTGGTGACTCCGGTCCCCGACCCGAACGTCCGGAACCTGAAGAACGACAAGGCGCAGAACGAAGAGGAAGCCCGCCGCAAGATCCAGATGATCGAGAAGCGCCTGCAGCAGAACGAGGACTTCGCCATCCTGGCGCAGAACTACTCGGAGGACCCGAGCACGGCGCCCAATGGCGGGGACCTGGGCTTTGTCCCGCAATCGGCGCTGGAAAAAGCTCAGACCGAGTTGCGGAAGATCATCATGTCGCTGCCGCCGGGGCAGATCTCGCCGGTGCTACGCGCGGCGGAAGGCTATCGCATCCTGAAGGTCTATTCGAAGGAACCGAGCGGGCAGCGCGAATTGAACGATCCCCGCGTGCAGCAGAAGATTCGCGAGACGCTGCTCAACCGCAAGGACAATCTGCTCAAGGCCGCCTATTACGAGGCCGCGCGCAACGACGCCAAGGTGGTGAACTACCTGGCGCGCGGGATTATCGAGGGCGCCAACAAGAAGTAGTGCCGGGAGTCTTTGGGCGGTCACCCATCCTTCACGAAACCGAATTGTCGCGAGGGTGAAGTGTTCCGTTGAATCTCCGATTGACACCGGGGAACGACCGATCTAATCTGCAAACGGCGGAAGGTTCAACGCCATGCAGTACTCCAAAGTATTTCTTTTCTCCCTCTGCTTCTCCCCCCAGCGGAGGACAGCCCCTCACGGTGAAACTAACCGTTGCAGGTTTGCGGGGCCTATAGGAGGGCGCCAATGAGCCGCGCAATCCTCGCCAGCCTGCCACTATTGATGTTATCTGCCGCGGTGACTCTCGGCCAGAAACCGGAATTCTCTTCTTCCTCGGTCGTTAACGCCGCCAGCTACCAGCCGGTCCTGGCGCCAGGGTCCATCGCGACGACCTTCGGCAAAAACCTTGCTGTCGGGACCGAGGAGGCTAAAAGCCTCCCCCTGCCCCGTATCCTCGGCGGAACCGTCGTTCGTGTCGGGCAGACACTCGCCCCGCTGTTCTACGTGTCTCCAGACCAAATTAACTTCCAGTTTCCGTCGTCGCGGCTTTGCCCCTTCGGTGACTGTTTTTACGCCAGCCGGAACGAGCGATGCCGTGCCGGTCGCAACGGCCCTGAGTACATTCGCACCCTTCACGCTGGATGCCTCGGGATGTGGTCCGGCCTTGGTGTTCAATGCCGATCCGGTCACGGGAGCGCTCACGCTGAATACGCCGGACAACAGCGCCAAGCCAGGGCAGTACGTCACCATCTTTGGAACGGGTTTGGGAATCCCAAACTACTGGCAGCCAATTCCGGATGGCGAGCCATCCCCGCCGGGTCAAGGGGGCCGCTTCTCAACACGATATTTTGGTCTGAGCAGTGGCTGTGAGCGCCCTTTCCCTTCGTTCGATGCGGACGCCGGGGAAGTCCGGCCAGATCCCAACGGCGGAGTCATCTGGGAAGGGCGGACACCTGGCTTTGTCGGACTCGACCAGTTGAATGTGGTCGTTGGCGGGGCCGAGGGATGCGGCGTCCCCATGAGAGTGGAGTCTGATACGTTGAGCCAGCCCTTTTTGCTCAGTATTAGCAAGGAAGGTGGACGCTGTAAGGACATTTATCTGCCGTATCGTTCTGGCAGAATCCGCTTACAGAAAACCATCTTTCCTTTCGAGAGCCGCCAGACGGAAGAACTCCTGACGGATTTCCGACTCGTGCTTTCCGGCGGGCGGTCGCCATTCGAACCGATCGTAAAATTCACGAAGCCTCCCGCGCCGCGCTGCCGTGAGTACGAAGACCGCCGCTTCGAGGCGGGCGTTGTCACCCTGACCGGGTCGACATTGAGCGTTCCCGTGACCGTTCCGCCACGCACTTGGGATGGCGGCCCGATTCTACCAGGCCAACCTGCCGTCGGGAACTCTCCGCGGCGGGGAGTTCCGCATCTCCGTCCAAGGCGCCGGAACGGTCAAGCCGTTCCAGTTTCAACGGACCCTGCCCGACCCGATTAGCGTCACCACCAACCTCGC
Organism: uncultured Solibacteraceae bacterium; assembly: GCA_964529305.1. Lineage (GTDB taxonomy): Bacteria > Acidobacteriota > Terriglobia > Bryobacterales > Bryobacteraceae > CAZGUX01. Next base: position 14,891 of record CAZGUX010000048.1, on the reverse strand, counting down.
GCCCGGCGCAGTCCTGACGCCCGAAACGGCCGTCATCCGGTGGACCGGCGAGACCACTGGCATGGTCATCGCAACGATCCGCCAGCGCCAGCCGCCAAAAGACTACTTCGTGAGGGACATCTACCAGATGGCAAGGGCTCCAGCGAGCGAAGGCGTTCTTCGATTTGTCGATCCGAACAGCCCGAACCATAATCTACCCATTTGGCTGGGGCAGGTAGACGACCTCGAAGTGTCCATCTGGCACGAAGGGGAAGACACATTCCGAACGGAAGGATTGTCAGAAGGACTCTCGTCCGTGACGTTCCGCTGGAGGTACGAGTTCCACTACCTTGGCCTCAAGGGTGGACGGTGACGCTAACCGCGATTCTGTGGATCACGTCGCACATCGCGATCACCGATGCCGACGTGGCCAAAGATCACCGCTCGATGGCCGCCGTGCTCATCCCCCGCGCCAAAATGAACGGCCCTGTTCGGTGATACCTTCGCTCATCCGACGACGCTTTGTTTCCGCGATGTCCCGCCAGCAGCCCGGGCTTCTCTTACCTTCAGAAGTTCCGGGAACTGGGCTACACGGCCGGTTGCTCGACGACGGAATTCTGCCCGGCGTCGCCGCTGACCCGGGGGCAGGCGGCGGTGTTCATCGTTCGCGCGTTCCTGAATTAGTAAGCTGGAGCCCCACGGAGATACACCCCATCACCCGCGGTCCACGGTCCCGCGAAGCAGCCGCTCATAGGCATCGGTGACCGCGTCCCAGGAATACCGCTCGCGGACGCGGTCCATGGCCGCCGCGCGCCGCCGGCCTCGTTCGTCCTCCGTCATCGCCAGCACCCGTTCCATGGCTTCCCGCAAACTGCCTTGGCGAGCGTCAAACGCCACGCCGACATCACCCGCCACTTCACGGTTCTCCTCCGTGTCGAGATACAAAACCAGCGCGCCCCGGCCCATCGCTTCAATCAGCGCCGGATGAGTGCCGCCTACCTCCGTCGCGTGAATGTAGGCAAAGCAGTGCGACCCGAGCTGGTGATAGCCGGGTCCGTACACTGCTCCCGGAATCACGATGCGCGGGTCCGCGGTCGCCTTCACCTGACGGATGTACTCGTGCGCGTACGGCGCGTCGCCGATCAGGGCAAGTTGCAGTTCCGTATGGGTCATCTCGAACTCCTGGCGCACCAGCAAGGGGTTGTTCTCGGGCTCCATGCGGCTGACGTACAGGAAGTAGCCTCCCGGCCGCAGACCCAGCGAACGCACACGATCGTCCTCTTCCACCTTGCCCACTGGAGCGCCATAGGGGATAAACGAACTGGCCTTGGCGTAGGTGTCGCGGTAGTACCGCTCGATGCTGCGCGCGTCGGTCACCACTTCGGTGGGGCAGAAGGTCGACAGGTACTCCGACAGGTGATACCAGCTTCGGGCCAGCCGGTTCCATTTCTTCCGCTTGCGCTCCAGGCCATCCACGTTAAGAACGGTGGGCATGCCCGCCATGCGCGGCAAGCACGTGAACACGGCGTTGGCGCCGTTGCAGTACAGGACGGCGTCCACACGATGGACGAGCAGGTGCAGCGTCGAGAGTGCGGTGTGGGCGATGGTTTCGAAGTACTTGTGACGGACGGCGGGAAGATAGCGAAGTTCGACGCCGCGATAGGGAGAGGCGTGCCCGGTACGGCAATAAACACTGACCTGGTGCCCGCGCGCGGCGAGGCGCGTGGAAATCTCTTCCGCGAACGTCTCGAAACCGCCGTAGCTCGCGGGAATGCCGCGAGTGCCGGCGATGGCGATGCGCACGGCGCTAACGCCGGCTGGCTCGGACGCCGGCCATCGCCTTCTGATTGGCGGCTTGAGGAGCGGGCTTGCTAACCGGCTCGTACCGGAACCAGGACGCGATTTCCTCCTCCGAGACCACCCGCCGCCGCTGAATCTCCCTCCGCTTGGCCAGGACGCTCTTCCAGTTCTTCGCCAGAAACCAGAACGCCTTCAACGACGAGTGCTCCCAGATCAGGCAGCAGGTGATCACCACCAGGTCCCGCACGGTGATCGAGAGGAGATTCCGGAAGTACAGGCCCGCCGTGATGTTCTTCATGCGCATCAGGAAGCGATTCTTCACGGAGTGCATGTTGATGGCGGCGGGCAACGCGCGCCGGTTGTGCGGCAGGACGTTGCGCACGTGATACCCGCGGGCGTAGGGCGTGTACATGCAGGTCCAGCCCTGAAGTTGCGCGCGCCAGGCGACGTCGGCGTCTTCGCGGTACACGAAAAAATCCGCATCGAAGAACTCGCCGTCGATCGAGATGTCGTCGATCATCTCACGGCGGTACAACGCCGCCGCGGCGGTGGCCCCGAAGACATACTCGAACTTCAGGTAGTGGCCGTTGTCCACTTCCTGGCTGCCCCGGTCCAGGTGGCGCAGCATGGGGTTGAAATAGATGCCCGTGGAATCGACCAGCGGTTTGTTCGGAATGTCGAACGTCGACGTCATGGTGAGCAGCTTGCCACACACGGTTCCGATCCGCGGAGCGAGGTTTCCTGCCCGGACCAGCGAGTCGATGAAGTTAGGCAAAAGCAGGACGTCCGGATTCAACGTCAGGACCCAATCCCCTTTTGCCAGGCCGATGGCCTGATTCTGCGCCGCGGCAAAGCCGACATTTTCGCCGTTGTAGTAGATCCGGCAGCGGTCCTCGAACTGCTCGAGGATGTCGATGGTGCCATCCGTCGAGTTGTTGTCGATCACGATGATCTCTTTGTTCGGGTAACGCTGGGCGAGAACGGACTCAATGCATCGCTTGATAAAACGACCGCTGTTGAAAGTGACGATCGTGACGGACACAAAGTCGGTCTGAGCCATGAGCTGGTAGAGAGACTCCCCTTAGGGTTTGTTACACATCACGGGAATCAGCACGTGCATCCGAACCCCGCTACGGCCTCCACGGCGCCGAACAAAGCCCCCGGCCGGCGAGTTGCATCACCCCTATGCAACCTTTCAGGGGTCGAAAACTTCTTTCCAGGAAAATCGAAAGCGGGGCCCGAACCGCGGCACCCACCAGTATAGCGAAGCAAACCGCTCTGCCCGCGGGGGACCGGAAGTGCTTCCTCGCGTACGTAAGCAAACTACCATACCAACTTATCTGGCGCTGTTCCACCCCCAGTTGGTTTACGGAGTGACCGCCCGAGTGACGAGCCACGGCGCCGGGCTCGTAGTAGATCCTCCAACCGGCGTCGCGGACACGCTTACAGAAGTCGACGTCTTCGAACCAGACCGGGTAGAACGCCTCGTCGAACCCACCCAGCGCGGACCAGACCTCCCGGCGGAACATGAGGAACGCGCCTGCGGGCTGGTCGGCCTGCTGGGTTTGGTCCAAGTCCAGATCGTGGCAGCGGAACCGGCGGTTCACCGCGTTAGAAGGCCAGAGACGGTTCACCAACAGAGCCTCGAACACCAGCGCGAGGGGCGTGGGAAAGCGGCGCACCACAAATCCCTGCTGGACTCTGCCATCCAGGCCGATGAGCTTTCCTCCCGCCGCGCCGGCGCCCGGCCGGCAACAGGCTTCCGCCAGAAGGTCGATGGGAGTCTCCAGAACGCAATCCGGGTTCAGCAGCAGGATCAGTTCCGTATCCAGGTTGCGGACCGCCTGATTGACCGCGCCGGCAAAGCCCAGGTTGACGTCGTTGCGGATGACGGTAACCGGATAGTCGCCGGCCCGGCGCAGCGTGTCGTCGCCCGACCCATTGTCCACAACCAGGACGGGCGCCCCGGTGCGGAGGGCGGCCGTGAGGCACTCGCCAATCTCTGCCGCCGAGTTGTGGGTGACGACGACGATGCCGACCCGGGAAACCACGGTCGTCATTTGAGGCGGCCGGCCATCGCGCGGTACATCCGCCAGAACGGGTCCCACCCGCCCGCTTCCTGGAGAACCATCAGTTCCCGTTCGCACTCTTCCACCACCTGTTGTGTGGCGGACCCGTCCGTCCGCCGGCGCATTTCGCGGAAACGCCTCAGCCCTTCCCACTTGCCTCGCAGGAACGGGATCAGGCCTCCGCGCCGGAGCGCGACCAGGCCCCAGAGTACCTGCGTCACCCCTATAGACCGCCCGTAATGCCGAATTAACGACGGGGGATAGTGCCGGGCCAGCAGAAAAATTTGATTCCGGGCCACTCTCCGGATCGTATCGGGATGCCAGCGGCCGAGACTGCCGCCCCCCAGGTGGACCGCTACCGCATCTGGCTGATACCAACCGCGATATCCCTGGGCGGCCGCCCTTAGGGCGAAGTCTACGTCCTCCAGGTAGGATTCGAAGGCCGGCTCCAGCAACCCGACCCGGTCGAACAGGCGGCGGCGGTACAGCGTCGCGGTCATCGACGCCAGCACCACCGCCCGTGGGGCGTTCAGGGCCGGGAAGTCCCGCTGTCCGTTTCCCGCGCGCCAGGCGCCCAGGCCCCGGCTGACCAGGTCGAAAGTGCCGTCCAGAACCTCCGAACCGGGCTGGTAGAGCTTTCCGCAGACGAACCAGACATCCTCCCGGACGGCGGAGGCCAATCGCTCCAGCCACTGGGGCGCTGGGTCGACGTCGCTGTTGACAATGGCCACCAGCGGCGTCGACACCAAGCCCAAGCCGTGATTGACCGCATGCGCGAACCCGTAATTGGCGCCCAACCGCTCGACCCGGGTTCCCCGGCGCTCGGCTTCCTCCGGGGCGCCGTCGGTCGACCCGTTATCGACTACCAGCACCGCCTCGGGCGGCCGGGTTTGCCGGGACAGCGAATCCAGCAGGCGGATCAGCAGGTCCTTCCCGTTCCAAACCGGAATCAGCACGGTCAGCGCTTCGGGCATCTTCAAGAGAACCGCTTCTTCAGCAGAAACCAGAGATTGTAGAAACCGTCGCGCCACGGGTTGAGCTTGATTTCCCCCAGCCGCGAGGAATACTGGATCGAGATCTCGCCGAATCGAATCTTCGGATGCTTGAGCGCCTCGATCTTGATCTCCTCGGAAAATGCCATCCCGTCGGATTCCAGCTTCATCAGCGGCAGAATCGAGCGCCGCACGACCCACATTCCCGACTGCGAGTCGCGCACCCAGCGGAAATACAGAATGGAGGTGGCGAGCGAGAGGATCAGGTTGCCGATCTTGTGCTTGAAGCTCATGGCGTGCCGGTCCCGCACCGGGAAACGCGAGGCGCTGAGGAAATCGACCTCCAGGTGGCGGAAGGCTTCCAACAGGTACGAGATGGCATCCACCGGATAGCTGTGGTCGCCGTCGAGCGTGACGATCACGTCCCCGGTGGCGTTGGCGAATCCCCGTTTATAACTCCGGCCATAGCCGCGGACCTCCTCGCGAATCACCTTCGCGCCCAGTTGCCTGGCCACATCCGAGGTGCGGTCCGTGGAGTTGTTGTCCACGACGATCACCTCGTCCACGAACGGCGGCATCCGCGTGAGGACTTCCCGGATGCCCTGCTCCTCGTTCAGGCACGGGGCGATGACGGTGATGCGCTGTCCGTTATACAAGCGCGACTCCGCGATATGATCGAAGAGTGAATCGCCGCTTGTTTCTGACCGGACTCGCCACGGTGCTCGGGGCCGGGGCGCAGGCGCCGCCGAATCCGGAATCGCTGTACGTGCTGCCCATGCGCGGCGGGTTCGACCAGTTTCTGTCCAACCACGTGGCGTCCGCCAAATTATTTCGCGTCGTCACCGATCCCAAGGCGGCCGGCGTCTTCCTGGCCGACAAGATCGGCGAGCCGTTCGAGCGCAAGATGGCCGAACTGAATCCCCCGCCGGATGAGGACAACAAGAAAGGCGACAGCCGCGGGGCGCAGAGAGAGCACGAAGCTCCTCCGGCGGCTTTCTCATCGGCTGCGGGCAAAGGGAATGTCTTCCTGGTAGACGCCAAATCCCGCCAGGTGATCTGGTCGGGTTACATCAAACCAAAGAATAACACTCCGGACGAATTGAACCGCACGGCCAAGAAGGTGGTCGAGCGGATGGTCGCGGACCTGGGCGCACCCAAGGCCCAGTGACTCCGTGCCGGGCGTGCCTTCGGGCCGCGGCGACTTTCCTTCCCGCCTCGATTGCAGTAGCATAATCCCAAATGGATCGCCGATACTTCGTCCGTATCACCTCGGCCGGCGCCGCCGCCGGCCTGCTCGGCTACTCGGCCGCCAAGTCGGCCGTACCCGCGGGGACCAAGCTGGGAACGTTCTTCACCGACCGGCCAAAAGAAGAGGACCTCGCCATGCTGCGCCATGCCGGCGTGGAGGCCGTCTCCATTTGGACGTCCATCGAAAACAACAACGCCGAGTGGATGATGCAGACCAAACGCCGGATGGAAGCGAACGGCGTCCAGGTGTACAACATCGGCATCGGCGACCTGCACTGCGACCCGACCCTGGTGCTGGGCCTGCCGGGCGTCGAGAAGACGATCGAGCAGTACAAAACCTACCTCGGCAATCTCGGCCGGGCGGGGATTGGCTATACGACGTACGCCCACATGGCGAACATCAAGGACCAGAAAACGCCGGGCTTCTACCAGACGTCGCCCGGCACCACTCGAGGCAATGCCCCTACCCGTGAATTCGATCTCGCCATCGCCCGCAAGCTGCCGAATTCGTTCGATAAGGTCTACCACGAGGATCAGATCTGGAAGACGTTCACCAACTTCATTCGGGCCGTGATCCCGGTGGCGGAGAAGAACAAGGTGCGCATCGGCCTGCATCCGGACGATCCGCCAGTGGATTCGCTCGGCGGCGTGGCCCGGATCTTCCGCAACTATGCCGGCTACCAGCGGGCGTTCGAGATCGCCCAAAGCGAGAACTTCGGCGTGTGTCTGTGCATTGGGACGTGGGGCGAAGGCGGCCAGGGCATGGGAAAGACGCCTGTCGAGGCAGTGAAAGCCTTCGGCGCCAAGCGGGTCTTCAAGGTGCATTTCCGCAACGTAAGTTCGCCGCTGCCGAAGTTCAAAGAGACGTTCATCGACAACGGCTACCTGGACATGTATCAGGTGATGAAGGCGCTGAAGGGCGTGGGGTTCCAGGGAATCGTGATTCCCGACCACGTGCCGGGGGGCGGCTATCCGCAAGCGAACAACGCCTACACGATCGGGTACATGAAAGCGCTTCGGGACCGCGTCAACGCGGAGGGGTAGGGCAGCCGAGGCAGAGTGATGTACCCCCAGGAATTGAGGGGCGACGCGGCCGGGTTCGATTTCCGGCCGCGTCGGGCGGAACAGTGATGTAGGTCAGTGGGCCGGTTGCTGGCCATGTCTGACATCGGCAAGTGGGGATGCATAGCGAATCAGTTTGTCTGGTCATCAGCGGAAGACTTCTGGTCAACAGTGATGACTTCCCGCTGCTCGACGGTGGTCGTGGCGATAGTTCTGGTGAGTTTGTGGCGGAATTCCACGATCCGCACTGGTGACTCCTCGTGCTGGTTCCTCCTTCTCGGGGAAACGGCGATCGAGACGATCTTCTTTGCGCCCTTGACGACCAAGTCGGCAAGGATGGCTAATCCAAATTCTTCGGTCATAGCGTTGTGCCCTTCGATTTGACGTTGCAGCTACATTCGGTCCGTTAGTCGGCGTTGGTTCCCAGGGTCTGCTTCCTTCACGACCGCTGTGCGCCCTCGAGGCCGCCCTGGCGCTCCATAAAGGCGAGCAGCCACGCCCAATCCACATCACGCCAGGAGATCGAACGGCGGCCCATGGCCCCGTGAGGACAGCGGAACTGGACGATCACCCGGTCGCGAGGTTCGACCTGGACGACTTCGATTTCGGCGTTTTCAGCCAGTGCTGCTAAAGGCGCGCGTTCGTTGAGGCAGTACTCTTTACACGGTTGCATGGCTTGTTCTCCTCTCCTTTGGATTTGTAGTCGCGTGCGCATTCGCGCGAGAGTGCCCGTAGCCGCAGCGGCGGACTCCCTTCCGTCGGTCGAAAGGGAGTCGCGCGCATTCCGAACATCCCGGGCGACACTCATTCGACCTATCGCTCCAGACCTCGAAGCGTGATCAGTTCCAAGAGCCGCTGCCGGACGTGGGTGCCGAACAGGGCGTAGGCGACCTCCTCGTCGGAGGCTGCCAGGGCGATTTGTTCGTCGGTGAGCTCGTCGGTGAGCTTATCGTGCGTTTGCTGGGTCGCAGCGTGAGAGGTTGGGGTTTCGAGGCGTCGAGCAGCAGCGCCTCGGTCATGGGGGCGTCTTGAATGTGTCATAGAGAGATCGTATCACTATGATGCTGACAGTCAATACCTAACTAGGTTATTTTTCAATCTCTTACAAGTACAGTATAGTAGTCTAATTGATTAGATATAAAAAACTATGATAGTCTAATAGTATGGAGTGAAGGGCCCGTTTGGGACTAATGGCCACAGGCTGGATGCGTTTGCCCACCGCCCGTAAGGAGTGTTCGCCTGATGAGGGCTTCCAAGTCCGCGAATGAGAGGTTCATCGAGTCGTCCATTCAGCTTGTGCGGATCGGGTCATTTATCCCGGTTTTTCAGAACCAGGAATCGTTGAAACGGCTTCGGGAACTGGCTGTTCAGCCGGATTGGCTGGGGTGGCAGAGTCGGGCGATACTAGCGGAAATCTACGATCAGGTGGGAGCTTACGACGAGGCGGGAGAGTTGGCGACCCCGGAGATCGGCAAAGCGCAGCTCGATGCCCTCGGGCGTGAGGTTCAAAAGAAAGACCCCGCGCGCCATTTCGTGCGAGCGCACACTTGGTTGCTGCTTCAGTGCGCACTTTCCCAGTTCCGTCGGAAGGGCGGGCAGAAAGATGCGCTCGCGCTGCTCGAAAGCACGATCAAACTGATTGATGCCAACAAGGGAGAAGCGCTCAGCAGCCAACACATCCAGTCGCTGCTCTATTTTTGGCGCGGTCGGATCCACACATCAAGTTACGCATTCACGGAAGCGGAAAAGGACTTTAAGCTCGCTTTGAAGGTTGCCGATCGCACTTTGAGAGAGAAGCTCCAGAAGGCAGAGGAGTCCAATGATGAGGACGTCAGGGTCCGCGAGCGCCAACGGCAGGCATCTGCTGGGAACTATGTACTCTCCGCCTGCCTGGGGTTCGGCCTCGGTCAACTTCGGCAGATCGAAGGTAGGATCCTCGACTCCCTTCAGTTGTTGAGCGTGGCTGTACCTTTGTCCCGCGGGAGCGGAGACTTTCATCGGCGAGGCTACGCACATATGCTGATGGGCACAGCGCTCCGGTCGCAGAACGACCTGGACGCGGCCGATATCGAACTCCAGGAAGCCGAAAGGCTGCTTGGGGGTGGCGATGGCGAGGACATTCCGCAACATCGCCTTCATTTGGCCCGGGTTTATCACCAACGGGCGCTATCTCAGTACAACCGGGTTCCGGCCGATGGTGAAACGTCAAAGTACCGGCTCCATCTGGAAGAGGCGAAGCGCCTCAACGAACGAGCGGAGTCGCTGAGTGGACATCCCTCCTACGCTGGCTATCACGATCCCTTGCTCGACTATGGAATCAAGGTGGCCCACAGCCTTGTGCGCACGGCGCTGCGTGACTTCACCGCCGCTGTGGACTTCGCTCAGCAAGCAATTGGCATGTTCCACGATCTTCCCCGTGGCGCGCACGGCTGGGCCACGGTCGCAAAGGGTATGGCTTGGGCCGAACAGGTTCGAGGATCAGGGGATACCGGCTGGATTCGGGACGCGGAGAACGCGTTCGGCGAAGTGATCAAAGCTGATGATGTGAGGGTCATTGACCGCGCTGCCGCGCACCTTCACCTGTCACGCCTGTACTCGAAAATCGGCCAGCCCCTAAAGGCAGCAGTCCACTACGATCGCGCGGAACTCTTGGCAAAGGACTCCGAACACGGGTGGATTCAGGGCCTGTCGGAAGTAGCGAAACGTGAGCTGCGGACATCCCTGGGGCCGGAACTGAATCTCAACGTCAAGGATCTGATGACGGCTGGGCGTGAGAAAAACGTGGACGTTTGGCCCTACATCGCCGATTTCGTCGATACCGAGGTCAAGAAGCGCGTCATCTGGCTCAGCCGGGAGACTCTCGCCAAAGAGGACGGTCCGGCGAAAATGGCACAGGAACTCGGGCTGGCACGAGCCACGATCTTCAACTGGAAGCGGCATCCGGAGCTCAAGGACTTGTTTCCCGATTCCGACGGCAAGAGGCGTCGCCGTACGAAGCGCTAGCGGGGCTGCCCTGGGCGCGCGCGATTGACTACACTGAACGCGGATGAACCTGCCGATGATTCGCGTCCTGGTGTTGGCCGCTTTCTGCTCCCTGCTCGTATCCGGGCAAACCGAGGCGCCGGTGATCCGCGCCACCGAACGGACCGCCCCTCCGGGTTGGGCCGTTCTGCAGCGCCACCTCATCACTTCCATGGACGAGGCCGCGGAGGAGTTCTGGCGCGCGTTCACCCTGCCCGGTGGGGCTCTCAAACAGAGCGGCAAGATCGACGACGATTACGAGACCTTCGGCAATTGGCCTCTGTTCTATGCGCTCGGCGGCCGCCGCGCGGTGTTCGACAAAGGCACGGAGGCCTGGAACGCGACCACCCGCCGATGGACCTACGAGAAGAACGCCGTGAGGCTGGAGTTTGTCAAGCACTACGACATGCTCCACCTGAGCGAGGGCTACGTCAGCCTGCAGAACGCCGCCCTGGCCGACCCGGCAATTCCGGAGAACCTGGCCCGCGCGCGCCGGTTCGCCGGATTCTACTTGAACGAGGACCCGGCCGCGCCCAACTACGATCCCGTCCACCGCATCCTGCGCTCGCCCTGGACCGGCAGCGAGGGTCCGTCGTTCGAGCAGGACGGCCGTTATGTTTTGATCTACGGACATGCCAGCCTGTACCCAATGGTGAAACAGGTAGATGAGGCGCGGGTGGCCGAGTGGCAAAAGCTCTACAACCAGGTGATCTGCCGCGGCGATGTTCCGTCCAACCTCGCGGTGACGGGGCTGATCGCTCACGCGTACCTGCTCACCGGCGACGAGAAGTACAAGCGCTGGGTCCTCGACTACACCGGCGCGTGGATGGAGCGCATCCGGGCGAATCAGGGCATCATCCCCGACAACGTCGGACTAGGCGGCAAAATCGGTGAGTACCGCCAGGGCCAGTGGTGGGGCGGGCTATTCGGGTGGAACAGCCGCTATTCGGTCGAGATCCTGTTCAACGCCTTGATCACCGCGGCCGAATCGGCCTACCTGGTGAGCGGCGACACAAAGTACCTGGACTTGCTGCGGTCGCAGGCGGACGTGCTGTTGAGCCGCGCGCGCGTCGTCGACGGCACTCTGCTGGTTCCCTATCGGATGGGCCCGAACGGCTGGGAAGATTTCCGCCCGCTCGAACCGCACATTCTCAGCCACCTGTGGCATCTCTCGATGGAGGCGGGCGATTGGGACCGCATCCAGCGCGTGCTGAAGAACGCGCGCAGCGGGCCGCGCCCGTACGCATACGCCGAAAGCCCGAACCCGCCCAAGCCTGGGGAGGAAGCGTGGAGGCCGGACGGCAAGCCGGTGAACTGGCGCGAGGTGGCGGACGACATCTCGCACCGGAACCAGAACCGCCATAACGAGGCTCCGCACCTGCTCTACCTGGCGGGGGACAACCCGGATTGGCCGGAGAAGGTGCTCGGCGCCGAGTTCCGCCAGATGAGCCGCAACCTGGATCGGATTCGCTCCGGGAAATTTCAGCACGAATGGGCCAGCCAGACGGCGACCGAGCAGAACCCCGTGTTCACGAACGGTCTCGCGCAGATGACCACGGGCGCTCCGCACATGTCCTTCAACGGCGGCCTGCTGATGGCGCGGGTGCGCTATTACGACCCCGCCCGCAAGCGCCCCGGACTGCCGGAAGACGTCGCGGCCCTGATCGAGAAACTGACCGCGGATTTGACGGTTGTGCAGTTGGTCAACATCAGCCCGCTTCGGGCGCGCCGCGTGATCCTGCAGGCCGGGGCGTACGGCGAGCACGAGTTCACGTCTCCGCAAAAAGGGAAATGGCTGACCGTGGAACTACCGCCCGCGACGTCCATTCGGTTGGAACTGGGGACGCGCCGGTTTGTCAACCGGCCGAGTTACGCGCAACCGTGGTGACGCGACTTCGCCGATCCGGCCCGTGATCGTGCGTTCGCAGAGAGCTTCCTGGCAGCGCCAGTAGCTACCCCTTGGACCGCGTTCGGCGGACTGGCGCTGACGGCGGCTGAGGAACTGGCTCTGGACCGGACGGGGTGGAAGCCGATGCGCCAGCCGCCGGGCGCGGTCAACTGGTGCGCAGCGCAAAGAGGAGGCGGGTCAGGCGTTGGAAAGGACGCATGGGACGTTCTACTGCCGGGCCTGCCGGCGCCGGGGAGGGCGTGAGAGACGCGTCCGGGGGTTCCGCGGTAGAGGGCGTCGACGCCCCGGCGGCGGCGCGCGCCTCCGATTCCGCGCCCCACTGGGCGGCTGCGTCGTGCAAGTAAGCGAATGCGTCCAATCCATGCCTACGCTCCATGAGTTCCTCCGAGGAATCGCGATCAGGGCCCACAAATGTCAACCGGCGACGAGAGGAGGGGCCGGCCGGCCTAAGCGTTCGACCAGACCCTGCAGGAATCCGAGCTTCTCACCGTGGTGGTGTCTGACGGTCAACACCGGGATGGGGGAGGCGTGGACCACGCGCTCCGTCACGCTGCCGAGGAGAATCGCGGCGGCCTTGGTGCGGCCCCGGGTGCCAATGACGATGAGCGACGCACCGATGCGGTGAGCGACGGAGACGATCGAGGCCGCGGTGGGACCTCCATCCGGGGGGACGCCGGGAACGGCAGCGGCAGGCTCCACGAGGCAATCGAGCGATTCGCCGCCCGTGCTATCGGAGACAAAGGCCATCAGCCGGTCGCGGCGGTGCGAGGGCTGATCCTCCCAGTCCAGCCAGGGCTCCTCATCGGTTTCGACGGTCACGACCCAGGCAGAGGCGCCCCGAATGGCGTCCGCCAGGCGAGCGCCCGCGCGAATCGCATCCGCGGAGGTCGGTGAGAAGTCCACGGGGACGAGAATTCGTTCGATATCCAACTCGACGCCGTCGGGCACCATCAGGACCGAGCAGGGCGCGAACATGGCCACGCGGCGCGCGGTCGCATGGCTTCTGGCGCCGAGCACGACGAGATCGGCATCTTCCCGGGCGGCCGACTCGAGCAATTCGTCGACGGATTCTCCGGGCCGCCTCAGGTCCACGCGGACGTTGGTGATTTTGCCGCCGCTCGCCAGCAGCTTCCCGGCGGCGCGCCGGAGGTGCGCATCGGCCTCCGCATCGGCGGCCATGACAATGATTCGCTCGAACATGGGACGGGCTCGCTTAGTTGGATTGGGCGGTTACCGGGGCCGGTTGGCCAACAGGGGTGGCCGGCACCGGCGGCTTTTCAAAGAAGGGCCTGAGAACAAAGTAGATCACCAGCGCCGTGAGGACCCCGGTGAGGAAGTCGGTGACCGGGACCATGACGGCGGTGTACGTCATCAGGCCGGCGTGGAAGCGGCTGCTGGCCCACACGTGCTTCATCTCCTTGACATTGATCATATTGCTTGCAACCCACAACATCACTCCCCCGATGCACGCCATCGGCACCATTTCCAACCAGTGGGCAAGGAACAGGGCCATTCCGAGCTTCAGGGCGAACTTGAAGTAACCGGCCAGCGGCGTGACCGCGCCGGCGCGAATGCTGGTCGCCGTCCGGGCGAGGGCGCCGGTGCAGGGGAAGCCGTTAATGAGGGGCGTGATGATCTGCACCATACCTTGCCCCCAGAATTCCTTATCGGGATTGAAGGGCGTCTTACGGTTTCCCGCCAGGCGATCGGCCATGGACGAACAGAGCAAGCTTTCGACACCGGAGACAAAGACGATGGCGATGACAAAGTAAATCACGTCCATCCAGACCTGGAGGGTCATTTCGGGCAGGCGGGGTGGGGTGAAGACAAAAAAGTCGGTGGGGATGTTGCCGTACTTGGTGCTGATCAGGGTGAGGCCCTGGGCAGCCCAAACAGTGCTCGAGAGAGCCGTTGCCACCCCCACCGCAATGAGAGGCGCCGGAATGAAAGTGGAGAGCCGCAGGAGGAGGCGCGTAATGAAGAAAGTCATCAAGCCAATGGCCAGAGCGAATCCGTTGAGCAAGCCGATGTTCTCAACCACGCCGGAAAGCTTGGTGATGAGGTTCGGCCCTCCTGCCGCTTGGATACCCACCACATCGTACAAGGTGGTGGCGGCAATCGTGACGCCGATTCCCACCGTGAAGCCGACGACAATGGAATTGGGTACGTGTTTGGCCACCCGGCCCATGCCGAGGAGTCCAAGCAGGCAGAGCACCACGCCGGCAATGATGGAGACCGCCACCAGGAAGCCGTGGTCGTACTTCTGCATCACCGCATAGATGAGGGGAATGAACGCGGCGGTGGGGCCGTAAACCTGATATTTGGACCCGCCCCAGGTACGCCCGACGAGGCAGGCGATGGCGCCGGCGATGATACCCTGTTCTGGGCGCAACCCCATCGCCATGGCGAAGCCCATCGCCATGGGGATGGCCGTCATGGCCGTGACTAAACCTGCGCTAAAATCTCGAAATACGACGACCTTTGCGTTGCTGGAGTCGAGATCTTCAAACCGGCTGTCACGGACAGTCAGGAACTCGCGAAGTCGTTTCCACATTGGTTTGCCTTATTCGAGCCGAGAGATGAGAGCTCATTGCCAGTGTGAGATTCGCGGGCTAATAGAAACAAGAAGATAGATGCAATTCGGGATGACGGAGTAGAGGGAAATGATGGGTGGATCTAGTGGTTCACCTTGATGGAATTCTCCAAGTAGCAGAGTATATTCATGACGCGTTTTTCCTGCCATCATTGGGTTTGGAAAATGCTGGTTGAACGTGGGGACTGGACCCACACGGGCTCGCCGGTTCGCGCGCT
>CAZGUX010000047.1:0-28475 GCA_964529305.1 uncultured Solibacteraceae bacterium | reverse complement strand
GAGCGGTTACGACCTCTTCACCTCCCCGCCGAGTCACAGCTTACACCGATCGCGGCGATTTTCATCTCCTTCCCTGGGCATTCCCAGGCCCATCAGGACTCCCTTCCGGTCGCGGCTCTGACAAAACGCAACCCCCCGGCTACGCTCGGGGCTGCAAGCGCGTTTTTCATCACCTTTGGTTGACCGCCGGCCCATGGACACTCCCGCTCACCGCCAGTCCGCCGAACTGCTCGCCAAGGCCGCCGCCTTCCTCTGCCGTCTCGACATCACTCCCCGCGGCGACGGGCGCAACGAACACTCCCTCCTCACGCCCAATCGCTCTCGCGTCGTCGCACTGCCCGGAGTCGCCGATACCACCCGCGGGTTCTCCGCCGATCTCCTCGTCGTCGAGGAGGCCGCCCTCGACCTCGGCCGCGAACGCGACCACTCCGCCCTCGCCATCGTCGAGCGTCCCAACGTCTCCACGCTCCGCCTTTCCTCTGCCGAACGCCCCTGGTGGGCGACGCGACCGGCGTCGGCGCGGCGATGGTCGAGATGCTCCGCGAGACCGCCCTGCCGTCTCCAGGCTCGCCGCGAAGCCGATCATGATGACCTGGTGATGGCGGTGGCGCTCGCCTCCTGGTATGCCGTCCGCCAGTGGCCGGAGATCCTTCATCAGGACCCGCTTCCGCGCGCGACAGAGCCGTTCTACCTATGACCCCCTTCGCTTTCAACCACCTTCCTCGCGCTGGGCGGCGCAGGTCACCTGGGCCGCGTCGTGGCCCGCTGCTTGTAGTACGCCTTCCACTCCTGCCCGGCCCGGCCGTTCAGGTCCCACACCACCTGGCCTCCCAGCAGCGTCAACTCGCCGACGAGCAGTTTGGTTCCGTCGAAGCGCGCCCCGCGCGAGTCGAGGAACCCGTAGCGCCCGTTGTCCACTCGCAACACCGCCACGTCCGCCATGGCTCCCTCGGTGAGGTGGCCGTGCTGCGGCCGCTTGATCTGCATGGCGGGATTGATGGTGGAGCGGCGAATCACTTCATACAGAGGGACGCCGTTGTTGAGAATCTTCGACATGACGTTCAGCATGTCCTTCATGCCGGCGTTCATGCTGCTCTGGTGCAGGTCGGTGGAAATCGAGTCCGGCCAAAAGCCTTGCGCCAGGGCGGGCGCGGCGTTCTTCCAGGAAAAGCTTCCGGCCCCATGGCCGACATCGAACAGGACACCGCGCTTTCGCGCTTCGTACAGGTACGGACGGACCTTGCCTTGCTCGTCGAGCAGCGGAGCGGCGCCGGTGAAGAAATGGGTGTACATGTCGCCGGGGCGCAGGTGTTTGGTGACCAGTTCCTCAAAGGGACGGTCCGGCCGGAAGGCGCCGAAGTCGATCATGGCGGGAACGTTGGCGAGGCCGGCCGCTTTCACCGCATTGTCGACCGGGATCCACTCGGGGCCGGCGTAGTGCGCGGTTTTGACTCCCACGATGTGTTCGGGGAACTGGCGCGCGACCCTCGCGGTCTCCTCCGCGCTCATGTCGGCCAGGTTTTGTTCGACCTTGGCGCGCCCGGCCATGCCACTGCCCACGATGTTGAGCATCGCGTAGACACGGGTTTTGGAAAGCGCGATCACACGCTCCTTGAACTCCGGGAAATTGCGCCAGCCCGAGCTACCCACGTCGACGACAGTCGTCACACCCGTCCGGAAGGTGTAGCCATCGGGATGGACGGCGCGGAATCCCGCGTAGCTGCTGGGGTCTCCGTGAAGGTTGGACTGGAGCGCCGTCGAGAAGTAGACATGTACATGGATGTCGACGAGTCCCGGGGTGACGTACAGGCCGTCGCAAGGGATCACCTTTTTGGCTTGCGAGGCGTCGATGGCGGGAGCGACCCGGGCGATCTTTCCGTCGCGGATGGCGACATCCATCCTGGCGTTGACGTTGTTCCTGGGATCAAGGACGTGGCCGCCCTTGAGGAGCAGGTCGTATTGCGCCTGGCCGAAGAGGACCGGGCAGAGCAGGAGGGTGAGGAGAGCTGCGCGCATCGAAGGCCATTCTACTCTGTTCCCCGCCCGGCAGGTGGCGTGGTTTTCCCGCACCGGACGACCGGCGGGCGCGCCAACGCTCACGGGCCGCCTGCCGGCAACCGGGTCCGATGGTCCGGAGCGGACTCGAATCAGGCAATTGGAGTTTTAGTACCAAAGAGATGCGGCCTTCCTTGCAAGACGGCTGTCCGTCATGTTCAATTAACGATTGGCGGGGGTCTCGCAGGGTACAATATTCAGGCCCCGGTGAGCGCTCCCCGCGACCGGAAGGAGGATTCCCCAGATGTCCTTTGTAAAACCAAACGTGCTCCGGTTGTGCGCAAGCGCGACCCTTCTGTTCACCTTCAGCGGCGCCCTGCTGGCACAGCCAAGGTCCAATCGCCCGACGACGTTCCTCGACGCGATCGGCTCGTGGATGGGACGGGCGGTGCCGGTTCCCGGGAAGACGATCTGCGTCCCGGGTTCGCCCGGCTGCACGGTTCCTCCTGAAATCGTGATGGTCTTTACCGTCTCCGCCGATGGGACCTTCATCGGGATCGACTCCAACATCTTCGTCGGCGGCACCCATACGACCGCTCACGGGCAGTGGACGATCGACGGCATCAAGAGCATCAAAGCCGCGTTTACCTTTCTGCAATCCGGCCCGAACGATGTCTTCATTGGCGGCTTCAAGAACATTTTCAAGGCCACGCCGGTGTCTCCGGACCGTATGGAAGGAACGATTGACGCTTACCTGTACCAGTACACCAATCCGGCGACGGGCCAAGTGATTGTCGATGCCGATGGCTTCCCCGTCCCCAATCCGCTCGCCCCGCCATCCGCTTGCGCGACGACCGCCGGTTGCGTGCCGCTGGGGCAGTTCAGCTTCAAAGTGCGCCGCGTCTCGGCCCCGTAGTCGACCCTTCTTCAGCAGGGCTTCGGCGCCCCACCGAAGCCCTCACTTCGCGTCGGCGGCCGGCCCGCCTAATCAATTTGCCAGACGGTGGTGGTCCCGCTGATCTCGTTGGCGACCACGAGGAGGGGCTTGCCGACCGGACTGTCCTGCTCGCGGATGAAGATGATGCCCTCGGGGCCCAGGTCGCCGGCTTCCGCCGTGTTGGTGGCGGCAGCGACGTTGCGGTTCCACACCATGCCCACATACTCGGGAGCGTAAGGAATCGTGAGGTCGTACATCATGATGTTGCCGGTGCGCTCGTTGCCGATGAATGCATAGTTCCGGCCGCGAACACTCCCGATGGCTACCGCCTCGGGCTCCGGTCCTTTGTCGTCGCTGCGTGAGTCGACCGTGTTGTCGGTGTTGGAGACGTTATACGCAGCCGGCCGGTCCTGAAGAGTGAAGACTTCAAACTGGTTGTGGCTGTCCCAGGCGGCCCGGACGTCGGCCGTCCACACGGTCATCGAACGGGCGCCGAACGAATAGAGGAAGTCGTAATCCCCGTCGCCGTCGATGTCTCCGGAAGCCGTCGACACGTTAAGCCTGCCCATTTGCGTGAGTTGTTGTTGCTCGGCGGCGTTGGGGTAGTTGCGAGGATCGAGCCGCAGAGTGGAGACCCGGGCGGACTCGACATAGGCGCCCCATTCGCGCACATCGCCCTCGTTGGCCGTGACCAGGTAAAGCTGATTGTCCGGGGCCACAAATGCCGCGATCGCGTCGGGTTGGAACATGCCCCAAACCGTCCAGGTGTCGATGGCGGGGCCATTGCGGTCGCTGACATCGATTTCGTTGCCGTAGCGCCAGTGTTCCTTGACGCCGAGGGCGGCGATTCTCGTGAACCGGGCATTGTCCACATCCAGAATGCCGATGGCATTGTTTTCCTGCAGAGTCACATAGGCGGTCCTGGAATCCGGTGACACGGCGATATACTCAGGCTCCAGATCCTGGGCCACGCTGGCATTCGGTCCGAAAATGCGAACGCCGGGCTCCAGCGACTCCTTGGCGAAGGAGCCAAAGCCGGCGGTGCGAACCTTGTCCTGCGTCAGGTTCCGCACGCCGCCGCTGATGTCAATCACGCTGACGCTGCCCTCCGGATCCGTGCGGTAGTCATCGGACGGCTCGGCTTCGTTGGCGACCAGGACTTTCTGCCCGTCCGGGGTGAACGTCAACATGTCCGGCAAAGCGCCCACCTTGACGGCGCTGAGAAGGCGTCCTTCGGTATCGAAGAAGACGCAGGAACCCGGATCGGTCTTCACCTCGGCCTCGACGGCGACAGCCACGATTCCATTCCTGACGGCCACGCTGTTGGCGGCGCGGCCCTGTTCCGGTGTGAACGACAGCCTCGAGATCCGGCGCATGTCGGAAGGCGTGCGCGCGTCGAGGACGTCGATGGCGCGGTCCGCGCCATTCACAACAAAGAGCCTCTGGGTCGCGGGGTCGTGGGCGACGATTTCGGCCGCGCCCGCATTGTAGGAACCCGTTCGAAAAGTCCCCAGGACACTGAGTTTCGGATGCTGAATCTGGGCCTGCGCAAATGCGAAGGGAATCAGGGTGAGCGCGGAGACGACCCGCGGAATCTGGTTGAGCATGAGTCAAACAAGATATCAATCGAATGTGTCAAGCCGATGAATAACCAGGCCGGGCGCGCGATCGCGGAGACTATACGGGACAGGGGCTGGCGCCCAGGATGGTATTGATCAGGGCTTGCAGATCGAGCACATCGAGTCGGCCGTCGTGGTTCAGGTCGCCCTCGCCGGGGAGGCCCGTGGCCACCGCGAGGATCAGGTTGACCTGCCGCTGCAGGTCGAGGATGTTGACTGCCGCGTCGCCGTTGAGATCACAGGGCGAGGTGACCCCAAACTCGAACGCGCCCAGATCGAACACCGCATCGGCAGGCCGCGCCTCGCCCGAGCGATGCTTCACGTACTGCCGCACCACGTTATTCGCCGGCAGCACGGCGGCGTGGAGCGCCATCCCGCGGTTGATGGCCGCCGAGCCCGCCGCCAGGCGGTAGTCCTGGCTGGCTTCCGCGGCGAAGCCCGGCGACGGTCCCGTCACCGACGTTCCGTCGTCGCTGATGACGCCGTCCAGCGTGCCGAACGTGCTCACCCGTCCCGGCTTGAACCAATTGTGACTCAGGAGCAACAGCCCGGTTTGGTCCAACAGAGAGAACGTGTTGCCGGCCGCCGTCACGTACACGATGTTGTTCCGGAAATCGCAGGTCTCCTCGTTGGTCGAGAGGCGCATCAGGGTGGTGCGGTCGGTCCGGGTCGAGACCAGGGTGTTGTTGTACATGTGGAGGGTGCCCTTGCGGTAGATGCTGGTGTTCCCGCTGTCGCCACCGTAGTGCACGATCTGGCGGTTGCCATCGGCGTCGGGCTCGATCAGGACGTTGCCGTAAACGAATGTGGACCGGTAGCTGGGATCGCCGGCGATCACGCTGCTGTCTTCGGCGTCCACCAGGTCGAGCTGGCGGTTGCCGCCTTCGATCCAGTTGTACCGAACGACCAATCCGGCCGACCGGTCCTTGAGGCCGTTGCCGGAAGTGCCCGTCCGGAGCGGCCCGAAGCGATTGTACTGAAACGTGATGCCGAGGACCGCCGTGTAGTTGTTGTGTTCAAAGGCGCTGCCCGCGTTGCCGTTGCCGTAGATGTAGTTGCCCTCGATGAGAAAGTCCCGTGAGGGCTGGGCCGCGGGCGACCCGACGAACAGGCCATTGCCGCTGTCGCGCAGGATGCAGTTGCGGATGGTGATGTGCTCGCCCTTCTCTACGTAGATGGAAGCGGCATTGTTGACGTAGGCTTGGGTGGACCCATTGGCGGCGGTAAAGGTGTACGGAGGCCGGGCGCTGGTGAACTCGATGTTTTCGATCGTGATGTACCGAGGGGTGGTGTCCGCCGGCACGTTCGCGCCGCCGATCTTGAGCAGGCCCCGCACCTCGTTCCAATAGTTGAGGGCGGTCCGGGTAGTGGCGCCGCTGCCGTCGACCACGGGGAGTTCGCCACCGGGTCCCGGGACGCCCCGCACGGTGATGGGGCTAGCCGCCGTGCCTTGGCGGCAGATGACCCATTTCTCCTTATACGGCGCGGACCTCCAGTGGATCAGGACCAGGTCTCCCGGCTGCAGGGACTCCCAGGGGACAGCGCCTATGGAAGCATAGGGGTTGCCGGGACCGACTTCGTAGGTTGCCGCCGAGAGGGCGCCCACCAGCCACAGGACAATGGGGACGGCCCGAAATGGCGCCATACGTGGGCTATCGTATCGACCCTTCGGGGAACGGCGGAATGCGGGGAAATACGGATACGGGCAGGCGGTTTTCGCTGAGATTCGGTGGGCGACATCCGGCTGGAAACTACACCGGATCCAGCAGGCTCAACTGCCGGGGATCGGCGGCGGGCGCCACCGGCTCGACCGGAGCTTCCGTCCCGTCGAACCGGTGGATCAGCGTGGTCAGACGCCGTTGCGCTTCCCAGATTTCGGCCAGGAGTTGACACCGGGGACACCCGCCCTTGATGGCGCCCAATCCGTCGCTCACCGGATTGTAACGTTTGTGTTTGGAACAGCGACCGGAAAAGCGCCGGGTTCGGAATCTCAGCACGTATCGATTGTACGCAGAGACGGGCGCTCGTAGACAGCGGGATGCGAAGCGCTGCTGGCGGCAGCCGCCATTTTCGCTCCATCCACTTCGTTGTGCCGGTTACGCTGCCTACTCGCGCTCTGGAACGTCCGGGCCGCGGCTAGGCCGCGGTGGCTTCGGCCGCCGGCTTGGAACGCTTCTTCCCGGGCTTCCGGGTTTTGGCTTCCTGTTTCCTTCGATTCGCCCAATACTGCCTCATACGCTCGGCTTGGGCATCGCGCTGGGCCTGGCTGAGCTTTGGGCGTCCCCGCTTGCGGGCCGGAGCGGCCGGGGCGGAAACAGCAGCCAGCGGATTCCTTGGGGGCCGGCCGCGACGCTTCTGGGCCGTCAAGCCCTGCAGCGCGGCAATGGCCAGATTGAGCTTGTCGCGCTCTGCAGTGAGTAGTTGGAGAATTTCGTCAGTTGACATGGGGCTTCCCGCCGGATGGTATCACAAATGCACACCAGGGCACACGGGCCGCCCTTTCGAGCCATATCTCTCCCTCGGGCGATCGGGCGTGGTGGGCTGATCATTTTCGGCGGCGGCGACTCCGAAAGTGCATGTTCCTTGACAACCGTTTACAATGGCGGCAAACGATGTTGTACACCCCCGCTCATCAAGTCGATGCAAAGTGCGAGGTGCTCGACGAACTGGAACAAGGCACGATTTCCGAGAAAGCTGCGTATGAGAAAATTCATGAAATCGATCCTGACGACGGTTTGGCGCTCTTCCACTTGGGCCGGTTGGCGCAGACGGACGGAGATGTCACCTCGGCGAAGGGGTTCTATTGGCGCGCCCTGGAGTGCCAGCCCTGCCTGTGGCAGCCTTACATGGGGCTCTCGGAGATCGCCTCGGGCGACGGCGACGAGCCTCTCAGCCGCGGCCTTATGGAAATCGGCGTCCGCGTGCTCATGCTCGATGAGGATACCGTCAACGACATTGATCTGACGGAGTTGCCGGTTGCATCCGTCGACGACGGCGAGCCGCTGGAGCCCATGACGCCGATGGAACGGCTGCGGGTCCTCGCCTCGGTGTTGTCCCAAAGAAGGGACCTGGAACCGCTTTCCGTTACCACGACTTTGCGGCCGTACCGGCTGATGTTGCTCTGGTTGGAAAGCGATGAAGTCGACAACGAAATGGCCGAGGTCTTTGTGGCGGAGCAGGAAGGGCTCCCCCAGTGGATCCTGATCGGGTTGATTCG
This sequence comes from uncultured Solibacteraceae bacterium, assembly GCA_964529305.1. GTDB lineage: Bacteria > Acidobacteriota > Terriglobia > Bryobacterales > Bryobacteraceae > CAZGUX01. The sequence continues at coordinate 20,707 of CAZGUX010000047.1, read as the reverse complement.
CGCCTACATTGACGAATCGGGTGGCGATTCGTTTGTTTCCGAAGGCGCGCTGGCCATCCTCGGAGAGCGAGGGGACGCGACGGCCTTATTGCCGGTGGTGGAATGCTGCGCCGATCGGGACGAGAACGTTGCGGAAGCCGCGGCCTGGGCGTTTGACCGTATCTGGCAGCGCTTTCCCGAGCAGACCAGAACGGCGCTGCGATCGTACGCACTTCAACTTCCTATCGAGTGCCGGATGGCCCTGTCCGCGTGCTTGGTCCGCAATCCGACCCTGGACCGGGACTGCGTCATCTTCGAACAGCTGGCGCGTGACTTCGATGGGGTTGACGGCGAAGAGTTCGAGTTGTTCCTGCCGGCGGCGCTGACTTCGATGGTCGCGGTGGGCGGCAAGAAAGGCCTTGTCCTGGCGCAGCGGGTGTTCCGGGAACAGGGGAGCCGGCTATCGCGGAAATCCCGTTCGCAATTGAGCGCCATCCTGAACGACTGGGCTCACGGGGAGATGCCCACCGCACCCCCGGAGGCCGTCTCCCCCTGGACGGTGTACGACATCTGTTGCGGTGATGCAATCTGGGAAGACGGGTCCGAAGACCTCGAGCCGGACAGCGATTTCCTTGGACCGGAATCGGATTCGTTCACGCCGCCGTTGGTGAAGCCGGATGCGCCGAGACGCAATGACCCGTGCTGGTGCGGCAGTGGCAAGAAGTACAAGAAGTGTCACTGGCCGCAGCCGGCCGAGTCCCTGCGCGATTCCAGAGAGGACTTACCGGTGATCCGGACGCCGGACGGCGACCGTTTTCTCACCGCCCGAGCGATCTACGAGATTCAGAATGAGCGGATGCTTCACTCCGTGCTCCAGGACAAAAGGGACTTCGTCAAGCAAGGCGACAGCTACGTGTGGCTGGAGGGCGAGCCCGGCGAAAACGCACGACAGGTGTACGCTCTCCTCCGGCTGAGAGACGGCAGGCTCGTCGTGGAATGCAATTCGCGCCAGCGCCTGCTGCGTGCAAAGAAGCGGCTCGGCCTTCGGGCCCCGGACGCCCTTCATCATGTTCGGGACGAATTCGAACCTCTCCAGATCAAGCCGCAGTAATCCTATTTTGCTCCGGCGGCGGCTCGGGCCGTGATTGAGGTTTCGATCACCGCCATGTCCCCGGTGAAACGGCCGGCCGCGCTGCCGTAGACATTGCGACTCCTTCCGGCGGACACCTGCGAGGGAGCGGTGACCCAGGTCTTCAGGTTCTGGCGAAGGACTTCCCGGCCCTCGACGCTGAGACGGAGGCCCCGGGAGCCGGCGGAGTAGACTGCGGACATCCGGACGGGCCGGTCTCCAGGATGATTCATCTCGTGAACCACGGTTCCCTCCTCGCTCTGGGCCACGAGACGAAGGTTCCCATTGCGATGCTCACAGAGGATCAGGTGACGGTGGGCTTGCCAACCCAGCGACACCAAGGGCTCGCGAAAGCCGTCCGGCTGGCGGCGGAAGACGGCTTTGGCCTCGACGCGCACCTCCGGGTTCAGCAATGGGCGATGAACGGCAAAGGGGCTGAACCAACCCGCGAGCCGGATGTAGTTGGACGGCCGGCTGCGCAGAAACTCGTCGTACGGTCCGGCGATGGCCAGCGCGGCGTGGGCGACGATGCCGCAAACCATCGCTGCCGGAGCCAGAGCCTTGATGCCGGCTCCTCCCGGTCGTGCGATGCGGATCGCGAGGCCAGTCACGGCTGCCAGACACAGGCCGGGGGCGAAATCGACCTCGTACCGCTGCGTCGTGAAACCAGTGGCGGCGACGAATAGCAGGGCCGCGCAGGAGGAGCCGAGAATCACCCGTGTGAGCATTCGCACCGGCTGCTCGCCCGCCCCCAGCAACCACAGGCCGGCCGGCAGGAACGGCGCCAGCCACAGTGCGCCGGCGGTGGGCTCGTAGAAGTACTCCGCCGGAAACGGATGACCCGCCAGATGGAACGGCGGACTCGAGACCAGCCGCACCCACGGAAACACCGCGCTGATGTCCGGTGGGCACAGCAGGAAGTAATAGAGGCCGGTGGGCAGATTCGCCCACTCCAGCTTGATGCGGGACTGGTTCGTCCCGGAAAGCAGATACCGGATACCGAAGTCGAACGGATTGCCAAATCGCAGGTAGTTGTAGAGCGCGACCGCGACGCCGCAGAGCAGCAAGGGTACGGCGAAGGCCAGCACGTCCCGCGGGGCACTCCGAAAGTGCCAGGCCACGGCCGCCAGCGCGATGGCCGCGGCTAACCCGAGATGGGGCCGGCAGGAGACCGCGAGCCCGAAGGCCAAACCGGCGAGCGCGAGCCACCAGGACTTCCGGACCGGTCCGAGCGCGCGCGAGAGGGCGAAGATCCCCGCGGACGTACAAAAGTAGCCGCCCGCGATCGCGACCTCATAAACCCACACCCGGTTGAGCAAATAGGGCACACTCTGGCACAAGCCGAGCGCCGGCAACAAAAGGAGCAGCCACCCATTCGCGATCTCGACCCCGGTCAGATCGAGCAGGCGCAGAAACGTCCCGCAGGCAAACAGGAAACCGCCCCATCCGAACAGAAGCACCGCGAAGTTCTCGGGAACGTCGTGACCGGTGACCCATCGCCAAGGAGCGAAAAACAAAACGGCCGGCCCCGCCCCGTGATACAGGTAGTAGCGCTGGTTGAACAACGCCATGTCGTGCATGCGGAGCGACTCGTCGGCCGCCGGGTCCCACGGATCGGGCAGCGCCAACAGCTTGGGTGACGGCTGGATTTCGAGATGCAGTTGGCCGCGCACGAAGGCCCGGGCCAGGTAGTTGTAGTAGCCGGGCAAGTCCTGGTTCCAGGAGAAACGGCCGCCATTGAGCCGGGCGATCCAAAGGTAGAAGATCCCGACCACCACGGCGGCCAATGCCAACGCAGCCGTTCGTGTGTGGGCGCGCGAGATCATTCAAGGGATTGTAATCCGAGACACTCTGTTTACGGCCGCGCCTCGACCGCCGGTTCAGGTCATCCAGCGCTCGGCGATCTGGTCATTCTCGCCGGCGGTGACCATCCAATCAAGAATCGCACCCTTCAGATCGCTGACGATTCCCCGGCGGGCCGGGTCGTTGAACAGGTTGCGTGTCTCTCCAGGGTCGTTCTCCAGGTCGTAGAGTTCGCCGCCTTCGCCCGGATAGTAGTTCAGCTTCCACCTCCGGGTCCTCACCATTTTGCCGTCCGGATGGCGTACGCCCGCGACGCCTTTGCCCGGAACAAAGGGACGCTCCGAAGAGGCGCCCGTGATCACTTCCGGGATCACGTTCTCCGAAAACACCATTTCCCGCGAATTGGCCGGGTAGGTGTCGATGCCGCGACCCTGGACCGCCTTGGGAATGGCGATCCCGCACCAGGAGAGGACGGTGGGGAGAAGATCGATCGATTCGAGCAGTTCCTCGCGGACGCCGGGCGAGACGCGCGCCGGATAACGGATCAGGCAAGGCACGCGCACCGATGCTTCGAAGAACACGTTCTTCTCCGGCAGTCCGTGCTCGAGCAATTGATCGCCGTGGTCGGAGACGAAAATGACAATGGTGTTGTCCGCCTTTCCTCCCCGGTCCAACTCCTCAAGGATCTTTCCGATCTGCTCGTCGACCATGGAAACGGCCCCGTAGTAGCTGCGGTAAATCCATTGCAGCCTGCCGCGATCCATGTCGTAGAAGCGGCCGCGGAGGATCTGGGTCCGGACAGGTTTGGGCAGGGCTTGGATGGTTTCGAGCGGGACTTGCAGGGGCAGCGGGATGTCCACCCCGTCGTAGAGGCTCGCGAACGGTTCGGGGACGGTGTAGGGTGAGTGCGGCTTGAAGAACGAGCTGAATAGAAAGAAGGGCTTCGGCGAGGCCGCGAACTCGCGGAGAAGCTCGACCGTTTGCATGCCGGTCCACCACGTTGGCGAGTATCGATAGTCGGTCGCGCCATGAAAGGGGTTGCGGCTTCCGGGCAGAACCGCATTGTAGTGGACGCTGGGCTGCGGGTCGTTGGCCTGCTTCCACCTCACGTAGTCCGAGTAGGGATCGGTCTTCGGCACGCCGTCATCCAGGTACACGTGGTCCCACCCGGTAGACGCGGCGTGTTCGCGGGTAGGCGGCCAGTAGTGCAGTTTGCCCACGCTGCCGGTCCGGTAGCCGGCACCCTTCATAAGGCGCTGCCAGAAAACTTCGCGCGAGTCGCACGGTGTGTAGTTGACGCGGTTCCGGTGGCAGTGCGCGTATCGTCCGGTGAAATAACTGACGCGGGATGGCACGCAGACCGGCGACTGCACAAACGCATGGCGGAAGTTGGCCGATTGCGAGGCGAGGCGGTCGAGATGGGGCGTGCGGAGAATGCGGTTGCCGTTGGCGCCGAGGCAGTCGAATCGCTGCTGATCGGTCATCAGGATCAGCACGTTCGGGCGGGTTAGCGCGGGGGCGGCGGCCAGAGCGCTGGCGGAAAGCAGATCGCAGCGGCGCACGGATTCATCCTAGCGCCAATGCGGTTCAGGAGTACTTTTCGGCTTTCCAAAGCTCGCGAAGCCGTCTGATCTGCGGCAAGTGATGCATTTCGTGAATGCCGATAAACCGAACCAGTTCGAGCAGCGAATATTTGCCCGAATGGGGAAGGGACCAGGTGGCGCGATTCAGGGTCTCTTCGTCCAGCCGTTGAACTGCCCGAAGAGTATGCATACGGACCGTGCGCCTCCATTCGATGAGGCGGTCGTAGTCGAACTTTCGAGGACGCGGATCGAGGAAAACCGGTGTACGAAACCGGCCGCCGACCGCAGTGGCCGATGTGATGGGCCCGTCCGCCGCCTCGAGAACCTTCATGCCGAGGGCGCGCCAGAGGACAGTGTTGGCGCGATCGAGCATCGTCAGAAGCCGGGGCCAGCGGCCGAGGGTTGGAACCACTTCCCAGATCGGCATCATGATCTTTTCGCAGCGAATCAAATGGTGAACGATCTGCGCCACCGACCACCCGCGGGACGGCCGCCGGTGAAGGGAATCCCTCGCGAGTTCCAGCTCCGTGAGCAGTCTGGCGTTGCAGTCATCCAGATATACCAAGACCTGACTCAGCCGCAACTCAGGGACTGGCTTCTGAGCGTCCGCAGGCGGCGACGCCCGATCGAAATCGGGGTTGAAGGAGGAATCTGGCATCTCTTTTTTCTGGATGCCCCAGGTTCACATCTTACGTCAAGGGCGATCTCGCATGAAATTCCTGGAAGAATGGAATCGCCTCGCCACGGGCTCGGTCCCATCATGTACTTCGCGATCCGCCAGCAGTCAGCCACGGAAAGCGGAGAAATGGGTAGCCGGTCATTATGAGTCTACAGGCGAACACTTTGACGGGTCGGCGACTACGCGGCCAGGTGAATTCGCAAGAATGCAAGAGTCCAGGCGAGGCGAAAACGACTCCTGTTTTTTGGACAGAATTCTGAGACGACGCCGGTAGCAACCCGAGTGCCGCGACTGGGCCGCGACGGCCGCCATTTGGCCTAAGTTTCGGGACTGACTTCTGGGACGCCGAGGGTCTCGATTTCAGGGCGTCCCGTATTTGTCCCGAAACCTACCCTTTGTGAGAAATTTGCGTTCTTTGACGTCACCGTCGGCATTCCACAGCGTCATGGCTCCGGCGGTGTCGGTTGGATTTGCAACTGCAACTTTTGCGGTTGGTTCCACGAGATGATGCACCTAGTGGAGTTATCAACGATTTCGGCGGTCGAGTTAGATGGGGCGTTGCTAACCCAACGGTTGTCGGCCCGGACGTAAAAGAACATATCCTCATTGTTAAGCTTGCCTCGAAAAACGAGCTTCTTTAACTCGCCAGGGCCGACGAACCACTCCTCGACCCTCGTCCAGGTGCTGTCAAGTGGATTACCTGATGGTTCCGCGAAGGAGACCACCACTCCCTTAGTCCCCGAATTCGATACTAAAACATCTAACCTCGTATCCTCATCGATTTCAACATGCCATCCTGGCACCCCCGACGAAAACTCATTGCCGTTTCGCAGGCGTACGTCATGGGTCACTCGCTCCTTAAGGTGTATTGGCGGCGGGTTTGCGCGAACGTCGCCGGCTAGAGCTAATGTTCCGGTAATTAGCAAAAAGCGTCTGCGTAGCAAACATCCTCCTTTGGTGGCGGAACTTCCCAAGCTCAATGGCGCATTATAACCTGCACGGGAGGCCAGCGGGTCCTGTGTGAACTGCGAATTTCGTTTTCGCAGAACCTGCCCTTGTTGGGACCTTGGACACTTCCACTTGGTCGCAAAACGCCCAAGTCGCCAAGTTGCGCTGGGGGCAGCCGTATCCGGGGGGCCGATCAGACTCTCAAACGGTACCCACTACTGGGAGTTGCGTCTGCCCTAGTAGCTGGCGAAGCGCGGAGCCGGTCACTTGGCCGGTTCCCGCCCAAACCGCAGAGCGGCGGTCGAGGGCCCAACAAACCGGCGGGCTGTTGCTTACGCTGAATGGTTGAAAGGATCATCGGACGGACTTTAGCGAAGCCGCACGACCGTGCCGTTGCGCGACGAGTCCAGCATCGCCGTAAAGGCTTCTACTCCGGCGCGACCGTCTTCTCCGGTCCCTGCCTCGGGCTTCCCGCCGCGAATCGCCGCAACGAATGCCCGAATCTGGTCGCAGTATGCCTGCATCCGCACGGGGCCGAGGATGGTCTTGGAGGAAGTGTGGCCCACGGCGGGCTGGGTGGACGCCGTCTCCCATTGGCCGTTACGGGTCACGCGAAGCTCACCATACGGATCGAGGTCGAGCAGTTCCTTGGAGCCCATGATCCGGAAGCGGAAGTCTTCTCCAGGAAAACTCGGCGGCGCCACCGCACAGGACGAGAACAGGCTCATCATCGCGCCGTTGGTGAAGCAGAGCAACGCGAGCGTGGTGTCTTCCACAGGCGAGCCAGGCTTGTAGGTACGGCAGAAGGCCGCCACCTGGCTGACGTCGGCGTTCATCATCCATCGCATGAGGTCGATGGCGTGAGGACTGCTGTTGAGCACATGCCCGACACTGCGCGCGTCGGTCCACCAGCCCCAACTCGGCCCGAATCCGCTGTCGGCCATCATGGCCGAGATGGCGATCGGCATCGCGACCTGGATGGTCAGAACGTCACCGATCGCGCCGCTTTGGACAATCTCCTTCGCCGCCACATTGTTGCGCCGGAAGCGCTGCTGGTATCCGACGGAGACGACGACCCCAGCTTTCCGTCCGGCTTCCAGGATCCGGTCGGCATCTTCCATCGTCGTGGTGATGGGCTTCTCGATCAACACGTGCTTGCCGTGCTGGATGGCAGCGAGGGCTTCGTCGACGTGCAGGTGATGCGGCGTCGTAATGATGACGGCGTCGACATCGTTCCGCGCGGCCAGCGACTCGGCCGTCGGTTCCAGTTGGATGCCGTAGGTTTCCGCCAGTTGCGGCGCCCGTCTTCCGCCGAACACGGCGGCGAGGTCGGTTTCTTCAACCAGGCGCGCCGCTTCCGCGTGGGTGTTGCCCATGAACCCCGAGCCGGTAATGCCGATACGAATGTTGTTCAAGTAGGAGGTCTCCAGGAAGTTGACAGCGTATCACGGCAGGCGGCCGTGTGATCTGGTTTGCTACCCGAGTCCGCCGGACACTTCACCCATAGCGTCGCCCTGTTGCCGGAGCGTCTGCACCAGGACGTCCGATACGCCGTGCGGGCGCCAAGGTTGCCGTCATCCACGAAGCGCTCGCGCGCCGATTCCGGACGGGCTATCCGCGCGAAATCCCCCTTGGCCATTCGATTCTTGTGGCGCGAGCCCGGACTCCTTACGGATCGTCGGGATCGTCTCGGATGTAAGGCAGGGAGGTCCGTCCGAGTCGCCCGATCCCGCGATCTACCGGCCCCGGTCGCAAATGCCTCCGATGTCCGCCATGTTGGCCGTGCGCACAAAGGCGACTCGCTTGCCGTCGCGAGTGCGATCCGCGCGGAAGTCGCCTCAGTCGGCCGCGGCGTGTCTGTAACAGCGATCAGAACGATGAATGAGGTATTGGGCGAGTCGGACGGACAGCGGCGCGGCGTGACGATCCTGTTAGGGCTGTTTGCCTCAACGGGGCTCCTGCTCACCTGCGTGGGAATCTACGGGGTCGTCGCCTATTCCGTGGCTATCCGGACGCGGGAGTTCGGCATTCGGAAGGCCCTTGGGGCAGGGCAGGCCGACGTCCTGCGACTGGTGTTGGGGCAAGGGTTCCAGTTGACGCTGGCCGGCTCATTGCTGGGCCTCTGCGGGGCTGCCTTACTGACCCGGTTGCTCGAGGGATTCCTGTTCGAGGTGAGCCCAACGGACCCACGGACCTTCTTCGGCGTTGCGGCTCTGTGCATTGGGGTTGCAATGGTCGCCAGCTATCTGCCCGCGAGGCGCGCCATGCGAGTCGAGCCCACGGTCGCCTTCCGCGCCGATCGGTAAGTCACTCCGGCGCCAGCCGCCTCGAGCGACCGCCTCCCGCGATGGGCGACCCTACTCGTGGCGAAGGGACTCCATCGGATCTACACGACCCGCCCGCCTGGCAGGTCCGTACGCCGCCAGGATCGCGACCGCGGCCATTGCCACCGCGCCAAACACGAGCGTCGCCGGAGAATTGCCGGGGAGATCCGGAATCAGTGCCGCCGCCAGGGTCCGGCCCCAGATCGCAATCGGAATTCCAAGAAGCAGACCAGCGGTTACGATCGCCAGGGCATCCCAGAGCACCATTTGCAGCACTCGGCCGGAGGTCGCCCCGAGGGCCATACGCACGCCGATCTCGTTCGTCCGCCTGGCGACTGAATAAGTGAGCAGACCGTAGAGGCCGATCCCCGCCAGCGACGCGCCCAGGGCGGCAAAGAAACCCGACAACATCGCCATCAGCCTCTGCGGGACAATCGAGGCGTCAATCTGATCCGACAGCGTTGTGACGTTCGCTACGGCTATCGCTCGAGCCGTGCCGTGGATGATGCGTCTGACTTCGTTCGCGATACTCTCCGGCTTGACGTCGGTTCGAATCACGAAGGTATTCGCCAGGACCCTTCCGTTGCGAAAAGCGGGGAGATAGATCGCTCGCCGCTCGTTCTCACGAATCTCCATGTAGTTGGCGTCACCCGCGACGCCGACAATCTCATACGTGATGGGCTCCCGCGCGAGGGTGACATGATCCAGTGTAATCCGCTTCCCAACGGGATCGCGGCCAGTTGAAAAAGTGCTTCGCCAACGTCTGATTGATGATCGCCACGCGGGGCCTTCCGTCGTCATGAAAGCCGAACTCACGTCCCGCCAGAATCGGCGTGGCAAGCGTCTGAAAGTACTTCGGCGCCACGTAAGCGATCGAGATCCATTTCCGGTCCTCCGGCCGCTCCTCAAAGCCTTCGGCCGTCCCGAAGCCAGACGCCCCCGCGCCATGAAGCGGAGTGGGCGCGCTTAGCGAGGCCGAGCGAACGCCGGGAATCGTCTGCATCCGCTCCAGCAATTCGCGATAGGTGTTGGACAATCGCTCACCGGGGTATCCGCTGCGAGAGGGATCGAGCGTTACCAGAAGGACGTGATCGCGGCGAAAACCGAGGTCCGCGGTCTTGAGATCCGCAAGATGCGAAATGAAGATCCAACAGACTGGGCGGAGTCGTGCGGACCCATCAGCCGGCCAAGAGCGGGTTCCACGCCGAGCGCCGGGAAGTAGGTTCCGGTCACGTATTCGGCCACGACCTTGCCCTCGACACCCTCTACCCGGGTCCGCGCAACATTGTCGATCGCGGCGCCGAAGAGGGTGCTGAACACGCGGCTAGTGTCGCGGTAGTGCTCATAGCTTCGCGTCGACCAGCCATTGAGCCGCGGCTCTCCCGGGTATTTCAGAAGAAGTTCCACGAGTTGTTCCGGATGGGCCACGGGCAACTCGCGGAGCATGACCGAGTACACGAGGCTGAAGATCGCCGTATTGGCGCCGATGCCCAGCGCCAGCGACGAGACGATCACCATCACAACCGCCGGACTTTTCCGCATGCCGCGAAGAGCAAGACGGCTATCCCGGGCGATCTCGTCGAGAACGCGCCATCCCCACATGTCACGGGTGGTCTCCCGCACCAGGGTCTGATTGCCAAATTCGCGCCGCGCCGCGAGCTCGGCCTCTCGCGGGTCCTCGCCGCGTTCAACGCGATCGCGGATCGCCATTGCGAGATGAGATCGAATCTCCGCCTCCAGCTCGTGATCTCTGCGCGCCCGATCGAAGAGCCGCCGGAAGTTCATGACTACCCCTCGCTCTCCCGCGGGTCCATGATCCCAGCGATGGCCGCGCTCAACCGGTTCCATCGGCTGTACTCGCTCACCAGATGCTTCTTGCCCGCCGCGGTGAGCTGGTAATATTTTGCCCGCTGCCGGTTTTCCGTACTCTTCCAGCCGGACCGGATCAAACCTTGCCGCTCAAGTCGATGCAAAGCCGGGTAAAGCGATCCAGTCTCGACCTGGAGGACTTCACTCGACCCGGCACGGATCGCCTGAGCGATCCCGTACCCGTGTTGCGTTCCCCAGCGCAGCGTCTGGAGGATGAGCATATCGAGGGTTCCCAGTAGAAGTTCGATCCGGTTGCCGTAGCGCTCAGCCATGCCTGTAGAGTTTCTACAGGCATGGAGGTAGGTTGTCTACCGGGTGGGTGTGAATACGGACGCGCTTTGCGGGTCGAAGAATGGCTCCGAGCCGCATGTGTGGGCCTTTCGAAAAGTCGCTGCTTGCTTGGGTCAAGGAAGGGGAAGCGTCGAGACGAGTCTCGACGCCGCAGACACGAGTGTCTGCGCCACGTTGTTGGGGGCCGCCCCACGAGAGCGATAAAGTGCGACCGTATTTGCGAAAACGGGCGAGCGGTTAGCTTGACCCGCGCGTCGGGGCGGCGACCTGCTGGTGCGTGCCGCTCATGCGGCCGATGGGCGACGCCGTGTTGGAAGGCCGCTGCTCCGGCGGCGGAGACGACACCCTCTGGCGGGTGGCCGGCGCGGCCGGCTCCGGCTTGCCGGGGCTCTGCCGCACTTCGACGTCCAGGGCCGGCGACGGAGGCAGGGCGATCGCGCTTTGCTTCGGCACGATGCGCGACATCAGCCGGGCGCCCACAAAAAGACCGGCCAGCACCAGAACCGCTGTGGCCAGGGCAATCAGAGCGGACGGGATTCGAAAACGAGGCGTTTGGCTGGGCGTAGGCGCCGATTCTCTCGACGCGAAGTCCGCGGCTCTGGGCCGGCCCCCTACCGGCGCGATGAAGATGTCATTGAGGGTTCCCGGAGTCGCTTCCACACTGGGGGGCGCCTGTCCCAAGAGACTCTGGCAGGCTGCCAGGAGGAGCGACAGAATGTGCTGCCGGCTGGTTTGATCTTCCCGGATGATTTCTTCCGGCGAGATCCCTCCGGGCGTGATCAACAGGGTTCCATAACTTCGACCCCAGGTTTCACACGACACGCGGCAGACACCGAAATCGGTCAAAACCACCCCACTATCGGCAAAACTGCTGGGCAATCCCAGAGGGGCTTTCCTGTCGCTTTCTTCAAACGCATCCAGCACACGGCAGAAAAGAGGAGTGGCAGACTCCATTTCACCCGGGTCTGCTCGTTTTACCAATTCCTCAAGGGTCTCGCCCGAGACGTACTCGAGGATTGTGTAGACCCTGCCGGCATAGGAAAGCGTACCGTAGAACAACGTCAGGTCAGGCCGAGCGATGCGGTCGGGAGAAGCCAATTCCGCCCACAGGCTGGCAATCAGGCCCGGCTCGGTTCGCAAACGGCCCCGCAACTGACTCAGAGCAGCCCTCCGGGCGGTCGCCAAATCCATTCCCGGCCGTTGTGTCATTCCGGGTGGGATCGTGCCGACTGCCGCCGAACCTACCGCCTCAATTTGACTCATACCGACCTCGAATTTCCGATCTGAAGAATAACATCGTCGCGACTGGTCAAAACATCGGGTCAATCGCCAGCCCTCAGGGATGGCTGGAACTCCTGCAACCACCGTACTAAGGTTCGGTTCTTAAGGGTTCCCTCCCGTCAAGACAGGATGGGAAAATATATCTCACTGTAGATCAGTAGCTTACAGCGACGAAGTAAGCATGCGCCGAGACTCTGGTACTTGCGGAGCGGCAGGTACTAGGCTGCTACTCCCTAGGAGAATTTTCCTGGAGAGAATGTACTCCCCGTACCACCGCAACGTGTCACGGCCACACTGGATACACGATGCGCTTGATCATGGTTCTCGTTATTTGCGCTTTGCGGCGCAAGGACCAGCGATAAACCAGCACAACGGCGGTCACGCTTCCCGCGGCGAACAGCGACTCGATCATAAGTTCTCTCGACGCCCCTACCCCGTCTATCGGTGTGTTGTGCCGGAAGACTTAGTCCCTCGTGTGGGATAGTCCGCGCCGACGGTGTGTTCAGGACTACAATGTCACTGGAGGAGGTCGTGTGTTTGTGGTCAACAAGCTCTCAGTGGGTTTACTGATGGTCGTCCTGCCGGCAATGGCCGAAACCTGGAGCGGGACTTTGGTGGATGTCATGTGCAAAGGGCGCGACCTGGCCAGCCATTCCACAAAATGCGCCGTGAACTGCTCCAAAGGGGGCTATGGGCTTGTCATGGGCGATGGCAAATTCCTCAAGTTCGACGAAAGCGGGAACGCGAGGGCTTTGGCCGCATTGAAGAAAACCACCAAAGAAAAGGACCTCAAGGCCAAGGTGACGGGCTCGCTGGATGGGGATCTTGTCAAGGTGGATTCCATCGACCTGCAGTGAGCAGGGGCGTGCGGTGGGGGCCTGAACGCGTGGCGCGGATGTCAGCCACCCGGCAGGAGACGACGCTTTCGGAGAGCCACCCACGGGGCGAACACTTCGGGGTTCTCCAACCACACCAACATCCATTCGCGCATTTCGGCCTTGACCAGTCTCTGCATCTGGGAAACGCGCGGATTCAGCGCCGCCAGCCGGGCGTGGTTCTTGGCTTCGATCACCACGTCGCGGCAGGCGCGGCACAGGCCGTGATTGCCGGTTTCGCGCGCACTCAGGTAAACGCCCGCGAGTTCCAGCAGGGAGGCCTCCAAATCAGCGAAGGAAGACTGCCGGACCCCTCCGTAGGGCGCAGCGACCGGGACGTTCAGATCACGCAAAGCGTGGCGCAGCCGGCTCTCCGGCACCGGTGTGAGGCGCCGAAGCAGGTCGTGCCACGCGGCCCCGTCGACCTCACGGATGGCTAGAGACCCGAGAAGTCCCTTCAGTTCCTGTTTGAGCGACCTTCGCTTGGCCACTGCGATACTTTCTCACCGCCGCCTGGTGGGCGGCCAGGTCCTTGGAGAACCAATGCCGGCCGGAACCGTCCGGCATCGCGACGAAGAACAGAGCATCCGTGGCGGCGGGGGCGAGGGCGGCCTTCAGGGATGCGAGACCGGGATTCGCAATCGGCCCGGGAGGCAGCCCAGGGTTGCGGTAGGTGTTGTAGGGGTGCGGATTGTCGAGGTCCGACCGGTGGATCACGCCGCGCCACCGGTTTTCGAGCAAGGCCGCATAAATCGTGGTCGGATCGCACTCGAGTTTCATGCCCAGGCGCAGACGGCTGAGGAATACCGCGGCCACCTGAGGGCGCTCGCCGGCGACGGCCGTCTCCTTTTCGACCAGGGAAGCGAGCGTGACGACCTGATGGGCAGGTTCCCTGGCGCCGAGTTCCGTCCAGACCTGCCGGAACCGGCGGATCATCTGACGGCACAGGTCGCGCTCGGTGGTCTGCCGGGTGATCCTGTAGGTATCGGGAAACAAATATCCTTCGAGGGTGGAAGCGTGCGAATCCAGGTCCCGGATCAGGGCGGGATCCCGCGCGGCCGCCAGAAACACGTCCTGTTTCAAAAACGGGAGCCGGCCGGCCGCTTCGGCGACCTCGAACAGGTTGTAGCCTTCGGGAATGGCCAGTTCGTACGAAATGACATCGCCGCGAGCGAGCCGGTCGAGAACCTGGAGAGGGGTGGCCGGCCCTTCGAACAGGTATTCTCCGGCCTGAAGCACCGCGCCCCGCCGGACGGCCCGTGCCGCCAGGAAGATCCAAGGGTGCCGGACGACTCCCGCGGCTGCCAGTTCCCCGGCGATCGCCCGCGACCTGGCGCCTCGAGGCACCTCGATCCGGGTAGGCCCGCGCCCTTGCCAATAGGGAGTCCGCAGCAGCCAGGCAACGGCGGCGCAGCCGGCCAGAACCAGGAGCAGTACGGCCGCACCGATGCGAATCAAGCGGCCCCCTCGGGAGGGACCAGGTCCAGGTAACTTTGCAGGATGAGAACCGCCGAAAGCTGGTCCACGGCGCGGCTCCGTTTCTCGATCCCGATTCCGCTTTCCCGCAGCACCCGCGAAGCTTGTTTGGTGGTCAGACGCTCGTCCCAGAGTTGGACGTCCAGCCCCGACGCCAGACGCAACTTTTCGGCAAATTCCCGCACCCATCCCGATTGGGCGCCTTCGGCGCCGCTCATGTGGAGCGGATTCCCGATCAGGATGCGGGTCACGGAGCGTCCGGCGATCACCTGACGCAATTTCTCCAGGTCAACCCGCAGGTTCTTACGCTCCAGGGTCGGCAGGCCTTGCGCGGTCAAGCCCAGTTCGTCACTGACGGCGAGGCCGATCCGGCGCCTGCCGAGATCGAGCGCCAATATCCGGCCCGGTTTCGGAGCCGAATGCTCCTCGTGGGCGAGCACTTCACTATAATACGCGGTAGTGGCGATCGTCGCGCGACGAATTCGAAGACCGGGCGCCGCGGTTGAAATCTCTCCGCTGGTGACCGCGGTGGTAGTGATCGGGCTGCTGTATTGGGCCCGTGTGTTTTTTATCACCTTGATGACCGCGGTGGCCCTCGCCTTCATTCTCGATCCTCTGGTCAACCTCCTGATCCGCATCCGGTTCCCGCGCTCGTTCGCCAGCTTTGTGGTGTGCAGCCTCGCGCTGGGAGTGATGTATTTGCTGGGACTCGGCGCCTATTCGCAGATCAGCAATCTCTTCGAGGATTACCAGGAGGCCTACGGCAAGCGGGTTGGGGAACTGGTGGATCAGGGCCGCTCCCAGATTGAGCGGACCGAGCAGGCCATCTACAAGCTCATCACGCCGGCCCGCCAGCGCAAGGACAAGGAACTCGAGGAACAACTCAAAAGCACCCCGCGGCCAAAGGGGAGGCGAGCCCCCGTGGTCAAGCCGGCGCCGGAGCCCGATCCGAACGCTCCGCCACCCGTAACCGAAGTCCGCATCCAGGAACGAACGGGTCTGATGGAGTACCTGATGGCCCGCTGGCAATCGCTCTACCAGGCGGCCCTCATGGCTTCCTTCGTGCCGTTCCTGGTCTATTTCATGCTGAGCTGGCGGGATCACATCAACCGGAGCTTCCTGCAGTTTTTCGAAGGCGAAGACCGCGCGGTCGCCGCGAAAAGTCTCCAAGGCATCGCGGGACTCGTACGTACCTACGTCGTCGGCAACTTTGTCCTTGGCCTTCTGCTGGCCGGGATCAGTTCGGTGTTGTTCTGGCGGATCGGCATTCCGTATCCGATGTTGTCGGGCACGATCAGCGGCTTTCTGAGCCTGGTTCCGTACGTCGGATTACCGCTGGCGGTCGTGCCGCCGATCATGGTGTCGATCACGGTGTTCCAGGCGATTTCCGCGTACGTCCTGATCGGGGCCGTGGTGGCCGTCCTGCATTTGATCGCGCTCAATCTGCTGTATCCCAAACTAGTGGGCTCCCGGGTTCACCTGAACCCACTTGTGGTGACTGTCGCGTTGATGGTGTGGGGATTTCTCTGGGACGCGGCGGGACTGATCCTGGCCATCCCCATGACCGCGGGAATCAAAGCGGTGTGCGACAACGTGCGCAGCCTGCGGCCTTACGGAAAATTTCTGGGCGACTGAACCGCAGCCTGAATCTGCCCTGCGGCAAGGACCCGACGGCAGCGCGGTCCGATTTTTGCCGGCCGATTCCACGGCTTCTACGCATGTCGATCTCGAGTTGTCCCAGGGTTGCAGGCGATCCGTCCCGTCCGTTGAGGGGGATAAGCCGTAGTATTAGCTGGTACTCGAATTTCAGGCCGGAGGTTGACGTAACCCAGCAGAACACACTAGATTACGAAGTGCAGTGATCGAACAGAGAAGAAGCAAGCGCTTCGATCTCGAACTGAAAGTCGAGGTTGTTCGCGCGGGAACAGAACGTCTGTCTCAGGTGGGCAGAACACGGAACATCAGTTCCGGCGGAGTCCTGTTTACGTCGGGATCGCGGATGGAGATTGGTGGACCGCTCGAGTACATCATCACCCTCTGCAGCGGAACCGGTGGCAACGTCAACCTCCGATGCATGGGGAAAGTTCTGCGCATCGAAGAAAACTTCGCAAACGGCCCCACCGGGGGGAATTTCACCGTCGCAGCGTCGTTGGAACGCTACGAATTCATGCGGTCCAATTCTCATCTCGCCTGAGTGCGGCGCGTGGGACGCGAGCCTCGCCTTCGGTTCGTGTCAACGGGACAGCGGCCTCGGAAACCGTGCGGTGCGGGCGTCGCGGTGTTCCTGGCAAGCAGCATGAGGCCAGCCTATACCGTGCTCAACATTTCAGAAGAAGCCGCCGGACGCGCATTCGCCTCATTGGTGGCGCAACGTTGCCAACCTTCCGCCAGGATGGCGAGAAGCCTTCCTACTTCCTCCAGGGGAGCCACCGACTGTTGTACGTGAGCCTCGGTCAAACGCCTTTGCATGTACGAGTAGAGGTCGTTGAGGCGGATGGCGAGTTCCCCTCCCGCCTCGGGATTCAGCGATGCCGACAACTCGCCGAGGATCAATTGAGCTCTGGTGATTTCGCGGGACCGCCCGCGGATGTCACCGCTGCGAACCGCCGCCGCGGCTTCGCGAACCGACTTGGCCGCTTCTTCATACAGAATGGTCACCAGCTCCAACGGGCTGGCGCCGAGAACGCGATTCTCCAGATAGGTACTGCTGACTCGATACGCCATCGGTCTGTTGCAGGCCCTTGGCCTGCCACCTGTCGATCGTCCGTCTCCACCGCAGAGCGGATCTGCTCTACCGGGCCGGCCAGCCGTTCAACCACATGACGCCGGCCACGGAATTGGCCCATTTCTCGAAGCCCTATTCACTGGGCTTCCGGCCGCGCCGCCAGCTTCAGCGACTGCGCCATTCGCAGGATGTCTTCCGCCGGTATCTGCTGGAGGACTTCCCCCGTCTCCCGCTTGACCAGCCGAATCACCATCCGCCCGCTATGTTGGTCGAGGCTAAACGTCAGTTCCTGTCCGTTTCCCAGCAGTTCGCTGGCGTTGACCGCCCGGGCCGCTTGGATCAGATCGCGATGCTGCTGCTGCTCGACGATCCGCCGCTGCGGCAAGTTCACCAGGTCCAGCGCCGGTAGCGAAGAATCGATCTTCATAAGCATCTCCTCGACAGCCTACTGTCCTAGTTCTCTTATCGGTAAAGTTCTACGAATCACTCGGGAATTCTGTCCGCATTCCCTTCTTTCTTCTGTTGATCGTTGGCGCTCCGGAACCACCTCTTGTCTTCGCCGGCGTATCTCTCCCGGCAACCATGAAGCAAAAAGGCCGCCGTCCTCTCTCCCGCCCGAGCCCCCGAAGAATCCAGACCGACGGCTGACCCGCGCGGGAGGGCATCGAAAACCTGGGACACTCCAACGCTCGTTCCAATGGTGGCCCCGCGAGCATTCCGGCGAAGGGGGAGAGCTTGTCGACAGTGCCTGCCCGCTCCGCCGATGGCTGTGGCCGTGTCCGGAGGCCGCTGTTCGGGGGCAAGGTTAGCCCAGGTAGTCGAACAGGGTCGAACGAAGCCTTCCCGACCGGGCGGCCAGAGCCGCCTCCAGCCCGGTGCGCGATTGCACCAGCTCGAGAGACGCTTCCGTCAGGTCGGTTTCTCTCAACCGCGTGATGGCGGCCTGGTGGCTCAGCCGCTCGGACGAGCCGGAGTCCAATTCGGCCTGAATCCGGCTCTGAACTCCGCCGTAGAAAGCCAACTGCCCGTTGAGGTGCGCGCGGGCTGGGGCCAGGCGCGACAAAGCGGTCTCGATGGCATCCTGATCGTACGACTCGAGGGCCGTCTTCAGCGCAGCCACCGCTCCAAAGACGTTTCCGTCGCCACTGGTCTGGAAAATCTCTTCCGCCGAACGCGCCACACGGAACCTGCCACCGTCGGCGCCTTCGGCTTCCCGAGTAGCGGCTGCGCCGGCATATGCGGTAACTCCGTCCGTCAGGGTCCAGTCGACGCCGTAGGGCACGACCTGATCGGCGTCGCCCGCAAACACCAGCCGTCCCCCCACTTCCGTGTTGGCGACCGAAACCAGGCGCTCGAGAGTGGCACCGATCTGGCCGGCCAGCACCTGCCGCGTGTCCGCCGATGCGGTCGACGTGGCGCCCTGCGATCCCCAAACCGAAATCTGGTCGAGCAGCTTGACCGCGGATTGCAGGGCTTTCTCGGCTCCGTCCGTCTCCGCCTGGACGCGCCCCAGGTTGTTCGCAAACTGGTCGAGATGATCGAGACGGCTTTGCGCCTCGATGACCTCCGGCAACACCGACGGATCGTCCGACGGCCGGCTCACCCGATATCCGGAAGTGATCTCGCGTTCCGCGCGCTCCCCCCGCGAGCGGATCCGTTCAAGGTCGAACAGAAAGCGGCCGGTGGAAGGATCGATTCCGTGGATCATGACGCCTCCTAGCGCAGCATGTTGATGGTGGTTTCCGTCAGGCTGTCCAGAACCGAAAACAGCCGCGCCGTCGCCTGATAGGCCCTCTGCAGCTCCAACAGGCGGGCGGCCTCTTCGTCGAGCGAGATTCCCGATTCCTGCTGCCGCAATTCTCTGGCCTGCACCAGCAGGCTCTCGGAGACATCCTGGTCGTGGCGGGCGCCCGCCAGTTGCTCTCCCACCGCGGCCGAAATCCGGGCATAGAACCCGTTGAAGGTAAGTCCGTCGATCTGGGCACTCCGGGCCAGCGCCGCCAGATCGAGTGCGTTCGCGTTGCCCCCCGGCGCGGTGGCCGACGCCGCAGCCAGCTGATCGGGCGTGAGCGTGCCCACGGCCAACGTGGCGGACGCGTCGTCGACGGCAGTGTACGTAAACAGAGGCAGCCCCGGCACGCCGTTCTGATCGAGGCCCGAAACCAGCCCCGCATTCACCGCGTCCGCGACGGACACGGCAAGTTGATCCAATTGAGACCGCCATCCCGGAATCGACGACCCCGCCGCGTCCAAGGCTCCCCGCAACCGGCCGCCGTGGATCTTGTCCGTAATGTCCTGGCCCGTCGGGTCGTAGACGTGGACCGACGTCCCATCGAACTCGGTACGCGGCGGAAACAACGTCTCCCCCACGACGAGCGCCGACTGGCCGCCCAACAGAACGGTGAAGGTGCCGTCTTCGGCGCGAAGCGTCTGAATGTCCACCAGTTCCGACAGGCTCTCGAGCGTGTCGTGGATCTTGGCATCCACGGCGGGATCGTCCGCCACCGACCGGTCGCGCCGGATCTCCGCGTTGAACGATCGCAGCCGATCTCCCAGTTCGCTGATCCCGTCCGCGAGCGTTTCGGCCTGGCCGACCGCCTCCTGTTGCGCCTTCGCCAAGCCTGCGTCAGCGGTCCGAAACACGCGAGCCAGGTCACTCGCCCGGTCCAGCACCTGCTGCCTGGCCAGAGGATCGTTGGGCGCCACCGCCAGCGCCGAAAAGCTATCGAACAATCGCGTCAACGCGCGAGGCACGCCTTCGGCGCCGGTCGCGTCAAAGCTCCCTTCGAGACGGGACAGGTTCGCAACCAGCTCGTCGAACCTTCCGGCAAGAGAATTCTGGCGGCGGACCGCATACTCGGTATAGTCGCGCCGGCTGCTCTCCAGTTCACCGGCCGAGACCCCGCCAGCCACCCCTAAGGCCGGATCGAATGGCTGCGGCAGCAGGGGCGCCCTCTGGCGGACATAGCCCGGTGTGCCGGCATTGGTGACATTGTTTTGCACCACCGCCAGCGACCGGCTGAAGGTATCCAATGAACTCGAAGCGGCGGAAAGCGACGCGAACAGTGACATGGACTTTACCCTTCAATCCAGACCCGGCCTCCCGGCGAATCACCCGCCGCCCTCCCGCGGGCCACGAGTGCCGCCAGGTCTGCCCGGTACGCCACCAGATGGTGAACCAGCGCCTGAAACACCGCCATCTGCCGCCGCAAGCGCTCCATGTGGGGAATCACCAGCCCTGCCCCACTTGCGCGACTTGCACCGCGGCGGACCTCCCCTTCCAACCGCTGCACCGATTCAAACGCCGTCTGGAGTTCGTTGCGGCATTCCGTCAACAGCGCTGCGCGCCGTAGCCGCCCGCACGCTGTGCTCACCTGGTCGGCGGCTTCGGCCGCCCACCTTGCCCACTCCCGGTTCCGTTCTTCGTCCGCCGCGTCGTGACTCGCTCGACTCATGCTCAACCGTCACCGCCGGGTTCTCCCGTGGCTGCGCCCAAGGCATCGTCGACAATCTTGCCGGCCACCTGCCCCGCATCCACCTGGTATCGGCCCGCCTTTACCAGTTCCCGTAACTGGGACACCCGCGCGAGGCGCTCGGGTGAAGATCCACTCGCTTCCCGCGCCGCCAGTTCCGCGGCACCGGACAACTCCGTCCGGTCTTCCCCTTTTACCCGGTCTGGTTTTGCCCGGCCGGCTGTTCGTCCTTCCGCGGCCTCTGCCTGCCTGGCCGCCTCCGCCGCTCCTAC
>CAZGUX010000046.1:0-75746 GCA_964529305.1 uncultured Solibacteraceae bacterium | reverse complement strand
AAGGTCGCCTTCGCGCGGCGGGAGGGCCGCGAGTCCATCCGAACCGCGAGCGGAAGCGAGCGGACAAGCGTTCGAGCGGACATGCGCGTGCCGTCGCGCCAGTGACGAGGCTAGGTCTGGAAAGTGTTGATTTTGTGCAGGAAATGGTGCGCCCGGAGTGATTCGAACACCCGACCTTCTGGTTCGTAGCCAGACGCTCTATCCAACTGAGCTACGGGCGCAACGTGTCGACTTCACCATCTTAGCCCGGCGGTCCACCGGGCCGCAACCGGGTACCGCGCGGCGCCATGCGGCGTTCAGAACTCTGGACAAAGACATATCAGGTCTTGCCCTACCCGGGGGACTTGCTGCAACATATCCAATACGGGGCCGTGTCTGCTGGTCGGCCTCCCCTTCGCCGGACAGGGCAAGCGGTTGATTCGGCATCGGTTGGGAGCACGACGGAAGGACCAAGGCGAAACCAGATGAATTGGCGCGAACTCGCTCTGCTGCTGGCGGTGGCTTCTACCGGGTGGACCGCACCGCCGGAGGGCGTCTCTATCCTCGAGAAACGGTGCCTCGGCTGTCATAACGGCAACGTGAAGAAATCCGGCCTCGACCTGTCGAGCCGCGCGACCCTCGTCCGGGGCGGCGATCGCGGACCGGCGGTGGTGCCGGGCAATGCCAAGGACAGCTTTCTCTACCAGGTGATCACCCGGGCCGCGGAACCGCATATGCCGTTCAAGGGTGCGCGCATGCCCGACGCCGAGATCGCCGCCGTCGCCGCCTGGATCGACCACGGGGCGCAGTTCGAGCAATCGCTCAAGCCTGCCGCCGCCGCTCCGGCGCCCGCCGACAAGCACTGGGCGTTCCAGTTGCCCGCCCGGCCCGCTCTCCCGTCCGTGAAGAACCAAGGTTGGGTGCGCAATCCCATCGACGCCTTCGTCGCCGCCTCCCACGAGAAGAACAACCTCACTCCGGTCGCCGAGGCTGACAAGGGTTTGCTGCTGCGGCGTGTGTCCCTGGATCTGATCGGACTGCCCCCCTCGCGCGAGGAACTTGAAAAATTCCTGGCCGACCCTGCCCCGAACGCCTACGAAAAGGCCGTGGACCGCCTCCTGACCGATCCCCGCTACGGCGAGCGCTGGGGACGCCACTGGATGGATGTCTGGCGCTACAGCGACTGGTACGGATGGCGCCGCGCGGCCGATGTGCGGCACAGCCACAAGTTCGTCTGGCGCTGGAGGGATTGGATCGTCAGTTCGCTCAACGAGGATCGCGGCTACGACCAGATGATCACCGAAATGATCGCCGGCGACGAGATCAAGCCGGCCGATCCCGGCGCCGTCCGCGCCACCGGCTACCTGGCGCGCAACTTCAACAAGTACGACCGCGAGGGCTGGATGCAGGATGCGGTCGACCACACGGCGATGGGCATGCTCGGCCTGACGATCAAGTGCGCGCGCTGCCACGACCACAAGTACGACCCCATCTCGCAGCAGGAATATTACAAGTTCCGCGCCTTCTTCGAACCGTACGAGGTGCGGATCGACCGCGTCCCCGGCCAGACCGACACCGACAAGGACGGGTTGACCCGCATCTTCGACGCCGAACTCGACCGCAAGACCTTCCTGCTGGTCCGCGGCAACGTGCAGGAGCCGGACAAGGAGCATCCGCTCGCCCCCGGTGTTCCCCAGGTTCTGAAGGAAAAACTCGGGGACATCAAACCCGTGACGCTTCCGGTGGACGCCTACTATCCGGACCACCGGCCGTTCGTGCAGCGCGATCTGGTGACGGAAGCCAAGGCGAACATCGAACGCGCCGAGGCGGAACTCCGTAAGGCGCGGGAGGCGTACGCCAAGGCGGAAAAGGAGGCTTCGGGCCTGGACGCCAGAGCCGTCCTCGACAAGTTGCGGGATCCGTCCGATCTGTTGATCGTGGCCGGCAAAGCGCTGGCGGCGGCCAAGGCGCACCTGCCCTCGCTCGAGGCGCGCATCGCGGCGGACAATGCCAAGTTCTCCGACCCGCCCGACATCAAGTACGAAGAACTTGCCGACAAGGCGCGAAAGCTGGAGCGGGAAGCCGGCATCCTGAAGGCCGATGAGAGCGTCTACCGCGCCCAGTTGGAGTTTCAGGCGGCGATCAAAGCTCGCAAGCCCGGCAACGCCGGCGATGAAAAGAAGATCGGCGAAGCGCAAAAGAAGCTGACCGCCGCGCAGACGGCATTGACCCAGGCCAGTGAAGGCTATCATTCGGTCGGTAAGATCTATCCGGACAAGTCCACCGGGCGCCGGTCGGCGCTGGCGGCGTGGATTGCGAACAAGGGCAATCCGCTGACCGCGCGCGTGGCGATCAACCACATGTGGCTGCGCCACTTCGGCAAAGGCCTGGTGCCGACCGTGTTCGACTTCGGCAAGAACGGCAAGCCGGCTTCGCATCCCGAACTCCTGGATTGGCTGGCCACCGAACTCATGCAGAACGGCTGGAGCATGAAATCGATCCACCGGTTGATGGTGACCAGCAGCACCTACCGGATGCTCTCGACCGGCGGCGAGTCCAACGCCAACGTGGCGAAGGACTCGGAGAACCGGCATCTGTGGCGGATGAATCCGCGGCGCATGGAAGCGGAGGTGGTCCGCGATTCGGTGCTCTTTGTCGCGGGGCAGCTCGACCAGTCCATGGGCGGACCGGAGATCGAAGATCCCGAAGGATTGAAAACCAATCGCCGCAGCATCTACTTCGCGCATTCGCCGGATATGCAAGTGGAGTTCTTCAAGATTTTCGACAGCGCCAATACGACCGAGTGTTACGAGCGGACCGAAAGCGTAATGCCGCAGCAGGCGCTGGCGTTGGCCAACAGCAAGATCAGCCGCGATCAATCGCGGGCCCTGGCCAAACGAATGAACGATACGCTGGGCGCCGGCGTCGCGCCTCGAGTGTTCGTCAGTTCGGCGTTCGAAACGATTCTGGGCCGCCTGCCTGCCCCGAAGGAACTGGCGGCAGGCGAGCAGTTCTTGAAGAACCAGCCCGACCTCTACCGCGAGCCCTCGCGCCTGAGCGTTCTGGGCAAGCCGGACAGTTCGGAAAAGCAGGCGACGGTCGTCGATGCAGGTTTGCGGGCGAAGGAAAACTTCATCCACGTGCTGTTCAATCACAACGACTTCGTGACCATCCGTTAGGGGAATTGATGCGCATGAAACCACACGTACCGCGACGGGCCTTTCTGGCCGATATCGGGATGGGATTCACCGGGCTGGCGCTCGGATCGATGCTGCACGGCGACGGCATCGCGCGGGCGGCCGCGACCCTGGGCCCCAATGGCATGCCGCACTTCGCGCCCAAAGCCAAGCGCGTGATCTGGCTGTTCATGATCGGCGGCGTCAGCCACATGGAGTCGTTCGATCCGAAGCCGGAACTCACCAAGCACGCGGGGCGCAAATACACGGACACGCCGCACGCGGGCGTGCTGGACAATCCGCTGGTGAAGAAGAACCTGCGCGAGGTGATCGCGGGACTTCACAAGACCCACACGTATGTCTATCCGCTGCAGGTCGGCTTTGCGAAGCGCGGGCAGAGCGGGATTGAGGTCAGCGACTGGTTTCCGAACGTTGCCACCTGCATCGACGACATCGCGGTGGTGCGGTCCATGTGGACCACCGATAACAACCACGGCGCGCAGATGCAGTTCCACACCGGCCGGCACGTGCTGGAAGGGCAGTTCCCGACCATCGGGTCGTGGGTCCACTACGGCTTGGGTTCGCTCAACGAGAACCTGCCGCAGTTTGTCGTGCTCGGCGAGCCGATCGATTCGTGCTGCGGCGGTCCCGGCGCGCACGGCGCCTCCTACCTGGGCCCGGAGCATGCCGGCATACGGCTGGATGTGAAGCCGGAAAACCCGCTGCCCTACTCGACTCCGGCAGGCGGCGTGTTCAAGGAAGAGCAGGAACGGGAGTTTGCGCTGCTCCGCGAGTTCAATCAGCTTTCGAGCGTGGAGTACCCGGACGACAGCAGCATGCGCGCGCGCATCAAGTCGTACGAGTTGGCGTTTCGCATGCAGACCGCGGTGCCGGAAGTGATGCGGTTCAAGGACGAGAGCGAATCGATCCGGAAGCTGTACGGAATCGATCAGGAAGTCACGAAGACTTTCGGCGAAACCTGCCTGGCCGCGCGGCGCCTGGCCGAGCGCGGGGTGCGATTCGTACAGGTGTTCCATGGGCAGAACGGCGGGGCAGGCAAGTGGGACGCTCACTCCAATCTGAAAAAGGGTCACACCGAGTTGTGCGCACAGACCGATAAGCCGATTGCCGGATTGCTGAAGGACCTGAAGCAGCGCGGCATGTTCGACGACACGCTGGTGGTGTGGTGCACGGAGTTCGGACGGACGCCCGGAGCCCAGGGCACCAACGGCCGCGATCACCATCCGTACGGCTTCAGCGTCTGGATGGCGGGCGGCGGCATCAAAGGCGGCGTCGTTCACGGCGCAACCGATGAGCTCGGCTTCCACGCCGTGGAGAACCGGCACTACGTGACGGACATCCATGCCACGGTACTGCATCAACTGGGCCTGGATCCGCGCAAACTGGAAGTGCCGGGCCGCAAACGCCTGGACATCGACTACGGGACGCCGATCAAAGAGATCATCGCGTAGCCGGACGGGCACGCCCGTTTACCCTCACCCGTCATCTTCGGGCTCAAAGCTAGGATCGTTTATGCTTTGAGGGGCGCGATGATGTGTCCACGCGCGGCCCCCGGGGAGCGCACATGGCGGGAACGTTGGCGGAGCTTGCCGCCAAAATGGATCAGTTGAACGAGTTCGACCGCGAGCCCGTTCACCTCGACAAACTGCAAGGCTGGGGCAAGTTCGCCGGCCTGTTCGCGGGCGAGCACGTGGCCGCCACCGAATTCGTCATCGGCGCCTTCTTCGTTATCCACGGCGTCACGGCGCGCGACCTGATTCTCGGCCTGCTGCTGGGCAATCTCCTTGCGGTGTTGAGCTGGACCCTGGTGTGCGCGCCCATCGCCGTCCGCACGCGGTTGACGTTGTATTGGTACCTCCGCAAGATCGGCGGTCCGGGGTTCATGGTGGTGTACAACCTGGCCAATGCGTGCCTGTACTGCATCCTGGCCGGAGCGATGATTTCGGTCTCGGCGACGGCCCTCGCCGGCCTGATTGGATTGCCCCCCACACCGCTGGGCTCGGTGCTGCCGACTAGCGCGGGGTGGGTCATGATTGCGGTCGCGCTGGGAGCCGGATTCACCTTGCTGGCCATTCTCGGCTTCTCCGCACTGGCGAACTTCGCCAGCGTGTGTTCGCCCTGGCTGTTCCTGGTGTTCATCGCCGGGGCGATGGCCACACTGCCGAAGTTAGGGGTGCTGCCCGACCTGTCGAACTTGTGGGAGGTACTCTCCACCAAGGTGTGGAACGGCCAGCCGACGCCCGGGCAGGAGCAGTACGGCTTCAGGCAGATCCTGTTCTTCGCATGGTTCTGCAACCTCGCCATGCACATCGGCCTTTCCGACATGGCGTTGTTCCGCTACGCCAAAAGCACATGGTATGGACTGTTCACCGCGACCGGGGTTTATCCGGGACACTTCCTGGCGTGGTTGAGTTCGGGCATCATGGTGGCCGCGGTCGGCAGAGAGATGACGCCTGGAAAAATGGCCTACGAGGCAGCTGGCTGGGCGGGAGTCCTGGCCGTCGTGCTGGCGGGGTGGACCACGGCCAATCCGACCTTGTACCGGGCGGGACTGGCCGTGCAATCGCTGACTCCTGGTTGGCCGCGCTGGAAGATCACGCTGTACTGCGGGCTGGCCACGACGATGTTGGCCTGCTTCCCGGTGTTCTTTCTGAAGCTGCTCGACTACGTCGCGATCTATGGCCTGATCCTGATGCCGGTGGGCTGTGTCGTGTTTGTGGAGCACTGGATCCTGCCGCGACTGGGAGTGGATCCGTACCTGGCGGAACGGAAGGGCCTGATGTTCAACTGGCAGGCGATCGTCGTCTGGGTAGGAACGCTGGCCGTTGCCTTCGTTCTGCCGATGCACCTGTTCTTTCGCTGGCTGCCGTGCTGGTTTCTGGCGACCGGGGCGTACACCGCGCTGCGGTACGCAACCGCGGAACGGAGGACGGCCTGATGCTGCGTCGTGTGTTGTTGTCGATCGCGATCGTGAGCCTGCTTATCGGGCTATGGATTTCGTGGGCGCTTCTTCAGCGGTCGATCGACCGGGAGCATTTCCTGTCCGTGTTCAACGCGGTGACGGTGGTGTGGTTCGTGTCCGCGACGGCATGGGCGTATACACGGCCCAGGTCTGGCTGATCTCGCGCCGGGGGGGCGGTGGCGGCCGTCCTGCTGTCGGCGGCGAGAATGCATGAAGGTTATATAATGTCGAGATCCACAGGGAACCGGCGGAGATCATGAGTTGCGCTGGTGCGACCGGTTTGGGCGTTTTGCGGCTGACCGGCAAGGGAGAAGCGGTTGTTTCGGACCTCTCGGCCGTTCACGAAGATGGAATCCGGGGATGACTGGAGTCTTTGCTATGCGCTACGCGTCGCTGCTTTTTCTTTTCGTCACGGCGGGTTTGGCTGCCGACTTCACCCTTCCGGGGGTGGTCAATGCGACCGAAGAGCCGGGCGGACACTTCGCCACGGAGCTTCGTGTAACCAACCGCGATGTTGCGCCGGCGCTGGTGCGGTTTCGTTTCCACGCGCTGGATGGCGCCGCTTCGGAGGAAGCATCGACCGAGGTGAACCCGGGCCAAACTCTTACCTGGCGGAATCTGCTCCGCGAGGCCTGGGGTCTGGAAGACGTTGCCGGGGCAGTGACCCTCAGTGCGGATCGCGCCGTGCAGGTCTGGGCTGCGAAGTACACCGACGAGCGAGAAGGCGTTTTGAAGGTGGATCTGCCGGTGGTTGCGGCCTCCAACCGAGTCGGCCCCGGGCGAACGGGCGATCTGTTGTGGTTGTCCCACTCGGCGAATCAGAGTACGCGGATCTGGGTGGCGTTCGCCTCTCAGGGCGGGAGCGCCGACCTGGTGATCTTCGACGCCGCGGGTGGGGAAGTCGCCCGGCAGGCAATCGGCGGCGAAGCACGGGTGTATCGGATCGCGTTGGCCGATCTGCTGGCCGCCGACCTCCCGGTCGCGCGTGCGCAGCTCGATGTCGCCTCGGGGGACGCCGTGGCCTTCGGTGAGGTCACCGATCTTTCCACGAGCGACCGGATGGGCGCCGGAGCCGCCGAGTTGAGCCGCCACGGATCGACCGCCCTAACGGTGCATCCGGTGCTGCGGCGCGGATCTCCGGCGGGGGGCGTACTTCGGTCCGACCTCCGGCTGTTCAATCCGTGGGCGCGCGAAGCAACCATCAGTCTCACATGGGGCGGCCGGACTCATCGCCTGACGCTGGCGGCGAAGGAACTGCGCGAGATCCGCGACCCGGTGAACGCCCTCTTCGAAACGCCGGAGGGAGTGGATGCATTAGCGATCGCCGCGAACCGGCCCGTCATTGCGCTGACGAGGACGGCGGCCGTGCCCGACTACGATTCGGACGCGATGTCTGGCGAGATTCACTTCGCCGAGATTACCAGCGAGGCCGTGTCGGCCGGCGAAGTCGCGCTGGCCATCGGACTCCCGCGCGCCACGTCGGACGTTCTGCTCTCCTCCCGGCGGTTCGGGCAGATCGCCCGCGCCGATGTCACGCTGCACGACGCGGACGGACAGGCCGTCGGGGCGCTGCCTGGTGGCATCGTGTTGGAGGAATCGAGTGCGCGAGTGGATTCGCTGACCGAGTGGATGAACAGTCTGACAGCCCCACCTTGGGGGGCGATCGCAGTGAATCCGTTCGAAGGCGCTTTGCGTTCCGCCATCCTGGCCATCGACGCAAGCGGCGATCCCTCACACCAGTCGCCGGAACTGGTGACTCCGGCCGGGGAATGCCTTCCGCCATCGATTGTGAGCTTCAACGCCTCGACACGCGCACTCACGTCGGCGGGATCCGTGACGCTCGCCTGGAGCACGGAAGGAGCCGATCAGGTGACGCTTTCCCCGGACCCGGGCAGTGTGGCTGCTTCAGGTTCCCTGGAATTGCGTCCCACCGCGCCGACCACGTACACTCTGCGGGCGGAGAACGCGTGCGGCGCCGAATCGGAAGCCATCGCGGTCAGCGTCGGACCACCGGTCTTACGAAGCGCTGCGGCGGGTGGATCGAGCGGCTCTGCCTCCGGAAGTCCGGGCCAGATTCTGGTGCTTCGCTTCGACAACCTGAGCGATCCTTCCCGGATCGAGATGCTGGTGTTCCGCGCGTCGAACGGCTCGGAGCGGGCCGTTGACGTGATCAACTACGTGGAGTCGGGTGAGGTCTACGCGCGCGTGCCCTATTGGTTTGACCCCAACCTGCCGAGCGGTTATCGGACGGGACAGTTCACCGTGAGTGCCCTGCTGACGGACGGCGCGCGCGCGGGATCGCTGCCCTTTACGATCACGGCGCTCACCTACACGGGCGACCCCGTGGCCGGATTCCGGGCCCTGCTGGACACCCTGGCAGCGGATATTCGGGAGGCGATCGCCGGTGTAAGGGAAGTGGCCCCGAATCTGGCGAGCGAGCAAACCGTGCAAGCAGGACTGCAGGAGTCACAGCTTCGCCGGATGACGGAGGAGATCGCCACCCGTGGTTCCTCGACGCTGCTCTATGGCGCGGTGACCGCGGCCTCGTCTACGTCGGTTTCGACGCCGGTCACACGGCAGCACCTGGCTGACTTGCTGGCGTTCAACCGAAACGTGGCGGAGGCGTCGGAGTTTCTGCTCGGCGTGACCAATCTGGCGCGCGAGAAATCTGCGGCTGTGAATCCCGAGGCCAGTGGCCAGCGTCAGGCCAGCGTGTGCCTCGCGCTCCGTGAGCCTCTCATTCCCCTGTGCAAGGGGCTCAGGACCAAGGAACGTATCACCGCTGCCGCGGAAGACGCTATCACCGATTTCTTCACCGCCGAAGGCGCGCCCCAGGGCACCCAGCAGCAAATTGAATCGTGGATCCGCGATCAGTTGGCCAAGACCGCGATCGGCGGGGCTCTCAAACGGATTCAGGCGTGGCTGACGCCGGTCGACGTGATGTGCCTTATCTTCCCGATACGCCTCGAGAACTTTACGGTCGACCCGAAGTTCATCAAGAATTCCAAGTACCTGAGCGACGCGACGCCGGTCAAGATCCGTGCGCTGCTCAAGCCCGAGACCCCCGCTTCGCAGGTCGCCGACTGGATTGAAGCGAAGGAAGCCGAATCCTATCGCAAGAAGCTCAAGTTGAAGGGCCTGACCGGAGATCTCGTGGAAACCTTCATTCGCTCGTTTCTCAATGCTACGAATCATGGGTTCGACGAGCAGATTGCGATCCTGATTCAGAAAGCCGGAAATCCCGCTCCTTCGCGGCTGATTCAGGTGGGGGATTGCGATTTAAGTAATGTGCACCCTAAGCCTAAAAAGAAGAACCGGCCAAGACTCCGGCTGATCGAGATTGTCGATGATCAGTATCGCTTCCTCGGCGCGACCCCCGGTCCTGAGACGCTCTGTATCGCGCCGAAATGGGACAACTTTCTGTTCCGCGACCATGTGGAGGCGTTGCGTCATCGGGCGAACAATTCCAACTGCCCGTATGTCGGTCAGGTGGCCTCGAAACAGGGAGCATTCCGATCCGCGGAAACAACGCCACCGAGAATCGTTTATTCCGATGAAGTCGACGTCGGCGAGCGGAAGAAGCAGGCGATTCTGACCGCGAAGGACGCGCTGGCGGGTGAGCGCGTGCAATCCACGGCATGGTCACCGATCTACGAGATCAACGTCACCGACGGCTCTCCCGTGCGTGTCAGCGCCTCCAGCGGTTTGTCTTCGGCGAACGGAACCGTACGCAAAACCGGACCCGCGCGCTGGGAGGCGGATCTGAATGCGACCGCGCTCGCTGTGCCCAACAACACTCGCGGGATCACAAGCTATACCGGCACGGTCAATTTCAAGGTTCTCTTCGAGAACCCGGAAAATCGCGACAACACGCAGCGTTTCCGGATGACCACCAGCGGCCAGGGCGGGCAGAACTGCCGTTTCACCCTGCGCTTGTCCGCGGGTACTCAGTTGACGGGCGGCGCCGCATTCGGGCCGGCCAGTTACTCGCTGGACCGGTCGGGAGAGACCTTCGGCTATTTCGAGGCCAATATCACGAACTCGGTCAACACGGCCGGCGAGACCGCGAATTGCACCGCCCGGTTCACTGTCGAACTGCTGGACAAATAGCTGGGGTTGCTTCATCGCTCCCTGGAGCCGAGCCTGCGCAAGCCTGGTCGACTGAGAGGACGTCCTGAGGGTCGACGAGAAAAGCCCCTATTCGGCCGGGTGCGGTTGGCGGGTTTCTAATCGAGTTCAGCGCTTCTGCCGATTACAGGCCGTATGCGTCTTCCCCAGTTGTTGCTCCTGGCCTGCTCCCTTGCGTTGGCGAATCCCGTCGCCCCCGCCCGATATGGCCGGACGCCGGTTCGCTTTGAGCCCAACGCCGGACAAGCGGACTCTCGCGTTTTGTTTCTAAGCCGTGACAACGGATTTCAGGTCTATTTGACCCGGGATGAAGCCGTGTTCGCGT
Source organism: uncultured Solibacteraceae bacterium (assembly GCA_964529305.1). Taxonomy (GTDB): domain Bacteria; phylum Acidobacteriota; class Terriglobia; order Bryobacterales; family Bryobacteraceae; genus CAZGUX01. The sequence continues at coordinate 65,155 of CAZGUX010000046.1, read as the reverse complement.
TGGAGGCCGGGGACCGTGCGGAATTTCTCCGCATGAAGGTGGTGGGCGCGAATCCGGCCGCGCGTATCGAGAGCGAAGATGCCCTGCCCGGACACAGCAACTACCTCATCGGCAACGACCCCGCCGGTTGGCGCCGGAACGTTCCGCACTTCGGCAAAGTGCGCTATCGGGGCATCTATCCGGGCATCGACCTGGTTTACTACAGCAAAGACTCGCGGCTGGAATACGACTTCGTGCTGTCCCCAGGCGCCGATCCGAACGCGATCCGGCTGACCTATACGGGGACCGAGCCTCCCAGCGTCGATGCGAAGGGAGACCTGCGGCTGCGCCTTCCGGGAGGAACGGTCTACCAGCGTCAACCGGTGGCCTATCAGATCGTCGAGGGACGCCGTCAACCGGTGACGGCTGAATATCGGGTGGCCCGTCACGAGGTCATGCTGCGAGTGGGCGACTACGACCGTTCGAAGGAACTGATCGTCGATCCGGTGATCAGCTTTTCGACCTTCCTCGGCGGCAACGCCGGCGAACGCGGCACGGGCATTGCGGTTGACGCTCAGGGCAACGCCTATGTGACCGGAACGACGGCTTCGGCCAATTTTCCCGCCGCCGGAGCCTATCAGAACACGCTCAAAGGGACTCGCGACGTGTTTGTCACCAAGATCAACGGCGCCGGAACCGCCATTGTGTATTCCACCTTTATCGGAGGAACGCAGACCAGTACCGGGTTTGGCCAGGAGGAGGGCATGGACATCTTCGTGGACAGCCAGGGCAGCGCGATCGTTGCGGGCGTCACGAACTCCTCCAACTTCCCGATCATCGGCGGCGCGTACCAGGCGACCTTCGGGGGCGGATTCGGCGATGGCTTTGTGCTGAAGCTCAACGCGGCCGGGAATCAACTGGTGTTCTCGACCTATCTCGGAGGCAACAACACGGACAAAATCTACGGGATGGCCGTGGATCCAGAGGGAAACATCAGCGTCACGGGGTCGACCGCATCGCCAAACTTTCCGATTCAACTCCCGTACCAGGGTAACTTCAAGGGCGAAGAGGACGCCTTCGCCGCCAAGCTGAATTCGAGTGGGAGCGCACTCGTGTACTCGACGTACCTGGGCGGAGGGAAACAGGAACGGGCTTACGATGTGTCCGTGGATTCCCAGGGCAACACCTACGTGACCGGGGAAACGGAGTCGACCGACTTCCCGGTCCTGAACGCTTACCAGCAAACCAAGTCGTCGAGCTATGACGTGTTTGTGACGAAGTTCCTCACCGGGGGCACGGTTGCCTTTTCGACATTCCTGGGCGGCACGGGCCGGGATCAGGGCTTCGGCATCGTGGTGGACGCCACCGGGAACGTGTATGTCGCGGGAGAAACCGGCTCCGCCAATTTCCCGATCCTGGCCGCCTATCAGTCGACGTTCGGAGGATTCTCCGACGCCTTTGTGACGAAATTCGCCGCGAACGGAGGTTCGCTCATCTATTCGACCTTTCTTGGGGGATCGCTATCCGACGGCGCCTTCGCGCTGGCGGTGGACGGACAGGGTCAGCCCCACATCACCGGCCGCACCTGGTCCACCGACTTCCCAAAGGTGGATGCGTTCCAGACCACCTACGGGGGAGCGTTTTCCGACGGGTTCGTCGCGAAGTTCGGCTCCGCCGGCGGGACGCTGATCTATTCGAGTTATATCGGAGGCGTGAACGAGGACAACTGGGACAATAACGCCGGGTTCCTCGGCGTGGGCGGAGTGGCGATCGACAGTAGCGGTAACGCCTACTATACGGGCCGGACGGATTCGGAGAACTTCAAGACCACGGCGGGCGTGCTTCAGCCCGCATTCGGAGGGCGATCGTTCGCCGTGGGCGACGACAACGCGGGGGATGCGTTTGTCATGAAAATCGGGAGCGGTGGTCCGTCCATCGGGGGGAGTGGCCTTCGGTTCCAGCCGGTGGCCCCGTGCCGGATTGCCGATACCCGCAACGCGGCAGGGACCTTCGGCGGGCCGGTGATGGCCGGGGGCAGCGTCCGGTCGTTCCCAATCCCGCAGAGCGTCTGCGGTATTCCGGCGACGGCGGCCTCCTACTCACTCAACGTGACCGTCGTTCCGCGCGGTCCGCTGTCGTATCTCAGCATTTGGCCCACCGGCCAGGCCCAGCCACTGGTGTCCACGCTGAACTCGTTCAACGGCGCGATTGTGGCCAACGCCGCGATCGTCCCCGCCGGGACGGGCGGCGCCATCAGCGTTTACGTGACCAATACCACCGATGTGATTCTGGATATCAACGGCTACTTCGATACACCCTCGGCCTACAACTATTCGTTCTTTGCAGCGAATCCGTGCCGTGTCGCCGACACACGCCTGGCGCCCGGCGCGTTCGGCGGCCCGTCGATGGCGGCGACGCAGGTCCGGAATTTCACCGTGCCTTCGAGCCCTTGCGGCATTCCGGACACGTCGCGTGCGTATTCGATGAACGTCACCGTGGTTCCGGCGGGTCCCCTCTACTACCTGACGTCATGGCCGGCGGGCCAGATCCAGCCTCTGGTCTCGACGTTGAATTCGTTCCAGGGCAGGATCGTCGCCAACGCCGCGCTGGTGCCTTCTGGAACCAACGGAGCCGTCAGCGTCTTCGTCACCAACCCGACCGACGTGATTCTGGACATCAACGGCTATTTTGCCCCGCCGTCGACCGGGGGCTTGTCGTTCTACGCGGCCACGCCCTGCCGGATCACGGATACGCGGAACGCGGACGGCCCATTCGGCGGGCCCATCCTCGAAGGAGGGACATCGCGGTCGTTTGTGATTTCCCAAAGCGCCTGCGGCATTCCGGCGACGGCCGCGGCCTTCTCCCTCAACGTGACCGTCGTGCCGAGCGGGCCGCTCAGCTATCTTTCCGCCTGGCCCACGGGAGTCGCTCAACCCTTCGTGTCCACGCTCAATTCGTTTGACGGCAGCATCGTGGCCAACGCGGCCATCGTTCCCGCAGGAGCCTTCGGCGGGATCAACGTGTATGTGACGGATCGGAGCCACGTCATCCTGGACATCAACGGGTACTTCGCGCCGTAACGCGGGTTAATGCGCATTAGCCGCGGTCTTGCCCTGCCGGCGCGAACAGGGTCCGGCCGGGCGGAAACCAGCGCGCGAGCAACTCGAATCGCCGTCGCAGCCATGCTGCCGGGAGGTGCGCTTTCCCTCTCCTGACGCCGACGTCGTGCCACAGCGCGTGACAGTATTCGGCCGCGGTGGAGGCAAACGACTGGCGGGCGTAACTCTCGAGGCGCCGGACGCTGGAGGCCTGAGCGCGCGAAGAGAGCAGCATCCGTTTCTCACGAACTGCCGCTTCGTCAATTTCACCGGCGACACCCGCCTCGATTTCGGCCTGGAGTTGCCGGAACCAGTCCAGCCGCTCGCTTTCGTCGAGGCGATCCCACAGCACCTGGCTGGCGCACAGCAGGAGTTCGATCGCGCAATCATGCGGGGAGACTCCTTCGGTCGCGATCCGGATCTCGACACCGGCGGGAGCATCCGTCCACGTCGAAGCCATTCCGGACTCGGTGAACGCTGGCTGAAGATGAATCGACAGCGCCGGCAGACGTCCCATGATCGGATCCGGGACGGCCCGAATCGCCTCTTCGAGGGGGGCACGGACGCCGCCGGGAATCCGGCCATGGAGGGCCCAGCCCCGGATTCGCCACTGCCGAACACAATGCGCCCGCCGGGACATCTCTTTGATGACCATTATCGGTTCACGGAGCCTTGCCGGCGCACGGTTCGGAAGAGACACGCAGGAGAGTACAATCGGAGGAAATGTCTGAGAACCTGCTCACGGTGATTGCGGAGATTCAGGCCAGGCCTGGCAAAGAAGAGGAACTGCGGGAAGTCCTGCTCGGGTTAGTCGGGCCGACGCGACTGGAAGAGGGCTGTGTGCAGTATGATCTTCACGAAGATCATGCCGCCCCCGGCAAGTTCCTCTTCTACGAGAACTGGAGATCCGGGGAGCACCTCGACCGGCACCTGGAGACGCCACACCTGCGGGCGTTCAAGGCACGCCTCGACGAACTGCTCGAAAGTCCGATCCGCCTGCTCCGAATGACCCGGATCGCGTAGTCTCCTTTTTCGAGAACCCGCAACCGCACCGCTACTGCGGGTCCCCGCGATGGGGACCCTCGCGAGGCTGAACGTGCAACACTTTTTCCGTGGCCCTTTTAATCGCGGAGTTCTGAGGCGGCGCAACGGAACTCTTTCGGCGGGAAAGGGTTAAAATTTCTTTGTACGCGCGGTTCATTCAATGATGTTGTTCCTGGGAGCTATCGCACGAGTGACGCTGTCTTTCCTGGCGTTGGCGATTGCCATTAGAGGAGGAGAGCCTCCGCCGGGCTTTACTGATTCCCTGGTGGCGGGAGGACTTGCGTCGCCCACGGCTTTGGTCCTTACGCCGGATGGAAGGGTTCTGGTGTGCGAACAGGCCGGCAGATTGAGAGTCGTCAAGAACGGCGTTCTGCTTCCGGCTCCCCTGCTGTCGCTGACAGTCGATTCGGAAGTCGAGCGCGGGCTGCTTGGGGTTACCGTGGATCCGAATTTCGCCGCGAACGGCTACGTGTATGTGTACCATACCCGCCCGGGAACGGTGGTGCGGAATGTGGTCAGCCGGTTTACGGTCGATGGCGACATTGCCGTTGCGGGCAGCGAGACCGTGCTTCTGGAGTTGGACCCGCTGAATCCGGCTTCGGCGGCCCACAACGGCGGGGCGCTACACTTTGGCGCGGACGGCAAGCTCTACATCGCGGTCGGCGACAATGCCGAGCCCAACAATGCTTTGTCGTTCGACAATCTTCTTGGAAAGATCCTCCGCGCGAATCCGGACGGCTCGATTCCCAGCGACAATCCATTCGTCGGGTACTCGGATTTAACCGGGAACCGGCGGTTGATTTGGGCCTATGGGCTGCGCAATCCGTTCACGTTTGCCGTCCAGCCGGGTACGGGGACAATCTTCATCAATGACGTCGGACAGGACACGTGGGAAGAGATCAACACCGGCCGGCCGGGCGCCAACTATGGTTGGCCACTCAGTGAAGGGCCCAACGACAACCCGCTGTTCGACAAGCCATTGTTCGCGTATTCGCACCGCTCCGATGCCGATCCACGCGGCTGTGCCATTGCCGGCGGAGCGTTTTACGATTCCGCGATCCCGACATTCCCGCCTGAATACCGTGACAAGTATTTCTTTGCGGATTTGTGCGGTGGCTGGATCTCGACGCTCGATCCCGCGACGGGCGCCGTCGCGAGGTTCCTCTCCGGGGCTTCCGGTCCCGTCGACCTTCGCGCGGCCCGGGAGGGGGGCCTCTATTACCTGCAACGAGGCGCCGAGGAAACTGCCGGCGAGCTTCGCCGTGTCGACTACACCGCCGTTCTGTCACCCTCCATCACGACGCATCCGTCCAGCCGGACCGTTCCCGCCGGCTCCGCCGTAGTCTTCACCGTGACAGCGACGGGATCGAATCTCACGTATCAGTGGCAGCGGGGCGGGGCGAACATTGCCAACGCCAACCAGGCCAGCTACACGCTTGCCAACGCAACGCTGACCGATTCCGGCGCCTCCTTCCAGGTGGTGGTGTCGAACTCCGCGGGCAGCCTGACCAGCAATGCGGCGGTTCTCACGGTGGTCAACGGCCAACCGCCGGCGGCGACCATTACGTCCCCGGCGGCGGGAGCTTTGTTCAGCGGAGGCGAAACGATTACGTTCTCGGGCGGGGCCAGCGACCCGGAGACCGGGCCCCTGCCCGCACAGAACCTGACCTGGACCGTCAATTATCTGACGGGGATCAACAACCTGGGCGGCCCCGTCGTGAGACCCTTCCTCGGCCCGATTAGCGGCAGTGGCGGTTCCTTCACGATCCCGTCGCGTACCCCATATGCCCTGACGGATGTGGCGTTCCGGATCACCCTGACGGCGCGCGACGCACAGGGGCTGGAAACCACCGTAAGACGCGAATTTGCGCCGAGAGTGTCCACGATCACGTTGGCGACGTCCCCGCCCCGTCTGGGCGTCACCCTGGACGGCCAGCCGACCTACGGACCCGTACGAAGCGTCGTCGGACTGCAACGCGATCTGGGTGTTCCGAGCCCGCAATCCGGGACGCACAGCCGGAACTCGTTCCTCTCGTGGTTGCATGGCGGAACTCAATCGCAGACGATCACTGTTCCCCCGGCGGACACGGTCTACGTCGCCAGGTTTGCGACGCAGTATTTGCTATCGCGTTCCGTGTCGCCGGTTGCCGCCGGGGCCGTGAGCACCACTCCGCCGTCGCCTGACGATTTCCTGGATGAAGGCGCTTCGGTTCTGGTCAGAGCCGCACCCAACCCGGGATGGACATTCACGGAGTTCTCCGGAGACCTCTCCGGACCGTTCAATCCGGGTTTTCTCCAGATGAACTCCCCGAAATCGGTGGTGGCGCATTTCTCGCGAAGCTCCGGGACCGGCGCGGCGGCCCCGTACCGGTTCGTCCCGGTCACGCCCTGCCGGGTGATGGATACAAGGGCGGGTGAAGGCACGAGTGGAGCGTTTGGGCCGCCCACCTTCAGTCCAGGCTCGACCCGGACTGTTCCGATCCCGGCGGGCCGCTGCGGCATCCCTGCCGCGGCCCAGGCCTACTCACTCAATGTGACGGTGGTTCCGTTCGGCTACCTGGGCTACCTGACGATCTGGCCCACGGGCCAGCCCCAGCCGCTGGTGTCCACGCTCAACTCGTTTCAGGGCGACGTCGTCGCGAACGCCGCGATTGTGCCGGCGGGAACCAGTGGCGCGGTCAACGTATTTGTCACCGATGCCGCCGACGTGATTATCGATGTGAACGGCTATTTCACCACCCCGGGGACCCCCGGAGAGCTTCAGTTCTACCCGTTGACACCCTGCCGCGTCGCCGATACACGGGCGGGGTCGGGCAAAACCGATCGGTTCGGCGCTCCCGGTCTCAACGCTGCGTCGTCCCGGAGTTTTCCCGTCCAGGCCGGAGGCTGCGGAGTCCCCCCGGCCGCTCGGGCGTATGCGTTGAATGTGACGGCCGTCCCGCCAGGGCCGCTGAGTTATCTGACCCTGTGGCCTTCGGGTTCGGCTCAGCCGCTGGTGTCCACGCTCAACTCGTTTAGCGGCACGGTCGTGGCCAACGCGGCTATCGTGCCGGCGGGGCCCGACGGAGCGGTCGACGTCTTCGCCTCTCAGGCAACGGAGGTCATCCTGGACGTCAATGGCTACTTTGGGCCGCCGGGCCAAGGCGGGTTGAACTTCGCGGCTGTGGCTCCGTGCCGGCTGGCCGATACCCGTCACGGGTCCGGGTTCACAGGGGCGTTCGGCGAGCCGTCGCTCGGCGCTGGCTCGACCCGCGTCCTCACGGCCTCCGCAAGCAGGTGCGGCATTCCACCGTCCGCGCGGGCGCTGGCGCTCAATGTCACGGTCGTCCCAACAGACCCCTTGTCGTTCCTCACGGCATGGCCGGGCGGCCTGCCGCTGCCCCTCGTCTCGACGCTGAATTCATTCCGGGGGTATGTGGTGGCCAACGCCGCCATCATCCCCACCGGAACCGGCGGCGCGGTCAACTTCTATGTGACCGATCAGACGGAACTCATTGTGGACGTCAGCGGGTACTTCGAGTAAGCCAACCACAGCCTTGAAGATCTCCTCGCCCTTTCTGGGCGGCCCGGTTCGATCGGCCGTCTACCACCCCAGGTCCTGGAGCAACCGGAACGACAGGTCCTCGGGCGGAATCACGCTGAGCGTCAGGCCGAGGCTGAAGCCCGGTTCCATCAACTGGCTGCGAAATGCGCTGGGATCCCAATGCGCGACGGACGATCCTCCCACGAACGGATTCGGCGTAAACATCAACGCCCGTCCCAGCGAATCCGCGCCGGAGAACACCGCGGTGTTGGACCGGATGGTCGCGAAGATGCCGCTGCGCGTTCGGGACCGGAATCGGAGCTGATTGCGAAGCAAGGCACCATCCGGCTGCGAAATGAGCAGGCTCGGAATGGCGGGAGTTGCATTCGCTCCCGTCACCGTGGGAGGCGACCCGGCCACGTTGTCGATGATGATCACGCCGATAGCGCCTGCCGCCGTCGCGTTTGCCACTTTCGTATCAAAGGGACAATTGCCCCGGTCGACCACCGCGATCCTGCCGTTGACGCCAATGGCGCTGGCTGCCGCGATCGCGCTGCAGGCGTCGTCGAGCGGCGCAACCGAGTCCCACGCGGGCATCACTTCGCCGGAAACGCCGGGAAACGAAAGATTCGGGTACGGGGGCGCGGCTCCCTGAAAGGCCGACGCCAGGTAGGTGTTCGCCAGCGACGGCGGCGCGGTGACCACCAATTCCGGAGTGCCCAGCGTCAGGACGGAAGGGAGGGCTCCGCTTACGTTGGACCCTGTCCACACCAACTTGCGGGGCGTGATCGCGGAGGTTGCGCGCTGCGCGTCGCTCATCGAAGGCCACGCAAGATTCTGGCTCAGGTCAAACAGAAAGGTGTCGTACTTGTGATCGAGGTTGCTCAATCGGGCCCCGGTAGAAGCATTGGTCGAACTGGAGAATCCCAGGCCATGCGCCAGTTCGTGAAGGACAACTGGCAGCAAATCGGTTTGCCCCGGGGGCGGATTGTTGTCCAACCCCATGTAGAACGTGAAACCGCAGCCGACGGCCACTCCAACTCCGCCGCCGCCAAGGTTCGTGTTAAAGGTAGCGTTGATCTCGCCGGTGGCGCCGTTGTTGTCGCTGGCCGTGATCTTGTTGGTCAGGGCCGGGTGGAACCAGGTGTTGGCCGGAGTCAGGATGCTGCCTGACGGATCATTGAAGAAGGTCGTGGGTCCGGCGGCTCCAAGGACGGCACCAGTCAAGGTGCAAGTCTGGGGATTGAACTGTGCCTGAACGACGATCGCGGGCACGCTGGTGAGGGTCGCGCCCCAAATGTTGGCCGCCGCCTGGAATACATTCAGCCGCTGCGCTCCCAGCGTGCCGCCGGAATTGCCTCCAACCGGGGTGACCACCGTCGGGTCGTTGAATCCCTCCCCGGCTCCGTCGAGGTTTTGGATCGTGATGGTTGCCGCCCCGAACAGCGGAATCGCCGCGCAGAACAGGCCGGCACGAAGCAGATATTTACCGTTCACCGGCCTTCTCCTTGGTTGCCTTGGTGTCCTTCCTGGCGTCTTCTTCCAGTTTCTTCACCATAGCCTCGGCCTTGGCTTTTCCGTCGACACACTCGTACTTCAGCGTGCCGTCCGCGTTGCGAGTGACGATGGAGGTGCTCATGTGATCGGCAGTCGCCTGGATCATCATCAGGCCGTTCGGCAGCCGTACCGGTTGCGGCGCTTCGCCGACCGTGGCGCTCGACGGCGGTGGCGTGATGTCCCGTGTCCCGGACTGCAATTGTCCGCTCTGGGGATCTCGCGAAATGGTCATTCCCTGCTGCCCGGCAGTTCCCGCTTTTGGGGCTGTCGCCGTCTTCGGTTTCACGCGGTCCTCGGCCAGCAGGCCTGAAACGCAAAGGATCAGGCCGCTCAGAACGAATCGGGTTCCAGCGCTCCCCGTAAAGATCTCACTCAAGAACACGTTTCCTCCTTCTGATGGGTGATGCGAGTCTTCTGATGATACCGAACTATCGGCGGGGTGCGAGGCGGGAAGCGGCCAGGCAGGCCAACCCGAGACCCAGCAAAAGGGCCGTTGCTGGCTCCGGAATCGTCGCGGCGTCGATGATGAGGGAGTCGATCCCGATGTAGTCGCCGTTGACCGTGGTGTCGGGCACGACGTAGCGGAAGGCGACCCGTTGTTCGATAGGAGTGGGGGTCCCGGTGATCGTATAGGAAATCAGCGTCCAGGTGGTCGGATAGTTGCCGTTGAGCAGGGGATTGATCACTGGCGTGAGCAGCGTGGTGAAATCACCCACGCTCGTGTCGGTCGCGCCAACGTCCGTGGTTCCATTGCTGAGGCGGACCTCCAGACTGTCCTCGAGTGATCCGTTCGCCCGCGTGTAGAACGAAATCGTATCACCGTTCACCAGCGTGACGACCGGCGTGATCAACCAGTTGCTGATGTTGCCGCCGCCCAGGTCGGCATTGAGGAAATTCGCGGCAATGTACGAGTTGGCAGCGCCGCTGTGGGAAGAGAAGGTACCGGTGTCGCCCTGAAACCAGTCGGTAGTGCCGAGGGGCGCGCTGTTGTTGACCTGAAACCATCCGTCGATGGGAAGCGACGTGATGTCGTCGAAGCTTTCCGTGAGCACCGGCGCGGCGAAGGCGGAGACGGAGAAGAACAGCACGGCACCCAACTGTCCGAAATGTTTCAAGAATCCTCGAGAAAAGCGAAGCCTCCGGGGAATAGATCGCGGCACAAATGAAGTTGTATCACGTTCTAGTACGAATGAGCAATCCTTCAGAACGCGGACCCGCCGGTTGCGGTCAACTGGACGCCAACCACGCCTCTCCCGGCACTGTGATCGAGGGTTGGAGGGCGTGGGCCAAGAGAATCGCGCGCCGACGAATTGGGCTGCCGGGGAAAAGTCGGCACGGTTTCCGGCAGGCTACCGTTCGGAGATCCGCAGTCGCTTCTCGCGGAAGTCGAGCGTGAGAATCGAACGCTCCATTGCCGGGTAACCGATCAGGCCGCGGATCGGAACCCCATGCCGTTCGCGGATGGCTTTCAGATCCATGGCGACGACATCCGATTCCCAGGTGGAGCGGCCAGCCAACTCCACCTCGACCGGAAAAGTCCGGCCGAACGCACCCGCGAGACCACCAACTCCTTGCACGTAGGCGTGGGCTGCCGTTTGCGCCGACCACTCCGGGTCCACCACCGAATGGGATGCGCCCGAATCCAGTAGAAACTGGCCTTCATGGCGGCGATTCACACGCACCGTCACCAGAATCAGGTGGCCAACCTGCTGAAATGGATAGAATTCGCCTAAGTCCGATGAAGGCTCCGGATACGGCATCAGTTCCAGGATTCTCTTCGGACCGTCAAGCCTGATCAGGAAGTCGTGGAATATGTCAACGCCGATGACGCCGTCGATGTCAGGCGCCGGTCTCTCGCTGCAAACCTGAACCGGCACATTGTGCAGGATAAGGAGCCCCAACTGCAACTTACGGGCGATGGCTGCCCGAGCGGCCCGGCGTTCGCCGCCGAAGCCCTCCAGCCAGGAGGGGTGGAGTCCATCGAGATCCAGCTTGCGGACCGCTTTTTGGTAGATCACCAGACCGCGGGCGCCGGTGTCGACCAGCAGGCGAATCTCAGGCCCTTCGTTCAATCGGGCACGGAGACCGAAACCCATTGGCTTGCCGGCACGCCAAGCCGGTCCAATTAGCTTCAGAACATAGGCTTGGTAGGGGCTCTCCAAAACGACAGGTCCGCCCAATGTTGGAGGTTTTGTGGTGCTGCCTGGGATCGAGGCCGCAGGCAGGCCTGCCGTGGCAATCAGCACCACACTCAGGGTTTTTGCGAGATCGCCCCCCACGCGGCCAGTATATTACAGATTCATTACAAAAAGATTGCAGTTATGTTACTGGCCTCCCGTGCGGAGCCTCCGCAAGCAGCTGTGCACCCCGCGGTCGATCCGCTCAGGCTGGGAGAGTCCTTATGTTTTGTCGCACCGCTCCAGGCGCGGCGGTACGCCTCCAACTCTGGTCAGGCCCCGCGAGGGCAGATTCGCCGTGATTGTTGATGGAGATGTGACCGTACTGTAACTTGTTCGTAACAGCCGATTGTTAGCCTCTTTGTAACATTGGCTCGCGTTCCTCGGGCCGAAACGTTACCACGAAAAATCACTCACTCGACCATGACGAAGCATCTTCACAGAAGCGTTTGGATTTGTGTCCTCGCAGGCACAACCCTGTCGTTCGCGCAAACCGATCAAGCCCGTTTTGTCGGAACTGTTACCGACGAGACAGGCGCGGTCATTCCCCAGGCGAACATCCGCGTTCGGAACGAGAAAAGCGGATTGGAACGCTTGGCGGCCAGCAACGAACAGGGCTATTTCATCGTGTCCAACCTGCTCCCGGCGCCGTATACGGTGACGGTCGAAGCAGCCGGCATGGCCTCGCGCCGGTTTGAGAACATCGACCTGCAGATCGGCCAGGTCCGGACGCTCAACGTCTTACTGCGGCCCGAGGGCGTGAATCAGGAGATCACAGTTGCGGCAGGAGCGCTCGCCGAGATCGACACCAGCTCCGCGCGAGTCGGCGTCAACGTCAGCGAGCGGGAGGTGGCGCAACTTCCGTTGAACGGAAGGCAGATCTCGCAGTTGTACCTCCTGTCGCCCGGGGCCGTTACCGCGGGCGGCGGAACCTATGACAACATCCGCTTCAGTGGACGCGCGAATCAGCAAAACGCGGTTCGCTTCGACGGGGTCGAAGGAACGTCGATCGTCGATTCCTCGCCCGGGAATCTGAACGGTGAATCGTCATCGGGATTCCGGCTTCAGGCCAGCATGGAGAACGTGCAGGAGTTCCGTGTCGAGTCCAGCAACTATCCGGCCGAGTACGGCACCGGAACCGGCGGGCAGATCAGTATCGTGACCAAGTCCGGCGGCAACGCGTTTCACGGCGCGCTGTTCGAGTACCTCCGGAACGATGTTTGGGACGCGCGGAACTTCTTCGACCGGAACGACAAGAGTCCCCTTCGCCTGAATCAGTTCGGAGGCTCGTTGGGCGGTCCGATCGTACGCGACCGGCTCTTCTTCTTCGGGAGCTACGAAGGACTCCGCCAGCACGCCGGGTTCAACCTCCTGGGCCAAGTGCCGAGCCCGGCGGCAAGGGCAAGGGCCGTACCGTCCATCCAGCCTCTGCTGGCGGCGTTTCCGGCGGGTCGGCAAACCACCGCGAATCCGGATTGGGACGTCGCCCAACTGGTGGGGAGCGCGACGGTGACCGAGAATGCCGGGAGCCTCCGGCTGGACTATCACATCAGCGCGAAGTACTCCCTCTATGCCCGGTATTTCCGCGACGACGGCGAGTCGCTGGCGCCGTTCGATGTGACCGGCAGCGCCTTCCGAGCCAATGCCGTCTCGCAGAACGGCGTGATCAACCTCCAGCAGATCCTGACGCCTTCCATCGTGAACGAGACCAAGTTCGGTTACAACGGACCCAAGACGCGAACCAACGGGGTAGCGCCGCAGGTGCCTGGCCTCGATCTATCCGCCGCCACGATTCTGATTGGTGGTCCGAGCGTGCTCGTGGGGATTGGCGGACAGGGGTCGAACGCCGGCATCGCCATTCCCAGCGGACTGGTCCGCGCCAGCAGCGCGACCAACGGCCGCGGCCAGCCGTACACCAACTATTCCCTCTCCTTTGTCGACAACCTGAGCTGGGTCAAAGGCAACCACTCGATCAAACTCGGAGTCGAAGCGCGCCTGCTGCGCATCTATACCGACCGGCAGGGTGGCGTGACGTACAGCTTCCCGACCCTGGCCGACTTTCTGGCCAACAGGACTTCCGGCGTGACCGTGCTCGGCGACGTCAGCGCACCGAGCCCCTTCAACAACGGGGTGACCGGAAACCGCCTGGCCAAGACTGAATTCTGGATCGGCTACGCCCAGGACGAATGGAAAATCACGCCCTCGCTGACGATGAGCTACGGTCTTCGGTACGAATACTTCCGGCCGTTGTATGAGGATCGGAATCGCGCGGTGCTGTTCAACACGGTCACCGGCCAACTCGACCCGCCCGGCAGCCGGACGTTCTTCCAGTCGTCCCCCGGCCTCGGCCCGCGGCTGGCCTTTTCCTGGGCTCCGAAACGCTTCAACAACAAGACGGTCTTTCGAGTGGGAAGCGGGTTCTACTACGGTCCCGGCCAGATCGAGGACCAGATTCAGCCGATCGAAAGCGATCGCGTATCCACGTCTCTCCCTGGGGGAACGCTGTATCCGGTGGATCCTCTGGCGATCATCCGTGGGTTCGACATCAACCATCCGAACGCCAACATTCAGGTTCGCGCCTATGCCCCGGGGTACCGCGTGCCGGAGCGCATTCTCAGCTATACCGCATCCGTTCAGCAACAGTTGCCTGGAAACGCCGTTCTGTCGGTGGCCTACGTCGGCAGCCAGGGCCGCAACCTGTTCCTGCGTTCGGTTGCGAATCGAATCATTGGGGTAGACACCAACCCGGTCACCGGAGCCGCGATCCTGCAGCGGGAGTTCGGGTCGCGCTGGGCGGAAATCGACTATAAGACCAGCGGCGGCACCGACAATTACAATTCCATGCAGACCACGATCAACCGGCGCTTCAGCCAGGGCTTCACCTTTGGCGGGCAGTGGACGTGGGCGCATTCGATCGGCAATTCGGGCGGGTCGAACGAAGCGCTGACCGCGCAGAATCCCTACGATTTTCGTGCCGACCGCGGCAATAACGCGTTCGACGTGCGGCACAGCGCGAACCTGACCGCGCTCTACGAATTGCCTTTCGGAAAAGGCAGGCGGTTTCTGAAAGGCGCCGCCAGGGGGCTGGATACACTCGTCGGCGGCTGGGAGCTGGGCGGCGTTTTCAATGGTCGCACCGGGCTTCCGCTGGACATACGCATTACCCGTCCCGACGTGGTCTATCGCGACAACCGGACAGGCGCGATCGTCAGCAACCCCATTCTGGTCGACGGGCGTCCGGTGACGGCGGCGGTGATCAATACGATTGGCGGCGGCAACAGCCGCGATGTCCGAAGGCCGGACGTGGTGGCGGGCGTGAATCCATTCCTCTCGACCGGCGACAAACGGAATCTGGTGAACCCGGCCGCGTTCGCGATACCCGCGCCCGGCACGTTCGGCAACCTGGGTCGCGGCGCTCTTCACGGGCCAGGACTATCCCAGGTAGATTTGACCTTGCACAAGAGGATCCAGGTGACCGAGCGGGTTCGTGTGCAATTCCGGGCCGAGGCCTACAACATCTTCAATCGAGCGAACTTTCTGAGTCCGCCCGTACGTCTGGCCAATGCACTCGGAACCGGGGCCGGCCAGCTTCAGCCGGGACAGACGTTTACAGCGTCAGCGGCGGGAGGGGCATTTGGGGTGATCAATTCCACCGTGGAACGTACGATCGGCCTGGGAACCAGCCGGCAAATGCAACTGTCGCTGCGCCTGGAGTTCTGAAACTTCGCATCGCGGGAACCGGCCCGGCGGAGTCGACCGCGACTCCGCCGGGTCAGTGCTATCGATACGGGACAAGCACAAGCTGTAGATAAGCGTGGAACAACAGGCCGGAATTCAGGCCATTCGCGGTAAACTTCGGGAATTCGCCCGCGGGGAGGCTACCCATCAACAGCGTGCCCGGAGGCGTTTCGCCGGCCTCTTCCGGGACACTCGGCGGAAGGTTGGCCAGGGTGGATGCCGGAATCGCAAAACTGCCCTTGGCGGCGTCGGCAAAACAAACGAACCCGGCCGCACCCTTGCTCGGCTCGTCCTGACTGCCGCCGGCGATCAAGAGGATCTGGTTCGCCTGGCCACCGGTCCAGGTGAGAACGAGATCCGACGAACGATTGATGGAGGTGAGCTGGTTTCGATTTGTCCAGTTCACCGGATTCGCGATGGTCAGTTGCGCGCTGAACGGGCCGACATCGCGGCCGCCGCGGCCGGATACGGTGAAGGTTCCCGCATTCAGGAACAACGGAAGTTCGGGCGAGTCTCCGATGGGGATCTTCCCACCCAGGAGGCCCACATACGGGCCGGTGCCTTGCTCCTCGTCGGAGTGCTTGAGTTCCCGAACGCCGCCCGGTCCGGTGACTGTGATGACCGAACCAGCGTCCAGGGGCTTGCCGGTCAAACCGCTTTGCGGGTTGGAAAGGTCCGTGCCCAGCAGCTTGCCCAGATCGAGTTCACCGGCAAAAACGCTGCACGTGCCAACCGGCGGAAGCGAGTACAGGGGATTGTAACCGAGGACGCCGCCCGCCGCGATCTCGGAGAATGACGCTAAACCAGCGTCGAGCAGGAGGTCCGTGGGAGGCTTGCCCGCCTCCAGCGGGACCGTGGCGCTACCGCGCAACAGGAAGACGTTACCCGCTTTGCCGCCCTCGCTCACCATCGTCGAGAACGGGTTATGCGGATTGGAGCACGTTGTGCCGTCGCCGTCGACCGCGACCGTGGCCACGTTGCTCCAGTTGCCTCCGGCTCTCACCTGAATGGGCACGTTGCAGCCTTCAGGCACGTCCGGAGGGGTCTCAAAGACGATCTGGTCGACGCCCGAACAACAAGGGGTGCGGCCGCTATACAGTTTCTTTGCTTCCTTATTGCCGACGTAGATTTGGACGGGGAATGGCAGGTCGCCGGCAGGCGGCGCCTGGTTGTCCGGGGCGGTGATGGGTCCAAGACCGGTACCCCAGAGAATGCCGACCTGACCGGGCTTGATGCCCTGCACCAGAGTGTTCAGAGGCTGGTCCACCTGGGAGACGAAGTTCTGAACGATCGCCGGGCCGCGTCCGCCCGCGGTGGTGAAGATGCCGAAGTTGTTCTGCGCGACCCTGACCTTCGCAGCCGAGCTGGTCTTGCCTTCGAAAGAGATGGTCACCTGCACGTCCCCGACAGGCGCGTTGGATGGCATCACGGCATTGATCTGGGTCTCGGAGACAAAGACTGGAAGCGCATCCACGCTGCGCGAACCCTGAACTACTTTGATGGTGACCCCTCCTAGATTGGCGGGCAGCGGGTAGTCCTCGGCTTTCACCCAGTTCTTTGGGCCGAGACCCGTGCCGAAGACCGAGAAGAACGATCCCTGGGCGATTGCACCTCCCGGCAGCGACGCAGGGGTGTAGCTGGCGGCGTTCACGATACCGCCGGACGTGATCACGGGTCCCCCGGGCGCTCCACCCGCGGCCTGATTCACGGTAAACGCCGCGCTGCCGGCTGAGATGGTGGCCGTGCGCGAGGCCGTCGTCGCATTCGCCGCGACGCTAAAGCTCACATTGCCGGAACCGTTCCCGGTCGACCCGGCGGTGATCGTCACCCACGTGGCGCTCGACGAGACCGTCCACGCGCAACCGGACTGCGTGCTGACAAGAAATCCTCCCGTACCTCCGGACGCCGGGACACTGGCGCTCGTGGGAGTGGCCGAATAGGTGCACGTAGTGCCGCCCGCCTGCGTGACCGTGTGGGTTTGGCCGGCGATCGTGAGGGTGCCGGTACGGGCAGTTGTGCTCGGGTTTGCAGCCGCGCGGTATGAGACCGCGCCATTGCCGGTTCCGGTGGAGCCTGCGGTGATGGTGATCCAGCTTGCATTGCTGGTCGCGGTCCAGGCGCAGGTGGACGCGGTGGTGATCAAAACCAGGCCCGTTCCTCCTCCGCCGGCAATGGACTGGGCCGACGGATTGACAAAGTAACTGCAACCGGGCGTTCCCCCGCCGCCGGACACGCCGGCCTGCGTGAGGGTGAAGGTCTGGCCTCCTACCGTAATCGCGCCCGTGCGCGCCGGCGTCCCGGCGTTGGCCGCCACCGTGTAGTCGACCCGGCCGTTGCCGGTGCCGCTCGAGCCGGCCGTGATGGTGATCCAACTCACGTTCGAGGCGGCCGTCCAGGCGCAGCCCGCCGTCGCGGTGACGGTGATGCTGCCGTTTCCTCCCGGCGCCGTCTGGTTTTGCGTGGTGGGCGAGATCGAGTAGGTGCACGTCGATCCGCTGGTGCCGTTCTGGACGAGGGTGAACGTTTGTCCGGCGATGTTGAGTGTGCCGGTTCGGGCCGCCGTTCCGGTCTGTGCCTGCACCTGGAAGATCACGGTCCCGCTGCCGGTTCCGGAAGCGGCGCCCGGGAACGAAATCCAGGGCACGAAGCTGTTCGCCGTCCACGCGCACCCGCTGGTGGCCGTGACGGACACGCTGACGGAGCCACCGGCCGCGGGAACGGTCTGCGTCAACGGTGAGACGGAATACGTACAGTTGGTCTGGCCACCGCCACCGCCGAAAACAGGGGTGGCCTTGAACGATCCGATGTTGTCGCCGTATGCTCCGGGATTCCCCTGGAAGCTGTACGCATCGGCAATCCCCAGGAACAGGCGCGTGGCCGTGGAAGGCACCTGCACCTGTTGACGGGCGCCCGCGCCGGCGCCGGTCAGCCCGTCGCCGATGAAGAAGACCTGGCCAATCAGGGGCGACAGGCTGCTGTAGCTGTCGTTGGTGCTGAAATTGAGGCGTGCCGGGGCCGGATCTTGCGGTTCACGGTCGTCCAGATAGACGCCTACCAGGAACATCGTCTTCGTGGAGTGAACAATTCCCGCGATGCCGCGGTACGAGTTGATGTTGGTATTGCCGCCGGCGCAATTGCCACCTTCCGGACCATTCAAAGTAGTGGACAGGCAGGCCGCGCCGCCCGTGACGTCCTGGAACGTCATGATCTTCCCGGGTCCCGCGGCGAACGAGCAACCGGGCGGCAGAATCCCATCGAACGCCGTGGCTCTTCCCGAGGCGAAGATGTTCGCTTTGCCGTCAATGGTCATGGTGGTGCAGTTGCCGAGACCGCCGCCTCCAGACGCTTGAATCGTGAACGTCAGAGTAAAGATCTCCTGCCCGTTCCAGGTGCCTCGAATTCTCCAGACCCCCGGCAGGTTCGCCGGAATATTGCCGGCGATCTTGAATGCGACATCCGTGAAACAGTAGTTGCCGTCCGAGGCGAGAGCGTTGAACGGTCCGCTCGCGGGAGCATACAACTGGCCGTCGGGTTGATAGTATGCCGTGGCGGCGACGTCTCCCGCTTTCGCGTCGCGGACGAAGAACCAGAGATAGGCTTCGGTGTCCGTGGTGAGGAATGTCGTGACGGGCGCCGGCGTCGCAGCGAGGGCAGCGTCACAGCCGGGCGGCTTCGTCCGCCACATCTGGTATCTTTCGAGCGTCACCGTGGCGGTGGCGCTGACAGGAGAGAAGAGAAGAAAAATCGAGGAAAGCAGGAAGGTGAGTTTCAGGATACGCATCCGTTTCTCCAACCTATGCGTCCGTGCGCATTTCAGGAATCGGCTTGCGGCGCAGAAAGCAACACGCCCCAAGATGTATAGTTCGTACCGGGCCATGGACTCACCCCGAAAATCTCAGTGATTTCCCTGAGTGGTGGTTGACGCCTGGTGTTCGAAAATCAGGAGCGGCCCCCCGGAGGCCGGAGGGCCGCTCGAGGAACAGGGTCTTGGCGAGGCTACCGTGCGTGGACCCTCGCGACAGACTTTTCGGCGTCGCTGCCGTGACATGTGCCGCACGCTTCGCCGATGGAGGCACTCGTGTTGGTAGCCGCATGGGCCGCAGCGTCACGCCCGTCGTGACACGACAGACAGATCGCGGTGCTCCGGCCGGCCGGTGAAATGATGGCCGAAGGATCGGTGATGGGAATTCGGGCTTCCGGCAAGGGCAAGGCCTCGGACCCGTTAACGTGACAGTGCGCGCAATTGCGGAGATCGCCCGGGAAGCCTACGTCATTGAAGCTGGCGTTGCCAATCGCGTAGCCCCGTTCGAGTTCATGGCCGCGATGGATCTTGTGGACCATGATGCCCAGATCGATACTGTGAGCCGGTGTCGCGTTATCCGTGCGCGTGGGCGCGTGGCACATGACGCACTCCTCGATGGTGTTGCGCGCCTCGCCGTGGAACGCCAGCGCCGCGTGGCAGGCGTTGCACTTCTCAATCGCCACCACTTTGCGCCGCGGTTCCACCACGCCGCCCTCGACGGAGAAATAGAACTGGCGGTTGACCGCCGTATCGCGGGCAACCACCTGCTGCCGTGTGCCCTCATACAGGGTGATGTCCCGGCGTCCTTCGATGGCGATGGTCCAGGAACCCTTGGCATCGCGCGGAATGGCGTTGGCGAAGGTCCACCAATAACGGCCGTCGCCGGCCCCATCGGCTCTCTGGGCGTCTTCGGTGACGTAGGAGGTGTAGTCGCTGTTCGGGCCGGCGATGTAGAGTCGCAGCCGGGTCATCTGCGTCGCGGGAATGGGATTGCCCGCCTTGTCCTTCACGCTGAAAACCACGGTCGGCCTTTGACCAGGGGCGGTATCAGTGACTTCGAGGATCTGGAGCACAACGCCTGGCAGCAACTTCGAGAATCGCGGAATCGTATGTGCTCCTTCGATCGACGCGTCGAACTCCAATTCGCCCTTGGGGGTGTGGCAGGTGGTGCACTGATTGTCACTGACCTGCGGCAGGTTGTTGTGGTTCAAACCCGTCGCGAAGTTCACATCGTCATGGCAGGCGCCGCAGGCCGCCCGATTGCCCTTGTAGACGTTGGCCGCCTGCGTTGCCGTTCCCTGTTCGTGGCAGGTAAAGCAGCTTCGGGCGTCGGCCGTGAAGGCGATCTTGGAGTAGTCGGCGACCGTCTGGTTGAAGCCGATGATCTGGTATTTGCCTCCCGCCACGACGCTGGGCAAGCGCGATCCCATGTGGATCTTGTGCGTCATGACGGGCATATCCACCGTGTTGCCGGTATCCGGGTCGATGGTCTGCGGCGTGTGGCAGAGAACGCAGAGTTCCATTGACTTGCGCGAGCCGCCATGGAGCCCCTGGTCCAGATGGCACTTGTTGCAGGTGGCTGTCCGGATGACATCGCGCACGGTGCGCACCGCCGAGCCGTCCGGTACGAAGTTGAAGACGCTGTCGGAGTAGTTGGTTCCCAGATCGAACTCCACCAGGCTGCGCGAACCGTACGCACCGACAGTGTGCGTCGCCGTCCGGTCTGCCCCGGCCGGGAGTTTGGCGCCGAAGGTGTAGATGTACTCGCCCTCGGACGCTCGCGCCCACGTCCCTCCCGCATCGGAGCCGGCCTGCACCGCCGACACCCCGTTGATCGGGCTGGTCTGGCGCCGGGTGGTATAGGCGACATACTGTGTGGCGTCTTTGGGAATGTACGCAAGGATGAAGCTACAGGAGATAGGCCCGGGAGTGACGACTCCCTCGCGGTCGAGCGGAAGTCCTCGCAGGTCGGTGAATCGCACGCGCGCGCGCACGGTACCGTCGGCGGCGGTTTCGGCGCCGAGGACTTTGATCACCAGACCCGGCCGTACGAAGTTCACGGTCGGGTCGCTGGCGTAATACGCCTTTTGATTGGGAGTGAACGGCGGAGCGGACGCGCTGGTCAGTAAGAAAACCCCACAAAGCAAGAGAATGACCGGCGCCGCTCGCGGTATGGAATGCAATATGGAACGGTGTCTCATGAGAGGGCCCGTTGGCGGGCTTGATCACACGCATAACAGAATCGAACCGCGAGCGGAAGCGTCAGCGACCAGGGAAGGCGGGCCCCTTCCAGCGGCCCTCATCCGAACCCCGGCCGGAAGGACGGGGACCAGCGTTCGAGCAAGGAGAAGGCGAGGCCTCAACCTTCGGCTGCGGTTTCGATAGGACAAGGCGCGATGGCGTCACGTCCGATCAAAACTGTGTCAATGGCGCCGGGGCGTGGGCATCGCTGTCGTCAGGCGAGCACCGTCCAACGACTTCCTTCCGTGGTGAATGGCAAGGAGCAACGGAAGGGGCAAGATTGCGAGTGTATTTTGGTCTTCATCAGATCTGTCCCGCCTTTTCATCGACGCGCCGGCTGCGCGAACGCCTCCGCGACTTTCAGCGCTAGAGCCGGCGTATCCGCGTGCGAGATGTTCGACATCACGGCCACCACGATCCCGGCTTCGCGAAACATTATCAGCGATCCAACCCTCTGGCCCCGCAGGGTGCCGTCGAGGCCGGCCGCCTGCGCGGGTTCACCGGCCAGGGTGACGGTGTGGAGGTCCCAGCCCAGACCGGAATGCGTCTTCTGCCCGGACGTCAGTTGGTGTGACCTCTGGAGCAATCGCACGGTGGCCGGCTGCAGCAGTCTGCCGCCGTGGATCGACAGACCAAAGCGCACCAGGTCGGACGGGGTGGAGAGAAATGCCATGGATCCCGCATAGCACGACAGGTTGCGCGGGGCCGCTACGTGCAGGCCGTAGCGGACTTGAGGATAGGGACCCCACCCGGGGACGTAGGCCGTCGCTGGTTCCGTCGCCGGCCTTGCCTGCGTGCTGCTCATCCCGAGCGGCTTCAGGATCAAGTGGTGTATGAGCGTGAGGAACGGCGGGTCCTCGCCCTCCTCGCCCACCCGATCCGGGTTCTCCTCGGTCGCGGACTCGGCGCCTGTTTGGTCCATACCCAGCGGTCGGAAGATCTGTTCCCGCATGAACGTCAGGAACGGTTGGGCTGACGCGGCCTCCACCGCCGCGCTCACCAGAATCCAGCCGTACTTCGAATGCCGGTACTGCGTCCCCGGCTCGAACGCCAGTTCATCCTTTGCGAAGTGCCCCAGCGCTTCCAACGGCCGCTCGCAGCGGTGATGGAACAGTGGCCCCTCGTCTTCGCCATCGGTTCCCACACCCCCCACGTGCGCCATCAACTGCCGCAGCGTCACGGACCACGGCTTCTTCGGAAACTGAGGGACGTAGGTCTGAATCTCGTCGTCGAGTTTCAGCCGGCCCTTCTCCAGAAGTATGCCGACCCCAGCGGACGTGAGCACAGTAGAGGCTGTTCCGATCCGAAACCGCGTATCCGGCGTGACGGGCGCGCCCGTCTCGATGTGCGCCCAGCCGAAGCCTTCGGCCCACACGATGCTGTCACCCACGCCAACCGCCACCGAGAGGCCTGGCAGGTTTTGCTCGGCGAGGCCGGCCCGTATGCTGCGCCGTGCGCGGTTCACCGCCTCGGACCATTGCGGGGATGGTTCCCTACGCCTCACCGACGATATCGCCCGCGGGTTCGGGTGCAGCGCCGACGACATGACCTTCATAAACAGCCAGGTTCCCGCAATCGGTACGACCAGCAGGCCGATAGGCACGAGAATGCACCCGAGCCGAAAGCGATTCCGCTCCACGTCTCCTCCTGTTCCAGAGTCGACTTTACAGCAAAAAGTACTCTTCGTCAACAAACCCCAGACTGATAGAGCAAAGGGGGAGTCACGCGATTTAGCTTCCGCTACGCTAGGGGGAAAACCCAGGGCAGTAACCGGCCGCTACAACCGGGCGGGCCTCAAGCCCTTCCTTGCGGTTGGCCTCGGAGTGGGGCCTCGGTTGGATCATCGCATATCTTAAGAAATGCAAAGTTCCGGCCGCATGTCCTGAGCTAGGATGATCCTGCGGCTTGGCCGCCCTGGAGGGTTCATGAGGTGGCTCCTTCTCCTTCTCGCCGCGGGCGTCGCGGCCGGGCAAAGCGCACCCGCGCCGACCGTGATCAACAAGATCAGCTTCCTGATCCATCCGGTCTGCTGGGACCTGGCCCTGGGCCGTGACGGCACGGCGCACGGCTACATCACCTCGGTGGAAAACGCGCGGCGCGGCGCCTGGTATGAGGCGCGCGAGTTCCAGGACATCCTGGCCTGGGAGCGGCGCGTGAATCAGAAGCAGAAAGAATACATCGAACGGATGCGGCCCGACGAGGCGATGATCCTCTACCCCATCGGCGACAAGCCCGCGATGCGCGAGTTGATTCGCTTCGCTGAAATGACTCTGGGCCCACGGGTCCTGGTGATCCGGTCGGAAAGCCCCTCGGGCAACACCAAGGTCGACTACCGGACCCTGCTTCCGCCGAATGCCCGGTTGCAGCTTGCCGACGAATTGCTGGAGACCGTCCGCCGGAATGACGACAAGTGGAGCGCGATGGCTCTCGAAGTGATTTTCTACAACCGCATGATCGCGGAGGAGATCAGCACCGAGTTCCGCAAGCGGAATCTGCGGTACGACCCCAAGACCGTCAAGACCGTGGCGTTCGGCGAAGGTTTTGAGCAGTGCGCGATGACCTGGAAGGCGATGGTGCCTCATTATCTCGGGCTGGCCGAGCCGATCGAGAACGACTTTGACCTGTCCGTGAGCGGGATGCCGCTGCTGCGCACGGCCAAACTGCGGGAACGGGTCTCGCTTGCCAATGACGTGCGGCTGTACCTGTGGGAACTCGCCGATGGCCGGCAGATGGCGTTGTACGCGAAGGCCCGGGCGCACCTGGTGGATCCCCGGCTGCACGTGTCGCTCCCGTTTGCTCCCGCCGACGTGAAGGTGTTTGACGATGGCGGCCGGCTGACCTGGCCGCGGGCCGAAACCGGCGCGGAGCCTGTGGAGGCGTCGCCGTCGGCCAGCCTTCGGATTCCGGTGTTTTTTGGCATCCGGCAGTTTGCCGACGATCGGGCGTGTTACCTGGTGGTGAAGAACGTGAAATTCGATGAGTTCCGGAAGTCCCTGGTAAACGCGGAAATCCGCGCCGCCCGGCAGTAGAGCGCCTGGCCAAGGCATCGCGAAGAAGACTTCCCGAGTTGATAGTCTGATGAAGGTGCACGACGGAATGAAGAACCTGTTTCTGAGCCTGGCTGTCCCGGTTTTGCTTGGGGCCGCCCCCGCGCGGGTAGACGTCGGGAGCCCGGCGGAGTGGCACTCTGTCAACGGCGCCTGGAAACAGGAAGGGGACGTCATCAAGCCGCCGGCCGCGCGGGCCGACTACTACTACTCGTTCCGCCGGGGCGCCTCCTACGGCGACCTGACCGCCGAATTCGACTTCCGGATTGCCACCAACCACGCGGATGCCGGATTGATCATCCGGGCCCAGGACCCGGCTCACTTCTACCTGATTCACTTCCCCAACGGAGGCCAGCAGTACCGCGCCCAGCACTTCTGGGCAGCCCTCTCCGTCTCCGATGGCACGGGCTACCTTCGCTTCGTCAAGCTGGCGTTGGTGCAGCGAGTGCCGAGCAACCTGGGCCTGTGGAAGAGGGTGAAGCTGCAGGTCTCCGGCGACGAGTTCCGGCTCTTCGTCAACGGTTTTGAGGCGTTCACGGTCCGCGATCGTACCTTTCTCGCTCCGGGCCGCATCGGCCTGGCGGGCTTCACCCAATTCGAGATGCGGAACCTCCGCGTCGACGCAAAGGCGCTGCCTGAAACCAGCTGGAACGAGAACGTAAAGTTCCCCAAGACCTGGTTCGTCCCGGTGGCCGCGCCCGAACTCGGATGGCAGCACCGGCCCTCGCTGACCCTGACTCGCAACGGCACGCTCCTGATGCTGATGAACACCACCCGGCGAAAGGCTATGGTCGACCCGCGCGAGCCGGGCAACGCGACGGTTCTGGCGCGTTCAACCGATAAGGGCCGTACTTGGTCCAAACCGGAGGTGCGGCCGGAGTTGACGGGCTGTGAGCTGTTGACCCTGAAGGACGGCAGCCTGATCGCCATCAAGACAGGAACGCCCCCTCACGAAACCACGCTCCCGACCGCCAACGAGATTTGGCGTCTCGAGTCCCGCGACGATGGACGAACCTGGTCCAAGGCTGAAAAGGCCCGCTGGGACGGCCCCTTCCCCAAGGATCCCAAGACGCTCGGGGGCAATTACACGATTCAATTGAAAGACGGCACGATCGTCCTGTTCCTGATCGGTGGACACTCGTCGACGCAGAAAGGGCTGAACGTCCTGACCTGGGGCGCGATCCACACTTCGGCGTTTTCGACACGGTCGACGGATGGCGGCCGCTCGTGGTCGCCGCCTGTGAATCTGGACGCCAATCCGCCGTGGCCTCCGAATTCGCCTCAATACGAGGGCAACCTCGACCTGACCGAAGCGGTTGGAGCGGAGACGCGGGACGGCCGGATCGTCTCGCTGACTCGGCCGATTTACTCTCCCTGGATGTGGGAATCGTGGTCGGAGGATGGCGGCAAGACCTGGGGCCCGGCGGTTCGGGGTCCGTTTCCCGGCTATGCCCCACTGCCAATGATGCGAACCGCGGAGGGCACTCTCATGATCGCAACTCGCTTTCCGGGCATCACGATTCACTCGAGCTACGACGACGGCAAAACCTGGGACGAAGGCGCCTTCGTCGATTCCTCGATTTGGGCCATGGGCGATATGGAGGAGGTCGAGCCGAATCTGATTTTCCTGGCGTACATGGACTCATTCGAGGGGCCGGTACGAGCGCAGTTTATCCGGGTGGGGCCCAAAGGGCTGACTCCCGAAACGGCGCGGATACCGCGGTGACAGGTCTTTAGAACGGAGGAGAATAACTTGCGGAAAAGCGGCTTTTCTTATTTACTCCCGGGACTGCTTGCATGCAGCCTGATCGCCCTCATCGCGAAAGGCGCGGATGAACCCGGGACCCTCCGCGTCCTGAAGGTGTCGGACGGCCTGACGTTCCGGATGGGCGCGGTAACCGCGTACCGCGTTGTTCATCCCGGCATGGGCGCCAAGAAGCTGACGTTGAACTACTCCACCTCCGAGCCCGGACATGAGTTTGCGCAACACGTCCACGACGAGTCCGACGATACGTTTATGGTCCTCCAGGGCCAGATGGACCTCCGGCAGGGCGACTCGCGGAAACCGGTCCTGACCGGCCAGGCGGTGTTCGTTCCCGCGGGCCAGATTCACGGGACGATCACGACCGGCGCGGGTACGGTTTCGATCAGTTTCCAGTGCCCGCCGGACCTGGTGCTGTACACCGGCGCGCGAGACTCGTCCCGCCCCGGCGCCGCGCCACCCAAGGGAGTGATCACACCGGGCGTCGTGAAGATCGTGGACTTCGGCAACCAGAACGGCTTCTTCACGCATCCGGGGATGGGGTCGAAGCGCGGGGCCGTGGCGCACCGCAAACTGCGCCCGGGCGAATCCTTTCCGGCCTCGGTGGGCAAAGATGGGGAGCAGTTGTTGTTCGTCTGGAAGGGCTCGCTGACCGTGCATTCAAAAGGCGCGCGCCATCAAGCCGGGGAGCGGGAAGCCGTATTTCTTTCCGGGGCGCAGAAGCTGAAGGTGGAAAACCAGGGCCCAGGTGAAGCGGTCGTGATTCAGGTGCAGGCGCCTCCGCCGATGCAGGCCAAAGAGACACGGGAGGCCGCCTCCGCCGTTGGATCCTTGGGGGCTGCGCAGGCGTCTCGGGCGGGACGCCCCTAAGAACTTGGTGTTCTTGCGATACGCTGGATGAATCTTCATGTTTTGCTGAGAAAGCTATGGCAGATCTTGAGAAGGTCGGCTCCGTCAGCCGGAAAAACCCCGCGAATTCTGCTCGACACCGCATTTTCTTTCGAGCCGCGAGCGTGAGAAGGCGTGAAAAAATTGGGGGCGGTCACCCCGTTTCTCGACCACAACTCGTTGATCTTGCAGGAAACGCTGATCGAGAAGCGGGGTGGCTGTCCCCGATTTTTTCACAGCCCCTGAGCGAGCGGTGGCTCTTCACCGGCAGAAACGCCTCGCCACCGCTCGCTCACGCCCGCGGCTCACTGAAGTTCACTCGTTCGACCCCGGCCCGAGGCGTTGTGTGTCTGGTAGCGGCGGCCGCGGTGGGCTCCCTATTTGTCAGTGACAGCGGCGCCCAACCGCCGGCATCCGTACCCAAGCCCACCGCGGTTACGGCGCAAAAAGGACGGGCCATCGACTTCCAACGCGAGATCCGGCCGATCCTCTCCGACAATTGCTTTTTCTGCCATGGGCCCGACAAAGCCACACGCCTCATGGATCTGCGGCTGGATACCAAAGAGGGTGCGTTTGGCGCCCGCAAGTCCGGCTCGCCCATCGTGCCCGGGAATCCCTCCGCGAGCCTTCTCTATCAGAGGATCGCCTCGGGAGACAGTTCACGCCTGATGCCGCCCGCGCATTCCAAGCGGAGTCTCACGAACGCCCAGAAGGATCTGATCCGCCGATGGATCGAGCAGGGCGCGCCCTGGAAAGAGCATTGGGCATTCGCCGCGCCGGTACGGCCCCCGTTACCCGCGGTCCGGAACGTCCGCTGGGTGCGCAACCCGATCGACCGGTTCGTACTCGCCCGGCTGGAGGCCGCGGGTTTGCAGCCTGCACTCGAAGCCGACCGTCGCACGCTGTCGCGGCGCGCCTCCCTGGATCTGACGGGTCTGCCGCCAAGGCCGGAGGCCGTCGATGCCTTTGTGAACGACAAGTCCCCGCAAGCCTACGAGAGCTACGTGGACCGTCTCCTTGCGTCGAAGCAGTGGGGCGAGCATCGGGGCCGCTATTGGCTGGATGCCGCGCGCTACGCGGACACGCACGGCGTTCATCTGGACAACTACCGGGAAATGTGGCCCTATCGGGACTGGGTTATCAACGCCTACAACCGCAACCTTCCCTATGATCAGTTCGTCACCGAGCAGGTTGCCGGCGACCTGATTCCGAACCGGTCGATGGACCAACTAATCGCGACCGGGTTCCATCGCTGCAACGCGACCACGAACGAGGATGGCGCCATCGCCGACGAAATCGCGGCCATCTACGCCAAGGACCGGGTCGACACCACTGGTTCGGTCTTCCTCGGGTTGACGCTTGGCTGCGCAACCTGCCACGACCACAAGTTCGATCCGATCTCACAGCGCGACTTCTATTCGATGGCGGCGTTCTTCCGCAACACCACGCAAGGACCCCTGGACGGGAACATCTGGGATACGCCGCCTTCCATCGTGGTGCCGAAACCCGAGGATCTCGATCGCTGGAATCAAATCCAGACGGAAGAAGAGAAGCTGAAGGCACGCATGAAGGCGGCGCGGAGCGCCGGCGAGGCCGACTTCGTCAAATGGCTGGATGGAAAGGACCGCCGGTCTGTCAGTTCCCCACTGGAACCCGCCGACGAGTTGCTGGCGTTGACCGTTGAGGGCGATGCTCCGAGGCTTCTGGTGAAAAACCGTCCAGTGCCGTTGTCATTGCGCGAAGGCGTCTCGGTGGGAAAGGCTCACCTCGAAGGGCGGAAGGCTCTCCACTTCTCCGGCAAGGGGTTTCTGGACCTGCCGAACCTGGATGGGATCACCGCGGACCGGCCGTTTTCCCTCTCGGTCTGGTTCTACCTTCCTTTCGGCGAAGACAGCTTCGTGGTTGCCAGTCAAACCGATCCCCAGAGTAAGGGCCGGGGCTGGACGTTCGAAATGACGCGGCGCACGCCCATTCTGCGGCTCACCGGTCAGGCGGGCCGGGTGTTGGTGGTGCGAGGCAACATCATCGACCGGTTGAAGCCCGCGAGTTGGTACCACATGGCGTTCAGTTATGACGGCAACCGCGTGCCGTCGAGCCTGCGGCTGTTTGTCGACGGCAAGGAAGCGGCGACGGAAGGCGGCGGCGAGGGAGCGCGGTTGATGGGGGAGATCCGGAGTTTCGCTCCTCTGCAGGTGGGCGCCCAGGGAGGGCGCTATTTAGACGGCGGTGCCGTAGCCGATTTGCGCGTCTACGGTCGCGTGCTTTCCGCGGAGGAGGCGGCCATTCTTGCCGAGTGGCCGGCTCTCGACCTGGCGCGTACCAAGGAGCCTTCCGCTCTGACCGCCCGGGAACGCGACGGGTTCCGGCGCTATTACTTCAATCGCGAGAGCGCCGACTATATGGATCTGGCCGTGCAATCGCACGCCCTTCGCGCCGAGAGACTGGCCATCGCGCGGCGCGGCGCGGTGACCCACGTCCAGCACGAGAAACCGGGCAAGGCGTATGCCAACGTGCTGTTCCGCGGCATGTACGACCAACCGCGCGACAAGGTAGAGGCAAGCACTCCATCCGTTCTTCCGCCGATGCCCTCCGCCGCGCCTCGCAATCGCATGGGGCTGGCCCGGTGGCTGACGGATCCGAACCATCCGCTCACGTCGCGCGTGGCGGTAAACCGTTTCTGGCAGGAGATCTTCGGCGCCGGGATCGTCAGGACGGCTGACGACTTCGGCTCGCAGGGGGAAGCGCCCTCGCATCCGGAACTGCTCGACTGGCTGGCCGTGGAGTTTCGCGAGAACGGCTGGGACGTGAAGAAGTTCTACAAGCTGATCGTGACCTCGGCCGCTTATCGCCAGGCCGCGGTGGCGACGCCGCTGAAGCTCGAGAAGGACCCGGAGAACCGCCTGCTCTCGCGGGGCCCCCGGTTCCGCATGGATGCCGAGATGGTGCGCGACTACGCATTGGCCGCGAGCGGACTGCTGACGCCGGTGATCGGCGGCCCTTCCGTGAAGCCTTATCAGCCGGATGGCGTGTGGGAATCCGTCGCGATGTTCAGCTCCAATACCCGCTTCTACCGGGCGGACTCCGGACGGAACCTGTACCGGCGCTCGCTGTATTCGTTCTGGAAGCGTAGCGCCCCGCCCGCCGCCATGGATATTCTGAACGCGCCCACACGGGAGAACTGTACCGTTCGCCGTGAGCGCACCAACACTCCGCTGCAGGCGCTGGTGACCATGAATGACGTGCAGTTCATCGAGGCGGCGCGGAACCTGGCCCAGCGCGCTCTGCTCGCCGCGCCCGGCAATGTCGACCGCCAGATGGATCATCTGTCGATGCGTCTGGTGGCCCGCACGCTCGACGAGCGGGAGCGAACGGTGGCGCGAAAGGCTTACCAGGATTATCTTCGCGTGTACGACTCGAAGCTGAATGAAGCGCGCACGCTGATCGCGCAAGGCGAGTCGAAGGCCGACCCTTCGCTGCCTGCGCCCGAACTCGCGGCGATGACGATGGTCGCCAACCAACTCATGAACCTCGATGAAGTCCTCGTGAAATAGGAGAAGTCCGCATGAAGCCCCTGATCCTCGATCCCCAAGCTCTCGAGCCGTCCGAGGCTCACGTGACCGAGTCGGTATTGGCGGAGACCCGGCGGCAGTTCTTCGGCCGGGGCGCCCGCGGATTGGGCGTCGCGGCTCTGGCCACCCTGTTCGGCGAGGAGTCTCGTGGCGCGACGGCGAGAGCCGAAGCTCGAGGGGGATTACCCGGCCTGCCGCACTTCGCGCCCACGGCGAAGCGCGCCATCTACCTTCACATGGTGGGTGCGCCCCCGCAGATGGATCTGTTCGACTACAAGCCGGCGATGAAGGAGCAGTACGACAAGGATCTGCCCGAGTCGATCCGCCGCGGCCAGCGCCTGACCACGATGACGTCGGGGCAAAGCCGGTTCCCGATCGCGCCGTCGATCTTCCAGTTCCAGCAACACGGCCAGTCCGGAGCCTGGGTGTCCGAGTTGCTCCCGTGGACGGCGAAGATGGTGGACGACATTTCCATTATCCGCGGCATGCACACGGAGGCGATCAACCACGAGCCCGCCATCACGTTCATTCAGACCGGCCAGCAGATCGCCGGACGGCCTTGCGTCGGGTCGTGGATTGCCTACGGGTTGGGCTCGATGAATCAGGATCTGCCGACCTTCGTCGTTCTCAATGCCTCGCACTCGCACCCCAAGGCGGGCGTGCAGGCCATTTCCGCCAAGCTGTGGAGTTCCGGATTCCTCTCGGCCAAATACGCCGGGGTCGCCCTGCGATCGGGCCAGGAACCGGTGCTGTTCATCAAGAATCCAGACGGAGTCCTGCCCGAGGTCCGGCGCCGAATGCTGGATGCGCTTTCGGAGATGAACCAGATCCAGCACGAGAAGACCGGCGACCCGGAGACCCGCGCGCGCATCGCTCAGTATGAAATGGCTTACCGTATGCAGTCTTCCGTTCCCGAGTTGACCAATCTCTCCAAAGAACCGGAGAGCATGTTCACTCTGTACGGGGAGGATTCGCGCAAAGGCGGCACCTTCGCCCACTCCTGCCTGATGGCGCGGCGGCTGGTGGAGCGCGGTGTGCGGTTCGTGCAGATTTACCAGCGCGGGTGGGACGTGCACCGGGATCTCCCCGACGTGCTGCCCGCGATGTGCAAGGATGTCGACCGGGCCTGCTACGCGCTACTGACGGATCTGAAGTCGCGTGGGATGTTGAAGGACACCCTGGTGATCTTCGGCGGCGAGTTTGGACGGACGATCTATTCTCAAGGGAAACTGACCCCCACCGACTACGGCCGCGATCATCATCCGAGATGCTTTTCGTCCTGGGTCGCCGGGGGCGGCATCAAGGGCGGAGTCGTGCACGGCGAAACGGACGAGTTTTCCTACAACATCGTTCGCGATCCCGTCCATGTCCGCGATTTCCAGGCAACGCTTCTCCACTGCTTCGGCATCGATCACGAGCGCTTCGTCTACAAGCACCAGGGCCTGGACGCACGCCTCACGGGAGTGGAGCCGGCACGGGTAGTGAAGGCGCTCCTGGCCTAAGTCCCGCATTCCGCTGTATACATGACATTCCTGTATTCGCATCTCTTGGGCTGATTGTGATAACCTTCCTCACACAGGAACTGGACCTGTCGGAGGTGGCTATGCGTTTCTGTCTGGAACGAGTCGAGTGGAAGTCCGGGTCGCTGGCCGAACTCTCGCCGAACGTCAACTGCGTGCAATTTCTTTGGATCCGGTCGGGAGGCGGCCAACTGGATCTGACGGCGCGCGCCGTGGAGGCGAAACCCAACCATCTGATCTGTTTGAACTCGTCGTGCGTCCTGAATGTCAGCGCTGAAACCCGCGGCGTGCGACTGGAACTCGATTGGGGCGCGGTGCCCGGGACGTGCGGGGATAGCGTTCCGGAATCGTATCGCCAGTTCCTCCAATGGATTCGTAGCGATGCCACCTCGATTGCCTTCCCGCACGGCGCGCACGCCGAACTGGAATGGCTTCTTGAAAGAGCCTTGCAGGTAGACCGCTCCCGTCCGGAGTTGTTCTGGACGTCCGCGCGCCTGATGCTCGATGAGTTCCTCCTGCTGTCCTATCGTCAATGGACATCGCTGGTAGGCGAAAAGGAAAAGCATGCCACCACCGCCAAGGACGTAGTGGACCAGCTCCGAAACTACATCGATGTATACTACCGGGAGCCGATCGGCCTAAAACGGCTGTCGGATCACGCGGGGTATTCTCCCTCTTACCTGAGCACCGTGTTTCACAGGATCACGGGACAGTGCGTGGTGGAGTACATCACCGAAAAACGGATCGAACACGCAAAACATCTCCTGGCGAACAGCACCCTCAAAGTCGTCGAGATCGGTCTGTCCTCCGGCTTCAACGATCTCGCGCACTTCAACCGGACCTTCCGCCGGGTGGTTGGGGCGACGCCCAGCGAGTACCGGCACGAGAGCCTGGCCACGCTCCGGCGTCCAGTGCTTGTGGATCTTCCCGCCAGGCCGGCGGCCGTGCGGCCCGACCCGGTCAAACGAGGTCTGCGGCAGTTCTATGTGCCGGTGACGGCCGGCAGCGCGCCGCCGACGACCATCGCCTGCTGATCGGTCCCGTGCGCTACGATCGCACCCGATAGCGCTCCAGGGCATCCATGTCCAACTCAACGCCGAGGCCGGGTGCGTTAGGAACCATGGCCATTCCGTCGTGAATGCAGATGGGCTCGACGATGAAGTCGTCTTCCCGAAACCGGTTGCCGATCAGGTCGCTGGGAAGCGTGCACGCCGGCGCCGCGGCGCAGGCGTGGATATGAGCCATGTCGAGGATGCCCAGTTCCATTCGAGAGCCATGCCAGATCGGGCAGCCGGCCACTTCGCACAGGCGAGCGCACCAGACAAATTCGGTTGGGCTGCCCATGCTGAGGTTGTAGAAGTCCGCGGCGTCGCGGCGAAGGGCCTCCAGCAACGCCCTTGCCGTAAGCATGTGGAGCGCCAGCGGAGTGCGGAGCTTTTGCCGCAGCAGCACGTACCAATCCAGGCGGTCCTGCGGGACCGGACTCTCGAAGATGAGATTGCGATGCCCGGCGAGTTCGTCGTCGATCTGGATGGCGCCGGCGGGATTGTAGAATCGCTCATTCGGATCCAGAACCACACCGCCGTCCGGGATCTGCTCTTCGATGGCGCCCACGCGCTCGGCGATCGGATCGGTCAGCGTGCACTTGATCTTGATGCCCCGGTAGCCTTGCGCGACGGCAAGCGCGGCCCGGTGGGCCGTATCTTCCACCGTGCAGCGTCCCATCCAGTAATCGACGGCGACACGGTCACGGCACTTGCCCCCTAACAATTGATGAACGGGCACCTCCAATACCTTGCCCATCAGGTCGAGCAGCGCGACTTCAAACGCGTATGCCGCTTCGTTGGCCGGCAGCGGCAGACGCTGCCACTTCAGATCGCGGAGATTCACTCCGTAGATCGCTTTGGCGCACGCCTCGACCGATGCCGGGGCTTCGCTCCTGCCCGTCTCGCCGACGCCCGTGTGGCCGGAACTGGCGTGGAGACGGATGATCCACTTATGCCCGCGGTCGAACAAAGGCAACGCCGGGTCGTGCCGCTGCAGCGAGTCATCGATGCCGGCGCTGTTCACGGTGTCCGGCCGGCAGGGCACTACGACTTTCCAGAATTCGACCTTCGCGATGGTCACGGCTGTGCTCCCGCCCACCCTAGAGGTAACAGGGCTCGCGAACGGGACGCCACGTTCTTCTTTCGGTCGCCTTTGCGTATTCCTTTGCCTCGATCGCAAGAAAATCCAGGTGGACCGCAAAAAGACGCCAGTCCCACCATCTCCTGTACTGTCATTGTAAGGGTCTACATCCGGAAATCATGCTGATCCAGCCCCGGGCGCGTCCACAGCTTCTGTTTATTTTCAGTCTGGCGGTGATCCAGGGCTTCACGATCAACCTCATGCCGGTGATGTTCCGGCCGCTGGAGGAGTCCTTCCATATTGGCTTGGCCGAACAGGGCAATCTGCAATCTCTGTTCTTCGCGGGAGCCCTGCTGGCGCTCTCCGCCTCCGGTTGGGTGACAGAACGGATCGGCGTGAGGCGCTCCGGCCTGCTGGTCGCAGTGCTGCTTGCGGCCGGGATGGTCACGTTCGGCCTGGCACCGCGATTCGGGGCCTCCCTCACGGGCGCGGCGATGGTTGGCCTGGGCGGCCAATGGGCCCTGGCGGTCAACAGCGCCGTGATCACGGCCCACTTTCCCCGGGAGCGCAGTCGTCTGTTCATGTGGGTAACTGCGGCGTTCGCGGCTTCCGCCTCGTTGGGTCCCGTGGTCCTGGGGTTTGCCTTGACGCACTTCGGCGAGTGGCGGCTGGTGTTTGTCGCGGGCGGTATTGTGATCGGCCTGACCGGGGTTCTGCTCGACCGGCTGCTGGGTAGTCGCCTGGCCTTGGTTCCGGTCCCGAAGGAGCCCGAACGGGTACTGCCCTCGCGCGACCTCCTGCGCAGCCCGACCCTCTGGCTGATCGGCTTTCTCGTGATCCTCGATCAGATCGCCACCGGCGCCATTGTGTCCTGGACCCCGCGCTTGCTCCAACTGCGCTACCAGGCCACGGACCAGCAGGCCAGCTACGTTCTGAGCTTCCAGGCGATCGGCGTGTTTGGAGGCCGCGTCCTGTTGGCCAGTCTGGTTACGGGCAGGCTGGCCGACCGCACCATCCTGGCCTCCTGTTACGGCCTGGGGATGCTGGCCTACGCGATGTTGCTGGCCGGCAGCGATCTGACGATGGCCTTAGCATTGATGACGCTGGTGGGCGCCCTGCTGGCGGCCCAGGCGCCTGCCGTCTACTCCATCACCAGCCGCAAATTCCCAGCCCGCGCGGCCGTGGCCGTGCCCCTGGTCGACGCCATCGGCAGCATCGGCGGCATCGCCACACCCACCTTGATCGGCCTGCTCGCCGACCGGTTGGGACGGCTCGACTACGCGATCTGGTGGGCTTTGGGAGCCGGCCTTCTGCTGACGGTCATCACGCTCGTCTGGCAGCAGGCCGACCGGCGCAAGGGCCAGTTGGAATAGGCATCGAAAGAAACGCGCAGATCCGTTTCACCCGTTGACCTACACTCGAACCATGACGTCCCGGGTTGCCGTCTGCCTGTTCGCCGCGGCTCTTTCCGCCCTTGGGCAAACCCGCAAGTTTGGCGACTTGCTGTGGGTTTGGGGCATTCCCCAGGGAATCGCCGCTTACGACATCGGCGCCGGAAGAATGATCGAGACAAACGAGCCCGCCCGGTTCGCCCAGGCCAACGCGGTCAGCAAGGCCAGGATTCTCGGCGTCTCGAACGTCGCCATGGCGGGGAGCGGCCTGCCCAGCGACCTGCGGGAAGCCAAGAGGCTGAGCCGTGAAGTCGGAGGGCTCCGCCGCGTCGCGTGGGAGTTCGGTCCGGACAACGGAGAAGGTCCGCCGTTCGTGTACACGCGGAAGGTCGAGATCCTGCGGAAACTGCGGGCGAAGCACAAGCACATCGAGGCGGTTCTGATCGACGACATGCTGACCTCGCAACGCAAGCAGGGACTGCGCGTCGAGCACATCGCCACCCTTCGGCAGCAACTTGCCGCGAGCGTGCCGGACATCCGGATGTGGGGCATCGTCTACACGATGAACCTGAAAGACCCGTCGCTCCCGGGTTATCTGAAGCTGCTGGATGTCGTGAACCTCTGGACATGGCGGGCCGAGGAACTTCGCGATCTGGATGCCAACTTCGCCGAGGCGGAGAAACTGGCGGGCGGCAAGCCGATCGTGCTGGGCCTCTACCTGTACGACTACGGCAAGAATCGCCAGATGCCCCGCGGCCTGATGGAACTGCAGTGTGAGAAGGCGCTGGCGTTGGCCAAACAAGGCAGGGTCCACGGGGTCATCTTCCTGCTGGTCAGCAACGCGGCCGAGACGGTGGAGTGGACACGAGCCTGGATCGCACGGGTTGCCGGCGAGCCCGTTCCCCTTCCCTCCCGGTGACGCGCAGTCGCCAGTCTTGAAGGTCACGAGGAACGGATTTCAACCCGCGTGCCCGCGCGGGCCGCCTCGCGCACGGCCAACGTCACTGCTAGCGTCCGCACCGCATCGGCGGCGGTCACCAGGGGTTCGACTCGGCGCTCGATGACATCGCAGAAATGGTCCAACTGGCGCACCAGCGGATCGGCCGCGTTCACTTCCAGCCGCTCCGTCAAGAACGGCCTGGTCCACGAAGGCTCTCCCTCCTGGCGCCACAGGCGGAGCGTTGGGACGGCCAGCGAGCCAAGTGTTCCAGCAACGAAGATGCAGTCCTGGGCCGGATCGCGCGGGTACATCGGATTCTCTCCCGTCGTGTGCTCCCAACTGCTCGCCGCCACCGTCGTATCGGACAACAACAACGTACCCAGCGCGCCGCTCGCGAACTCGAGCAGCACCGCTGCCGTATCTTCCGCCTCAAAGCCGCGCGTCCGGTTCGAGGCGGCCGCCTGCACCGCAACGATCTCGCCGGCCAGGGCACGGACGTTGTCGATGTCGTGAACCAGGTTGATCAGGATCGGGCCGCCCGCCGGGCCTCGCCTCCAGTCAGCGTCGAAGTAGGCCTTGGGTTTGCAGAAGAGGGTGGTCGCGTGGACGGCGACGATGCGGCCGAGCGTACCTAGGGCGATCGAGGCCTGCGCCGCCTGCAGCGCGGGACTGTGCCTCCGGTGATGTCCCACCAGCACGGGCAAACCTGTTTCTCGCGACTTGCGAACCAGGGATTCTCCCGCGCGTTCACTTTCGGCGACAGGCTTTTCCACTAGCACAGGCACGCCCGCGTCCAGGAGCGCGATGGCGGCCGGGACATGGGTGTCGTTAGGGGTCGCCACAATCGCCCCGTCCAACCGGTGCTTCGCGAGCATCCCATCGATGGATGGGTAGCAAGGAATGCCCAGGCCGCCGGCCCAAACACCCGTTCCGGCAGCGGGATCGACTACCGCAGTCGGCCGGCAGCGCGGATGGGTCAGCAGGCGGGCGGCGTGTTCCCGCCCCATCTGGCCGGCTCCGATCACGGCGATGTCCAAAAGCCGTTGGGATTGGAGGTTGGGCTGGCTCATGCGCCGCCGGTGGGCACTGTCCGCCTCACGCCAGCATCTTCTCGACGACCTTGCCCTCTACATCCGTCAGGCGGAAATCGCGGCCCATGTGGCGATATGTTAGCTTGGTGTGGTCCATGCCCAGGCAGTGCAGCATGGTCGCGTGCAGGTCGTGAATGTGGACGGGATCCTCGGCCACCGTTAGCCCGACATCGTCCGTCCTGCCGATCGTGATGCCGCGCCGGATCCCGCCTCCCGCCAGCCACATCGTGTAGCAGCCCGGATGATGGTCGCGTCCCGCCGCCTCCACCTGCTCCGGCCGGCGAATCTCGCCCATCGGCGTACGCCCGAACTCCCCGCCCCAGACGATCAGGGTGCTGTCGAGCATCCCGCGCTCTTTCAGGTCGTGAATCAGCGCCGCGACCGGCCCGGCCGTGATGTCGCAGTTCTCTTTCAGGTTCTTGTTCAGCGTCTGATGTTGGTCCCACGACGAGTGGCTGACCAGCACGAATCGGACGCCGCGCTCCACCATGCGGCGGGCCAGCAGGCAATTGGTCCCAAACGCGCGGGTCAGTTCCTTGTCCAGTCCGTATCGTTCGCGCAAGGGCGCCGGTTCCTTGGAGAGATCCAGCAGATCGGGGGCGCTGGCTTGCATCCGGAAGGCCATCTCGTACGACGAGATGCGCGAGGCGATCTCCGTGTCGCCGGTGGCGGCCGCGCGTTCACGATTCAATTGGGCCACCAGGTCGAAATCGGCCCGCTGTTCTTCTCGCCTCGTCCCGTCCGGGTTCGACAGGTACAGCACCGGATCGCCCTTCCGGCGGAACATCACCCCCTGGTACGCCGACGGCAGGAATCCGCTCGACCACTGCGCGCCCTGCGCCATGTTGTTCCTGCCCGTGCTCAGCACCACGAATCCCGGCAGGTTCCGCGATTCGCTTCCCAGACCGTACAGCACCCACGAGCCGACCGTCGGCCGCCCCACCAGTTGATGACCGGTCATCAACAGCGTGTCAGCCGGCTGGTGGTTGAAGGCGTCCGTGTGCATCGAGCGCACGATGCAGATGTCATCGGCAATCGATTCCCATGCCGGTCCCAGGTAATCGCTGAACTCCGCGCCGCTCTGTCCGTAACGCCGGAACGTCCGCGGGCTGCCCAGCACGTTCGCGTTCGGCTTGATGAACGCAAACTTCAGGTGGCCGGTGAGCGACTTCGGAAACGGCTTCCCGTGCAGCCTCTGCAGTTCCGGTTTCGGGTCGAACAGGTCAATCTGGCTGGGCGCGCCCTCCATGAACAGAAAGATGACGTTCTTCGCCTTGGCGGCAAAATGCGGCGGCTTGGGCGTATACAAATCGGCGGCCCGTCCCTCGTCGGCCAGCAGGCTGGCCATGGCCATCATGCCCACGCCCCCCGCGGCATCCCGCAAAAAATCCCGGCGCCGTAACACCTGTCGCACGTCCATCGCTATTCCCTCGTCATGAACTCGTCGGTGTTCAGCAGCGCCCGGCTGACTCCGAACCAGGCGACGGCTTCCGATCCTTCCGGGCCGTCCAGTTCGCCCAGCCGCAGTTTTTGGGCGGCGTCCGGTTTTGCCATCGACCTCCGGCGCTCCAGGTGGGTCAGCGCGGCATCCCGCTCCTGGGGGCTGGGCCGGCGCGCGAAACACAGTTCAAATGCTCGGTCCAGCCGCTCGTGGTTGCTGGTCTTTTCGGTAATCAGACGCAGCGCCAGCGCTCCCGCCGCTTCGGTGAACACCGGGTCGTTCATCAGGTTCAACGCCTGAAGCGGCGTGTTGGAGGTCTCGCGCCGGCTGCAGCTCACCGTACGGTCCGGCGCATCGAAGTTCATCATCAGGGGATAGGCGGTGGTCTTTTGAATGTAGACGTACAGCCCGCGCCGGTATCGTGCTCTGCCGGGGCTCTCCTCCCACTTGATGCTGTACGTCTGGTCCACCACGCCTTCCGGTTGGGGAGGCTTCACGCTTTGGCCGCCCACTTCGTCCCACAGGAGTCCGCTGGCGCCGAGCGCCGCGTCGCGAATCAACTCGGCCGGCAGCCGCATCCGGTTCTGCCGCGCGAGCATCGTGTTGTTGGGATCCACGGTCTTCAGGTCCGGCCGCGTGTTCGACGATTGACGGTAGGTGGCCGACATCACGATGGCGCGGTGCATGGCCTTCATTCGCCAGCCGCCCTTCACGAACTCGGCCGCGAGCCAATCCAGCAACTCCGGATGAGTCGGGGCTTCGCCCTTCGTGCCCAGATCCTCCGAGGTCCGCGTGAGCCCCTTCCCGAAGAACTCCTGCCACATGCGGTTCACCGCCACGCGAGCCGGCAGCGGATTCTCCGCCGACACCAGCCAGCGCGCCAGCGCCAGCCGATCGGCCGGTGCGCCCTTCGGCAAGGGCGGCAGAAACGCCGGAGCCGAGGGCGTCACCGCAATCCCCTTTTCCCGGTAATCGCCGCGCAGGTGGATATGAGTCTGCTGCGGATGGGGGTCTTCTTCCACCGTCATCACGCGGCTCAACGTCGGATACTCTTTGGCGAGGTCCGACAACCGCTTGCCGAGTTCCTTAAAGCGCACCTGCTCGTAGCGCTTGCTTCCGACGGCCTGGCCGAAGTTCTTCACGAAGTGATCGGTCAGGTCATCGGCCTCACGACGGGTCCGTGCCTCCGGCGCCTTGTGGAAAATCCGCTCGCCGTGATCGACCTGCCTCTGCAGATCCGCCAACGAGACATCCCAGGCTGGCCGCTTGCCGGGATTCGCCTCGGTCCACCGCAGCTCGTATTCCCACTCCTGCTGTAGCGGCTCCACGTTGTACTCGCACAACAGGTCCTTCCGCTTGGCGCGGTACTCGGCGAGTGTGCGCCGGTAAACAGGAACCTCTCCCGGCAGCGGCGCGTCGATGTCGACTTCCCGGGTGTTGTTGAAAAACGCGAACAGGCTGTAGAAATCTTTCTGGGTGATGGGATCGTACTTGTGGTCGTGACACTGCGCGCACCCGACCGTCAGGCCCAGCCAAACGGTGCCGATGGTCGCGGTGCGGTCAATCACCTGGTCGAAGCGCAGCTTTTCCAGGTCGACGCCCCCCTCGCGGCTGGTGATGGTCTGGCGGTGGAAGCCGGCCGCGAGCTTTTGCGTGGTCGTCGCCCCTGGAAGCAGGTCGCCCGCCACCTGTTCAACCGTGAACTGGTCGAACGGCATGTCGCGGTTTAGGGCGTCAATCACCCATTCCCGGTAGCGCCACGCGAACGGACGGGCATAATCCTGAATGCCGCCCTCGCTATCGGAGTAACGGGCCAGGTCCAGCCACTGCCGTGCCCACTTCT
Organism: uncultured Solibacteraceae bacterium; assembly: GCA_964529305.1. GTDB lineage: Bacteria > Acidobacteriota > Terriglobia > Bryobacterales > Bryobacteraceae > CAZGUX01. Next base: position 24,377 of record CAZGUX010000046.1, on the reverse strand, counting down.
CGCCGTAGCGCGGCGATTCGAGCAGGCGGTTCACCAATCTCGCGTACGCATCCGGGCGGCGGTCGGCGACAAACTCCTGGACTTCCTCCGGGGCCGGCAGCAGGCCGATCAGGTCCAGAGACAATCGCCGGGCCAAGGCAGCCTTCGTCGCTTCGGGCGATGGGGCGATGCCCCGTTTTTCCAGCTTGGCCAGCACGAACGCATCGATCGGGTTCCGCACCCACGTTGTGTTTCGCACTACGGGAATCGTGGGCTTGCGGATCGGCTGGAACGACCAGTGCCGGACCGCGGGCGCCGTTGCGACGGCTGCGGCCTCGGACGGTCCGATGGCGCCCTCCTCGATCCAGGTGCGGATCGTCGCGGTTTGCGACTCGGTCAGCTTGGGCCCGGCGGGCGGCATCACGAGGGCCTTGCCTGCCGCGTCCTTGGCGCCGGTGGTCACGAGTTGATACAGACGGCTGCCTGCCGGGTCCTTCGGCCGGACGGCCGGGCCCGAGTAGCCTCCCTTGACGGCGTCCGCCGCGCGGTCGAGACGCAGACCGTTCATCTGCTGCGCCGCGCCGTGACAGCCGATGCAGTGCTTGCGGAAGATCGGCGCGATGTCCCGGGTGAAGTCGACCGCGCCATAAGCGACGGGAGCCGCCAGGAGGACAACGAAGCTGATACGCCGGGTCATAGGCGATAGGACTTCCTTACACCATAGTGCCGTCGACGGGCGACAAGCAAGTGCCATCACCCGGTTGCTTCCGATTACACGAGCCGATCGTACTCGCTGTGCGGGCCAATCCAGAACCACACGAGATCCGAGCCCTGCATCTGGCCCATCGCGCGGTGGCCAAGGCCGATCCGCACCGAGTAGAAGTTGTTTGCCGTGTCGACCTTCTTGAAGTTGAGACTCGGATGATAGGGATTCTGGAGAAAAAGCTGGTAGGAGCGACGCGCCTGTCGTTGAACGGCTTCAGGCAGACTTCGGTAGGCTTGCCGAAATCGGCGGGACGTGAAGGATCTCATTCGTCAATGAGTTCTTCAAGCGAATGGGTTTCGCCTCGGCGATGTTCCTCCATGGCCTCGCGAGCTAGGGAGCGCAAAACCTCCGGATTCTCTCGAAAACTCCGTGCCCACGCTTCTTCGTCGTCGAGACTCTCCAGAATCTGGGCTGCAATCGCGTCCTGCTCCTGTTGGGGCAAGGCTTGTACACGGCGAAGTGCCTCCTCGAGTAGACCCGTCATGTCACTAACTCTACCGCAGATGCCGACCGCATAGGCATCGGCAACCTCCCCAATCAAACCCTCGAGAAGGCGGTGGAACGCCGCTCACGGTCACTTTCCCCTACCGATCCTTCGCCTTCGAGATCGCCGCGTACACCCCGTTCGCCGCTCGCAGATAGTCGTCCGGCGCGAGCAGAATCTGCATTCCCCGCACTCCCGCCGAAATCGAGATCACCTCGAACAACTGCGCGGTTTCGTCCACGTAGACCGGATAGTCTTTCTTACAGGCCAGCGCCGTCACGCCACCGCGGATGTAGCCCGTCAGGCCTTGTACTTCCTTCAACGGAACGGTCTCGGTTTTCCGGTCTCCGGATGCGTGCGCGAGAGCCTTCAGGTCGAGTTGCTCGTTGCCGGGAATCACCGCCAGGCACACACCGTTGCGGTCGCCCCGCGCTACCAGCGTCTTGAACACCTGCTCGGCCGGCATGCCGACCTTCGCGGCAACGGCTTCGGCGCTCAGATCTTCCGGGTCGACCTCGTATTCACGAAGTTCGTAACGAATGTTCAGCCGGTCCAATACGCGGACCGCATTGGTCTTCGTCATGCCAAGGTTTATTGTGAAGGGTCTGGTAGCTTGACGACCTCGAGGACCTTCTCGATCCTCGCGGTAGCCGGATCGTACCCATAGGCAATCTGCCGCATGATCTCCAGAGCCTCTAGCCGTTCGGCCGGCGTTTTGGATCGCCAGTACTCGCGATCGTCGGTCAACTCCGAAAGAGAGCAAACCTCGAATCGGGTCCGGTCCACTCGTAATGAATCAAGATCGCTCACGCTTCCCATCTTACGTGAGGATTCCCTCCAGACGCCGCAGACTCGGCGGTTCGCCCATCACGATCAAGTGGTCGCTGGCCCCGATCACCGCCTCGGCCGGCGGATTGAACTGCATCTCCCCGCTGGCCTTTCGAATCGCCAGCACGATCACCCCGAAGTCCCGCCTCAACTGCATCTGCTGAATCGTTCTCGAGACGAACTCACTCGAATCGGAGACCTGTACCTGTTCGATCGCCACGTTCAGTCCCAGGCTGGCGAAGTCCAGGAACTGCTGGACGTGCGGGCGCACCATCCCCTGCGCCAGCCGGTGCCCCGCCGACGTGTACGGCGCAAACACCAGGTTCGCTCCCGCCAGCCTGAGCTTCTGCTCGGCCTCTTCTTCCGACACGCGAGCCGCCAGAAACAGGTTCGGATTCAGGTTCCGCGCCGACAGTACGACAAACAGGTTATCCGCGTCCGTCGAAAGCGCGGTGACCAGGCCGCGCGCCCGGTCGACGTGCACGTCGCGCAGCGTCTGGTCTCGCGTCGAGTCCGCCACGACCGCCAGCATGCCCGCATGCATCGCCCGCTCTACCCGCTCGTCGTCCTTGTCCACCACCACGAACGGCACGCCCGTACGCTGCAGTTCCAGCGCCGCGCCGCGACCGACGCGGCCGTACCCGCAAACGATGAAATGGTCCTTCAGTTTGTCGATCATACGTTTGGTGCGCCGCTGTCCGAAGAACTCGCCCAACTCCAGTTCGATGACGGTTTGCGCCATGGCCCCGATCGCCAGGAACACGATCGTCACTCCCACCATAATCAAAATGGCATTGAAGATCCGGCCCGCGTGGCTGAGAGGGTGGATCTCGGCATAGCCGATGGTCGTCACCGTGATCAGAGCCATGTAGAACGCATCGAACGGGCTATAGTGTTCGAGCAGGACGAATCCAGCCGTGCCGAAGGCTAACGTGCCCGCGATCGAGGCGCCGAAGATCCCGATCCGGCGCTTGATGCGGTTCAGACTGCGAAAGGTATTCGGAAACAAGGGAGTAGCGACGATCCCAGTATAATGGGAGTCCTGCCCGGAATGGTCCTCTCCTCGAGCGCCTATTTCATTTTTCTGGCGGCCGTGTTCTTCCTGTACTGGCCTCTGTCAAGGGTGCGCGCGTTAGGGCTAGCCGTGCTCCTGTTCGCCAATTACTTCTTTTATGCCAAGTGGGACTTGTTCTATCTCGGCTTGATCCCCGCCGCCTCGACGTGCGACTACCTGGTCGGCCTGGCACTCGGCCGCGCCCGCCGGGCCTGGCTTCGCCGATCCCTGGTGTCCCTCAGTATCCTCGTCAACCTGGGCATTCTCGCGTCGTTCAAGTACATGCCGTTTCTGATGGAGAACTACACGCGCGCGACCGGTCAGGCCGCCCCCGCGTGGCATTGGACTTTCCCCCTCGGCATTTCGTTTTACTGCTTCCAGTCCCTCACCTACACGCTCGACGTATACCGGCGCGACGCGAAACCCGCCTCCAGCCTCCTCGCCTACCTGGCCAGCGTGTCCTTCTTTCCCACGACACTCGCCGGCCCGATTACCCGCGTCGCGACTTTGCTGCCGCAGGTGGAGAAGACGAGCCGCACCCTGGAATCCGCCGACAGCGGGAAGGCCCTGTTCCTGATCGCTGTGGGCCTGATGAAGAAGCTGCTCATCGCCGATTACCTGGCCGACAACCTGGTCAACCGCGTCTTCGACCTTCCAAAGCTCTACGCGGGCAGCGAGGTTCTGATCGGCGTCTACGGCTATGCCCTCCAGCTTTACTACGATTTCTCCGGGTACACCGATATCGCTATAGGCTCGGCCTTGCTTCTGGGAATCAAGCTCCCGCCGAACTTCAATCAGCCCTACTCGGCCGTCAATATCGCCGATTTCTGGAGGCGGTGGCACATTTCGCTTTCCAACTGGCTCCGTGACTATCTCTATTTTTCCCTGCCGGGCCTGCGCTCCCGCTGGAAAATCTGGACGTACTTGAACCTGGTCGTCACCATGACGCTGGGCGGCCTCTGGCATGGCGCGAGTTGGAACTTCGTCCTGTGGGGCCTGATGCACGGAATCGCCCTCGCCCTGCAGCGCGCCTGGCAAACCTGGCGCGGAGCCTCGGTTGCGCCGGCGTGGTGGCGCCGCGCCGGCGCCGCCGTCCTCACGATTCACTTCGTCTGCTTCGCCTGGATCTTCTTCCGCTCGCCCGACCCGGCCGCGGCCGTGGCGATCCTCCAGCGCATCGGATCGGGAACCGTCGCCTTCGCCAACATCTCGCCGGCCCTCGGCGTGATTCTCGCGATCGCCGTCGCCGGCCACTATGCGCCGTCCGCCTGGAATCTCTGGTCGCAGCAGCGCTACGCCGCCCTCCCGTTTTACGCGCAGGCTGCTACCCTGATGTTGCTGGCCATCGCGCTGCAGTACGTGGCGGCTACCGGGGCTGCCCCGTTCATCTATACCAGGTTCTGAAAAGCGGACCCATGCACCTGCCGCTCAAGCCGACGCTCGTTCTTCTGACGCTGCTCGTCTTGTTCGCGATCCCGGACCATTTGGAATACTTCAAGGACTATAAAGTGATGGACTGGCAGGGCATTGCCGGCGTCCTGGACTTCGTCCCCCGCAACCAGCCATCGGCCACGGTCCAGGACGAAGAACTGCGCCTGCACCCGGAACGCGATGCCGCCAGCTTCAAAATCTTCCGCCTCAGCCAAAGCGAGGGCGCCCTCGACCACTTCTTCGAGGCCCTGTGGCGGGCCGAAACCCGCGAGCCTGGAACGGTTTGCCGGATTGTCCACTACGGGGATTCCCCCACCACGGCCGATCTGATTACCGGGGACAGCCGGCGTCTGCTCCAAAAACAATTCGGGGACGCCGGCCATGGATTCCTCCTGATCGAGAAGCCGTGGGCGTGGTATGACCATTTTGGCGTCGCCATCCGGTCGTCCGGATTCGCCGTGGAATCGTCTACTATGTCAAGGACCCGCGATGGCTACTATGGCCTTGGGGGCGTCAGCTTTCGCGGCGGCGCGGGTTCCGTCGCCCGGTGGACCTTTCAACATCCGGGCCACACTTCGGTCGAAGTCTCCTATTTCGGCCAACCCGGAGGAGGGACAGTCAGCGTGCTGGCGGACGGCAGAATCATCGGCAACATTCAGACCGATTCCGCCTCGCCGGGCTCCGGCTTCGAACGGCTGCCAGTGCCCTCTCTCGCCCGCACCTTTGAACTTCGCCCCAACGGCCCGGTCCGCCTGTTCGGCGCGGTCTTCTTCAAGCCGGGCCCGGGTGTGGTCTACGACAGCATTGGCCTCAATGGAGCCTCGGTTAATGTCCTGTCCCGGGTTTTCGACGGAAAACACTGGACCGAACAACTCCGGCACGCGAATCCCGATCTCGTGATCATCAACTACGGAACCAACGAGAGCGGCTACATGCAGTATATTGATCAATACTACACTAGGGAATTGAAGGAGATCATCCGCAGAGTGCGCGCTGCTACGCCGCAGGCCTCCATTCTCGTCATGAGCCCAATGGATCGCGGCCGGCGCGAGACCGGAGGCGACATCGGCACGATGCCCGGGATCCCGAAGCTCGTGGCCATCCAGCAGCAGGTCGCCCTCGAAAACGGTTGCGGTTTTTTCAATACCTACCTCGCCATGGGAGGACCCGGCACCATGGGCCGCTGGTATCAGGCCGAACCCCGGCTGGTCGGCGGCGATTTCATTCATCCCATGCCCGCAGGCGCGCGGATCGTCGGCACCTTGCTGTATCAGGCTCTTCTCGACGGCTTCAACCGGTATAAGATCCAGCACATGCAGCAGCGTTTCGCCCAGGCGCTCCCCGAGCGCCCGGCGGAAAGGCAGGTCCGTCGATAGATGGCGATGACGCGACACCGCCTGACGGTTCCTTTGACCGCCGCTGTTTTGTTACTGCTCGTTCAGAGCAGCGCCCAGGCGATTGTTCGCGCCAAGAAGTCACGCCGGGCTTCTTCCGCCAAGGCCGTTTCCCCGAAGAAGGCCGTGGTGAAGAAGACGGTCCGGCGAACCAGTGCGCCCAGGCCGGCGCGCCGGGTTCGGTCGCGGTATCCGGCCATCGTGCCCGTCAGCGCAGCGGTCCGTAGCGCGGCCACCCAACTTGTCAGCGCCACGCTCGACCGCACCAGCGACAGCATCAGCATCGAGAACCCGCGCGCCCTCGTTCCGTTCTTTGAGCAACTGTACCGGTCTAGCCGCGATCCGGTCTCGCATCCTTTGCGGATTCTCCACTACGGCGATTCACACACCGCCGCCGACGATTGGACTCACTCTCTGCGCGGGCTGCTTCAATCCCAGTTTGGGGATGGCGGGGGCGGCTTCTCGCTTGCCGGCCGGCCTTTCGCCGGGTATCGCCGGTGGGATCTGCAAAGCGGCGCGTCCCGCAATTGGAAATCGCAGGGACTCCTGTCCCGGGATGGCGACGGCCTATGGGGCTTGGGCGGCGTCAGCATCAGCGCTTCGCGCCCGAATGAGTACGTCACTCTCGACGCCGACTGCCGTTTGCTGGAAGTCTTCTACCTCCAACAGCCGGGCGGAGGCTCTCTCGAACTGGCCGACAACGGAACCACTGTCGCCACAATTTCCACCGGCGGAGAACTCGGCCCGGGCTATTTTTCCGCCGACGTGACGCCAGGGCATCATCACTTCGAGTTGCGCACGCTCGATCGCTCCCCCGTTCGGCTGTTCGGCTGGGTGACCGAGAAGGAGAATGGCGTCACGTACGAGACCCTCGGCATCAACGGCGCGCAAGCCTCCATCATCTTTCGCTGGGATGCGCGAATTCTCGCCGACAACCTGGCGCGCAGGACTCCGGCCCTGATCGTCCTGGCTTACGGCACAAACGAGGCCGGCAACTCCGACTGGACCCAGGACAGCTACCGCACGATGTTCTCGACCCTCGTGGCCAAACTGCGCGAGGCCGCGCCGGCCGCTTCCATCCTGGTTCTGGGACCGCCCGATCGCTTCTTCCGTTCGCGCGGGCGCTGGCTCCCCTACGAGCGTGTCGATCGCATCATCGCGGCTCAGCGCGAAGCGGCCGTGGAGAGCGGTTGCGCTTTCTGGGATCTGAGGGAAAAAATGGGCGGTCCCGGCGCCATGCGCCAATGGGTCCTTGCCGGCCTGGCCCAACGCGACCATGTCCACTTTACGCACGACGGCTACCGCCGCATCGGGCAAGTCCTGTTCCATGACCTCATGTACAATTATGAGAAGTACTTGAAGGTCCGCGAGGAGTTGATCGGGCAGTCCGTGCCTGCCAACCTCCCTGTCCCTGGCACGAATGGAACCCCGAACTCAGATCATTGAAATTCTTCGCAAGGTGGCGAAGAAACCGATTGGTCCCGACCCTGACGAATCCTTGTTCGACTCTGGAATCATCGATTCGTTCGCGCTTCCGGACCTCGTGAGTGGCCTCGAAGCGGCCTTCGGAATCTCCATCCCCGATTCTGACCTCAACCCGCGAAAATTCGACTCGATCTCGCGAATCGAGAACTATCTGGAAAGCCGCCGGTAAAAGCAGTGGCATTTGTCAAAGGATTTGGACGGTACCTGCCGGCGCGCGTCGTCTCGAACGCCGAGATCAGCCAGTCGACCGGCACCTCGGAAGAGTGGATTCTCAACGTCTCCGGAATCTCCGAGCGCCGGTTTGCCTGTGACGGGGAGACCGTAGTTGAAATGGCGGTCAACGCCGGCCGGGACTGCCTGGAGCGTTGCGGATCGCCCTCTGTGGGTCTGGTCATTGTCTCCAGCGGCTCCGCCGAACGCAGGTTTCCCGGCCCGGCCGCCTCGGTGGCCGCGAAACTGGGCTTGGGCAATACGCCGGCCATCGACCTGCCGATCGCCAGCGCGGGGTCGCTCTATGGAATGGTTCTCGCCGACCGGTTGTCTTCGACCTTTGGCCCGGTCCTGGTCATCGCCTCGGAGCGAATGTCGTCAGCGGTGCAATTGGATGCGGCCAATCGCGGGACGGCGGTCCTTTTTGGCGATGGAGCGGGCGCGGTCCTGATCGATCCTGATTCGGGAGTCGGCCGCATCGTCGGCAGCGCCATCCACTCCGACGGATCGTTCGCCGAAGACCTTCGGCTGGAGTTCGGCGGCGTCATCGAGATGAATGGCCGCAGCGTCATTCTTCAGGCTTCCCGCAAAATCCCCCGCGTGATCGACGAGACCGTACGGCGGGCCGGCCATGTCTCGGGCGATGTCGACTGGTTTCTGATGCATCAGGCCAACCAGAACCTGATCGTTCGCATTGCCGAGGCGTTGGGCGTTCCTTCGGAGCGTTTCTTTTCCAATATCCAGCGTTACGGCAATACGTCTTCGGCTTCGCTGTTGATCGCCGCGGCCGAGTGGTCGTGCCAGCACGGCTTCTCGCCGGGAAGCGTGGCCGTCTTCGCCGCTTTCGGCGCGGGCTTTCATTGGGGCGCGCTCCTCGCCGAAGGCAGCTAGCCAACTTCGTGGCGCGAGCGCTCTCGAATGTCCACGGACTGCTAGAATCCTTAGTCAAGATGAGCGACCTTGCACGCATCGGCGTGGCCATCGACAGCGGCCTCCTGAAGAAGTTCGACAGCTTGATTCAGAGCCGCGGCTACACGAATCGTTCGGAAGCCTTTCGCGACCTGATTCGCGAAGAACTCGTGGAACAGCGATGGGAACAGCCCGACGCCCGCGTGGTCGGCACGGTTACGCTGGTCTACGATCACCATGTCCGCCTGTTGAGCGAGCGCCTGACCGACCTCCAGCACGATCACCACGAGTCGATCCTCTCTACCCTTCACGTCCACCTCGATCATGACAACTGCCTGGAAGTCCTCGTGGTCCGGGGCAAGGCCTCGAACGTGAAGAAGATCGCCGATGCCTTGATCTCCACCAAAGGCGTCAAGCACGGGCGTCTGACGATCACGACTTCGGGACAGGGCCTCGCATGATTCTGGGAAACGGCATCGACCTGGCAGAGGTCGATCGCATTCGCGAGGCGATCGAGAGACACGGCAAGCGATTCATTGACCGGATCTACACGCCGGCGGAGATCGCCTATGTGGAGCGCAAAGCCAACAAATATGAGCGCTACGCGGCCCGGTTCGCGGCCAAAGAAGCCGGCATGAAGGCGCTGGGCACAGGGTGGAAGCGCGGCGTCCGCTGGCACGATTTTGAAGTGTCCAATCTGCCATCAGGCAAGCCGACTCTGCAACTGCACGGGGTCGCCGCCGAGATCGCCGGCCGTCAAGGCGTGGCCGCGATCTCGCTGTCGATGACCCACACCCGGCAGTACGGAATGGCGTTTGTGGTGTTCGAAGACGCCCGGTAGTTATTTACCCGGCTTATTACTGAGCCATTTCTACTTAAAGCTTCTTATTACACTGGGCGCCGCCGGGACTCCAGTCCGGTCACGCAGACTCCGGCGTGGAGAGGGACCGTGACAGCCCCCAGGCAGTTCTTCCTCGGGTCCCGGCCCGGATCGACCGCCTGGGCCCGAATCGCGGGTACGTCCAGAATCCGGACCCCTGGCGGAGGATTCTCGACGCACCAAGCCAGGGCTTGAACCATCTGGTCGAGACGGACTAGGCCAAGCCGGCGCGCGCCTTCACGGAGTGAGGGGATCTTCTCCGCCAGGGCATACATCGGCCGCAACGCTTCCGGCCAGCGGTGGCCGGGTCCCAGAATGTACCAGGGCCGCAGGATCGACGCGGGAATGCGAGCGGCGGCGATGCGTTCCTCACACTCTTTCCGCACTTCCACATACGCCTTCATCACCGGAGCGGGGTGGGCCACCGAGACATACACGAGGTGGCGGATGCCGGCCCACCGCATCGCGGCCAGCGACTGCTCGAGCGACTTCAGGTCGACGTCGCGGAACTCGGCGGCTTTCCAAGGCGCGGGATGGGAAACGCCTGTCAGGTGAACCAGAGTGTCCATGCCGGCCAAGGCATGCTGGAAGGTAGTGGCGTCCAGCGGATTCCCGGCGGTGGCCGGACACCCGTGGGGCACTTTTCCGAACGACGCGGGACGCGCCAGAGCCTTGACCCGGACGCCCCGCTCCTGCAAAGCCGGGATCAGGGCCGAGCCGAGATAACCCGTCGCTCCCGAAATGAACACGCTGCGACCTCGCATACAGACTCATTTACGAAGGTGGCGGTGTTTTGGATGCGGATTCCCCCAAGAATCACTCGCAGCGCGCCAACCCTTACAAAATACGAGTTCCGGCGAGGCTGGTACGCTTTGCGATAAAATGCTCGCGGCCATGACACGCAGAACGTTTGTCCAGACCGCGGCAGCGCTGCCGGCTTTGGGAACCAGCGCTCAGGCGCAACCGCGGAAAGCCCGTATCGCGATCACGCTCGACCTGGAGATGAGCCGCAATTTCCCGACCTGGGAGACCACACATTGGGACTACGAGAAGGGAAACCTGGATGAGGCGGCCAAGCGCTATTCCGTCGAGGCTGCCCGAAGGGTGAAGGCTCGCGGCGGCGTGATCCACTTCTTCGTGGTTGGCCGGGTCTTCGAGCAGGAGAACGTCGACTGGCTGAAAGAGATCGTAGCGGCCGGGCACAAGGTGGGAAATCACACGTACGACCACGTCTACGTGCTGGCCACCAAACCGGAGGATGTGCAGTACCGCTTCAAGCGCGCTCCCTGGCTGATGCGGGACCGGCCGGTCGCGGAGGTTATCGGGGACAACATCCGGATGTGTACGGAAGCAATGCAACAGCGGTTGGGCGTTCATCCGGTGGGGTTCCGGACGCCGGGAGGATTCGCCGACGGGATTGGCGGGCGTTACGACGTGCAGCGCATGCTGATGGATCAAGGCTATGGATGGATCAGCGGTAAGTACCCCCGGCACGGCATCGACCGGCCGGAAGAAGAGTACATGCCCGCTGCCTTACAGGCGGCGCAACCGTACCGCTATCCCGAGACCGGGCTGATCGAAATCCCGATGAGCCCGGTGAGCGACATCAACGCGTTTCGCACCGCGCGTTGGCCCCTCGACAAGTTCATGAAGGCCGTGCGCTACGGAGTGGAGTGGACCATCCGGAATGGAGCGGTGTACGACCTGCTGGCGCATCCCTCCTGCATCGGCGTGGTCGACCCGCAGTTCAAGACCTTCGACATGATTTGCGATCTGGTGGATCAGGCGAAAGGCGCCGCGGAGATCACGGACCTGGACACCATCGCGCGGAGTGTCTGACCGCCGGTTAGCGGTTGCCCATCCCGATGAAGATGACGCCCGCGAGAATGAAGCCGACGCCCAGAAACTTGAATCCCGTGATGGGCTCCCGGAAAAATAACCGCGACCAGATAAGCGTCCAGACGTAACTGAGCGAGACTAGGGGGTACAACACCGTCAGTTCGCCGTGGCGGATTCCCATGATGAAGAACACTGTTGAGAACAGGTACATCGACACGCCCAACGCGACCCTGATGTTGATGACATGCCGCAGGCCGCGCTTCAGTTTCTGGGAACCCGACTTGAGGAACACCGCGCCGAACGAACCGATAAACGAGGCGATCGACACCAGGATCATTGACGATACGGGCGTCGTCATTACTTGGCTCCGCGCCCCAGAACCACCACGCCACACACGATGGCTGCCACTCCCAATGCTTTGAACGGATTCATGGTCTCCTGGAAGATGATGAGCGACAGAATCGTCACCCACACATAGTTCAACCCGATCACCGGATACAGCAGGGAGAGTTCCCCGTCGCGAAGGGCCAGGACCAGCAGGAACGTGAAGACGCCGTACAGCGAAATGCCGCCGATCAAGTGATAGTTGGTCAGGATCAACGGCAGGTTGTGCCACTGGCCCGGCCCGAGAGGCGGTAGCCGGCCCGCCCCTATCTTCATGAGAATCTGCGCCGCCGCCCCGATCAAGGTGCAGAAGAAAACCAGGATCACCGATTGCCTCGGCGTCAACGGTTTGCGAATGGGGTCAAAAAGGCTGTGAAGCGTGGTGCTCAATCGAAATTCTATGATACCCGACCCTACACCGCCGGTAGGACAGGTACAATGGAGAATTGTGAGTTCAGACAAAGCAAGTGTCGCCGAGGCGGTCTCGACGGGCGATAAGCCCCCCAAGGGTGACATTCCCCGCGGCGTCATCGCCGAATGGACCGTCACCATCCTGCTGTTGCTGTTCGGCACCACTACGCTGGTGCAGGCGTTCGTGATCCCGACCGGTTCCATGGAGGACAGCCTCCTCATCGGCGATCACCTTCTGGTGGATAAGCTGGCCTACGCGCCGGGCGGGCCGGTCAGCAAGTACATCCTGCCCTACAGCGACGTCAAGCGCGGCGACATCATCGTTTTCCGCTACCCGGTGGACATCCGCCAGACCTTCGTCAAGCGCGTCATCGGCGTTCCCGGCGACCGCATCCGGATGGAGAACAAGCAACTCTATCTGAACGGCAAAGCTCTGGTTGAGCCCTACAAGTACCACAAGACCGACTACGTTGATTCCTATCGCGACAACTTCCCCAGCCAGCCGAATTCGCCGCTTTATCCGCGCGGTCAGGAGATGATCGAGCACAACGTCAAAGACGGCGTGCTGATCGTTCCTCCGTCCAGCTATTTCGCGATGGGCGACAACCGCGATTCGTCGCTCGACAGCCGCTACTGGGGCTTTGTGCCGCGAGAAAACATCATCGGCAAGCCGCTGATCATTTACTGGTCGTACGACGCGCCCACCGAACGCCTGGCGAGCCCCATGATCGGCCTGGACCACCTGATGGACCTGGCCACGAACTTCTTCGTCAAAACACGATGGAAGCGGACGTTCATGCTGATCCGCGGGTATCCGATCCAGTAACCGTCATGGCCAAGGCGAACCATTACGGCCTGATTCTGGCCGGGGGGAGAGGAACGCGTTTCTGGCCGCGCAGCCGCTCCCGGCACGCCAAACAGGTTCTGCAAATCTTCGGCGGATCTACCATGATCCAGTCGACTGTCTCGCGGCTGGCCCCCGCGATTGAGGCGGAGCGGATGTGGGTCCTGACCAGCGGCGATTTGCGGCGGGAAGTCGTCAGCCAGTTGCCGGGCATTCCCACTCGGCAGATTCTGGCGGAGCCCGTGCCGCGCAACACGGCGCCGGCCATCGGCGTGGCCGCCCACCTTCTGGCTTCGATCGATCCGGATGCCGTGATGGGCGTGTTTCCCTCGGACCACGTCGTGTTGAATCCGGCGCGGTTCCTGCGGGTGGTCCGGGCGGCGTTCAAGGCCGCCGCGGCCGGTAAGATCGTGACGTTGGGCATCCCCCCGCGACATCCCGAGACGGGATTCGGCTATGTCGAACTTCCCAAGGGCGCGACGCCAGGCTCGCTCGATCCCTATCCGGTGGCGAGCTTCCGCGAGAAGCCGGATCTGGCCACGGCGAAGAAGTACGTGAAGGCGGGCCGCTTCTACTGGAACTCCGGCATGTTCTTCTGGAAGGCGCAGGTCTTTCTCGATGCTCTGCGCCAGCACCTGCCGAAGACCGCCACCCTGCTCTCTTCCCTTCCTCCGGTCGCGAGCAAGCGCTTTCCGGCGGCGTTCGCCGAAGTCTTCCCGCTGTGCGAGAGCATTTCGGTGGACTATGCCGTGCTCGAGAAAGCCGATAACGTCGTTGCCCTGGCCTGTGAGGACTTCGGGTGGAGCGACGCCGGCAGTTGGAGCGCGGTGTACGACCTGCTCGACAAAGACCCCGACGCGAACGCCGGCCGGGGGACGATGATCACGCTGGACGCGCGGGGAAACTACGTCGATGTGGAGAACAAGTTAGTGGCGCTGGTGGGAGTCGAGAACCTGATCGTGGTCGACACCCCCGACGCGTTGCTGGTGGTTCCGCGCGACCAGGCGCAACGAGTCGGCGAGTTGGTCAAGATGCTGGAAAAGCACAAGCGGGCCGATTTATTGTGACGATCGCGTTATGAGCGTCGGATCTGGCGTTGTCCTTGAGTTTATTACTTCGTAGATAAGAGACTCGGCAGGCTTAGGTTAACCCGCCGAGCCCCCATATTAGCTGTACCCTAAACCTAAAATTCCAGTTCGAAGAAATATTTTGGAAGGCAGTTATTTACGTGTAAATCGTAGGTCCATCTTGAATACGAGCACCGCTAACCGCACCAAAGCCTTGATCTTAAGTCTGGTCGTTCTCATTGCAGACCCTCCTTTCCATCGATTGATCTTAAACGGGGGTTATAGAAAGATGAACTTACAGATCTCTAGAGGTGAGGGATTATTTGAAAACAAAGATTCTGGGCCCCTCGAAACAAGGGTCACCAACCAAAGAATCAATAGCCTTATAGCGCTTAGATCGAGTCCAAACAGAAGCTTTTTAGCAACGAACTACTAGAGGAGAGGAAGTTACCATTGGTATAGAGGAGTCTAGCTTTGTAGGTAACAATAACTTACTCTTCGAGTGTGTCATTGGAGCCCGCATAAGTCAAGAATTATTTTCAAGGTTTTTCGGATTCACTTCAGCCAGCGAAGAACTCTTTCGCCAAGCAGGTAAAGGCCGCGCCGATCTTTCTGCTGCTGCTCCCAAATAGGCTTCATGATTTCACTCCCCTTGACAAGGCGCATGTGGATCTCGTTGCCGGTAAATCCTGAACATTTACCCTCGTTCTTGATAGTGGTTCTGAGGCCGGTAACCTCCTTTGCGGTGCGATGGAATCGTCGTACATACCGCGTGCATCCAAAGTCTTTCGGCTTGGTGACGATTTCATATTGATCCCATCGCTCGATGTCATAAAGGTCAGTATCCAGGAATAGCCACGGCGTGGTCGTGTCATCTGCCTTCTCCATGATGATTGCGGTGGTCTCGATGCATAGGCCCTTGTCTTGAACGCACCGAATTTCGGTCGACTGAAGAGGATGTGCCGGTGTCTCATTTGTCATTACCCAAGTCCCTGCAGCAGCTATGTATCCCTGCGACCAGGCCTCAAAACTGAAAGCGCCTGTTGGCAGATCAATGGGATTGTAGTCTGCGGCACGCATGTCCTTCACGGCACGTTCGACCGTTGCCGCGTCGACTTGGCCCGAATGTTT
Source organism: uncultured Solibacteraceae bacterium (assembly GCA_964529305.1). Classification (GTDB taxonomy): domain Bacteria; phylum Acidobacteriota; class Terriglobia; order Bryobacterales; family Bryobacteraceae; genus CAZGUX01. The sequence continues at coordinate 9,281 of CAZGUX010000046.1, read as the reverse complement.
TAGCCCTCGGCGCTTCTGGTATTCAATAATCGCCAATTTCGTCCGCTCGTCGAGTTCGCCTGAGAGCAACACACCGTATCCAAATCGCGCTAGGGCCATTTGCACGACAAACGCGGGGACGGTCGATAGCTGCTTCATGAATTCATCAAAGGCCTTCGGATCCTGCTTTTTCTTCTTGGCGAGATCAGAAAGGTTTGTCAGTTCAGCGTTCGGACGCTCGGTTGGGCTGATTGCCTGAAGTGCGCGCCAGGTGGCTATCTCATCCTCGCTTAGGCCAATGGTATTCTGAGCTAAGTTCAGGCCGGTCAGACTTATTCCCAATAGCAGGGCCAGCGACGCAGACAATATCGTCCTCATAGTGGATCTGAACATAGCACAGCTAGAACGGAAGGTGAAGGAAGCAATGACTGTGCAACTGATCCTTTGAAGGAAGGCGCGGAGCGCCGAACAAAAGCACGCGGCCGTGTCTCATGGGATGCCGTCGATGCTCTCTGCCGTGCTAGCTTCAGCGTCGCCTTTTTAGAACCCACGTTACCCCTCAAGACAGAGCACGAGAGCCAAACCACCGGCCGAGTTGTATGGAGGCTACGCTAGTGCCGCGATTAGGCGGTTGATGTCTTCAATGTTATTAAACACGGACGGCGACACGCGCATCTGGCCGGGGCCCTTGCCTCCACCCAACGTCACGATCACGCCGGCTTTCTTCAGTTTCTGGCGCGTCGCGTCGGGGTCCTTTACCTTGAACGAAATGATCGGGCTCGGGTTGCCCTTCGGCGTAATGGACGGGTAGCCGAGCGCCGGCAACTCACGGTTGAGTTTGTCCACCAAGGGCTGCGCGTGGGCCAGGATATTGGGGACACCCAGCTTGAGGATGTACTGCAAAGCCGCATATTGGGTCACGCAGCCGAGGTGGCTCCACGTGGCGATCTCGTAGCGGGACGCCTCGCCCTCCGTGCTGCGGCCGCCGAACCACTTCGGCTTGAGAACGGAGCCCTGCAGATCCTCGCGGACGTACAGGTATCCGAAGCGGCCGCCCATCAGCCACTTGTAGGCCGAGCAGGCCAGGAAGTCGATCCCCATCTTCCTGACGTCGATGGGGACCGCGCCCGCCGCCTGAATGACGTCGGTATAGAGATAGGCGCCATGCGCGTGCGCCAGGTCCGCGATAGCCCGGGTGTCGTGCACCCAGCCGTTGACGTTCGAGACCAGCGCAATGGCAATCAGCCTGGTCTTCTTGTCGACCGCCTTCTCCAGATCGCGCATATCCATGACGTAGTCGCGATGCTTGACGATCCGCACGTCCATGCCGAGTTTCTGCCGCTTGCGGTAGTTGAGAAGGCTGCCGCCGTAGTGCAGGTCGTTGGTGACGATGTTGCCGCCGGAGGCCTGGATGTCCAGGCCTTCGACCACAATGTTCTCGCCCACCTGCGTGCTCTGACATAACCCGATCTCGGAGGGTTTGGCATTGATCAACTGCGCAAAGAGGCGCTTGACTTCGCGCATGTACTGGCCGTTTTCGAAGCGTTCGCGGGCCGAGTCCGGCCCCAACGTCAGCGCGTCGAGGTACTCCTTGACCAGAGCCGTGGTCTGGCGGCTGAGGGGGTGCTCGGTCGCGGTGTTGAGGTAGGTCTCGCGCGCCGCCCAGGGGAAGTCGGCGCGGGAGGCGGTGGGATCGGACGGCAGATTGACCGCCGCGGCGGCCGCCAGGAATTCTCGACGTCGAACTGGCATTTTGGTACTTTTCCTCTTCTTCTGAGCCGTGACCTTGAGAGCCGCGGACGGCAGGGAGCGGTGGCGCTGCGGTTCGTTTTGTGCGCCTCCCATTGCCCTACCCTCGGCCATATCCCGAGTCACCGCTCCGCTGAAAGTGCCGCCGGGCGACGTCTTTTGTCGTCCGGCGGGCGCCGATGGGAGGGACCCGGCTGCGCCGGGCGACAAAAATCGTCGCCCGGCGCCACTGAGGGCGGCGCCACGCTCTCGCCCAACTTTCATCACCAGGCCGCATGCCCATGGGGACTCCTTTTCGATCGCGGCGATCGCATCATGCCATCGTGTGCGTCACGTGGCGGTTCGCGCAGGGATTGCCCGTTGCCACGTGCAGACAGCGGTTGGCCGTTTCCGCGATCAACGAAGCCGCCGTCACGCTGTCCTTGGCCCCATGCCGGCAAATGGCCGCCGGATCTCCCGAATGGTCGCGCAAGAACTTCTTCACGTCCTCCACGGTCACCTTTCCGTATCGTTCCCGGATCATCGCGTTCATCCGGTCGAGGCGGTTGAATGAATCGCCCCATCCTTGTTTGTAATTCTCCTTGGTTGCATAGCGCGGGCACAGGAAGTGGTTCGAGTGCGCGAGGTAGCCCGCGCCCTCATCCCGAATGACGTTGGGGCCGTCGCTGGTCGCCTCGACATCCAGCACCTTCCCGCTTCCGTCGCACAGCACGTAGTTGCCGTTGGAGGCGAGCGGCACGCGCTCGAGCACCTTCAGGACTTCGTCGAGCGACCGGCACTCGAGCATCAGGCGCTTCACCGGATAGTGCGGCATGGCAAACTTCCCCGCGGGTCCTCCGCCCAACGCGTTCGCGAACTCGCCCACACCGGCGCTGTTCATGCCGTGATAGCCGATCATGCCACCGAACGACCAGAACAGAGCCTGGGGTTTATTCACCGGCTGAAGGTGCAGCACGTACGCGTAGTCCATGGTGCTGGCCGCGACATCGGCGTTCTGGCCCGCAATCACGCCGCGGCCTCCCGTGGCCTTCGGTCCGATCGCGTAAGCGGTGCATCCCTCGGCCTGCGCGCGGCCCAGTTCTCCGCGAATGTTGACGGCCAAGGCGTCCTCGAACGAGATGCGCGCGCCTTCGGCCAAGCCCCGGATCTCTTCGACGAGATGCGGGCAATAGCCGTCGAACAGGGGCTGGAACCGGGCCGCCCGCCGCCGCACTTCGGCGCGATCGCCCTTGAAGGACGAGGCAATCACCTCCAGGTGTTTGTGGATCTGCCGCGATGCCTGCTCTCCGTGCTGGCGGCCGAGTTCCCGGTGAGAGCCTTTCGCGGTATAGAGCGGGTAGGGCGGAAACTCCGGGGCCTTCGAAGCCGCCGATGCCGACACCACTCCAGCGCCCAGCGCGCCTGCAAACCTTCTTCGTGTCATGGTTGCGCCTCCCGCGCACGCTGTTCGTAGACGCGCGCCGCCTCGTCGTACAGGGCGAAGACCTTGGCCCGCTCTTCGTCGTTGCGCCACATCTCCGGCTTGGAGGTCTGTTCCCGAAGCCGGGCGATCCAGCGCAGAAAGTATTCGGCCGACTCACGGCTGCGAATCGGCTTGCCTCCACAATATACACGCACCGCGCCGGTTCCCGCCTGGCCAAAAGTCCTGGTGCCGGGCCGGAAATCCTCGGCCTCGATCACCATCGCCAGCCACGCGCTCGACGGCACCTCCATGCGCTCGTTCACTTTCAGTTGGGTCGCGCCGGCCGGGATGGCGACTTCCTTAGCCACCGCGCCGTTGCGGTAGATCCGCACCTGGGTCAGCCGGGTCGCCGACCAGATTTCGGCGCTCACGGTCACGGCGCCCCCGGCAGGCAGATCCAGGCGGTCTCCGGGCGATTTCCCGTTCACCCGGAAATCGACCAGGGGGCCGCTGGTAAAGAAGGTCCGTCCTTCGCGCAACGCCTGCAACCAGGCCCGCGACGAGAAATCCGAACCCATCCGGGCATACGTACGGATGATGCCGATGGGCCGCTGGTCCTGCAGGTTGTTGAGCGCATCCTCACCGCCCACCGGCGTGATGCGGAAGTCGTTGTTCCAGGCATGAAACAAGGGGAACAGCGAACCGCGGGAAGCAGCGGACCACTCCAGCGCATCGATCGACCCGAGCGCGACGTCGACCCCGTAGCCCTTCGCGCCGCCAAGCCCTCCGGCGAGCGGATCGTTGTCCCCGCCGAACGCGTGCACATACCCGGTGACGGCGCCCTGTGCCTTGGCATCGCGTAGCATGGCGGTATTGGCCGGATACAGGCTGTCGAGGGCGGTGCCCTCATAGCCGGTGACAAACGGCATGATCAGGTGGTCGCGCATCCCGGTGGCAAAGGTGTGGCCCCAAAACGACGGGCGGATCTCCTCGCCGAACAGGATCATCGAGCGCGCAGCCAGGTTGGACGAGGTGTGCTCGCGGCCGCCTTCGACGAAGTATTGCCAGTCGAGGATCCGGTTGTCCTTGTTGGCGACGAGCGAATTGACAATGTGCATCCCCTGCGCCTGAGCCATGCGGAGCAGCGATTCCGGCGTGTTGCGGACCGGCCCGCCGTAGTTCATGTGGGTATGGGTGGTGCCGTTGTACCAGCCGCGCGCGGGCATGTCGGCGAGGCGTTTGAGCGTCAAGGTCACTTCCGACGTCTTGCCGCCCTGAATGTTCACCGTGGCTTTGGCCGGCAAATACTCGAAGCCCTTGGAAGCATCCACGGTCAACTGCCCTGGGGGAACCTCGACGGAGTAGGTCCCACTCGACAGGAAGATCCGCTCGAGACCGTAGGGCATGCGGGCATTGAACACGAAGGCATCGTCCGGCCCGTACAGTTTGCCGTCGGACGCCACGCCCGCGATGCGCGCGGCGGTCACCTGTCCGGTGGAGGCGTCGACGACGCGCACCGACAGGCGGCCCATGGGCTGTTTCCAGCGGCGCTCCCCGATGCGGATCTCGCGCCGCCGCCCTCCGTTCATGTCGAGGACGCTCAATTGGGGAAGCCCACCCCGGTTGGACACGAAGGCGATTCGTTCGCCGTCCGGCGACCAGCGGGGATGGAAGTGGTCGAAGTCGCCGAAGGTGATTTTGAACGGCTGTCCGCCGGCCACCGGCAACAGGTAGAGATGATTGTACTGATCCGTCGCGCCGCCCGTGGAGGCATAGACAATCCGTTTGCCGTCCCGCGAGACGTCGGGCCGCGTGCGGTAAAGGGTCTGCTCCTCGATCACGATCTTCGCGTTCCGCATGGCGTCGGGCTCGACGGCGACCCGCCACAGATTGCCGGCTCCCAGCGCCACGTTGCGGTTGGCCACCAGCAGGAGGCTGTTGGAATCGCGCAGCCAGGCCGGCTGGGTGTGAAAATCCCAGTTGCTGAAGTACTGGCGGCCGCGGCCAAAGTCGTGGTCGTGCGTCACCTGGATGGCGTCGCCCGCCCACGCGCCGTCGCGAATCGGACGGACGTGGACGTTCAGGTTGCCGTTCGGTTGCGTGGTCACGTAGGCCAGTTTGGCGCCATCGGGCGACCAGGCCGGGTCGAGATACACCGTCTGCCCGTCGGTCAGAGCGCGGGATTCGCCGGTCGAGACGTTCAGGATCTCCAGGTGGATGGTCTTCCAGTGATCGTCGGCGGTGTACACGATCCACTTCCCGTCGGGAGACCAGGCAGGGGAGCCGTGTAGCTTGCGGGAATGCGTCAATTCCTGGGCCGACCCGGTCTCCGGATCGACCTTCCAGATCGAGCCCTGCATCGAGACGGCGATCCACTTTCCATCCGGAGACCACGACGGCCACCACGGCGTGGAATGCATGGCGTGGGAGACATAGTAGCTGAACAGGTAGTTGCTGCGGAGTCGAACCGGCAGGTACTCGGTGCCCTGCGCGAGCAGGAACGCGGGGATCAGGAAAGCGGCAATGCGGCGCACTGCAAGCCACTATATCGCTTGCAGCGGCCCACCGGCCATTCGCCAATGCCGTTCACTCCAGTCAGGACTCGGCGTTTTTTTCGAACACGGCGCAGGATGACTCCGAACCGCTGGAGTAAAGCCCGGGGGGTGGGTCGGGCTCTAGTCAAGCCGGCCTTCACGGCGCCCGCAGGTTTTGACCCGCGGTTCGGAGCCAGGGTCCGCCAGTCAACAGAATTGGGGTTACGGCCGCCCTAGTTGACGGCGCAGGAATGCCCAGGCGAGGTCGCCGCGCCACTCGTGGCCGCCGTTGAACTCGGCGAATTCGAACATCGACTCGGCCCGCGCCTTGACGTAAAACGCTTTCGTCCGCGCTGCGCCGGCCCGGACATCGTCGATCGGCAGGCCTTTGTCGTTGATCCCGGCTTGTACCTGGAGGGCTCGCGGCGCGATGAGCGCGGCCAGTTCCGGCCCGGGAAGATCGTGCGGGCGTCCTTCGGGTTTGCCGCTCCCGGTTGGAACAATGCCGTTCCGGAACGAACACGACGCGACGGCGGCCTTGATCCGCGGGTCGAGCGCGGCCGTGTACAACGTGTAGAACCCGCCATAGGAGAGTCCCACCATGGCGATTCGCTTGCCGTCGATCTCTTTGCGGGCAGCCAGCAGGGAGTCGAGAGAGCGGCTGATCCTGGCGGCCTCCAGCCCCATAAGGCTGGACCCGGCGGCCCGAAGCTTTTCGTCCAGATCCCGGCGGACCTCGACCGGAACGGCGGTGCCGTGGTCGCGGTCGCGATAGGGATACATCACGGTAAGCGGCGCCCACACGACATAGCCTTCGCGCACCGCGCCCCGGATCATGTCGTGATAGTTCGCTCCGCCCATGAACAGCGCCAGTTCCGGGTATCCGCCGCCGCCGTGTTTCGAGATAACCAGCGGCGCTTTGCCTTTCAGTCCCTTCGGCACGATGTACAGCCCGTAGGTGTCCAGCTTCGGCGCTACCTCGATCGAGCAGCGATAGTAGACGCCGATCGCGTCTTCGCCGATCTTCTCCATGCGGGGTTTTCCCGGCGACGGCGACAGCCACGGCGGCGGGTAGCCCAGCCTCGTGCGGAGCAAGTGGAGTATCGTCGCCGGATCGTCCTCGAGCCCGTCGATGAAGGCGTTGAGTTGCCGGTACAGGCCGTCACGCAGGCGCCGGGTCGCGGCCGGTTCCTCTTCGTAGAGCGCCTGTTGGGGCGCGGCGGTTACGGCACAAAGGAAGAATGCGAGGGATTTCCAAACCTTCACGGGCGCGGACCTCCGGAACGAGGATGCTACCACCGTTCCCAACGGCGGGGGGACGTTTTGTTATCATGACCCGGAATCAGGGGGACTCTTATGCACTGGCTTTGTCCGACGTTGCTGCTCATGGCGTTGGCCGCGCAGGCCGCGGTGGTCCGTGTGGAGGTCAAGGAACGTTCCGACGTGCTCGGCGGAAAGGCATTCGGCGCTACCGGCGCTTACGTACGCCTGACCGGGAAGATCCACTTCGCGGCCGATCCCACCCAGGCTGCCAACCGGTTGGTGACCGACATCGGCAATGCGCCCAGGAACGCCGCCGGAAAGGTGGAGTATTCGGCCGACTTCTACGCGCTGGTTCCGCGCGATCCGGCCAAAGGCAATGGCGCCGTGTTCTACGAAGTGTCCAACCGCGGCCGAAAAGGATTGCTCGGCACGTTCAACCGGGGCGAGGCCGGTTACGACCCTCGCCTTCCCGGCCACTTCGGCGATGGGTTTCTCCTCGAGCGCGGGTTCAGTCTCTTCTGGATGGGCTGGCAATTCGACGTTCCGCCGGAGCCCGACCTGTTGCGCTTTTATGCTCCCGTGGCTCGTGACGGCGGGCGGCCGATCACCGGCGTGGTCCGGTCGGATTTCGTGCCCGACAAGGTGGTCACGACGATCCATCTGGCGGACCGGACCCACATTCCCTATCGGATCATCAACCCCGGCGACCCGTCGGTTCAACTCACCGTCCGCGAGCGCCGCCTCGGCCCGCGCACCGTCATTCCGCGAGCCGAGTGGCAGTTCGGAAAGGAAGAAAACGGACAACCGGTGCCGGCCGACACGCACGTCTACATGCGATCCGGATTTCAGCCGGGCCGGATCTACGAGATCGTGTATCGCTCGCAGGACCCGCCCGTGGCCGGGCTAGGCCTGGCCGCGACCCGCGATCTGATTTCGTTTCTCAAGTACGGAGGAGCGGAAGGGACTCTTGGCGATCTGCACCACCACATCAAACGCGCGATCGGGATCGGCTCGTCGCAGAGCGGGCGGTTCCTCCGCAAGTTCCTCTACGACGGATTCAACCAGGACGAAAACGGCCGCCAGGTTTTCGACGGCGTGTGGGCACACGTCGCCGGCGGAGGCCGTGGCAGTTTCAATCACCGCTTCGCACAGCCGTCGCGGGATGCCCGCCCGTTCTTCAACTTCTTCTATCCGACCGACATCTTCCCGTTCACGGACGCGGAACAACGGGATCCGGAAACGGGCATCAGCGACGGCATTCTGGTTCGCGCCAAAAAGGCGAATGTGGTTCCGAAGATTTTCTACACCAACAGTTCGTACGAGTATTACGGGCGCTCCGCGTCGCTGATTCACACGACGCCGGACGGCAAAAAGGACGTCCCGCCCGCCCCACAGACCCGCATCTACCTGATCGCGGGCGCGCAGCATGGCCCGGGAAGCTTTCCGCCGCGCCGCAACGGAACGCAGCAGCCGGCCAACAGCAACGATTTCCGGTGGACGATGCGAGCGCTTCTGGTCGCGATGGACCAGTGGATTGCCACCGGCAAGGAGCCCCCACCGTCGCGCTACCCGAAGGTCGAGGCGGATCAACTGGTGCCGGTAGGCGCGCTGAATTTCCCGAAGCTTCCCGGCGTACCACGGCCCGAGCCGATTCAAACGGCCCACCGTGTCGATTACGGCCCCGACTTCCGCTCGAAAGGCATCGTCTCGGTGGAGCCTCCCAAACTGGGACCGGTGTTTGGGATGCGTGTGCCTCAGGTCGATCGGGACGGCAACGAGACCTCCGGGATTCGCCTGCCGGTGGTGCAAGTCCCGGTCGCGACGTACACGGGGTGGAATTTCCGCGATGCCTCCATCGGAGCGCCGGACGAACTGTACAGCATGGTGGGGTCGACGCTCCGGTTCGCGGCGACACGCGCTGAACGGGAACAGCAGGGAGACCCGCGTCCGTCCCTCGAGGAGCGCTATGCCAGCCGGGAGGCGTACCTGAAGCAGGTAGACGCCGCCGCTCGCAGCGTCGCGGCGGATGGTTTCGTCCTGGAAGCGGATCTTCCGTCGATCGTCAAACAGGCCGCCGAGCGCTGGACGATGCCGGGCAAGGGCGAATAGTCAGGAAGCTTTTACCGGGAGCAGCGAGCCGGCCATCGGGCTCCGAGCGAAAAGCCGATACCAACCCTTCAGAACGCGGCCTTCGGTGAGAGTATGGCCGGAAATGGACTGCCCGCTCCCATGAAAATCATGGTGCCGGTAGTTCAGCCGACGGTTCGGCATCGAGGGGAGTGATCGTGACGGTATATCCCAATCTACGCAAGGTTTGAGCCAGCTTTTGAGCACGGCGCTTCTTGGCCTGGGGG